>NZ_JAFGZB010000006.1:0-390220 GCF_017947305.1 Pseudomonas sp. MWU347
GTTTCGCCCTTACGGCGAGTCACTTTTTACAAACGCCTAAAAAGTAACCCAAAACGCTTGCTCCTACGTTCGGCCCGCTCGCTGGGGCTCGGGGTCCCTTCGCTCCGGGATTGATCCGGGCGCAGCGCCTACGGTTTGCTTCGCTGCACCTCCTCTCGCTGTGTTTGGCTTCGCCAAACGGTCGCTGCGCTCCCACCCCCGGATCAATCCCTCCACTCAGCCTTCCGATGTCGCCCGTAGGTCAAGATCAAGAGCTTTCGGCGAGCTGACACTCGGCCATTGAGTGGGGCGGCTTCGCCGCGTGCGGTGCATACAGTTAAAAATTGTGGGAGCCAGCCTGCTGGCGATGGCGGCCTTACAGCCGACCAATTTCCAACTGACCACCCCCAATCCAACTGTGGGAGCGGGCTTGCTCGCGAAGGCGGCCTTATAGCCGAACAATCTCCAACTGAATGCACTCCATCCAATTGTAGGAGTGAGCCTGCTCGCGAAGAGGCATATCAGGCAACCAACCTCTCACGGTTACACCCAAATGACCGTTCCCACACTACTGCATGGAAACGATCATCCATCACGACTTCATCTCAGGTCGCCACATTCAGGTATTTGCCCACCGGCGCGGCATTGTCGAGCGAGTACTGTTTGCTCAAGTTGGCAATCATCCGGTTCAGCGCTTCGCTGGTGGTCTGGGTGCTGGCGGTCTGTTCTTCGGGCGGGTGTTCCCGACCTGCCTGTAGCGCCGCTTTCAGTTCGTCGCTGCTCACGCCGCCACTGCTGTCGCTGTCCAGTACCTTGAGCAATGCAGCGCTGGTATCAGTGCTACTCGTCGAGGCGCTGTCGCTGCTTTGCAACGCGCTGCTCAGTTCGGTCTCGCTGATGCTGCCGTCACCATCGGCATCCAGTTGGCTGAACAGTTCGTTGCTGGAGGCTTGTTGCGGCGGAGGTGGCGGTGGTGGGGTGAGGCTGGCGGTGAGTTCGTCCTGGCTGACGGTGCCGTCCTTGTTCTTGTCCAGGGCCGAGAATATTTGGTTGCTGTCGGCGCTGCTGCCGGCGCTGGTCAGGCCGTTGCGCAGTTCGTCGCTGCTGATGGCGCCGTCGCCATCGGCGTCGAGGGCGCTGATCAGGGCGTCGGCGAGGTCGGTGTTCGGTGCTTGATCCTGAGGTGGCGGCGGAGGCGCCATCGCGGTCATTTCTTCGGCGCTGAGGCTGCCGCTGGCGTCGCTGTCCAGATCGCCGAATTGCTTGCTCAGGTTGACCAGCAGGCCGTCGCCGGATTTCTGCGACAGGGCACTGTTCAGTTCGTCCTGGTCCACCGCGCCGTCGCCGTTGCTGTCGAGTTTGGCGAACAGCTGCTTTTGCAGTTGTTGGCTGCGGGCGTTCTGTGTGCTGCTGGTGCTGGTATAGCTCGTGTAGTTGCTGACGCTACCGATCATGGGCTCACTCCTTGGACTGTAAAACCGGTGGGTGTACCGGCTTGTGCAGACTCAAGGGGCAAGATGTCCTGGGTGTTTTGGCTTTGTACCGGTGGGTATACACGATGGAGTGAACACCACTGAAACCTGTGGGAGCGGGCTTGCTCGCGAAGGCGGCCGATCATTCAACACAGAAGTCGACTGACACACCGCTTTCGCGAGCAAGCCCGCTCCCACGGGGGATAGGTGTGTTTCTCAAGTGCGCGGCAGGCGGATGATTGCGGTCAAGCCGCCGCCCGGGGTTTCTTCCAGATTCAACTGACCACCCAGACGCTGCGCCGCTTCACGGGCGATGGTCATGCCCAGGCCGACGCCGCCGGAGTTGCGGTTGCGCGAGCCTTCCAGGCGAAAGAACGGTTCGAACACCGCCTCGCGCTTGTCTTCGGCAATCCCCGGGCCGTGGTCGATCACGCGGATCAGCAGTTGCTCGCGTTGATCCTGCAGTTCGATGCGTGCCTGTCCGGCGTAGCGCAGGGCGTTGTCCATCAGGTTGTTGATGCACGAGCGCAGCGCCATCGGCTGCACCTGCAGCGGTGCGCAATGGCCGCTGACTTCAACGTCTGCACCTTGATCCTGAGCGTTCTCGCACAACGATTCGACCAGCGCCTGCACATCCATCAACTGCAGGGCTTCGCTGGTGCGCTGTTCGTGCAAGTAGGTGAGGGTGGCGTCGAGCATGCCGATCATGTCGTTGAGGTCTTGGCGCATCTGGCCTTGCAGTTTTTCGTCGTCGATCTGTTCCAGGCGCAGCTTCAACCGCGACAGCGGAGTGCGCAGGTCGTGGGAGACGGCGCCGAGCATGCGTGCCCGTTGCTGCACCTGTTCGCGAATGCGTTGTTGCATCAGGTTGAAGGTGTGCGCCGCCTGTCGTGCCTCACGCGGGCCGGACTCGTCCAGCGGCGGGCTGTCGAGGTTTTCGCTGAGGCGTTCGGCGGCATCGCTCAGGCGCTGGATCGGCCGGCTGAGCAGTTTGGCGCCGTACCACGCAGCAATCATCAGCGAGATGAACTGGAAGGTCAGCGGCACCAGCGGCCCGCCGAACCACGGACGCGGCGGGCGATGGGCGAAACGCGGATCCGGCGGTGGCCGTTGGCCGTCGACGGCCTCGGCAAACTCCGGCGGGGGCGGCGGTGGGGGTGGCCCATAGTGATGAAACCAGGCAAAGGCCAGCAGGTGCGCCAGGACGATCGCCACGAACAGCATGCCAAACAGGCGGCCGAACAGCGTGTCGAAGCGCGCTCGCATCAGCCGATGTCTCGCGCGTCGAACAGGTAACCTTCACCGCGCACGGTTTTGATCAACTGCGGGGCTTTCGGGTCGTCACCAAGTTTTTGCCGCAGGCGCGACACCAGCAAATCGATGCTGCGGTCGAACGCCTCGATCGAGCGGCCACGGGCGGCATCCAGCAGTTGTTCGCGGCTGAGTACCCGGCGCGGGCGTTCGATGAAGACCCAGAGCAGGCGGAATTCGGCGTTGGACAGCGGCACCACCAGGCCATCGTCGGCGATCAGCTGCCGCAGCACACTGTTCAGGCGCCAGTTGTCGAAGCGGATGTTGGTGCGCTGTTCGGTGCGGTCATCGCGCACACGGCGCAGGATGGTCTGGATCCGCGCCACCAGTTCCCGGGGTTCGAACGGTTTGGCCATGTAGTCATCGGCACCCAGTTCCAGACCGATGATGCGGTCGGTGGGTTCGCAGCGGGCGGTGAGCATCAGGATCGGGATGTCCGATTCGGCGCGCAGCCAGCGGCACAGCGACAGGCCGTCTTCGCCGGGCAGCATCAAGTCGAGCACCACCACGTCGAAATGCTCGGCCTGCATCGCCTGACGCATGGCTGCGCCGTCGGTGACGCCGCTGGCGTGGATGTTGAAGCGCGCGAGGTAGTCGATCATCAGCTCGCGGATCGGCACATCGTCATCGACGATCAGCGCGCGGATGCTCCAGCGCTTGTCGTCTTTATGCTCATCAGTCACGGTGGTCTGGGTGTTGTGCATGGGGCTGTTCATCTGCCAGTAGGCCGCCAACCACAAAGATGGGCTGCGAGGTGGTGGTTTCAGCATAGGCGTCCTGCCGTGAGGCGGGAAGTGCTGATGTAAGGACGTGTTGCGGCTGGCGAGGCTAGCGCGGGCGCTTGTTGGCGGCGTGTCGGTTGTGTATCGGGTTCGACACAATAGCCGCGAGCGCTATGCTGATCACGTTTGCGGCGACGATTTACCGATCATCGGGTGCCGCGCTGGCGCCGCTTCCGCTACAATGCGCGCCGATTTCGACTTGCCTGAGAGCCCATCCATGTCCGCCTGCCAGACTCCTATCATCGTCGCCCTGGATTTCCCCACTCGTGACGCCGCACTGAAGCTGGCCGACCAGTTGGACCCGAAACTGTGCCGGGTCAAAGTGGGCAAGGAACTGTTCACCAGTTGCGCCGCGGAAATCGTCGGTACCCTGCGTGACAAAGGCTTCGAGGTGTTCCTCGACCTGAAATTCCATGACATCCCCAACACCACTGCGATGGCGGTGAAAGCCGCTGCCGAGATGGGCGTGTGGATGGTCAACGTGCATTGCTCCGGTGGTCTGCGCATGATGGCCGCCTGCCGTGAAGAGCTTTCCAAGCGCAGCGGCCCGCAGCCGTTGCTGATCGGTGTGACCGTGCTGACCAGCATGGAGCGTGAGGATCTGGCCGGTATCGGTCTGGATATCGAACCGCAGGAGCAAGTGCTGCGTCTGGCTGCGCTGGCCGAGAAGGCCGGGATGGACGGTCTGGTGTGCTCGGCGCTGGAAGCCACCGCACTGAAGTCGGCGCACCCGTCGCTGCAACTGGTGACCCCGGGGATTCGCCCGGCGGGCAGTGCGCAAGATGACCAGCGCCGTATCCTGACCCCGCGTCAGGCGCTGGATGCCGGTTCCGATTATCTGGTGATCGGCCGTCCGATCAGCCAGGCGGCGGATCCGGCCAAGGCATTGGCGTCGGTCGTGGCCGAACTGGCCTGATCAAACACGCAAGATCCAATAATGTGGGAGCGGGCTTGCTCGCGAATGCGGTGGATCAGTCGAAATTGATATCGACTGATCCACCGCATTCGCGAGCAAGCCCGCTCCCACAGTGCTTTTGGTGTGTTGTCGCGTTAAGTTTCAGACCTTCAGCACCAACTTGCCGAAATTCTCCCCGCTGAACAATTTCATCAGCGTCTCCGGAAAGGTCTCCAGACCTTCAACGATGTCTTCCTTGCTCTTGAGCTGCCCTTTGGCCATCCAGCCGGCCATTTCCTGCGCGGCACTGGCGTACTGCGCGGCGTAGTCCATCACCACAAAGCCTTCCATGCGCGCACGGTTGACCAGCAATGAAAGGTAGTTGGCCGGGCCTTTGACCGCTTCCTTGTTGTTGTACTGGCTGATGGCGCCGCAGATCACCACCCGGGCTTTCGGCGCCAGACGGCTGAGCACAGCGTCGAGGATCTCGCCGCCGACGTTATCGAAATACACATCAACGCCTTTCGGGCACTCACGCTTGAGTCCGGCCAGTACATCTTCGTGCTTGTAATCGATGGCGCCGTCGAAGCCCAGTTCATCGATCAGGTACTTGCACTTGTCGGCACCACCGGCGATGCCGACGACCCGGCAGCCTTTGATCTTGGCGATCTGCCCGGCAATGCTGCCCACCGCGCCGGCAGCCCCGGACAACACCACGGTGTCACCGGCTTTCGGTGTGCCGACGTCGAGCAGGGCGAAGTAGGCGGTCATGCCGGTCATGCCAAGGGCGGACAGATACACCGGCAGCGGCGCCAGTTTCGGATCGACTTTGTAGAAACCTCTGGGTTCGCCAAGGAAATAATCCTGCACGCCGAGGGCGCCGTTGACGTAGTCGCCGACGGCAAAGCCCGGGTTGTTCGAAGCGATGACCTGGCCCACGCCCAAGGCGCGCATGACTTCACCGATTTCTACCGGCGGGATATAGGACTTGCCCTCGTTCATCCAGCCGCGCATGGCCGGGTCGAGGGACAGGTATTGGTTTTTCACCAGTATCTGACCAGCGCCCGGTTCGCCGACCGGGACTTCCTGGTAGGTGAAGGTCTCACGGGTCGCAGCCCCCACCGGGCGTTTGGCGAGGAGGAACTGGCGATTGGTCTGACTGGTCATGGCAGGCACTCGAACTGTATGAAGCCTTGTTGATAGACCCTCAAGGCCAATGCTGCAAGGTCGGCTGATGTGGCGAATGCGCAATGATCCAGTGCAGTGATAGTGGCCCACAGGCTTTTATCACTGCGACGGATGAAGGCATAAACAGCCTTCTGATAGTGCTGACTCGGGACGGGCCCCGGTGACTATGCTGCGAGTCTGCAAATCCCTCCTGCATCTCTCCCTTCGAGGACATAACAATGAGCATGACGTTTTCCGGCCAAGTGGTCGTAGTCACCGGAGCGGCCAACGGTATCGGCCGGGCGACCGCCCAGGCGTTCGCCGCCGAAGGTTTGAAAGTGGTGGTGGCCGACCTGGACACGGCAGGGGGCGAAGGCACCGTGGCGCTGATTCGTACAGCCGGCGGCGAAGCGACCTTCGTACGCTGCAACGTTACCGTCGAAAGCGAAGTGAAGAATCTGATGGACGAGGTGATCAATACCTACGGTCGCCTGGACTACGCCTTCAACAATGCCGGGATCGAAATCGAGCAAGGCAAACTGGCCGACGGCTCGATGGACGAGTTCGACGCGATCATGGGCGTCAACGTCAAAGGTGTGTGGTTGTGCATGAAGTACCAGTTGCCGTTGTTGCTCGCTCAGGGCGGCGGGGCGATCGTCAACACCGCGTCGGTGGCGGGGCTTGGTGCGGCGCCGAAGATGAGCATTTATGCGGCGTCGAAACACGCGGTGATCGGCCTGACCAAGTCGGCGGCGATCGAATACGCGAAGAAGAAAATCCGCGTCAACGCCGTGTGCCCGGCGGTGATCGACACCGACATGTTCCGTCGCGCTTACGAGGCTGACCCGAAGAAAGGCGAGTTCGCCAACGCGATGCACCCGGTGGGGCGCATCGGCAAGGTCGAGGAAATCGCCAGCGCCGTGCTGTATCTGTGCAGCGATGGCGCGGCGTTTACCACCGGTCATTCCTTGGCCGTGGATGGCGGCGTCACGGCTTTCTGACGCTGAGTGGCAAGACTCTGGAGCCCGCCTCAGTGCGGGTTTTCCTGTTGCTGGGCGCCCGTTCCGTTAAACCGCTAAACAATGTGTATCAAACGGTTAGAACGGCTGCTTTTGACGGCGTTGTCGCACAGCCTGAGCGACGCGGCTGTGATTTACTGCCGCCAGCAAAATGGACAGGAGTTTGCGTGCTCATGGAATTGAGAATTGACCGACAGGCAATGTTGCCGGTCGTACAGCAGATTGTTGATGGCATGACTGAGTGGATCTCGCGAAGCGGTGTGGCGCCGAGCACGCGCTTGCCCTCCGTCAGGCAGATTGCGCGCTCCAATCTGCTGAGTCAGTCGTGTGTGGCCGAAGCCTGCGAACGGCTGGTGGCGCAAGGCGTTCTGGCCCCGCGTCAGGGCGCCGGGTTCATGGTGGCCGCGCAGGGCGGTGGGGTGATCGGGATTGACTGCGGGCAGGCACACAGCGGGTTGAAACTCGGCGAGGGAGGCTTGCCGCAGAGCTGGCGTGAATCCGACGACCTGAGTTATGCGATCCGTCAGGTGGCCCGTACCGACATGGCGAGTCTGTTCAATTACAGCAGCCCGCTGGGGCTGCCGGCGTTACGCGAGCAGATCGTCAAACGCCTCAGGCTGATCGGCGTCGAGGCTCTGGATGAACAGGTGCTGACGACCTCCGGTGCGAGCCAGGCGCTTGATCTGCTCGCGCGCACATTGTTGAAGGCCGGTGACTGCGTTGTCGTCGAAACCCCGGGCTATGCGCCGCTGTTCGAGCTGTTGCGCCTGTACGGCGTGCAGTTGCTGGAAGTGCGCCGCACGCCGAGCGGGCCGGATCCCCAGGCGCTGGAAGCACTGTTGCGGCAGTTCCGGCCGGTCGCGATGTTCATCAACAGTCACCACCACAATCCCACCGGCTCTTGCCTGACCCTTGGCGTTGCCCAACAGATCCTGCGGTTGTGCAACGCTCACGATGTGCGAGTGATCGAGGACGATGTCTACGCCGACCTGCACAATGGCAATGGCACACGCCTGGCGGCACTCGATGAGCGAGTGATCTATGTCGGCAGCTTTTCCAAGACACTGAGCAGCTCGCTGCGCGTCGGGTTTGTGTACGCCGAGCCAGCGCTGATAGCGCGGCTGGGGCGAATCAAGATGATCAGTAGCATGGGCGCTTCGAGTTTCAATGAGGCGGTGCTGACCAGTCTTCTGGCCAATGGCGCCTATCGCAAAATGGTCCAGCGCCAGCGTCAACGGTTGAATACCGATCGGGTCGCCGCGTTGCAGGCGCTGGAAGACGCCGACTGGGAGGTCTTCGGTAAGCCGTGTGGCGGCCTGTTCATCTGGGCCCGTGCCCCGCTGGGCGATACTGGCCGCTTGCACAGTCAGGCGCAGTGCAATGGTGTCAGCCTTTGCGACCCGGGGGCCTTCAGTCCGAGTGGCGAACCCAGTGAGTGGCAGCGGATCAACGTGGCCTATGCCTGTGATCCGAGGGCCCGGCAGTTTTTTCGCAGTACCGGTGTGAATCGACCTCAAGCGTTCTGAAAACGACGCGTGCGTAGCTTTTTGCCATTATTCCGACGCCAGAGACTTGTGCTGCTCCATGGCCGTTGCGAATCTTCGGCAACAGACTTTGGCAGGGGGCTTCGCGCAATGATTTCCGCCGTGCAAGGACGTTTTGCCAACCTCGGTATGGCGAAGAAACTGGGTATCGGGTTCGTGCTGGTGCTGCTGTTGACTGCGCTGGTGGCTGCCATTGGTGTCTGGTCCCTGCAGACCATCAGTCAGCGCTTCGATGGGCTGAAGCAGATGTCGTCGCTCAACAGTGCACTGCTCAAGGTGCGGCTGCTGGAGCAGGACTATGCGCTGCACAGCAACCCGAAAACCGTCGATGCCTTGCACGAAGGCGTAGACGGTTTGCTGGCCCAGGCGGCGCAACTCAAGGCGCAATCCCCGGCCAACGTGGCGGTGATGAGCGATGTCGAACAGGCACTGGGCGCTTATCGCAAGGCTTTCGATGAGTTTGTCTCGCTGACCCAGGCCAAGGATCTGGCGCTGGAAATGGCCAGTTGGTCGGTGTCCAGCGTGGCCAATAACCTGGACGTACTGCAGGCCGGTCTGGCCGATGATGGCGCGTATACCTTGAAGGACACCGAAGGCAAGGACGGCGCACAGTTCATCGAACAGGCCAGCCAGGTCAGCCAGGTGTCGCGGCTGATGTTGCAGGCGATGAACGAGGCGCGGGTTCGTCTGGATCAGAGCCGCAAGGGCGATGCCGACAGTGCCGGCAAGGGCAATATCGAGCAGGCCGCCCAGGCGCAGGCTCAGGCCGAGCAGTTGAAGACCACGGTCAAGGATGAGGGCTACCTGACGGTACTCAATGAAGTGTCCGGGCACATCGCCGGTTTCAACGACAAGCTCGCCGAGTACACCGGCCTGCTGGCCCAGGAAAAAACCGTCTACGAACAGTTGCACCAGCGTGCGGCGCAGGTGATGGAGCGCGTGGATCAGGCGTATGGCGCCGAGGACGGCGCGATGCAGGCGGAATTGAAGAAAAACTCGGTGTTGATCATCGGTTCTTCGGCGCTGGCATTGCTGGTCGGGCTGATTGCCGCGTGGGTCATTACCCGGTTGATCGTCGCGCCGTTGCGCACTGTGATGCGGGTGGCACAGCAGATTGCGGCCGGGGATTTGAGTGCGAGGGTGGAGGTCACCCGGCGTGATGAGATCGGGCAACTGATGCTGGCGATGCAGCAGATGGGCACTGGGCTGAGCACGATCGTCAGCGGTTTGCAGGCGGGCATCGAGCAGTTGGCCAGTTCCGCGCAATCGCTGTCGGCGGTCACCGAGCAGACCAACCTTGAGGTCAACAGCCAGAAGGAAGAGACCGAGCAAGTGGCCACGGCCATGAACCAGATGACCGCCACCGTGCATGACGTGGCGCGCAATGCCGAGGAGGCCGCGCTGGCCGCACAAACGGCGGATGCCAAGGTCGAGAGCGGGCAGCAGGTGGTGCGCCAGAGCATGGTGCGGATCGAGCAACTGGCGGATTCGGCGACGTCGGCAAGTTCGAGCATTGAAAGCCTCAGTGCGCAGATCCAGAACATCGGTACGGTGCTGGATGTGATCAAGAGCGTTGCCGAGCAGACCAATCTGCTGGCGCTCAACGCCGCGATCGAGGCGGCGCGGGCCGGGGAACAGGGCAGGGGCTTTGCAGTGGTGGCTGATGAGGTTCGTGCGTTGGCGCGGCGTACGCAGCAATCGACTGAGGAGATCGAGCGGCTGGTCAGTGCGTTGCGTTCGGCGGCGCATTCGTCGGTGCAGCAGATTCAGAGCAGTGGTGACTTGGTGAAGCTGGCGGTCAGTGATGCGCTGCAGACCGAGAGTGCGCTGGGCAGTATTGCGGCGGCGGTTTCGTTGATTCAGCAGATGAATCAGCAGATTGCGGCGGCGGCGGAGGAGCAGAGCTCGGTGGCTGAGGAGATCAATCGCAGTGTTACGAGTATTCGTGCGAGTGCGGATCAGTCTTCGATGGCGATGCGGGGGAATGCGGTTTCGAGTGTTGAGCTGGCGCGGTTGGGGGGGGAGCTCAAGGGGATGGTTGGGCATTTTCGGCTTTGACTTGGCGGCCTCTGGGCCGACCAGGTTCTGGGGGTTTTGGGTGAATATCCGTTGCTGCGGTAACGGCTTCTTATGGTTCCGCTCTTACAGCGGCTCACTTTTCCAGACGCCGAAAAGTAAGCAAAAGGCTTGGCCCCGGCGTTCGGCCCTCGCTTAGGCTCGGGTTCCTTCGCTGCGGGATTCATCCGGGCGCATCGCCTCCGGTTTGCTTCGCTGCACCTCCTCTCGATGTGTTTGGCTGCGCCAAACGGTCGCTGCGCTCCCACCCCCGGATAAACCCCTCCACTCAGCCTGCCGACGGGGCCGGCACGGCAAGATCAAGAGCTTTCGGCGAGCTGACACTCGGCCATTTGAGTGGTGAAGAGCGAGGCGGTGCACTATCTCGCTCTTCTGTAGGAGTGAGCCTGCTCGCGATGGCGGCCTGACAGCCGACCAGTCTCCAACTGAGCGCCCCCATTCCAACTGTGGGAGCTGGCTCGCCAGCGATGGCGGCCTGACAGCCGACCAGTCTCCAACTGAATAAACTCATGCCCACTGTGGGAGCGGGGGCTTGCTCGCGAAGAGGCCTGACTGCCAACCAATCTCTAACTGAATGTTCTCAATGGCAGTCAGCCCATCACCCACAAAAAAGCCACCTCCCGGTGGCTTCTCTCAACTCTCGACCATCAGTCGTAAATCACTTTCTTCTTCCAGTCCGCATCGGCTTCGACTTCTTTGAGGCCTTCGGTCAACTGGTTCACTTCGCCTTCAACCGGGGCAATCTTGTCCATGACCTGGGCATTGGCGCGGGCCAGGAGTTTTTCCAGGTATTGCAGTTGTTCCGAGTACATCTGCGGGTCTTGCTGTTTGCGCAGGTATTGCACGCCGCGTTCGAAGGCGAGGCGGGCCTGGCCGGGTTGGTTTTGTTGCAGGGATTGTTGGCCGAGGTTGTTGAAGAATTCGATGTGCAGCAGGACCAGGATGTGGCGGACTTCCTTGATCCAGTGTTTGGCTTCGTTCGGTGGCAGGAAGCCGTCATGGGCGGCGCGGGTGATCTGGCCGTGCAGGGCTTCGAGCAGGAAGCGGACGTCCTTGGCTTTGGCTTCGGTCAGGATCGGTGCCGGCGGGTTGTTGACCGGGATCGATTCGCCTTGGGCCACCAGTGCGCTGAGTTCGGTGATTCGGGCCTTGGTCGTGGCGCTGGTTTTTTCCAGGTTCAGCAGGCGCTGGCAGACGTTCAGTTCCAGACGGGTCAGCAGCAGCTTGAGTGCCGGGGTCATGAACTGGCCGGGGAAGGTTTCGGTCAGCTCGCCGCAGCGGCGCAGGCGGTCGTTGAGTTCGACTTTGGTGCGGGCCTTCTCCAGTTTGTTGTTTTCCACCACATGGTTCATGTAGCCAATGGCGATCAGAATTGCGATCCCGGCTATGACTAGCAGGGTGATCATGAGTGGTGTCACCGGTAAGACCTCTTTATAGGGTTCGCATGCGAGTGTAGTGGCTGGACATTCAGGCGCCCAGCGCCGCTCGACGAGTTGATTCAGCAGCTTCTGTCTATATCGGCTGCACACTGCTTATATGAATGCTGGCGCAAGGTGCGCAGATTGCCATCATTGTGTTGCGGACTATAACGCCTTGGCGGGTGGCGGAATATAGGCGTCAATCGTCGGGCGACGGAAAAGCCCGAATGCTCCCGTAAAGCAGGTCGAAGTCATTGATTTAAATAAATTTATATTCGGGGGTTGACGACCTCTCAAACCATCCATAGAATGCGCGCCACTTGCAGCGTAAAGCACACAGCGAAACGCGGCAGGGAGTGAATGTTGTAGCGTGTCCCCTTCGTCTAGTGGCCTAGGACACCGCCCTTTCACGGCGGTAACAGGGGTTCGAGTCCCCTAGGGGACGCCAATGCGGGAATAGCTCAGTTGGTAGAGCACGACCTTGCCAAGGTCGGGGTCGCGAGTTCGAGTCTCGTTTCCCGCTCCAATTTTAAACAGCACTGCTTTTGGGCGGGGCTGAGTGAAACCAGAACCAAGTCTTCGGATGCGGGTCTGGACACCGAAACACACACCATGTGTTCCGGGTAGCGTGTCCCCTTCGTCTAGTGGCCTAGGACACCGCCCTTTCACGGCGGTAACAGGGGTTCGAGTCCCCTAGGGGACGCCATTTGCGGGAATAGCTCAGTTGGTAGAGCACGACCTTGCCAAGGTCGGGGTCGCGAGTTCGAGTCTCGTTTCCCGCTCCAAATTCTAAAAGCGCCGCTCAGTGAGCGGCGTTTTTATTAGTGAAAGTTGTAGCCTGTCCCCTTCGTCTAGTGGCCTAGGACACCGCCCTTTCACGGCGGTAACAGGGGTTCGAGTCCCCTAGGGGACGCCAATGCGGGAATAGCTCAGTTGGTAGAGCACGACCTTGCCAAGGTCGGGGTCGCGAGTTCGAGTCTCGTTTCCCGCTCCAATTTCACAAAAACGCCGATCAGTGATGATCGGCGTTTTTGTTTGTGCAGCATTTGTCGCGCAACAAAAAAGGACCTTCGGGTCCTTTTTTGTTTTCACGTCAGGCCCGCTGAATCACGGGCCCATGCCTTATCAGAGCTTCGGTAGCTGGCCGACACGGCCCATCATCTCAGTGACGATCTGCAGATCCAGCAGGAACTGGTCAACCGTCTTGAACTCGCCATCGGTATGCCCGGTGTATTTGACTTCAGGCCGGGCCAGGCCGAATTGCACGCCGTTCGGCAGTTCATGCACCGAGGTCGCGCCGGCAGACGTGCCGAACTCGTGCTTCATGCCGAGGTTTTCAGTGGCCACCGCCAGCAGTGCCTTGACCCATTCACCTTCCGGATTGCGGTACATCGGTTCGGCGATCGAGTAGGTGAAGTCCACGGCAACGTGGGATTTCTTGCTCCAGGCGGCGAGCTTGTCAGCGATTTCCTTCTTCAGCACTTCTGGCGATTTGCCCTTCGGCACGCGCAGGTTGACTGCCAGTTTGAAGGCTTTGTCGTCCACGCCGACGTAGGTCAGCGAGGTGGTCAGCGGACCCATGAACGAATCGGAGAAGCCCACGCCGAGTTTTTTACCCAGATAATCCAGGCCCCAGTTGGTGGACGCATAGCGTGCAGCGTCGGTGATCTGGTTGTGCTTGAGCGCCACCTTGCCGTCGAGGCTGTTGATGAAGTCGAGCATCCGCGCGACCGGGTTGACGCCGGACTCGGGTTCGGAGGAGTGCGCTGACACACCGGTGACGCTCAGCTTGACGTCTTTGCCGTCAACCTTGGCCGCGACTTCGAAGTCACCACCGTGTTTTTTCGCGTATTCGCTGCCGGCTTTCTGCAGACTCGCAGCCAGTTGCTCAGGCTTGTCGGTGACGAGTGTCGCCACCGAAACCGATGGAATCTGGTTGGTTGCCAGGCCGCCGGTCATCGAGATGATTTCTGCGCCGCTGCCTTCAGCCTTGCGCAGCGGGAAATTGGCCATGACCGTGCCGTAGCCTTTCTCGGCAATGACCACCGGGTAGCCACCGTCCAGCGCCATGTTGTAGTTCGGCGTCGGGTTGTGTTCGAAGTAATACGGGATCGCGTCGCCGGTGGTTTCTTCGGTGGTGTCCACCAGCAGTTTGAAGTTGCGTGCCAGCGGCAGCTTTTCTTCCTTGATCACTTTCATCGCGTACATCGCGACGACGATGCCGTTCTTGTCGTCCTCGGTGCCGCGACCGTACATGCGGTCGCCGATCAGCGTGACTTTGAACGGGTCGAGTTTGGTGCCGTCCTTCAGCACCCAGTTTTCCGGGGTGACCGGCACCACGTCGGCATGCGCGTGAATGCCCACGACTTCGTCGCGGCTGCCGTCGAGGGAGATTTCATAGACGCGGTTGTCGACGTTGCGGAACTTCAGGTTGAACGATTCGGCCAGGTTCTTGATCTTTTCGGCGATCTTGATGAACTCCGGATTGTCGTGCTGGGCCACGCCTTCTTTCTGGAAGGTCGGGATTTCCACCAGTTCGCGCAGGGTTTCCAGGGCGGCTTTGCCGTACTTGGCGCGGGTGTAAATGCCCAGCAGGCGGTAGATCTCGTTCTGCTGTTCCGCGCTCGGGGTCTTGTTGTCGAGAAAGGCGTTGATTGCCGGGCCGAGGTTGTCGGTTTTACCCAGGTCGCTCTTGCCTACGGCACCCAGAAACTGGCGGAAGTCGGTGAGGCTCGCCTCATCGAAACTCTTGAGAATGGCTGCGCTCTGTTGCGGAGTGATGTTGGCCTGCGCGGGCAGGGTGAACGCAGAAAAGCTGGCCAGGATCAGGCTGGCAGCGGCCAGGCGCTTGAGAGAAAAATTCATTGCGGTGGGCATTCCTTTGCAGGCAGTTGAGTGGAAGTGTTTGAAAGTTGAAACAAATCTTTTCCAAACTAACACCGCGAAGGTGTTGAAGGGGAGCCCCTGAAGTGGGATCCGTCGCACAGAAATGCAAAAGCGGCGCACAAACGAAAAAGGCCCGAGCAGTGTGCAACTGACCGGGCCTTGTCTTTGGGTGTCGTTTTTACATCGACAGCACCAGCCTGCCGGCGAACAGAATCAGGATCACGCCCATGCTGCGCTCGAACCAATGGCCCATGCGCATGAACAGGGTGCGTACCCGGCTGCTGGAGAAAAACAGCGCGACGATCACGAACCACAGCGCATTGACGAAGCACATCCACACCCCGTACAGCGCCTGAATATTCAGCGGGGTGCTGGCGCTGATGATCGTGGTGAAGATCGCCAGGAAGAACAGCGTGGCCTTGGGGTTGGTGGCATTGGTCAGAAAACCGGTGCTGAACGCCTTGAACAGCGACTGCTCGACCAGCGGTTCGTCAGCGCTTTTTTCGCCTTCGAGCGTGGTCTTCGGTTTACTGCGGATCAGGCTGATGCCGAGGTAAAAGATGTATGCGCCACCGATCACCTTGGCCACCGTCAGCAACCACGGCGTGGTGTGCATCAGGGCGCCAACGCCGAGCAAGGTGTAGAGAACGTGCACGGAAATGCCGGCGCCGATGCCCAGTGCGGTGCAGATGCCCACCAGTCGGCCGAAGCGCACGCTTTGGCGAATGGTCACGGCAAAGTCCGGGCCGGGAGCGACCACGGCCAGAAAGTGAATGGTGGCCAGCGCCAGAAACTCGCCCAGGTAGTTCGATAACATCTCAGCTCCAGAAGGTCAGGGGTGAAGCATTGCCGCGATAGCCGACAAAGAACGAAAGGCTCAGACGCGGATCCGCCACGCCCGGGGTCACCGAGTGCATGCAGCGCGAATTGAACATGATGAAATCGCCCGGCTCCGGCCGCACTTCCAGGGTCGGAGGGCCGAGCAGCGCCGGGTCGATGCCGTAACTGTCGCCACGCATCTGGTCGAACTGATCCGGGGTGATGTCGTCGTCCCACATCTGCAGTGCGCCGCCCTCGGTCGGCATGTTCAAGTAGACGTTACAGGCGAACTGCGCCTCCAGGCTGCGGGCCTGAAAGCTGTCCGGGGCGTCCTTGGCGAAAATGTCGTGGTGGGCGAGGAAGCACACGCCGGGTTTGACCACCCGCGACAGGCCGACATACATCTTGCGGCCATAGAGGTTTTCCAGATGTGCGCCGGCCGGCCACGTCTCGTCGAGCATGCAGCGCAGGGTGTCGACCGGCGAGGAATAGGGCGCACAGCGCTCGCGCAGTTCGGCGATGTTGCGGGTGGCGCGCTCGAAGTAGTCCTCGATCAGCAGCGGCTGGTTTTCCGCCTCGTAAAACGCCATGCCGATGCGGCCGATGCTCGGCGCGTTGATGTAACCCTCGAAGCCCGGAGCAAGAATCTTGTCGCCAATCTCGATCGCCAGCGGCTCGGGCAAGAAGCCTTTGACGCGGATGGCGAGGACTTCTTCGTTGGCCAGTTTTTTTATGCACGTCTCATCGAGACGCTCGACGTCTAGCATCATTGTTTTTAGGTCCATCTATCGATAGTCAACGGAACCGGCGAGTGCGGTTCCCCCGGCGTCGGACGCTGCGCGGAGCAGCGCCCGAGAAGCTTAATCCACGCTGTAGTGGACGGATAACGTGCCTTTCTTCTGCGAAAGCGAGGCGATCGTGACTGTGCCCAAATCCTTCAGGCTGCGTACATGGGTGCCACCGCAGCCATAGGCCGGCAGCTCGCCAAAACCGATTTCCCGCGCGCCTTCGCGCAGTGAGGTCAGGCGCGGCAGATCGTGTTCGATCCACTGACGGATACCGTATTGAACGGTAGGTGCGTCGACTTCCTGCGCGGCATCACCCGGTTTGAACTGCACCCGGCCTTCGTCTGGCCAGTGGTGTGCCTTGATCGGCGTCCAGCCCATGGCCTGCACGAAATGCCCGATCAGGTGCCCGGCCGAATGCATGCGGGTGTTGTAGCGGCGACGTTGTTCATCCACATGAATACAGGTCATGCCGGGTTTTACCGGACGATCGACGTAATGCACTATCCGGTCAGGTTCCTGCACCACGCGCAGCACCTGGCTTTCGCCGATCATGCCGGTGTCACAAGGCTGACCACCGCCTTGCGGATGAAACAACGTGGCGCGCAGCACCACGGCAAATTCGTTCTCGTGGGGCGTGCAGTCGAGGACTTCCACATTAGCCTTGAGGTCATCACTATGGAAAAAGAGGCGAAGCGTCATATTCCATGCCCTTATTAAAGTGTCTGTTTTTATTATATGAATCGTGCAATAACGTGATAATCCGTTCAAACATCAAAGGACTTGTGCGCTGTGAGCATCAATCTTCCGCTGCCACTGCTCGGTGAAATGGCGATCTTCGTCAAGGTCGTGGAGACCGGCAGTTTTTCCGAGGCGGCCCGCCAGTTGGGCTCGTCGCCGTCGGCGATCAGTCGCAGCATTTCCCGCCTGGAAAAGGCCCTGGCTACGCGTTTGCTGCAGCGCACCACGCGCAAACTGCGCTTGAGTGATGGTGGCGAGGAAGTGTTCAAGCGCTGTCAGGAGATGGTCAGCGCCGCCAAATCGGTGATGGAGATCAGTGGGCAGTTCACCCACGAGGCGGAAGGGCTGGTGCGGGTCAGTGTGCCGAAAGCGGTCGGGCGTTTCGTGATTCATCCGCACATGCCTGAGTTTCTGCGGCGTTATCCGAAAGTCGATGTCGAGTTGCTGCTGGAAGACCGCCAGGTTGATTTGATTGACGATCATGTCGACCTGGCGATTCGTATAACTGATCGACCGCCGGCCGGGCTGGTCGGACGGCAGTTGCTGACCATCGACCATTTGCTCTGCGCCACCCCGCAATACCTGGCCGAACATGGCACGCCGACTCACCCTCACGATCTGCTCAATCACAGTTGCATCTATCTGGGGGAAACCCCGAGCGATGCGCGCTGGAAATTCAAGAAGGGCAGTAAAGCGGTGACCGTCGGCGTACGTGGCCGCTATGCCGCCAACCATACCGGCGTGCGGCTCGGGGCAGTGTTGCAGCACATTGGTATTGGCAGCCTGCCGTACTTCACCGCGCGCTATGCGCTTGAGCAGAAGTTGATTGTGCAGGTGTTGCCGGAGTGGACGTTCCTCGCTTCTTACCACGGTGGTCTGTGGTTGCTGCATTCGCCCACGCGCTACCTGCCGCCGAAGCTGCGGGTATTCATCGATTATCTGGTGGAGTGCCTGGAGAAGGAGCCGACGTTGAGCAAGCCGGGCAAGGCGGGGGCGCCGAATAATCTGGCGATGGCCTACGAGCTGCCCGAAAGCGAAGGATTGTTGTAAACGCCGAACAATAAAAAGGCCCGCATGAATCACCATGCGGGCCTTTTCTTAACCGGGCAGAAAATCAGTGCTTGCTGTCCTGAGCAGACATCGCCAGCAACTGTTTTTCCTGATTCCAGTCGAACGGTTCATCGTTCTGTTCGGCTTCGTAGCGACGTTCTTCCAGCGCCTGATACAGGTCGATTTCTTCATCAGACAGGTAGTGCAGGCAGTCACCAGCGAAGAACCACAGCAGATCCCGTGGAATCAGGTGGGCTATTTGCGGGTAACGGGTAATCACTTGGGTCAGGATGTCCTGGCCCAGGTACTGGCTTTCGATCGGGTCGATCGGCAGGGACGCCAGCAGTTCGTCAAAGCGCTCCAGGAACAAGGCATGGCTTTCTTCGGGAACCTGTTCGGCCTCACCTACGGCGACCAGGATACTGCGCAGATGGTCGAGCAAAACCAGATGATCGGCAACGACGTTGGACACGAGATAAGTCCTCAAGAGCAAAACGGGCGCGGGAGTATAAAGCTCTCGTGCCCGTTTTTCACAAATAAACAGCTACACGGTCGCCAGCATCAGCGGACTTTGCCTTCTGCCTGTTTCAGCTCTTCCTTGTCGAAATCATCGACGTCGATCACCTTGCGCCGTGCTGCTTCGGCATCGCGCAGGGTCTGTGCTTCCTGCGGTTGCAACACCCCGGCCTCCAGTGCGGCGTCGATGGCGTGTTCGCCAGCCACCGGTTTGACCTGACCGCTCTTGAGCGAGGTGTGCAGTTTTTTGTGCAGCGGTTGGGCGGCATTCAGCAGATCGCTGGCGTGTTGCAGGGCACCGACGGCATCGTCGGCGGACTGCGGGCGATAGCAGCCGGCGAGCAGTTCTTCGAGAGTCGGATCACCTTTGGCGCGACCAATAACAGCTGCCACTTCGGCGCCGAGCTTGTCCGACGGGCCTTTATGGCGACGGCCGAACGGGAACACGATCACTCGCAGCAGGCAGCCAAACACTTTGTTCGGGAAGTTGCTCAGCAGCTCATCCAGCGCCCGTTCCGACTGGCCGAGGCTTTCTTCCATGGCCCAGCGGAACAGCGGCTCCATATGCGCCGGCGAATCCAGGTCGTGATAACGCTTGAGCGCAGCGGAGGCCAGATACAGGTTGCTCAACACATCGCCAAGACGCGCGGACAGGCGTTCCCGGCGCTTCAGTTCGCCACCCAGCAGCATCATGCTGAAGTCGGCCAGCATGGCAAATGCCGCTGCCTGCCGATTGAGTGCGCGGAAGTAGCCCTGACTGATCCTGTCCCCGGGTGCATGTTCGAAGTGGCCGAAGCCCAGGTTCAGCACCAGGGTGCTGGCGGCGTTGCCGACGGCAAAACCGATGTGCTTGAGCAGCAGGCCATCGAATTCTTTCAGTGCCTGTTCTTTGTCTTCGCGGCCGGCGAGGGCCATTTCCTTGAGGACGAACGGATGGCAACGAATGGCGCCCTGACCGAAGATCATCAGGTTGCGCGAGAGGATGTTCGCGCCTTCCACGGTGATGAAGATCGGTGCGCCGTTCCAGCTGCGTCCGAGGTAGTTGTTCGGACCCATGATGATTGCCTTGCCGCCGTGCACGTCCATGGCGTGGGTGATGCACTCGCGGCCGCGTTCGGTCAGGTGATACTTGAGGATCGCCGACAGTACCGACGGTTTCTCGCCCAGATCCACCGCGTTGGCGGTGAGCATGCGCGCGGCGTCCATCATCCAGGCGTTGCCGCCGATGCGTGCCATGGCTTCCTGAATGCCTTCGAAGGCCGACAGCGGGACGTTGAACTGCTCACGTATCTGCGCGTATTGACCGGTCACCAGACTGGTGAATTTGGCCGCGCCAGTGCCGACTGCCGGCAGCGAGATCGAACGCCCGACCGACAGGCAGTTCATCAGCATCATCCAGCCCTTGCCGAGCATTTCCTGGCCACCGATGAGGTAGTCCAGCGGGATGAACACGTCTTTGCCCGAGTTCGGGCCGTTCATGAACGCTGCACCCAGTGGCAGGTGACGACGGCCGATTTCCACACCCGGTGTATCGGTAGGAATCAGCGCCAGACTGATGCCGAGATCTTCCTTGTCGCCCAGCAGATGCTCCGGGTCATAGGCCTTGAAGGCCAGACCGAGCAGGGTCGCGACCGGGCCGAGGGTGATGTAGCGTTTTTCCCAGTTCAGGCGCAGACCGATGACTTCCTGGCCTTCCCATTCACCTTTGCAGATGATCCCGGTGTCCGGCATGGCGCCGGCATCGGAACCGGCCAGTGGGCCGGTGAGGGCGAAGCACGGAATGTCGTCGCCACGGGCCAGACGCGGCAGGTAGTGGTTGCGTTGCTCATCGGTGCCGTAATGCAGCAGCAGTTCGGCCGGGCCGAGGGAGTTGGGCACCATCACGGTGGAGGCGAGGTCACCGCTGCGGGTCGCGAGTTTCATTGCCACTTGCGAGTGGGCGTAGGCGGAAAAGCCCTTGCCGCCGAACTCCTTGGGAATGATCAGGGCGAAGAAACCGTGCTCCTTGATGTGGCTCCAGGCTTCGGGTGGCAGATCCATCGACTGGCCGATCTGCCAGTCAGTGACCATTGCGCAGAGTTCTTCGGTCGGACCGTCGATGAAGGCTTGTTCCTCTTCGCTCAGTTGCGCTTTTGGATAGGACAGCAGTTTGTCCCAGTCCGGACGCCCGCTGAACAGTTCACCGTCCCACCAGACGGTACCGGCATCGATCGCGTCGCGCTCGGTCTGCGACATCGGCGGCAGGGTTTTCTGGAACCAGTTGAACAGCGGCGCGGTGAAGTGTTTGCGGCGCAGGTCGGGCAGTAGCAAAGGCGCGGCAACCGCTGCGAGCACGACCCAGAACAGCAGCAGCAACCAGCCCGGAGCATGGCTGAAAATGCCCATCGCCAGCAGGTAAATGGCGACGATACCCAACGCGGGCAGGGGGGCGATGCGACGGTGGGCGAGGTATGCCACACCGACGATCAGAACCAGTATCCACAACAACAGCATATGTAATCCTCCGTGAACCAGGGCAAACCGACCCTCCAGAGCTTAGACGGCATCTGTAAAACGGGTTGGTCAGAACATGGTGATTGAACTTGTGGGAAACCCCGGATGGTTTTCGTAGGTTCGGTGGGCAACATCCGTGGGAAATCGTTCGCCGTTCCCGCGTCTTCGCGTGCATGTTTGGCCGAAACGTCGTTATCTCTGTGCTTGAGCTGTCGCTAGACTCGGGACTCACCCAGGAGAACATCGTCATGCGCGAGTATCTGAGTCCCGGCCGCTTCATCGATAGTGACCACCCGGCGGTGGTGGAGTTCGCCGAACAGCACCGCGGTGCCAGCCGCGACCCGCTCGCGCAGGCGATCAGTCTCTATTACGCCGTGCGTGAAGCGGTGCGCTACAACCCGTATACCTTCAGCCTCGACCCGCAAACCCTGTGCGGCAGCTATGCGCTGGCCACCGGGGAAAGCTATTGCGTGCCCAAGGCCACATTGCTGGCCGGGTGCGCACGGCATTGCGGCATTCCCGCACGCATCGGTCTGGCCGACGTCAAGAATCACCTGTCGACCCCGCGTCTGCTGGAACTGCTGCGCAGCGATGTGTTTGCCATGCACGGCTACACCGAGCTGTTCCTCAATGACCGTTGGGTCAAGGCCACGCCGGCCTTCAATCAGCAACTTTGCGAGCTGTTCAACGTCGCACCGTTGGACTTTGACGGCATCAGTGACAGCGTTTTCCACCCATACAACCGTGACGGCGCGCTGTTGATGGAGTATCTGGTCGATCATGGTCAGTTCGTCGATGTGCCGGAGCGGTTCTTCTTCGAGCACTTGAAAAAGTGCTACCCGCATCTGTTCGGCGAACGTCAGGCGAAGGTGTTGGGCGATATGCAGAGTGATTTGAGTCGGGTCTGATCCGGCGTATGCTGCCTGCCCACGCATTGGAAAAGAGGCGGTCATGCTGAAGATCTGGGGACGGAAAAACTCATCGAATGTCAGGAAGCCGCTGTGGGCCGCCGAGGAGCTGGGCCTGGCCTACGAGGCGATTGACGCCGGTGGCGCCTTCGGTGTGGTCGACACGCCTGAATACCGGGCGATGAACCCGAACGGCCGGGTGCCGGTGATCGAGGATGACGGCTTCGTGCTGTGGGAATCGAATGCCATCGTGCGTTACTTGCTGGCCAGGCATGCACCAAACAGCGCCTGGTACCCGGCAGACCTGCAAGCACGGGCCATCGCGGACAAGTGGATGGATTGGACCACCTCGAGTTTTGCCGGGCCGTTCCGCACCGTGTTCTGGGGCGTGTTGCGTACGCCAGCGGACCAGCAGGACTGGCCGGCGATCAACGCCGCAATCAAGGAATGCACCGCGCTGCTGGCCATGGCCGATCAGGCCCTCGCCAGCCAGCCATATCTGTCCGGCAGCGAAATCGGCATGGGCGATATTCCGCTGGGCAGTTTCATTTATGCCTGGTTCGAGATGCCCATCGAACGTGCCGCGCAGCCGCATCTGCAGGCTTGGTACGCACGGCTGAAGCAGCGTCCGGCCTATCAGAAAGCAGTCATGACCGCGTTGACTTGATAATAACTATCGACACTCTTGACTGTACTTGTGTGGCGGCGGCAAGCACCATTGTGCTCATGCGCCGTGGTTGTTTTGTTCGCCGCCCGGCCCAATCTTTCCTTTTCTTCCCATCTTGGTGCGTAAATCCGATATGAGTTCCGCTCTGTCCATCCGGCAGCTAACCAAAACCTACGGCAACGGGTTCCAGGCCTTGAGTGGTATCGATCTGGACGTCGCCGAAGGTGACTTTTTCGCCTTGCTCGGCCCCAACGGCGCCGGCAAATCCACGACCATCGGCATTCTCTCGACCCTGGTCAACAAGACCAGCGGCACGGTGAATATCTTCGGTCATGACCTGGACAAGAACCCCGCCGCGCTCAAGCGCTCGATCGGTGTGGTGCCCCAGGAATTCAACTTCAACCAGTTCGAAAAGACTTTCGACATCGTCGTGACCCAGGCCGGTTACTACGGCATCCCGGCGAAGATCGCCAAGGAACGCGCCGAGCAGTACCTGACCCAGCTCGGCCTGTGGGACAAGCGCGACGTGCCGTCGCGTTCGCTGTCCGGCGGCATGAAACGCCGACTGATGATTGCCCGCGCCCTGGTGCATGAGCCGCGCCTGCTGATCCTCGATGAGCCGACCGCTGGCGTCGACATCGAACTGCGTCGCTCGATGTGGACGTTCCTCACCGAGCTGAACCAAAAAGGCATCACCATCATCCTCACCACGCACTATCTGGAAGAGGCTGAGCAGCTGTGCCGCAACATCGGCATCATCGACCACGGCACCATTGTCGAGAACACCAGCATGAAACAGCTGCTGGGCCAGTTGCACGTCGAGACCTTCCTGCTGGATCTGAAAAACGACTTGCACGCCGCGCCGCAATTGATCGGCTATCCCGCCCGGTTGCTCGACGGCCATACCCTGGAAGTCCAGGTCGACAAATCCATGGGCATCACCGCGCTGTTCACTCAATTGGCGCAGCAGAATATTGAAGTGCTGAGCCTGCGTAACAAAACCAATCGCCTCGAGGAGCTGTTCGTGTCTCTGGTAGAGAAGAATCTGTCGAAGGTGGCGGTATGAGTTCCGAGTTCCGCCCCAACCTCGTCGCCCTCCAGACCATCGTTTATCGCGAGGTCAAACGCTTCACGCGGATCTGGCCGCAGACCCTGCTGCCGCCGGCGATCACCATGGTTCTGTACTTCGTGATCTTCGGTAACCTGATCGGCAAGCAGATTGGCGGCATGGGTGGCTTCAGTTACATGGAGTACATCGTGCCGGGGCTGATCATGATGTCGGTGATCACCAACTCCTACGGCAACGTGGTCTCGAGTTTCTTCGGCAGCAAGTTTCAGCGCTCCATCGAGGAACTGATGGTTTCGCCAGTGTCGCCGCACACGATTCTGATCGGCTTCACCATTGGCGGCGTGTTGCGTGGCCTGATGGTCGGGGTGATCGTGACCATTCTGTCGCTGTTCTTCACTCATCTGCAGGTGCATCACCTCGGCGTGACCTTGCTGGTGGTGATCTTGACCGCGACGATCTTCTCGCTGCTGGGCTTCATCAACGCGGTGTTTGCGCGCAACTTCGATGACATCTCGATCATCCCGACGTTTGTGCTGACGCCGCTGACCTACCTCGGTGGCGTGTTCTACTCGATCACCTTGCTGCCGCCGTTCTGGCAGACCGTGTCGCTGGCCAACCCGGTGCTGCATATGGTCAATGCCTTCCGTTACGGCATTCTTGGCGTATCGGATATCCGCATCGGTATCGCGATCACCTTCATGCTGGTGGCGACGGTGGTGTTGTACCTCGGTTGCGCGCGGCTGCTGGTGAGTGGGCGCGGGATGCGGACCTGATCCGAAACCGCGTCGCTGCCATCGCGAGCAGGCTCACTCCTACAGAAGGGCGCGTTCCAATGTAGGAGTGAGCCTGCTCGCGATGGGGCCTATTCAGACGCTACAAAAAAACGGCCTCCCACTGCGGAGGCCGTTTTGCATTCAAGATTTGCGGCTTTTCTTGCGCCGCGCCCATTGCCGCGCCACCCACCAGCGCCAATACAGCATGACCGTGAAGTAGGCGAGGATGCCGAGTAGCAGCCCGCATACCACCGATCCCAGCAGAAACGGCTGCCACATTGTTGAGAGCTCTCCGCTGATCCATTCCCAGGTCAACGAATCGGGCAGGGTGCGGGCGGGCACATTCATCAACCAGGCTCCGGCCTGATAAGTACAGAAAAACACCGCCGGCATGGTGATCGGGTTGGTCAGCCACACGAGGCTGACGGCAATCGGCATGTTGCCGCGCACGGTGATCGCCAGTGCCGCCGCCACCAGCATCTGCGCCGGAATCGGCAGGAACGCGGCGAACAGGCCGACGGCCATTGCCCGGGCCACCGAGTGCCGATTGAGGTGCCAGAGGTTCGGGTCATGCAGCAACTTGCCGAGAAAGCGTAAGGATTTGTGTTCCCTGATGCTCGTCGGGTCGGGCATGTAACGTTTGAATAAGCGCCGGGGCATAAGGCTTCTCGGTCGGTTAAGGCGGCAAGTATGTCTGGATTCTACGAAGCGCCCATTCAGACTTTGTGACAATTGTTGACGACGACCCGCCCTCATACCAGCTACCCCTAATGCACGAACTCTCAAGGACGGGCTTATGCGCACAGGGATGATGGCGCTGGCAGTCGGTCTGCTGGTTCCGGTTTTTTTGCCGGTTTTACCGCCGGTCGGGTTGATGATGTTGTTGCCGTTGGTGGGACTGATGTTGTTGCCGTTTCGCAGCTATCCCCTGGCGTTTCTGCTATTCGGTTTCACCTGGGCGTGCGTCAGTGCGCAATGGGCGTTGAATGATCGCCTGCCGGAAGCGCTTGACGGCGAAACCCGTTGGGTCGAAGGGCGGGTGGTCGGTTTGCCGCAAACCAGCGAGGGCGTGGTGCGGTTCGAGTTGGCCGATGCCCGCTCGCGACACGAAAAATTGCCGTCGTTGATGCGTCTGGCGTGGTACGCCGGGCCGCCGCTCAACAGCGGTGAGCGCTGGCGGCTGGCGGTGAAGCTCAGGCGCCCCGGTGGTTTGCTCAATCCCGACGCCTTCGATTACGAAGCCTGGCTGTTGGCGCAACGCATCGGCGCGACCGGCACGATCAAGGATGGTCAGCGCCTGGCCGAGGCAAACTGGGCATGGCGCGACAGCATTCGTCAGCGCTTGCTGGCAGTCGATGCCCAAGGCCGGGGCGGTGCATTGGCGGCACTGGTGCTCGGCGACGGCTCCGGGCTCAGCCGCGAGGATTGGCAGATCCTGCAGGAAACCGGCACCGTGCATCTGCTGGTGATTTCCGGTCAACACATCGGGATGTTGGCGGCGGTCATCTATCTGTTGGTCGCCGGGCTGGCGCGCTACGGCTGGTGGCCGCTGCGCTGGCCATGGCTGCCATGGGCCTGTGGGCTGGCGTTTGCCGCGGCGCTCGGTTACGGCTTGCTCGCCGGGTTTGATGTGCCGGTGCAACGGGCCTGCGTGATGGTTGGGCTGATGTTGTTGTGGCGCCTGCGCTTTCGCCATCTCGGCGCGTGGTGGCCGCTGTTGCTGGCATTCGATGCGTTGCTGTTGCTCGACCCGTTAGCCAGTTTGCGTCCGGGTTTGTGGCTGTCGTTCGCCGCGGTGGGGATTTTGATTTTCACCTTCGGCGGGCGACTCGGCGCGTGGAAATGGTGGCAGACCTGGACCCGCGCGCAATGGCTGATTGCGCTGGGTCTGTGCCCGGTGTTGCTGGCGCTGAGCCTGCCGATCAGCGTCAGCGGGCCATTGGCAAATCTGCTCGCGGTGCCATGGGTCAGTCTGCTGGTGCTGCCACCGGCACTGCTCGGCACGCTGTTGTTGCCGGTGCCTTACGTCGGTGCAGGCTTGTTGTGGCTGGCCGGTGGTTTGATCGACTGGCTGTTTCGCGGCTTGTCGCTGATCGCCGGGGCCTGGCCGGCGTGGATCTCGCCGTCGTTGCCGTGGTGGGTTTTGCTGCTCGGCAGTCTCGGCGCCTTGCTGTTGCTGTTGCCGCGCGGGGTGCCTTTGCGACCGTTGGGCTGGCCGTTGCTGTTGATTCTGCTGGCGCCGCCGCGCGAGCGAGTGGCCGATGGACTGGCCGATGTCTGGCAGCTCGATGTCGGTCAGGGCCTGGCGATCCTGATCCGCACGCGTCATCACGCGTTGCTCTACGACGCCGGTCCACGCTTCGGCGATTTCGATCTGGGGGAGCGGGTGGTGCTGCCGGCGCTGCACAAACTGGGGGTCAACCGCATCGACCTGATGCTGCTCAGTCATGCCGACGCCGACCACGCCGGTGGTGCGCTGGCGGTATCGCGGGGCCTGAAAGTGACGCGGGTGATCAGTGGCGATCCGCCGGGCCTGCCCGCCATCCTGCAAGCCGAAGCCTGTGAAAGCGGGCGTCAATGGCAGTGGGACGGGGTCAGTTTTCAGCTGTGGCAATGGTCGGCGGCCCATGACAGCAACCAGCGCTCCTGTGTGTTGCAGATCGAGGCCAATGGCGAGCGGCTGCTGCTGACCGGCGATATCGACACGGCTGCCGAACGGGTTTTGCTGGAAAGTCCGTTGGCGCTGCCGACGCACTGGCTGCAAGCGCCGCACCATGGCAGCCGCAGTTCCTCTTCGATGGCTTTGCTGCGGGCATTACGTCCGCATTCGGTGCTGATCTCCCGGGGGCAGGGCAATTCGTTCGGTCATCCGCACCCGCTGGTGCTCGCGCGTTATCGCCAGCAAGGGCTGCGCATCTACGACAGCGCGCAGCACGGCGCCATTCAACTGCGCCTGGGCAGCTTTCAGGCGCCGTGGCTAATGCGTCAACAACGGCGTTTCTGGCGCTGAAACACCATTGATCGCAGGATCGCCGAATGCGGCATCAGGTCGTCGGGGCAGCGGGTCTTAATCGCGAACCGGTATGGTAAAGTGGCGCACTTTTTCGAGGGGACTGTCACTGTGTGGGAATTGGTCAAATCCGGCGGCTGGATGATGTTGCCGATCATTCTGAGTTCCATCGCGGCCATGGCGATTGTCGCCGAGCGCCTGTGGACCCTGCGCGCCAGCCGCGTCACCCCCGAGCATCTGCTGGGTCAGGTCTGGGTCTGGATCAAGGACAAGCAGCTCAATAAAGAAAAACTCAAGGAATTGCGCGCCAATTCGCCGCTGGGTGAAATCCTCGCCGCGGGCCTGGCCAACTCCAAGCATGGTCGCGAGATCATGAAGGAATGCATCGAAGAAGCCGCCGCGCGGGTGATTCACGAGCTTGAACGCTACGTCAACGCGCTGGGCACGATTGCCGCCATGTCGCCGTTGCTGGGCCTGTTGGGCACGGTGCTGGGCATGATCGACATTTTCAGCGCCTTCACCGGTTCCGGCATGACCACCAACGCCTCGGTCCTGGCCGGCGGTATTTCCAAGGCACTGATCACCACTGCGGCGGGCCTGATGGTCGGTATTCCGTCGGTGTTCTTCCACCGTTTCCTGCAACGCCGCATCGATGAGCTGGTGGTGGGCATGGAGCAGGAAGCGATCAAACTGGTCGAAGTGGTGCAGGGCGACCGTGACGTCGATCTGGCCGGGGACAAAGCGTGAAATTCCGTCGCAAACCCCGGGAAACGATCGACATCAACCTCGCGTCGCTGATCGACGTAGTGTTCATCCTGTTGCTGTTTTTCGTCGTGACCACCACCTTCACCCGCGAGACACAGTTGCGCGTCGATCTGCCGGAATCGGTCAGCGGATCGCCCGCCGAAGACCAGCAGCTCAAGCAACTGGACGTCGCGATCAGCGCCGAAGGCGTGTTCTCGGTGAACAACAAGATTCTGCCGAAAAACGACCTGGCGACCCTGATGGAAGCCATGCAGAAAGAAGCCAACGGTGACACCAACATGCCGTTGTCGATCAGCGCCGACGGCAAGACCCAACACCAATCGGTGATCACCGCCATGGACGCGGCCGGCAAGCTCGGTTTCAGCCATTTGCGCATGACCACGGTCGAGGCGGCGCCCAAATCCTGATGAGCCTGTCCGATCGTTTGCTCGCCGCGTGGTATCAGGGGCATCCGGCCCTGACGCTGCTGCGGCCGCTGGAAATGCTCTATCGCCGCGTGGTGGTCAACAAGCGTCAGCGCTTTCTCGACGGTGAAGGCCAGATCTATCAGCCACCGGTGCCGTTAATCGTGGTCGGCAACATCACCGTCGGCGGCACCGGCAAGACACCGATGATCCTGTGGCTGATCGAGCATTGCCGACGCGCCGGTCTGCGGGTTGGCGTGGTCAGTCGCGGTTACGGCGCCAAACCGCCGCAACTGCCGTGGCGGGTCACCGCCGAGCAGAGCGCCGACGTCGCCGGCGATGAACCGCTGTTGATCGTGCAGCGCACCGGCGTGCCGCTGATGATCGACCCTGATCGCAGCGCAGCGGTCAAAGCCTTGCTCGCCAGTGAGCCGCTGGACCTGATCCTCTCCGATGATGGCATGCAGCATTACCGCTTGGCGCGAGATCTGGAGCTGGTGCTGATCGACGCCGCCCGTGGTTTGGGCAACAAGCGCTGCCTGCCGGCCGGTCCGTTGCGCGAGCCGATCGAGCGCCTGCAAAGCGTCGATGGCGTGCTGTTCAACGGTGCCACTGCGGATCGTGAAGACGGCTTCGCCTTTCACCTGCAGCCGACCGCACTGGTCAATCTACGCAGCGGCGCGCGCAAGCCGCTGGCGCATTTTGCGCCCGGTCAATCGGTGCACGCGGTGGCCGGGATCGGCAATCCGCAACGTTTCTTCAATACCCTCGAAGCGCTAGACTGGCGAGCAGTCCCCCATGCGTTTGCCGACCACGCCGAATACAGCGTGCAGGCCTTGAATTTCACACCGTCATTGCCGTTGGTGATGACCGAAAAGGACGCGGTGAAGTGCCGTGCCTTCGCAGCAGACGACTGGTGGTATCTGGCGGTCGATGCCGTGCCGTCACCGGCCTTCGTGGCCTGGTTCGACACCCAGCTGATGCGCCTGTTGCCCGATCGTCTTTTGCCTTAACTCTTTATCCAGGGAATGTTCATGGACACCAAATTGCTCGACATCCTCGCGTGCCCGATCTGCAAAGGCCCGCTCAAGCTCAGCGCCGACAAGACCGAACTGATCAGCAAGGGCGCCGGTCTGGCCTATCCGATCCGCGACGGCATCCCGGTGATGCTCGAAAGCGAAGCGCGCACCCTGACCACTGACGAGCGTCTGGATAAATGACCACTGCTTTCACCGTTGTCATCCCGTCGCGTTACGCCTCGACCCGCTTGCCGGGCAAACCGCTGCTGGATATCGCCGGCAAGCCGATGATCCAGCACGTCTGGGAACAGGCGAGCAAAAGTAGCGCCAGCCGTGTGGTGGTCGCGACCGACGATGCGCGCATCGTCGAGGCCTGCAAAGTGTTCGGCGCGGAAGTGGTGCTGACCCGTGAAGACCATAATTCCGGGACTGACCGCCTGGCGGAAGTCGCGGCGAAGCTGGGTCTTGCGCCGGACGCGATCGTGGTCAACGTGCAGGGTGATGAGCCGCTGATCCCGCCGAGCGTGATCGATCAGGTCGCGGCTAACCTCGCCGCCCACACCGAAGCGCGTATGGCCACCTTGGCCGAGCCGATCGAAAACGTCGAAACCCTGTTCAACCCGAACGTGGTCAAGGTCGTCAGCGACCTCAACGGCCTGGCGCTGACCTTCAGCCGCGCCACCTTGCCGTGGGCCCGCGATGCCTTCGCCAAGAGCCGCGAGCAGTTGCCGGAAGGCGTGCCGTATCGTCGCCACATCGGCATTTATGCCTACCGCGCAGGCTTCCTTCAGGACTTCGTGAGCTGGGGCCCGTGCTGGCTGGAAAACACTGAATCCCTCGAACAACTGCGTGCCTTGTGGCATGGCGTGCGGATTCATGTCGCCGACGCGTTGATCGCGCCGCCAACCGGCGTCGACACCGTTGAAGACCTCGAGCGCGTTCGTCGCCTGCTGGAGGCCTGATGCGCGTTCTGTTCGTGTGCCTGGGCAACATTTGCCGCTCGCCCACCGCTGAAGGCGTGCTGCGCCACAAATTGCGCACAGCCGGGCTGGCGGATCAGGTCGAAGTGGCCTCCGCCGGCACCGGTGACTGGCACGTCGGCAATCCGCCGGACAAGCGCAGCCAGGCTGCAGCCAAAGTGCGTGGTTATGACCTGTCGGCGCAACGCGCGCAGCAGGTCAGCCGCGCCGATTTCGCCAGTTACGACCTGATTCTGGCCATGGACAACAGCAACCTGCGTAACCTCAAGGCACTGCAACCGTCCACCGGCAAGGCCGAGCTGGATCTGTTCCTGCGCCGTTATGCCGGTGTGGTCGATGAAGTGCCGGATCCGTACTACGACGGCGATCAGGGCTTCGAGCAGGTGCTGGACCTGATCGAAGCAGCCTGTGACCAACTGTTGATCGAAGTGAAGGGCCGGTTATGAGTTTGCAGCTTCAATCACAGGTTTCGCTGAAACCGTTCAACAGTTTTGGCGTCGACGTTCGCGCGCAGTTGTTCGCCGAGGCCCACAGCGACGCCGACGTGCGCGAAGCCCTTGCCTATGCGACTGCCCATGATCTGCCGTTGCTGGTGATCGGCGGCGGCAGCAACCTGCTGCTGACTGCAGATATTCCGGCGCTGGTGCTGCGCATGGCCAGCCATGGCATTCGGCTGATCAGCGATGACGGCAACCACGTGGTGATCGAGGCTGAAGCCGGTGAGCCGTGGCATCCGTTCGTGCAGCACACGCTGGCGCTGGGTTTTTCCGGTCTGGAAAACCTCAGCCTGATCCCCGGCACCGTGGGCGCGGCACCGATGCAGAACATCGGTGCCTACGGCGTCGAGATCAAGGATGTGTTCGCCGGGCTGACCGCGCTGGATCGCCAGACCGGCGAGCTGCGCGACTTCAGCCTGGAAGAATGCAACTTCGCCTACCGCGACAGCCTGTTCAAGCAGCAGCCGGGGCGTTGGCTGATCCTGCGGGTGCGCTTCAAGCTCGATCGTGTTGCGCATCTGCATCTGGAATACGGCCCGGTGCGTCAGCGCCTGACCGAGCAAGGCATCGAGCAACCGACACCCAGCGACGTCAGTCGCGCGATCTGCAGTATCCGCAGCGAAAAATTGCCGGATCCGGCGGTGCTCGGCAATGCCGGCAGTTTCTTCAAGAATCCGCTGGTGTCGGCCGCGCTGGTCGAGCAGATCAAGGCGCAGCACCCGGATCTGGTGGCCTATGCGCAAGCGGACGGGCAGATGAAACTGGCCGCCGGCTGGTTGATCGAGCGCGCTGGCTGGAAAGGTTTCCGCGAGGCCGATGCTGGTGTGCATAAATTGCAGGCGCTGGTGCTGGTCAACTACGGCTCCGCGACCGGCCTGCAATTGCTCGATCTGGCGCAACGCATCCAGAAAGATATTGCCGAACGTTTCAATGTCGACCTGGAAATGGAGCCGAACCGTTATTGAGGCTACGCTTTCCAGGCGCCATCCAAAGCCCTGCACTGAGCAAAAAGTGCAGGGCTTTTTTGTTAACGGTGGGTTAACTTAGCCAGCTAACGATAACCGTCATTTGCTCCACCAAAGGCCCGGTGCAGACGTTCGCGTCGGCACAAGAGAGCCTGTGCCAACCACATATCAGTCAGCGATGACCCTGTGGCGAGGGAGCTTGCTCCCGCTGGGGCGCGTAGCGGCCCCGCTTTCAAGAAGGGCCTGCTCCGCAGTCCAGCGGGAGCAAGCACCCTCGCCACAGGCTCAGTGTTCGGCTTCACTGATGTGTATTGGCCCATTAGCCTGAGTCGATCTGCGTGAACCACCGCCAGTTCTGCTCGACCCCATAACCACCAAGAATATGCGGGCGTGCCCATGATTACCCTGAAACTCAATGGCCAGGATCACCCACTGGATGTCACCGAAGACATGCCGCTGTTGTGGGCAATCCGTGATGTCGCCGGTTACAACGGCACCAAATTCGGCTGCGGCATGGGCCTGTGCGGTGCCTGCACCATTCATATCGACGGCTTGCCGGCGCGCAGTTGCATCACGCCGATCGGCTCGGTGGTCGGGCAAAACGTCACCACCATCGACAATCTGCACGCCGATCCGGTCGGGCAAGTGGTGCAGCAAGCCTGGCTCGATAGCGCCGTGGCGCAGTGTGGTTTTTGTCAGGGCGGACAGATCATGTCCGCCACCGCGTTGCTCAAGACCAACCCCGATCCGAGCGACGAGCAGATCGAAGAGGCAATGGTCGGCAACATTTGCCGGTGCGGCACCTACAATCGGATCAAGACCGCGATCCGCCAGGCCTCGACTCACTTGAAGGAGGCCAAGGCATGAGCCGCTTGCCGAATGATTTCGCCCTGAGCAATCTCAGCCGCCGTGGCTTTCTCAAGGGCGTCGGCGCCACGGGCGCATTGGTGCTGGCCGCGAGCTGGGGCTGGCAGGATGCACTGGCTGAAGACAAACCGAAGAAGTTTGGTGCCGACGGCATGCCCAATGGCTGGATCGACGATCCCAAGGTCTACGTCAGCATCGCCGCGGATGGCACGGTCACCGTGGTCTGCAACCGCTCGGAAATGGGCCAGGGTGTGCGCACCAGCCTGACCATGGTAGTTGCCGACGAACTGGACGCCGATTGGGCCAAGGTCAAAGTCCGGCAAGCGCCGGGTGACGAAGTACGTTTCGGCAACCAGGACACTGACGGTTCGCGCAGCATGCGTCACTGGTATGAGCCGATGCGTCGTTGCGGCGCGGCGGCCCGGACCATGCTGGAACAAGCCGCCGCCGCGCAATGGCAGGTGCCGGTGGGCGAGTGCCAGGCGCAGCTGCACAAAGTCCTGCACACACCGTCCGGTCGCGAGCTGGGTTACGGCGAACTTGCCGCTGCAGCCAGTGCACTGGCGGTGCCGGCCCGTGACAGCCTGCGCCTCAAGCAGCCGTCAGAGTTCCGCTACATCGGCAAGGAAGGCACCAAAGCCATCGACGGTGCCGATATCGTCAACGGGCGCGCGGTGTACGGCGCGGACGTGCATTTCGACGGCATGCTCTACGCCACCATCGCCCGTCCGGCGGTGTACGGCGGCAAGGTCAAGTCGCTGGATGACAGCGCCGCGCTGAAGGTTCCGGGTGTGCTGAAGATCATGCAGATCGAGAGCCGTCCGCTGCCTTCGGAATTCCAGCCGCTGGGCGGCGTAGCGGTGATTGCCAGCAATACCTGGGCGGCGATCAAGGGCCGCGAGGCGCTGAAGATCGAATGGGACGACGGCCCCAATGCCAGTTATGACTCGATCGCTTATCGCAAGGAACTGGAAGCGGCGTCGCGCAAACCCGGCAAAGTGGTGCGCAACACTGGCGATATCGACAAAGCCTTGAGCGGCGCCGTCAGCAGCCTCGAAGCGTCCTATTATCTGCCGCATCTGGCGCAGGCACCGATGGAGCCGATGGTCGCCATCGCGCGCTACGACAAAGGTGTGTGTGAAGCGTGGGCGCCGAGTCAGGCGCCGCAGGTAACTCGCGAGCGCATCGCCGAGCGCCTCGGGCTGCCGTTCGACAATGTCACCTTCAACGTCACGCTGCTCGGTGGCGGTTTCGGCCGTAAATCGAAGCCGGATTTCGTCGTCGAAGCAGCGATCCTTGCCAAGGAGTTCCCCGGTAAAGCCGTGCGGGTGCAATGGACCCGCGAGGATGACATCCACAACTCGTATTTCCACACGGTGTCCGCCGAGTATTTGAAAGCCGCTGTCGGCAAGGACGGCATGCCCTCCGGCTGGCTGCATCGCACAGTGGCGCCGAGCATCACTGCGCTGTTCGCCCCGGGCATGAACCATGAAGCGGCGTTCGAACTGGGCATGGGTTTCACCAATATGGCTTACGCGATTCCCAGCGTGCGCCTGGAAAACCCCGAAGCCACGGTGCACACCCGGGTCGGCTGGTATCGCTCGGTGTCGAACATTCCTCACGGTTTTGCGATTCAGAGTTTCGTCGACGAACTGGCGCACAAGGCTGGCGTCGATCCGCTCAAGTACCAGATCAAGTTGCTCGGCCCGGATCGGCAGATCGACCCGCGTACCCTGAGTGAGGAGTGGAACTACGGCGAATCCCCCGAGCGCTACCCGATCGACACCGGGCGCATGCGCACGGTACTGGAAACCGCGGCCAAGGCTGCCGGCTGGGGGCGCCAATTACCCAAGGGCCGAGGCCTCGGTCTGGCGGTGCATTACAGCTTCGTCACCTATGTGGCGGCGGTGATCGAAGTCGAGGTCAAGGACGACGGTACGCTGATCGTGCACAAGGCTGACATCGCTGTTGATTGCGGACCGCAGATCAACCCTGAGCGCATTCGCTCGCAGTTCGAGGGCGCGTGTGTGATGGGCCTGGGCAACGCGGTGCTGGGTGAAATCAGCTTCAAGGATGGCAAGGTCCAGCAGGACAACTTCCATATGTACGAAGTGGCGCGCATGTCGCTGGCGCCGAAGGAAATCGCGGTGCATTTGGTGACGCCGCCGGGCGACGTGCCGTTGGGCGGAGTCGGTGAGCCGGGCGTGCCGCCGATTGCGCCGGCACTGTGCAATGCGATCTTCGCCGCCACCGGCCAGCGCATCCGTAACTTGCCGGTGCGTTATCAGTTGCAGGGTTGGCAGAAGGCGCAGGCGTAATGGACAGCGCCGATCTCAACGTCCTGCGCAGCGTGCTTGAATGGCGCCGCGCCGGGCAGCGGGTGGTGCTGTTCAGTGTGGTGCAGACCTGGGGCACTGCGCCCCGGGCACCCGGCGCGATGCTCGCATTGCGCGAGGACGGCGTGGTGATCGGCTCGGTGTCCGGCGGTTGTGTCGAGGATGACTTGATCGCCCGTCTGCACGACGGGCGCATCGCCAGCGACGGCCCGCCAGTGCAACTGATTACCTATGGCGTCACCCGCGAGGAGGCGGCGCGTTTCGGCTTGCCCTGTGGCGGCACGCTGCGCCTGACCGAGGAGCGGGTCGCTGATCCGGCGTGGGTCGCCGAGTTGCTGGCGCGTTGTGAAAACCATGAGATTGTCGCCCGTGAGCTGAACATCGAAACCGGTGAGGTTGTGCTGTCGGCGGCGAGCAAATCCGATGTGCTCGAATTCGACGGCAAGACCCTGCGCGCCATTTATGGTCCGCGCTGGCGTCTGTTGTTGATCGGCGCCGGGCAGCTGTCGCGTTACGTGGCGGACATGGCGCGGCTGCTGGATTTCGAAGTGCTGATCTGCGATCCGCGTACCGAGTTCGTCTACGGTTGGGAAGAGCACCACGGTCGCTTTGTCCCGGGCATGCCGGATGACGCGGTGTTGAGCATTCAGACGGACGAACGCACAGCCATCGTCGCGCTGACTCACGATCCCCGTCTGGATGATATGGCGTTGCTCACCGCGCTCGATTCGCCGGCCTTCTATGTCGGTGCACTGGGGTCGCGGGTCAACAGCCAGAAGCGCCGGGACAATCTGGCTCAGCTAGGCTTGTCAGAAGCCGCCATTGCGCGATTGCACGGGCCGATCGGTCTGCACATCGGCAGTCATTCGCCAGCGGAGATTGCTCTGTCGTTATTGGCGGAGATTGTGGCGATCAAGAACGGCGTCGAGTTGAAACAGAAGAAAGTCGTGGAGGGCACATGAGTCGATCTATCGCAGTGATTGTGCTGGCGGCGGGCGAGGGCAGTCGCTTTCGCCAGGTTGCCGGTGCCGACAAGGACAAGTTGCTGGCCGATTGCACCGGGCGTGATGGCGCGGTGCGCTCGGTGATCGAGCAAGTGTTGCTGAATCTGCCGGCCAACCTCGACAAGCGGGTGCTGGTGACCACTGAAGCGCGGCCGCAGGCGATGCGCATGGCTCAGGCTTATGGCTGTGACGTGGTCTCGATTGAATCGACCGGGATGGGTGACAGTATTGCGGCTGGCGTTGCGGTTTGTCCGGATGCAGATGGCTGGCTGATCGTGTTGGGGGACATGCCGTTTATTTTGCCGTCGAGTATTGAGCGGGTGGTGGCGGCAATGACCGATGACGCGGTTAGTGTGCCGGTGCAGGAGGGCGAATTTGGGCATCCGGTGGGGTTCGGGCGTTCGTTCGGGCCGGGCTTGCAGGCATTGAGTGGTGATCGCGGGGCCAGACCGTTGTTCAAGCAGGGGCGGGTGGTTGAAGTGGTGGTGGATGATCCCGGGGTGTTGTGGGATATCGATGTGCCCGATTCTCTTGTATTCCCCCAATCCTGAGCCTCCTGCAGAGCTTTTGTGGGAGCGGGCTTGCTCGCGAATGCGGAGCGTCAGTGACTTCCAGGGTGGCTGACACACCGCATTCGCGAGCAAGCCCGCTCCCACATTGAAGGGTGGTGATGCTTGAGCTGGAGGCAATAAAAAGCCCCGCCTGATTGCTCAGGCGGGGCTTTTTATTGGCTTGCGGAATCAGACGAGCGGTTTAGTCTCGTGTTCTTTTTCCTCGGCCGCTTGGTGATGCTCCACCGCGTCCTGAACGGAGCGTGGTGCTTCGGCGATCACCGATTCAACCACGGCCTCTTCAGTCACCGCAGCAACTTCGACCACTTCAGCCGCCGGAGCAGCAGCGGCAGCCAGTTCGGCTTCCTTCTGCAGACGCTCGGCTTCACGCTTGCGGCGACGCACTTCACGTGGGTCGTTTGGCGCACGGCCGTTTGGCGTCAGGGCGCTGACCGGAGCGGCTTCAACCACTGGAGCAGGGGCTTCGGCAACCACTGGCGCTTCGACCACCGGTGCTTCAACCACTGGCGCTGGAGCAGGTTCAGCGGCTTCGACCACTGGCGCGGCAGCCTTGGCTTCTTCAACCACTGGGGCTTCAACGACTGGCGCTGGCGTTTCAGCGACGGCAGGCTCGGCAACCCAGTTGAACGCGGTCTGTTCTTCGCGAACTTCACGCACGGTTTCGGTCACGGTTTCAGCGACGGTTTCAGCAGCCGGCTCTGCGGCCACAACTGGCGCTTCAATGGCAGGTTCTGCAGCGGCTTCAACCTGAGGCAGAGTTTCTTGAACCGGTGCCACTTCGACTTCCGGAGCAGCAACCACTTCCACTGGGGTGGTGGCCTCAACGACCGGCGCTTCCACTGGAGCGGTTTCCTGAACAGCGGCGGTAGCGCGTTCGGCTTGCTCGTGAGCCTGTGCTTCGGCCGGAGCGCTGATCACGCTGCTGGCAACAGCGGCAGTGACGGCCAGGCCGGCAGCCAGATCGGCAGCGCTTGGTGCTGGTTCAGCGTGTTCGCCGGACTCGGACTCTTCCGAACCTTCGATCACGTTGCCGTTGGCATCACGCTGACGCTCGCGACGGTTGCTGCGACGACGCTGACCACGGGAGCGACGACGTGGACGATCGCCTTCGGCGTTGTCCTGACCGTCTTCCGGCAGTTGCTCTTCGTTGCTGTTCACTTCTTCTTCAGCAACGGCAGCAGCAGCTTGCTCGGCACGTGGTTGACGCTCTTCACGCGGTGGGCGCGGTGCGCGCTCTTCGCGTGGCTGACGGGCCGGACGCTCTTCTGCGACCACAGCGGCAGCGGCAGCTGCTACGGGTGCAGCCGGAGCGGCGTCCAGTGGTTCGCGCAGTTCACGTACACGCTCTTCACGCTCGCCACGTGGCTTGCGGTCTTCGCGCGGCGCACGTGGTGCACGTTCTTCACGCGGAGCGCGGGGTGCGCGTTCTTCGCGAGCGGCCGGTGCTTCGCTGCGGGCTTCACGCGGCTCGCGGACTTCACGGGCTTCACGTGGCTGACGCTCTTCACGCGGCTCGCGTGGGGCGCGTTCTTCACGCGGTGCACGTTCTTCGCGCGGCTTGCGCTCTTCATCGCGGCGACCGTTACGGTTGCGGCTCTGCTGACGACCGTTGCGACGCTCTTCGTTGCGGGCCGGACGCTCGGTGGCCGGTTTTTCAACGACGACCGGAGCGGCAGGCTCTTCTTTGGTCGCGAACAGGCTGACCAGCGATTTCACCAGGCCCTTGAACAGGCTTGGCTCTGGCGCGGCAACCGGAGCCGGTGCAGCAGCGACAGGCGCGGCGACTTCGGTCGGCACCGGCGCATTGGCACGGGCCGGCGCAGTCTTGACCGCGGCTTCCTGGCGAACCAGGGTGCGGGTCGCAGCGGCTGGCTGGACTTCTTCGACTTCGGCAGCGGCAGCAGCGATTTCGTAGCTGGACTGGTTGGTCGCAGCTTCCGGGCTGTCGTCACGCAGACGCTGAACTTCGAAGTGCGGGGTTTCCAGGTGATCGTTCGGCAGAATGACGATACGGGCACGGGTGCGCAGTTCGATCTTGGTGATCGAGTTGCGTTTTTCGTTGAGCAGGAACGCGGCGACCGGGATCGGCACCTGAGCGCGCACTTCGGCAGTGCGGTCTTTCAGGGCTTCTTCTTCGATCAGGCGCAGGATCGCCAGCGACAGCGATTCGACGTCACGGATGATGCCGGTGCCGTTGCAGCGCGGGCAGACGATGCCGCTGCTTTCGCCCAGCGATGGACGCAGGCGCTGACGGGACATTTCCAGCAGGCCGAAGCGCGAGATGCGGCCGATCTGCACGCGAGCGCGGTCGGCTTCCAGGCATTCGCGGACTTTCTCTTCCACGGCGCGCTGGTTCTTGGCAGGGGTCATGTCGATGAAGTCGATGACGATCAGGCCGCCGATGTCGCGCAGGCGCAACTGACGGGCGATTTCTTCGGCGGCTTCAAGGTTGGTCTGCAGCGCGGTTTCTTCGATGTCGCTGCCTTTGGTGGCGCGCGCCGAGTTGATGTCGATGGACACCAGGGCTTCGGTCGGATCGATGACGATGGAGCCGCCGGAAGGCAGTTCGACGACGCGCTGGAAAGCGGTCTCGATCTGGCTTTCGATCTGGAAACGGTTGAACAGCGGAACGCTGTCTTCGTACAGCTTGATCTTGCTGGCGTACTGCGGCATCACCTGGCGGATGAAGGTCAGGGCTTCGTCCTGGGCTTCAACGCTGTCGATCAGCACTTCGCCGATGTCCTGGCGCAGGTAATCGCGGATGGCGCGGATGATCACGTTGCTTTCCTGATAGATCAGGAATGGCGCGGAGCGATCCAGCGAGGCTTCTTTGATGGCGGTCCACAGTTGCAGCAGGTAGTCGAGGTCCCACTGCATTTCTTCGCTGCTGCGGCCCAGGCCGGCAGTGCGCACGATCAGACCCATGTCGGCTGGAGCAACCAGACCGTTCAGCGCTTCACGCAGTTCGTTGCGCTCTTCGCCTTCGATGCGACGGGAGATACCGCCGGCACGCGGATTGTTCGGCATCAGCACGAGGTAACGACCGGCCAGGCTGATGAAGGTGGTCAGGGCGGCGCCCTTGTTGCCACGTTCTTCTTTTTCGACCTGAACGATGACTTCCTGGCCTTCGCTCAGGACGTCCTTGATGTTGACGCGGCCTTCAGGGGCTTTCTTGAAGTATTCGCGGGAGATTTCTTTGAGGGGCAGGAAGCCGTGGCGCTCGGAGCCGAAATCGACAAAGGCAGCCTCAAGGCTTGGTTCGATGCGAGTGATACGGCCTTTGTAGATGTTGGCCTTCTTCTGCTCGCGTGCACCGGATTCGATGTCCAGGTCGTAGAGGCGTTGGCCATCTACCAGTGCAACACGCAACTCTTCGGGTTGAGTTGCGTTAATCAGCATTCTTTTCATGTAGTACCGTCGGTTTCCGGGCTGCCGGAAACGGCGTTCGGCACACACGACTTCTCACGGTCGGTGTCAGGTGCGTCGGGAGTGGTTGGCCATTCCCGTGTCCAGCGATGTCAGGCCAATTGGGCCGATATCGCGACGTACGCGTCCTGCTTGCTGTGGCTACTTAAGCACTCAGTCAGGAGGAGGAATCAACCAGCGGCTGTGGACGAGATGAAGCGTCTTGATAAAGCCTATTGCTACACAGTCCGGCGGTTGTGCATCTCCACCCTACACGTATCCCTGATAATTCGGGTGCTGCCGCGCGCAGAATCCGCAGCGGGTTGGCATTTACCGTGAGCTCCGAAAGGGGAGGTCACGCATCATGGCTAATTCAGGCGATGTTTCCGAAGCCTTCGCTCGGGGTCATCTGCAGCTGACTGCACTTTGTGAACTGGCCTCGAATATTTGCCTGTCAGGCGAGTGAAAACTCTGCTCGACGGTGTAATTCAGGCCTCATGTCACCTGCGCTTGTTACAACTGCAAACTCCACCGTTACGTAGCGAAAGCCCCGTAGGACGGCCTCGCGTCCTGGTGAATTGCGTTGGTCAGGGCCGGTTTTTGACCGTGGTTCCGCTGTCCAGGCCGCTTTTGGCGGCGTTCGCGACTATAGCAGCAATGATTAAGTGCTTCAATTCCATAAAAATTGTTATCATCCGCGGCATGACAACTACTGCCCCTTCGACTCCAGGCGTTCAACTGCTTGAAGTCTCGCCGGAGTATGCCGGCCAACGAATCGACAATTTCCTCCTTGCCCGGCTCAAAGGCGTGCCCAAGACCTTGATTTACCGCATTTTGCGTAAAGGCGAAGTGCGCGTGAACAAGGGGCGGATCAAGCCCGAATACAAGCTGCAGGCCGGCGATATCGTGCGCGTGCCGCCGGTTCGTGTGCCTGAGCGCGACGAACCGGTGCCCTTGGCTCAGGGTCTGTTACAGCGCCTGGAAGCCTCGATTGTCTACGAAGACAAAGCCCTGATCGTGATCAACAAGCCCGCCGGCATTGCGGTTCACGGCGGCAGCGGCTTGAATTACGGTGTCATCGAAGCCTTTCGTCAGTTGCGCCCCGATGCCAAGGAGCTGGAGCTGGTTCACCGTCTCGACCGTGACACCTCCGGCCTGCTGATGATCGCCAAGAAGCGCAGCATGTTGCGGCACTTGCACGCCGCCTTGCGTGGTGACGGTGTCGACAAGCGTTACATGGCGCTGGTGCGCGGCAATTGGGCGACCTCGATCAAGCAAGTCCGTGCGGCGCTGGGCAAGAGCAATCTGCGCTCCGGCGAGCGCATGGTCGAGGTCGACGAGGAGGAGGGCAAGGAGTCGGTGACCGTGTTCAAGGTCCTGCGTCGTTTCGGCGACTTTGCCACTCTGATCGAAGCCAAGCCGATCACCGGTCGCACGCATCAGATCCGCGTCCATACGTTGCACGCCGGGCACTGCATTGCCGGCGACACCAAGTACGGCGATGACGGTTTCAGCAAGGAAATCCGTGATCTGGGCGGCAAACGTCTGTTCCTGCACGCCTACATGCTGACCGTGCCGCTGCCCGATGGCGGCGAGCTCAAGTTGCAGGCACCAGTGGATGAAATGTGGGCCAAGACCGTGGAGCGATTGAGTGCGCCCATCTGATTACAAACTGCTGATTTTCGATTGGGACGGCACCCTCGCTGATTCCATTGGTCGGATTGTCGAAGCGATGCATTCTGCGTCCGCGCGTTCCGGTTTCGAGTTGCGTGATGATTTTGCCGTCAAGGGCATCATCGGTCTGGGCTTGCCCGAGGCGATCCGCACCTTGTACCCGGACATCAGTGATGCCGAGATGACCTTGTTTCGCGAGTATTACGCTGATCACTACATCGCGGCAGAAGCCGTGCCTTCGCCGCTGTTCGAAGGCGTAGTGGAGTCGATGGCGTCGTTTCGCGAGCAGGGCTACCACCTGGCGGTCGCGACCGGCAAGAATCGTCGTGGACTGGATCGGGTGCTCAAGGCCAATGGCTGGGAAGATTATTTCGATATCACCCGTGCCGCCGACGAGACCGCGAGCAAGCCGCATCCGCTGATGCTCGAGCAGATTCTCGCGCATTGTCGCGTGCGGCCCGAGCAGGCGCTGATGGTCGGGGATTCGTCCTTCGATCTGCTGATGGCGCGTAATGCGGGCATGGCGTCGGTGGCGGTCAGCTACGGCGCGCAGTCGATCGAGTCGCTGCAGCAGTTCGAGCCGCGCCTGTCGATCGACCGTTTTAGTGAATTGCACGCCTGGCTGGGGCAGCAGGCTTAATACGTTTTTGCTGGGGTACAGCGCATGACCGACGAATGGAAAGCACCGGCCAAGGCAAGTGCCGACGACGGTGACGAGAAAAGCTGGAAGCTGCTGGAAAAGACTTTGCTGGCCAGTGTGCAGGAGCAGCGTCGCTCGCGGCGTTGGGGGATCTTCTTCAAGCTGCTGACGTTTGTTTATCTGTTTGTTGCGCTGATCCTGTTCACGCCGCTGATGGACATGGAAAAGAGCGCCACCCGTGGCCCGAACTACACCGCGCTGATCGACGTCACCGGCATGATTGCCGACAAGGAGCCTGCCAGTGCCGACAACATTGTCGGTAGCCTGCGAGCAGCCTTCGAGGACAAGAAGGTCAAGGGCGTGATCCTGCGGATCAACAGTCCGGGCGGCAGTCCGGTGCAGTCGGGTTATGTGTATGACGAGATCAAGCGTCTGCGCGGTCTGCACCCGGATATCAAGGTGTACGCGGTGATTTCCGATCTCGGTGCGTCCGGTGCCTATTACATCGCCAGTGCTGCGGATCAGATCTATGCCGACAAGGCCAGTCTGGTCGGCTCCATTGGTGTAACGGCGGCCGGTTACGGGTTTGTCGGCACCATGGACAAGCTCGGCGTCGAGCGTCGCACTTATACCTCGGGCGAGCACAAATCGTTTCTGGATCCGTTCCAGCCGCAGAAGCCTGACGAAACCGCATTCTGGCAGACCGTGCTGGATACCACGCACAAGCAGTTCATCAATAGCGTCAAGCAGGGTCGTGGCGATCGCTTGAAAGACAAGGAGCATCCGGAGCTGTTCTCCGGGCTGGTCTGGTCCGGCGAGCAGGCGCTGCCATTGGGCTTGATCGATGGCCTGGGCAATGCCAGTTCGGTGGCGCGGGATGTGATTGGCGAGAAAGAACTGGTGGATTTCACTGTGCAGGAATCGCCGTTCGACCGCTTCTCGAAGAAGCTCGGTGCCAGCGTGGCTGAGCAGTTGGCGATGTGGATGGGTTTCCACGGGCCTTCGTTGCGTTAAGCCTGGTGCAGTGTTGAAAAGAAACCGGCCTCAATGGCCGGTTTTTTGTGCGTTAAGGGATTTGCACGCCCTCGGCCAGCAGCATGTCGATCAGGCGAATCAGCGGCAGGCCGATGAGGCTGGTGGCGTCAGGCCCTTCGGTGGATTGGAACAGGCTCACGCCCAATCCTTCGGCCTTGAAGCTGCCGGCGCAGTCGTAGGGCTCCTCCAGGCGCAGGTAGCGTTCAATTCGCGCCTCGTCGAGCTGACGCATGTGCACGGTAAACGGCACGCAGTCGACCTGGCAGTGGCCGGTCTGGCTGTTGAGCAGGGCCAGGCCGGTGAGGAAGGTCACGCTGGCGCCGCTGGCGGCGAGTAGTTGCTCGCGAGCCTTGTCGAAGGTGTGTGGCTTGCCGAGGATCTGATCGCCGAGCACTGCGACCTGATCCGAGCCAATAATCAGATGAGCGGGATGGCTCGCGGCGAGTGCGCGGGCTTTCTGTTCGGCGAGGCGCTTGACCAGTTCGATGGCGGATTCGCCCGGCTGGTGGCTTTCGTCGATATCCGGCGAGCTGCAGACGAACGGCAGGTGCAGGCGGGCGAGTAATTCCCGGCGATAAGTCGAGCTTGAGGCGAGTAATAAAGGCAGCATTGGCGTCTCCTGAGGCAGGTGCGAATTCTAGCGGAGGCACGCAAGTGACGGACAGGGCACAATTTCCTTTGACATGGGTGGGTGCATCCCTATAATGCTGCGCCTATGTTGAATGACCCGATTCCACCTCACGTTGACCCGCGCAAATTGGCTGACCGTGGCACCACCCTTCAAGGTGAACTGCTGCTGGCCGATTTGAAGAGACTCTGCGACCCGCTTTCCGACGATGTCGGTACGGTGCAGGCCAAATTCGTTTTTGAACGAGATGAACGTAAATCTGTGGTGATCCACAGCTTTATCGACACCGAAGTCAAAATGGTTTGCCAGCGTTGTCTTGAGCTGGTCACCCTGCCGATCCACAGCGAATGCAGTTACGCTGTAGTGAAGGAGGGTGCGAATACCCAGTCGTTACCGAAAGGTTATGACGTGCTGGAACTGGGCGAAGATCCATTGGATCTGCAGTCACTGATCGAGGAGGAGCTTCTGCTCGCCTTGCCCATTGTGCCTGCTCATCATCCGGAAGAATGCCAGCAGCCGGCGGGAGCAGATGAACCCGAACCGAGCGAGGACGAGGTAACGCGGTCCAACCCGTTCAGTGTATTGGCGCAGTTAAAGCGTGACCCAAACGTTTAGGAGTTAATCAATTATGGCTGTTCAGCAGAACAAAAAATCCCGCTCTGCCCGTGACATGCGCCGTTCGCACGACGCTCTCGAGGCTAGCACCCTGTCTGTAGAAAAAACCACTGGTGAAGTTCACCTGCGTCACCACGTATCGCCAGAAGGCGTATACCGTGGCCGTAAAGTGATCGACAAGGGCGCTGACGAGTAATCACTTGTCCGCTCAAGTCATCGCGATTGACGCAATGGGCGGGGACTTCGGTCCCCGCAGCATTGTTCAGGCCAGCCTTGCTTGCCTTTCTGCTACGCCCTCGCTGCACCTGACCCTCGTCGGTCAACCCTCCCTACTTGAAGAACTGATCAACGGCCAATCGGCTGCCGATCGCGCGCGCCTGACGATTGTCCCGGCGTCTGAAGTCATCACCATGGACGAAAAGCCGACCCAGGCCTTGCGTGGCAAGCCGGACTCGTCGATGCGTGTCGCCCTTGAACTGGTGCGTGATGGCAAGGCTCAGGCCTGTGTCAGTGCCGGCAATACCGGGGCGTTGATGGCGCTGTCGCGATTTGTGCTCAAGACCTTGCCGGGGATTGATCGGCCGGCGATGGTGGCGGCGATTCCGACGCAGAAGGGTTATTGCCAGTTGCTCGACCTGGGCGCCAACGTCGATTGCAGCGCCGAGCATCTATTGCAGTTCGCGGTGATGGGCTCGGTGGCGGCGCAGACGCTGGGCATCGCCCGGCCGCGTGTCGCGTTGCTGAATATCGGCACCGAGGACATCAAGGGTAATCAGCAGGTCAAGCTGGCGGCGACCTTGTTGCAGGCGGCGCGCGGCATTAACTACATCGGTTTTGTCGAGGGCGATGGTCTTTATCGCGGCGAGGCAGATGTGGTGGTCTGCGACGGGTTTGTCGGCAATATCCTGCTCAAGTCCAGCGAGGGCCTGGCGACGATGATCGCTGCGCGCATCGAGGCCTTGTTCAGGAAAAACTTTGCTTCCCGCGTGGTAGGTGCTTTGGCCCTGCCATTGATGAAGCGCCTGCAGGCGGATCTCGCACCGGCGCGACATAACGGCGCAAGCTTCCTCGGCTTGCAGGGTATCGTGGTGAAAAGTCACGGTTCGGCCGGGGTTCAGGGTTTTCAGAGTGCAATTCAGCGCGCGCTGATCGAGATTCAGGAGAACCTGCCCGAACGCCTCCACGGTCGTTTGGAGGATCTGTTGTCTTAGGCGTTTTCGTCGGACAATGCTTAAATGTGACCGCCCGGTTCAAAGGGCCATCCAACTGTCAGTTTCTTGCGTCCCCCAGTGGGGCGTCATTTTCGACGACAAGATCATTAGGGGCTTGTTACATGTCTGCTTCCCTCGCATTCGTCTTTCCAGGACAGGGTTCGCAGTCCCTCGGCATGCTGGCCGAGCTGGGCGCGGAATATCCGTTGATCCTCGAAACCTTCAAAGAAGCCTCCGCTGCTCTGGGCTATGACCTGTGGGCACTGACCCAGCAGGGCCCGGAAGAGCTGCTCAATCAAACCGACAAAACCCAACCGGCCATTCTGACCGCTTCGATCGCCCTGTGGCGTCTGTGGCTGGCTGAAGGTGGCGCGCGTCCGGCATTTGTTGCCGGTCACAGCCTGGGTGAATACAGCGCGCTGGTTGCTTCCGGCAGCCTGAGCCTGGCCGACGCGGTGAAGCTCGTTGAGCGCCGTGGCCAGTTGATGCAGGAAGCCGTTCCGGCCGGGCAGGGCGGCATGGCTGCCATCCTCGGTCTGGAAGACGCTGATGTACTGGCTGCCTGTGCCGAAGCGGCGCAGGGCGAAGTGGTCAGCGCGGTGAACTTCAACTCGCCGGGTCAGGTAGTGATTGCCGGCGCCAAGGCTGCGGTTGAGCGTGCCATCGAGGGCTGCAAGGCCCGTGGCGCCAAGCGTGCCATGCCGTTGCCGGTGAGCGTGCCGTCGCATTGCGAACTGATGCGTCCGGCTGCCGAGCGCTTTGCCGAATCCATCGCCGCCATCGACTGGCAGGCGCCGCAGATCCCGGTCGTACAGAACGTCAGCGCGCAAGTGCCGGCCGATCTGGAAACCCTCAAGCGTGATCTGCTTGAACAGCTGTACAAGCCCGTTCGTTGGGTTGAATCGGTTCAGACGCTGGCTGCCAAAGGCGCGACCAATCTGATCGAATGCGGCCCGGGCAAAGTGCTGGCCGGTCTGAACAAACGTTGCGCCGAAGGCGTTTCGACCTCCAATCTCAACACCCCAGACGCTTTCGTTGCCGCCCGTGCAGCGCAGGCCTGAATCAGGAGAAACTTGCATGAGTCTGCAAGGTAAAGTTGCACTGGTCACCGGTGCAAGCCGCGGTATCGGCCAGGCTATCGCACTGGAACTGGGTCGTCAGGGCGCCATCGTCGTTGGCACCGCGACCTCCGCCAAGGGTGCCGAGGCGATCGCTGCCACGCTCAAGGAGCACGGCATTCAAGGTACCGGCCTGGAACTGAACGTCACCAGCGACGAATCCGTTGCCGCCGTGATCGCGAGCATTCAGGAGCAGTTCGGCGCGCCGGCGATTCTGGTCAATAATGCCGGCATCACCCGCGATAACCTGATGATGCGCATGAAAGACGATGAATGGTACGACGTGATCGATACCAACCTGAACAGTCTGTATCGCCTGTCCAAGGGCGTTTTGCGTGGCATGACCAAGGCGCGCTGGGGCCGAATTATCAGTATTGGCTCGGTGGTGGGTGCCATGGGCAACGCAGGCCAAGTAAACTATGCAGCCGCCAAGGCCGGTCTGGAAGGTTTCAGCCGTGCGATGGCGCGTGAAGTCGGTTCGCGTTCGATTACGGTCAACTCGGTAACCCCTGGGTTCATCGACACCGATATGACCCGCGAACTGCCGGAAGCACAGCGTGAAGCCTTGCAGACGCAGATTCCGCTGGGCCGTCTGGGACAAGCTCAAGAGATCGCCTCGGTGGTCGCTTTTCTTGCATCCGACGGTGCGGCATACGTCACTGGGGCTACAATCCCGGTGAACGGTGGGATGTACATGTAAGTAAAATGTGACGGATTGCTTCAAAAAAATGTCATACGAGCTGTCTAAAATCCGTTATAAAGCTGCAATCTATTTATAGGCAGAGGGCCGCAGGGTTTGAGGAGTGAAGCTTTCAGTTGAAAAGCTGAAAAGCCTTTCTATACACTTACCCACTGGCCAGCTGCCTGAATTTGTCCATTAGGAGTGAAAACAAGGTATGAGCACCATCGAAGAGCGCGTCAAGAAAATCGTTGCCGAGCAACTGGGCGTTAAAGAAGAAGAAGTGGTCAACACTGCTTCCTTCGTTGAAGACCTGGGTGCCGACTCCCTTGACACCGTTGAGCTGGTGATGGCTCTGGAAGAGGAATTCGAGACCGAAATCCCTGACGAAGAAGCTGAGAAGATCACTACTGTACAAGCTGCAATCGACTACGTTACTAGCCACCAGGCGTAATAGTTTGTAATCGTTGTCTGCTGTCATGGAAAAACCGCACTGCCATCATGGCGTGCGGTTTTTTCTTTAGGCCTGATGCAAAGTCGTCATTTGAAAAAGGAGAGTGCTGTGTCGCGTAGACGCGTCGTAGTCACCGGTATGGGTATGTTGTCGCCACTGGGCACGGATGTGCCGAGCAGTTGGCAGGGCATTCTGGCTGGCCGCAGTGGCATTGGTCTGATCGAACACACCGACCTTTCTGCCTATTCCACCCGTTTTGGCGGCTCGGTAAAGGGCTTCAATGTCGAGGAATACCTGTCGGTCAAGGAAGCACGCAAGCTCGACCTGTTCATTCAGTACGGTCTGGCCGCGGGTTTTCAGGCTGTTCGCAACGCCGGTCTGGAAGTCACCGACGCCAACCGTGAGCGCATTGGCGTGGCCATGGGCTCGGGCATCGGCGGTCTGACCAACATCGAAGAAACCAGCCGTACCCTGCATGAGACGGGCCCGCGTCGAATTTCGCCATTCTTCGTGCCAGGCTCGATCATCAATATGATTTCCGGTTTTCTGTCCATCCACCTGGGTGCACAGGGGCCGAACTACGCCATTTCCACTGCCTGTACCACCGGTACGCACTGCATTGGCATGGCGGCGCGCAACATCATGTACGACGAAGCCGACGTAATGATCGCCGGCGGTGCCGAGATGGCCGCGTGCGGTCTGGGCATGGGCGGCTTCGGCGCGTCCCGTGCGCTGTCGACCCGCAACGACGAGCCGACTCGCGCCAGTCGTCCATGGGACAAGGGCCGTGATGGCTTCGTGCTGTCTGACGGTGCCGGTGCGCTGGTACTCGAAGAACTTGAGCACGCCAAGGCCCGTGGCGCCACGATCTACGCCGAGCTGATCGGCTTCGGCACCAGTGGCGATGCGTTCCACATGACGTCGCCACCCGCTGATGGCGCTGGTGCAGCGCGCTGCATCACCAATGCGCTGCGCGATGCGAAGATCAACATCGACCAGGTGCAGTACATCAACGCCCACGGTACTTCGACCCCGGCCGGCGACCTTGCCGAAGCCAACGCGATCAAGACCGTGTTCGGTGATCACGCCTACAACCTGGCGGTCAGCTCCACCAAGTCGATGACCGGTCACCTGTTGGGTGCGGCGGGCGCGGTCGAGGCGATCTTCAGCGTACTGGCGATCAACAGTCAGGTAGCACCGCCGACCATCAACCTCGACGAGCCGGATGAAGGCTGCGATCTCGATTTCGTGCCGCACACTGCGCGCAACATGGACATCGACGTCGTACTGTCCAACTCGTTCGGGTTTGGCGGCACCAACGGCACGTTGGCATTCCGCCGGTTCGCCGGTTGATGGACAGCTGGGTCGACGGTCAACCGGCTGACGCTCTGTCGCTGAAAGATCGCGGCCTGGCTTACGGTGATGGTCTGTTCGAGACCATTGCCGTGCACGGCGGCCAGCCGGTATTGCTGGATCGTCACCTGACGCGTTTGGCCGAGGGCTGCTCGCGTCTGGCCATCGCCGCGGATATCGAGCGGGTTCGCAGCGAGCTACTGGCTTATGCCGCGGCAATGGGCGAGGGCGTGCTCAAGCTCATTCTCACCCGTGGTGACGGCTTGCGTGGCTACGCACCCGATCCTGCGGCACAGGGTCGACGCATTCTGCAAGGCAATCCGCCTGCTGCTTATCCTGCCGTGCATGGCGAGCAGGGCGTGCGCCTGTTTCCCTGCGTCACGCGGTTATCCAACCAGCCGTTGCTGGCCGGTCTCAAGCATCTGAATCGTCTGGAGCAAGTGCTCGCCCGTGCCGAATGGCGCGACAGCGAACACGCCGAAGGCTTGATGCTCGATCAGGCCGGGCGCGTCATCGAAGGCGTGTTCAGCAACCTGTTTCTGGTGCGCGACGGCGTACTGATCACCCCGGATCTGAAGCGCTGTGGCGTGGCCGGTGTGATGCGTGCTGAAATATTGTTTCAGGCCGAGTCATTGGCCATCCCCATCCAAATCACCGACATCAGCCTCGAACAGCTGCAATGGGCTGATGAAGTCTTTATCTGCAACAGCGTGTATGGCGTCTGGCCGGTACGGGCCTACGCTGCACTGAGCTGGCCGGTTGGCCCGCTCACCCGTAAACTGCAAACCATTGCCCGTGCGCTACTGGATGCCTGATTCGTGAGACGTAAACTCTTGCTGCTGCTGGAAACCGGACTGGTTCTGGCAGGGCTGCTGATGGGCGCCAGCGCCTGGAAAATTCATTCGGCGCTGGAACAGCCCCTGAACATCACGCAGGAAGAACTGCTGGATGTGCCGAAAGGCTCGACGCCGACCCGTACCTTTCTTCAACTTGAAACCGATGGGGTCATCAAGGACGCCTTCTGGTTGCGCATCTACTGGCGCTTCAATCTGGCCGGCACACCGATCCATACCGGCGAATACCGCATGCAGCCGGGCATGACTGTCAACGGTCTGATCGACCTGTGGAAGCGGGGCGAAGTGGTGCAGTACAGCCTGACACTGGTCGAGGGCTGGAATTTCCACCAAGTCCGTGCCGCGCTGGCAAAAGACGAAAAGATCGAGCAGACCCTCAAGGGCTTGAGCGACAGCGAAGTGATGGAGAAAATCGGCCATCGCGGGCTGTTCCCGGAAGGGCGATTCTTCCCGGATACCTACCGCTTTGTGCGCGGTGTTTCCGATGTCGAATTGCTGAAGAAAGCCTTCGACCGCCTCGACGAGGTGTTGGCCAAGGAGTGGGAGAACCGCTCTGCTGATGCGCCGTACAGCGAGCCATATCAGGCGCTGATCATGGCCTCGCTGGTAGAGAAGGAAACCGGTGTGCCGCAGGAGCGTGGGCAGATTGCCGGCGTGTTCGTGCGTCGCATGGCGCTGGGCATGCAGTTGCAGACCGACCCGACCGTGATCTACGGCCTGGGCGATCGCTACACCGGCAAGTTGACCCGTGCTCATCTCAAGGAGCCGACGCCCTACAACACCTATGTGATTCCCGGATTGCCGCCGACGCCGATTGCCATGGTCGGTCGCGAGGCGATTCATGCCGCGCTCAATCCGGTGGAAGGTAACAGTCTGTATTTTGTCGCCCGTGGCGATGGTAGCCATGTGTTCTCCGATGATCTGGATGCGCACAACAGCGCGGTGCGCGAGTTCCAGCTCAAGCGCCGCGCCGATTACCGCTCCAGCCCGGCCCCGGCAAATACGCCGACCGCTCCGGCTACTGCGACCGAGGAGGCGACTCCTGCGGCATCTCCTGATACCGCGCCTGAAGCGCTGCCACAGGTTCCCGCTCAGGAACCCGCGCCGACGCCGGCTCCTGCTGCCGAACCCGCGACGACCGCACCGCAGAACGCGCAATGACTTTGATTAAGGACTGCCTGTGACTGGCTTGTTTATTACCCTGGAAGGCCCGGAAGGCGCCGGCAAGAGCACCAACCGCGAATACCTCGCCGAGCGTCTGCGCGCCGAAGGTATCGAAGTGGTACTGACCCGCGAGCCCGGCGGTACGCCACTGGCCGAGCGCATTCGCGATGTGCTGCTGGCCCCGGCCGATGAAGTCATGAACCCCGATACCGAGCTGTTGCTGGTGTTCGCCGCGCGCGCCCAGCATCTGGCCGAAGTGATCCGTCCGGCGCTGGCTCGCGGCGCGGTGGTGCTGTGCGATCGTTTCACCGACTCGACTTACGCCTATCAGGGCGGAGGTCGTGGTTTGTCGCTGGAACGCATTGCTGCGCTGGAGACGTTCGTTCAGGGCGACCTGCGTCCGGATCTGACGCTGATTTTCGATCTGCCGGTGGAAATCGGTCTGGCCCGCGCCAGTGCCCGGGGCCGTCTGGACCGATTTGAACTGGAAGGCCGGGCGTTTTTCGAAGCGGTACGCAATGCGTTTCTGCAACGCGCCGAGGCTGATCCGGCGCGCTATGTGCGCATCGATGCCGGTCAGTCATTGGTCAAGGTTCAGCAAGCGCTGGATACCCTGATTCCGAACTTGCTGGAGCTGATTCGTGGCTGAGGCCTATCCATGGCAGGACAGCCTCTGGCAGCAACTGGCCGGACGTAGTCAGCACGCCCACGCGTACTTGCTGCACGGCCCGGCCGGGATCGGCAAGCGCGCGTTGGCCGAGCGCCTGATGGCCAGCCTGCTCTGTCAGCGTCCTACGCCGGAAGCGTGCGGCGAGTGCAAGTCCTGCCTGCTGCTCAAGGCCGGCAGCCATCCGGACAATTACATCCTTGAGCCGGAAGAAGCCGACAAGGCGATCAAGGTCGATCAGGTCCGTGATCTGGTCAGTTTCGTGGTGCAGACTGCACAACTGGGCGGGCGCAAGGTGGTGCTGATCGAGCCGGTGGAGTCGATGAACATCAACGCCGCCAACGCCTTGCTCAAGAGCCTCGAAGAGCCGTCCGGCGATACCGTGTTGTTGCTGGTCAGCCACCAGCCTAGTCGTTTGCTGCCGACAATCAAGAGCCGCTGTGTACAGCAGGCATGTCCGCTGCCGGGCGAGGCCATGAGCCTGCAGTGGCTGGCGCAAGCGCTGCCGGAGTGTTCCGAAGAGGAACGCGTCGAATTGCTGACGCTAGCGGCTGGTTCGCCGTTGGCGGCAGTCAGCCTGCAATCCCAGGGCGTGCGTGAACAGCGGGCACAGGTGGTCGAAGGGGTGAAGAAGCTGCTCAAGCAGCAGCAATCGCCGACGCAACTGGCCGAAGAGTGGAAAAGCATTCCGATGCTGCGCCTGTTCGACTGGTTCTGCGACTGGTCGAGCCTGATCCTGCGCTACCAACTGACCCAGGATGAAGCCGGTCTCGGTCTGACCGATATGCGCAAAGTCGTGCAGTACCTGGCGCAAAAAAGCGCCCAAGGCAAAGTCCTCGATATACAGGACTGGATTCTCGCCCAGCGGCAGAAAGTCCTGAGCAAAGCCAACCTCAACCCGGCACTGCTGCTGGAAGCGTTGTTGGTGCAATGGGCGGGATTGCCTGGTCAAAGATAAGAATGTGTACCTAGACTCTGAACATCAGCAGTGGAGGTCAACATGAATGAAGCCATCAGCCCCGGGCCGCGCAACGGCATCCTGTCCCTGACCATCAAGGACAAATCGGTGCTTTACGCCGCCTACATGCCGTTCATCAAGAACGGTGGCCTGTTCATCCCGACCAACAAGAGCTACAAGTTGGGCGACGAGGTGTTCATGCTGCTGAACTTGATGGACGAGGCGGAGAAGATTCCGGTGGCCGGCAAGGTCGCCTGGATCACCCCCAAAGGCGCTCAGGGTAACCGCGCAGCCGGCGTCGGCGTGCAATTCAATGAAGGCGACAACACCGCCCGCAGTCGCATCGAAACCCATCTGGCCGGAGCACTGAAATCCGACCGTCCCACTCATACGATGTAAGTAGCCGTCTTTTTTATGCTCGTAGATTCCCATTGTCACCTTGATCGCCTCGACCTCGCCGCCCACGACGGCTCGCTGGATGCTGCACTCGATGCGGCTCGCCAACGCGGGGTAGGGCACTTCCTGTGTATCGGCGTGAGTGCCGATAACGCCGCCGACGTCAAAGCCCTCGCCGAGCGCTACGACGACGTCGATTGCTCGGTTGGTGTGCACCCATTGGATGTGCAACCGGGCGCGGCGCCGGCGCTGGACTGGCTGCTGCACGAGCTCAATCACCCGAAAGTGGTGGCGATCGGTGAAACCGGTCTGGATTATCACTACGAACCGGAAGCCGCCGAGCTGCAGCAGGCATCCTTCCGCCTGCACCTGCAAGCCGCACAGCAGACCGGTAAACCGGTGATCATCCACACCCGTGGCGCCCGCGCCGATACCCTCGAGCTGCTGCGTGAAGCGGCATTGCCCCAGGCCGGTGTGCTGCATTGCTTCACCGAAGACTGGGACATGGCCAAAGCCGCGCTGGACATGGGCTACTACATTTCCCTGTCGGGCATCGTCACCTTCCGCAATGCCGATGCCCTGCGTGATGTGGCGAGCAAAGTGCCGGCCGATCGCCTGCTGGTGGAGACCGACTCGCCGTATCTGGCGCCGATCCCTTATCGCGGCAAGCCGAACCTGCCGCAGTACGTGCGTGAGGTGGCTGAGTTTCTGGCGATGCTGCGTGGGGAGAGCTACGAGCGGTTTGCCGAGCAGACCACCGAGAACTTCAAGCGCCTGTTTCCGCTGGCCTCTGTCAAATCTGCCATGTAGGTCATCGCCAAATCGCAGGCAAAAAAAACCCGGGTTCTGGGGGGTGAATCCGGGTTAAGACCATTAGGAGTAAAACAAAGGCACGCGGTCCCTTGGTACCTTTACCGGCACGGCACTTGGGGGAGATGCCGCCCGACAGTTCAAGTATTGATCAGTCTGGCGTTCAGTCCAGTTAGCCGGTCGGGGTTTTTAAACAAATTTGGAATACGTGCGCTTCAGTTGAGTTCTCATTGCACCCCTGGCGTTCGCAAAATGAACAAGAAACGCAGATATGGTCGGATGATCCGTGCATTTTTGTGCAAGTTAGGCATAATACGCGGCTTCGAATTTTGACCCCTACAGACCTTTTCTTATGCACAAAGAACCTCGTAAGGTCCGTGAGTTTCGTCGCCGCGAGCAAGAAATTCTCGATACCGCGCTCAAGCTGTTCCTCGAACAAGGTGAAGACAGCGTCACCGTCGAGATGATTGCTGATGCCGTGGGTATCGGCAAAGGCACGATCTACAAGCATTTCAAATCCAAGGCCGAGATCTATCTGCGGCTGATGCTCGATTACGAGCGTGATTTGAACGAGCTGCTGCATTCGGCCGATGTCGACAAGGACAAGGAAGCGCTGTCCCGTGCCTACTTCGAATTCCGCATGCGCGACCCGCAGCGCTACCGCCTGTTCGACCGTCTCGAAGAGAAGGTGGTAAAAGGCAATCAGGTGCCGGAAATGGTCGAGGAGCTGCACAAGATCCGTGCCTCGAACTTCGAACGCCTGACCCTGCTCATCAAGGGCCGGATCAGCGAAGGCAAGCTCGAAGACGTGCCGCCGTATTTCCACTACTGCGCGTCCTGGGCGCTGGTGCACGGCGCGGTGGCGCTGTATCACTCGCCGTTCTGGAGCAATGTGCTGGAAGATCAGGAAGGTTTCTTCCAGTTCCTGATGGACATCGGCGTGCGCATGGGCAACAAGCGCAAGCGCGACCCGGAAACACCGAGCAGCTGAATCATTCAGCGGCCTTATTGCGCCATGATTTCGCTACATGACGCAGTACCGCAGGAATATACTCAGGCATAGGGCTTGCTAAAACTTGATTTGTGAGTCAAGTTTTAGCGGCTCGAAATTCTATCGCCGGAGTGATCATGATCGTTGACCGTCAAGGCAGGCGTTTTCGCAATTTGCGCATCAGCCTGACTTCAGCCTGCAATTACGCCTGTACCTACTGCGTGCCCAACGGCAAGCGGTTGGTGGCTGCGCAGGATGAACTGTCGGCCGAGGCCATGGCCCGCGGCGTGGCTTATCTGATCGAAGCCGCCGGCATCGAGCGCTTGCGCATCACCGGTGGCGAACCGCTGGTCAGCCCCAAACTCGAGTCTTTCATGAGCGCCGTCGGCAAGATGGGCCTGGAAGACATCAGCCTGACCACCAACGGTCAACTCCTGGCGAAAAAACTTCCGCTACTGGTGGATGCCGGCCTGCGCCGGATCAACGTTTCTCTCGATACCCTGGATGCCGGCGCGTTCCGCAGCATTGCCCGTGGCGGCGATCTGGCGACCGTGCTCGATGGCATGGACCAGGCGAAAGCGGCGGGACTGAAGATCAAGGTCAACATGGTGCCGTTGCGTGGGCAGAACCTGGATCAGGTGATGCCGCTGCTCGATTACTGCCTGGAACGGGGCTATGAATTGCGTTTCATCGAGTTGATGCGCATGGGCCACCTCGCCACCGACTCCAACGCCTTCCTGCAACAGTTCGTCAGCCTGCAGCAACTGCTGAGCCTGATCGGCGAGCGCTACGAGTACGCCCAGGCCGATGCGCCGGTGGATGCCACGGCCGTGCGCTATGCGATCCCGGGCCGCGGCCATTTCGGCGTGATCGCCAACGAAAGCGTGCCGTTCTGCCGAACCTGTTCGCGCTTGCGTCTGTCGTCGACCGGTTGGCTGCATGGCTGCCTGTCGTCGAGCAACCGCCACTATGTCGGTGATCTGCTCGACAAGCCGCGCCATCAGGCGTTGCCGGCGTTGCAGCGTCTGTTGGTCAAGGCGTTGGGCGACAAGCAGGAAGTGGCGTTCTCCGGTGGTGCTACGGTCATGAAGATTATCGGCGGCTGAACAACCGCTTTCGCGAGCAAGCTCGCTCCCACATTTCGAATGCATTCTCCTGTGGGAGCGAGCTTGCTCGCGAATACGATCTTACAATCAACGAATTTCCTGAGCTGGCGCAAAAGCTGCATCCAACGGCCATTCGCCGGTTTTCCGTCACCGGCTTCTGGAGGATGAGGATGCGTAGCCTGGTTTTGCTGCTGGCCGTTTTGGCGCTTGGCGGCTGTATGACTGTCAGCGATATGGCCGAAGGCACTCGCTATCAGATGAGCGACGCGGGGCTGCTGGATCACAGCGACAGCCGTCGGGTGAACAATTTCCGCATTCAGCCGGATTCGTTCATCTACATCGCTCAGGGCGCATTTGCACCGCCGGGTGGCTCCTATCCGCGCCCGAACGTGGTGGCCGAAGAAGCGTTCAAGGGTTTTGTCGAATACTTCCCGATGGTCCGCCGCGCCCGTGCCCCTGAAGGCCTCGATCAGGCGATGGGCGAAGCCCGCGATGCTGGCGCGCACTACCTGCTGTACACCCGCTTCGCCAAGGCTGACGACCGCATCGGCAACTCTGACGAATGGCTCGATCAGGAAGCCGTGGATCGCCTCGGCATCGACGGTGGGGTGATTCAGATCATGTTGATCGAGACCAGCACCCAGTATTTGATTGATACTGCACGGATCAAGAGTCGTGGCGGTTTACTGACGTTCCACGATAACAAGCCGGAAGACCTGATCGGCCCGCCGCTGGCGCAATACGCGCGCAGCCTGCTGGGAGTCGGCGACCAATAAACCAAGGAGTACGACATGAGTGGACCGCAAAAAGCCAATGACCTGTTGGGGCAGATCCCAAAAACCAAAGGCCTGCCGCCGGTGCACTTGTGGAACCCGGACTTCTGCGGCGACATCGACATGCGCATCGCCCGCGACGGCACCTGGTATTACTTGGGCACGCCGATCGGGCGCAAGCCGATGGTCAAGCTGTTCTCCACCATCATCCGCCGCGACGGCGATGATTATTTCCTGATTACCCCGGTCGAGAAGGTCGGGATCAAGGTCGACGATGCGCCGTTCGTGGCGATTGCCGTGGAAGCCGAAGGCGAGGGCGAAGCGCAGGTCTTGCGTTTCACTACCAACGTTGAAGAGACCGCCGAGGCTGGGCCGGAACATCCGATCCGCGTCGAGATCGACCCGGTGACTCAGGAACCCGCGCCTTACGTGCACGTGCGCACTAACCTTGAAGCGCTGATTCACCGCAATGTGTTTTACCAACTGGTGGAACTGGCGGTCAGTCGCGAAATCGACGGGCAGCGCTGGTTGGGCGTGTGGAGCGGCGGCGAGTTCTTCCGGATCGGCCTCGAACCCTGACAATGAATCAAATGTGGGAGGGGGCTTGCTCCCGAAGGCGGTGTGACAGTCACCCTATGTATTGACTGCTGCACTGCCTTCGGGAGCAAGCCCCCTCCCACATTGATTGATGGACAACCTGAAAATCTGATTTGACACCCAATCATATGATCATTAGCGTGGACACCCATCGCCAACTGCTTTGAGGTCTCCATGTCCAGCAGCTTTCATGCGTCAACGGTCGATTGGCTGGGCAGCTGGATTGCCGCTGGCCAGGTCAAACCGGGGCAGGCGATCAAGGTCGAGGCGGATCTGGGCGAGCAGTTAGGTGTCAGCCGCACGGTGATTCGCGAAGCGATCAAGACCCTGGTCGCCAAAGGCATGCTCGAAGTCGGGCCTAAGGTTGGCACTCGCGTGTTACCGGTACGGCGCTGGAACCTGTTCGATCCGCAAGTGGTTGGCTGGCTGTCGCGCAACGGCCTGCCGGAAAACTTTGTTGATGACCTGCTCGACCTGCGCCGCACCATCGAACCGATGGCCGTGCGCTGGGCCTGCGAGCGCGCCAGCCTGGAGCAGATTCACGCGGTGCAACTGGCCTACAACGCGCTGGAACGGGCGGTCGACAGCGGCATTGATTACAACCGTGCCGACCAGGCCTTCCACGAATGCATTCTGGCCGCCAGCCACAACCAGTTCATCGAGCAAATGGTCCCGGCCCTCGGCGCCTTGCTCGCCGTGTCGTTTGAAGTCTCCGCTGCCGACCCCGATGAACTACGGCGCACATTGCCGATCCACAAAGACATGGCCGATGCCATTGCTGCCCGTGACTCAGCGCGCGGGGTCTGGGCCTGCATGACCTTGATCGACAACGCCGACCTGGCGATCAAACGCTTTTACCCGCAGGTGATGGCCGACAAAAAAGCCAGCTGACAAAGCCTGAATTCCCGTGTGGGAGCGGGCTTGCTCGCGAAGGCGCCGAATCAGATACGCCGCCATCGACTGACACTCCGCTTTCGCGAGCAAGCCCGCTCCCACATTTAGAACACCGAGACACAAGGAGTTGCCATGAGCTGGACCGCCGTAACTCAACACCGCGCCAGGCTCGGTGAAGGGCCATTCTGGGACGCCCCGACCCAGGCGCTGTACTGGGTCGATATCGCCGGCAAGCAGGCGCTGCGGCTGATCGGCAACAATGTGCAGATCTGGCAGATGCCCGAGCACGTTTCCGCGTTCATCCCCTGTGCCAGCGGCGATGCGCTGGTGACCCTGAGCAGCGGCGTCTATCGTCTGGATCTCGATTCCCCGGGCCTCGAACCACGCCTGACTTTGTTCTGCATCGCCGACCCGCAACCCGGCAATCGGCCCAACGAAGCACGCTGCGACGCCCAAGGCCGACTGTGGCTCGGCACCATGCAGAACAACATCGGTGACAACGGCGAAGACCTGCCGATCGAGCGTCGTTCCGGTGGCTTATTCCGCATTGACCCCGACCAGCGTGTCACGCCATTGCTGCTCGGTCTCGGCATTCCCAACACGCTGCTGTGGAGCGACGACGGCACCACGCTGCTGTTCGGCGACAGCCTCGACGGGGCGCTCAATCGCTATTTCATTCACACCGACGGCAATCTGGATAACGCCGAGATCTGGTATGGCCCTGACCAGAATGGTGGCCCGGACGGATCGGCAGTCGACGCCGAGGGCTATGTCTGGAACGCCCGTTGGGACGGCAGCTGCCTGCTGCGCCTTACGCCGGACGGCAAGGTCGACCGCAAAATCGATCTGCCTGTCAGCCGGCCAACCAGTTGCGTATTCGGCGGCGAAGACCTGAAAACCCTGTACATCACCAGCGCCCAGAGTCCGCGCAACCATCCACTGGATGGCGCAGTCCTGTCGATGAGGGTCGATGTGCCGGGCAAACTCTGCACGCGGTTTGCAGGCTGAATCCCAAAATATGGGATGCAAAATTATATATTGAGATTATTTGGCAGTCGGGTTTATAGTCGGCTCCAGCAGTAACACGCACTCACACTTAAAAAGAACAAAACAGGTGAAGTGATGCAGCGAACCTCTATCGCACTCCTCAGCGGAGTCAGCGTCTCGCAACGGCCCGGCGTCGCTCGCCGCGCCTGCCTGTTTCGTTTTCACAGTCTTCCAGACCGGACATCGACAGATGCCCGGTTTTTTTGTGCTGACGAACAGGAGTCCTGATCCATGGCTGAACCTCTTTCCTTGCCGCCGGTGCCCGCGCCGCCGAAGGGTGAGCGTTTGAAAAACAAAGTGGTGCTGCTGACCGGTGCCGCTCAAGGCATCGGCGAAGCCATCGTTGCCGCGTTCGCCTCGCAGCAGGCCAGACTGGTGATCAGCGATATTCAGGCAGAGAAGGTCGAGAAGGTTGCCGCTCAGTGGCGCGACAAGGGCTACGACGTGCAGGCGATCAAGGCTGACGTCTCGCGCCAGCAAGACCTGCATGCCATGGCCAGACGGGCCATCGAGCTGCACGGGCGCATCGACGTGCTGGTCAACTGCGCCGGAGTCAACGTGTTCCGCGACCCGCTGCAAATGACCGAAGAAGACTGGCGTCGTTGCTTCGCCATCGATCTGGACGGCGCCTGGTACGGTTGCAAAGCCGTGCTGCTGCAGATGATCGAGCAGGGTGTCGGCAGCATCATCAACATCGCCTCGACCCATTCCAGCCACATCATTCCCGGCTGCTTCCCGTATCCGGTGGCCAAGCACGGCCTGCTTGGGCTGACCCGGGCGCTGGGTATCGAGTACGCGGCGAAGGGCGTTCGGGTCAACGCCATCGCCCCGGGGTACATCGAGACGCAACTCAACGTCGATTACTGGAACGGTTTCGCCGATCCGCACGCCGAGCGTCAGCGAGCATTCGATCTGCACCCGCCGAAACGCATCGGCCAGCCGCTCGAAGTGGCGATGACCGCCGTGTTTCTGGCCAGTGATGAAGCGCCGTTCATCAACGCCTCTTGCATCACCATCGATGGTGGGCGCTCGGTGATGTACCACGACTGAGTGGATCGTGTTTCAGGCGGTGAACTCCGCGTGAAATCCAATCATCATACGATATGACTATTTTCAACAGGCTTTGCAGCAGTACGTGTCACGCCACCACACCTGTGGCGAGGGAGCTTGCTCCCGCTCGGCTGCGCAGCAGTCGTAAATTCGGGCTGCGCGGTGTGTTTGATTGACCGAGGTAACCGGTTTTAGGGCCGCTTCGCAGCCCAGCGGGAGCAAGCTCCCTCGCCACAAGCTGTTTAATTTGCTCAAAAAAAATAACAAGGAGTCAGCTTATGAAACGTCGTTTCGGAATTCGTACCCTGTGCAGTGCCGCGCTGGCGGTCACCGCGTTCAGTCTGAGCAGTACGCTGCTGGCTGCCGATGCCGTGAAAATCGGTTTCCTGGTCAAGCAGGCTGAAGAGCCGTGGTTCCAGACCGAGTGGGCTTTTGCTGAAAAAGCCGCCAAGGATAAAGGCTTCGAACTGATCAAGATCGCCGTGCCAGACGGCGAGAAAACCCTCTCGGCCATCGACAGCCTCGCGGCCAACGGTGCCAAAGGCTTCGTGATCTGCCCGCCGGACGTCTCGCTCGGCCCGGCGATCATGGCCAAAGCCAAACTCAATGACCTCAAAGTGATTGCCGTGGACGATCGTTTCGTCGACGCCAGCGGCAAGTTCATGGAGGACGTGCCGTACCTCGGCATGGCCGCGTTCGAAGTTGGCCAGAAGCAGGGCAACGCGATGGTCGCCGAAGCGAAGAAGCGCAACTGGGACTGGAAAGACACCTACGCGGTGGTCAACACCTACAACGAACTCGACACCGGCAAGAAGCGCACCGACGGTTCGATGAAGGCGCTCGAAGACGCCGGCCTGCCGAAAGACCACATCCTGACCGCCGCACTGAAAACCCTCGACGTGCCAGGCAGCATGGACGCCACCAACTCGGCGCTGGTCAAGCTGCCCAGCGCGGCGAAGAACCTGATCATCGGCGGCATGAACGACAACACCGTACTCGGCGGCGTGCGCGCCACCGAAGCCGCCGGGTTCGCTGCGGCCAATGTGATTGGCATCGGCATCAACGGCACCGACGCCATCGGCGAGCTGAAAAAGCCCAACAGCGGTTTCTTCGGCTCGATGCTGCCTAGCCCGCACATCGAAGGCTACAAGACTGCCGAGATGATGTACGAGTGGGTCACCACCGGCAAAGAACCGCCGAAGTACACAGCGATGGACGACGTCACCCTGATCACCCGTGAGAACTTCAAGCAAGAGCTGGAAAAAATCGGCCTGTGGAATTGATGGCTGCTCGATCGGTGTGAAGAGGTGACTCAGATGCACGCGCAAGTACAGACACATGCAAGCAGCGCCGGCGGCAGCCTGCGCTTCAACGGGATCGGCAAGACCTTCCCCGGGGTCAAGGCGCTGGACGCCATCAGCTTCGTCGCCCATCCAGGGCAGGTGCACGCCTTGATGGGCGAGAACGGCGCTGGCAAATCGACCCTGCTGAAAATCCTCGGTGGCGCCTACATTCCGAGCAGCGGCGAGTTGCAGATCGGCGAGCAGACCATGGCGTTCAAGTCGACCGCCGACAGCATCGGCAGCGGCGTCGCGGTGATTCACCAGGAGCTGCATCTGGTGCCGGAAATGAGCGTGGCCGAGAACCTGTTTCTCGGTCATCTGCCGGCCAGTTTCGGCCTGATCAATCGTGGCGTCCTGCGCCAGAATGCCTTGGCCTGCCTCAAGGGCCTGGCCGATGAAATCGATCCGCAGACCAAGGTCGGGCGCCTGTCGCTCGGCCAGCGGCAACTGGTGGAAATCGCCAAGGCGCTGTCCCGTGGCGCGCATGTGATTGCCTTCGATGAGCCGACCAGCAGCCTCTCGGCGCGCGAAATCGACCGTTTGATGGCGATCATCAGCCGCCTGCGCGATGAGGGCAAAGTGGTGCTCTACGTCTCGCATCGCATGGAAGAAGTGTTCCGCATTTGCGATGCGGTGACGGTGTTCAAGGACGGCCGTTACGTGCGCACCTTCGATGACATGAGCCAGTTGACCCACGATCAACTGGTGACCTGCATGGTCGGCCGCGACATCCAGGACATCTACGATTACCGCAGTCGTCCACGCGGCGCGGTGGCATTGAAGGTCGACGGTCTGCTTGGCCCTGGGCTGCGTGAGCCGGTGAGTTTCGAGGCGCACAAGGGCGAGATTCTCGGGCTGTTCGGCCTGGTCGGGGCCGGGCGCACCGAGCTGTTCCGCTTGCTCAGCGGGCTTGAACGCAACACCGCCGGACGCCTCGAACTGCGCGGGCATGAATTGAAGTTGCGCTCGCCGCGCGACGCGATTGCCGCCGGGATCCTGCTGTGCCCCGAGGACCGGAAAAAAGAGGGGATCATCCCGCTGGCCAGCGTTGCCGAGAACATCAACATCAGCGCGCGCGGCGCCAATGCCAGCCTCGGCTGCCTGCTGCGCGGGCTGTGGGAGAAGGGCAACGCCGACAAGCAGATCAAGGCGCTGAAAGTCAAAACCCCGCACGCCGGTCAGCAGATCAAATTCCTGTCCGGCGGCAATCAGCAGAAGGCCATTCTCGGCCGCTGGCTGTCGATGCCGATGAAGGTGCTGCTGCTCGACGAGCCGACTCGCGGCATCGACATCGGCGCCAAGGCCGAGATCTACCAGATCATCCATAACCTGGCCGCCGACGGTATTTCGGTGATCGTGGTGTCCAGCGACCTCATGGAGGTGATGGGCATTTCCGACCGCATTCTGGTGCTCTGCGAAGGCGCGCTGCGCGGCGAAGTCAGCCGCGACCAGGCCAATGAATCCAACCTGCTGCAACTGGCTTTGCCGCGCCATCGCGCTGACGGCGTGGCGAACTGAGAGGTGACTATGATGACCATCCAAAACAAGGCGCTGCCGACTCCCCGCAAACCGCTGGACCTGCGGCGCTTCCTCGACGACTGGGTCATGCTGCTGGCGGCGATCGGTATCTTCGTCGCCTGCACGCTGCTGATCGATAACTTCCTCTCGCCGCTGAACATGCGCGGGCTGGGTCTGGCGATTTCCACCACCGGCATTGCCGCGTGCACCATGCTGTATTGCCTGGCGTCAGGTCACTTCGACTTGTCGGTGGGTTCGGTGATCGCCTGCGCGGGGGTCGTTGCGGCGGTGGTGATGCGCGACACCAACAGCGTGTTCCTCGGCGTCAGCGCAGCGCTGGTGATGGGCCTGATTGTCGGGCTGATCAACGGCATCGTGATCGCCAAGTTGCGGGTCAACGCGTTGATCACCACGCTGGCGACCATGCAGATCGTTCGCGGCCTGGCCTACATTTTTGCCAACGGCAAAGCGGTGGGCGTGTCGCAGGAATCGTTCTTCGTGTTCGGCAACGGTCAGTTGTTCGGCGTGCCGGTGCCGATCCTGATCACCATCGTCTGCTTCCTGTTCTTCGGCTGGCTGCTGAACTACACCACCTACGGGCGCAACACCATGGCCATCGGTGGCAACCAGGAGGCGGCATTGCTCGCCGGGGTCAACGTTGACCGGACCAAGATCATCATTTTCGCCGTGCACGGCGTGATTGGTGCGCTGGCCGGGGTGATTCTCGCTTCGCGCATGACCTCCGGGCAGCCGATGATTGGCCAGGGTTTCGAGCTGACGGTGATTTCGGCATGCGTGCTCGGCGGCGTGTCGCTGAGCGGCGGGATCGGCATGATCCGCCACGTGATTGCCGGGGTGCTGATTCTGGCGATCATCGAGAATGCGATGAACCTGAAGAACATTGATACGTTTTATCAGTATGTGATTCGTGGTTCGATTCTGTTGCTGGCCGTCGTCATCGATCGCCTGAAACAACGGTAATCTTCAATCCCCCTGTGGGAGCGGGCTTGCTCGCGAATGCGGTGTGTCAGTCAATATTTTCGGCGTCTGACACAGCGCTTTCGCGAGCAAGCCCGCTCCCACAGGGGACCGCGCCGAGCCAGACCTTCCGTCATATCCCCTAAAAATTCCTTGCCCGCCCGCACCCGTTTCGGTTATCACTTTGTACATGATTAGACAGGTACGATTTGATAAGAAACAACGGGTGGTCGACGAACTCGTCCGGCGCATCGAAAGCGGCCTCATGGAGGACGGCTTTCTGTTGCCCGGCGAGCATCAGTTGGCTCAGGAATTCAATGTCAGCCGTGGCACGTTGCGCGAAGCGCTGGCCGAACTGAAGCGGCGCAATTACATCGCTACGCAGAGCGGAGTCGGCTCGATCGTCACCTTCGACGGTGTAGTGCTCGATCAGCGCAGCGGCTGGGCGCAGGCGTTGGCCGACAGCGGGGCGCTGATCAACACCGAAGTGCTGCGCCTGGAAGCGGTGACGCGGCCTGATCTGCTTTCGCGCTTCGGCACCGACCAATTCATCACCCTCGATCGCCGTCGTCGTTCCAACGACGGCACGCTGGTGTCCCTTGAACGTTCTTTGATGCCGGCCACCGGCGGCCTGGAAAGCCTGCCGCGCGTCGGTCTGATCGACAACTCGCTGACCATCACCCTGGCCGCTTACGGCTACATCGGCGAGCGCGGTGATCAGTGGATCGGCGCCGAACCACTCAATGCCGAAGACGCCGAACTGCTCGGGCGCCCGGTCGGCACCGTGTTCCTCAAGGCCCTGCGTACCACATACGACCGGCAGAACCGTTTCATGGAGCAGGTCGAAAGCCTGCTCGACCCGGTGCATTTCCGCCTGCACCTGCAATTTGGAGAATCGAAATGACCGCGCTCAACCGTGCCCTCGGTGCGTTTTATGGCCTGGCCCTCGGTGATGCGCTGGGCATGCCGACGCAATCGTTGAACCGCGAAACGATCAAGACCCGCTTCGGCCACATCACCGATCTGCAGGATGCCGGTCCTCTGCAACCGATCGCCGCCAACATGCCCAAGGGCTCGATCACCGACGACACCGAACAGGCGATTCTGGTCGGCGAGTTGCTGGTCGAAGGCAAGGGTCAGATCGAGCCGGCAGTCCTCGCCCAACGGCTGATCGAATGGGAAGCCGAGATGCAGGCCAAGGGGTCGCAGGACCTGCTCGGCCCGTCGACCAAACGCGCCATTGAAATGATCCTTGCCGGCCACTCGCCGGAGGAGGCCGGGCGTTACGGCACTACCAATGGCGCGGCGATGCGCATCACTCCGGTGGGCATTGCGGCAGACGTCGCCGATCCCGAGCGTTTCATTACGGCCGTGGTGCAGGCCTGTCAGGTCACCCACAACACCACGCTGGGGATTTCCAGTGCGGCGGCGGTGGCGGCGGTGGTCTCGGCCGGGATCAACGGCATGGATCTGGGCGAGGCATTGAACCTTGGCCAGCAGATTGCGCAACAGGCCGAGGCACATGGGCACTGGGTGGCCGGCGGGCGCATCGCTTCGCGCATCAGTTGGGCGCGAACCATCAGCGTCGACAGTGACAAGGCGCTACTGGCGGATCTGCTGTACGACGTGATCGGCACTTCGGTGGCCTCGCAGGAATCGGTGGTGGTGTCGTTCGCCCTGGCGCAGCAAGTGGCCGTTGGCGAGATGAGCGCATTCGATGCGTTGTGCATGGCCGCCAGCCTTGGCGGTGACACTGACACCATCGCGGCGATTCTCGGCGCCATGCTCGGGGCCTGCCTGGGTCTTGAGAGTTGGCCGGCGCCGATGATTGCCACGGTCAAAGCGGTCAATCATCTGGAGCTTGAACCGTTGGTGCAGGGGCTGTTGACCCTGCGTTGACTGAGCTGACGCCTTCGCGAGCAAGCCCGCTCCCACAGGGGATTTGAGCCGTTCACAAATCTCCTGTGGGAGCGGGCTTGCTCGCGAATGGCGCGCTGCGGATTACGGATTTTTACCCCGCAATGGATCGCACAGACAGGCCGAGGATGGCCGGGATGTCTTGTCGTTTTGAGTCATTGCCACAACCACAATAAAGGCAAACAGGAGCACTGTTCATGAGTTCAACAAACGCCGGGCCAAGCGCCGGGCAACTGGAAACCCGCGGCATTGAGCCGGTGCCGGAAGCTGAGTGCAACGGTCATCCGCTGCAACTGTTCTGGGTCTGGTTCGCCGCCAACATTTCCATTCTCGGCCTACCATTGGGCGCCACGCTGGTGGCGTTTCGCGGGCTGGCGATCTGGCAGGCGATCATCGTTGCCATCGTCGGCGCCGCCGGTTCGTTCGCCGTGGTCGGGATCATCTCGATTGCCGGCCGCCGTGGCCGCGCGCCGAGTCTGACCCTGTCGCGGGCGATCTTCGGCGTGCGTGGCAATATCGGCCCGACGCTGGTCTCGCTGATGTCGCGTCTGGGCTGGGAAACGGTCAACACCACTACCGCGGCGTTCGTGCTGCTATCGCTGTGTTCGATCCTGTTCGGCTCGCCGGTTGAAGCGAAAAGTGCGCCCGTGTTGACGCTGATCTTCATCGCGATTTTCGTGCTGCTGACCCTGTCGGTTTCCGGCCTCGGTCACGCCACCTTGCTGGTGATCCAGAAGTGGGCGACCTACGTGTTCGGCGCGCTGAACATTCTGGTCGGCGGCTTCCTCTGCGCGACCATCGACTGGAGCGCGGTGTTCAACGCCACGCCAGCGCCGCTGAGCGCGATGATCATCGGCATCGGCACCATGGCCGCCGGCACCGGGATCGGCTGGGCTAACGCGGGTGCGGACATGTCGCGCTATCAGCACCGCAGCGTCAAGGCTGTACGGCTGGTCGCCTCGGCGGCGTTCGGTGCGGGGATTCCGCTGGTGCTGCTGATCACCCTCGGCGGCCTGCTGTCGGTGGGCAACAACGATCTGGCATCGGCGACTGACCCGATCGTGGCCATCCGCGACATGCTGCCGACCTGGATGGCCGTGCCGTACCTGATCACCGCGTTCGGTGGCTTGCTGCTGTCGAACAACCTGTCGGTGTACTCCGCCGGTCTGACCACGCTGACCCTCGGTCTGAAGGTCAAACGCGTCTACGCGGTGGTGGTCGACATCGTGGCGATCTTCGCCGGCTCGATCTACTTCATGCTGATTGCCGACAGCTTCTACGGCCCGTTTATCACCTTCATTTCGCTGCTGGCGGTGCCGATCACCGCGTGGGTGGGGATCTTCGTCGTCGACCTGATTCACCGTCACTACTACAGCCCCAAAGACCTGCTCGATGTCAGCCCGAGCAGCGCCTATTGGTATCGCGGCGGCATCGAGTGGCGCGCGTTCGGCGCGTGGGCGATTGCCATCGTGCTCGGCTTCAGTTTCACCACCATCGGCACCACGGCCGAGAACGTCTGGTTCAAGGGCTTTTTGTCCGACTCGTGGCTGGGCCACAACGGCCTCGGCTGGATCGTGACCTTCGTGGTGGCCGGTGGCATTTACCTGGTTCTCGGCGGGGCGAAAGATCGTCGCGCCGCGCAAGTCGAGAATGCTCATGCCTAAGATGTTGCACACCGGCCAGGTCATTATCGACTTGGTCATGGCCGTGGATCAGTTGCCGCAAGTCGGCGGCGATGTGCTGGCGCAGTCTGCCGCTTTCGAGGCTGGCGGCGGCTTCAACGTGATGGCCGCAGCCGTACGCAATGGTTTGCCGGTGGTTTATCTCGGTCGCCATGGCTCCGGACGTTTTGGTGACTTGGCGCGTCAGGCGATGAAGGATGAAGGCATTCACATCGGCATCCAGATGCCTGCACAACGCGATACCGGGATATGCGTGGCGCTGACCGATGCGTCGGCCGAGCGCAGTTTCATTTCCTACATCGGCGCTGAAGGTGAGGTGACCGGAGAGGACTTGAACAGCGTGGCGGCCGAGGCGGGCGACTACGTTTATGTAAGCGGTTACAGCCTGCTGCACGCAGGCAAGGCGCAGGCGCTGCTGGACTGGACGCTGGCGCTGCCGGAGGTGATCAACGTGGTGTTCGATCCGGGGCCGTTGGTGGAGTCGCCGGACTCGCCGTTGATGCGGGCGCTGCTGCCGCGCATTGATGTGTGGACCAGCAACAGCGTCGAGGCGTTGCGCTTTACCGAGGCTGCAGACATTGCTCAAGCGCTGGATCGGCTGGCGGATCATCTGCCCAAGGATGTGCTGATGGTGGTGCGCGATGGACCACAGGGTTGCTGGATTCAGCAGCGTGGCGAGCGTCGGCATGTGCCGGGGTTTGCGGTAAAAGCCGTGGACAGCAACGGGGCGGGTGATGCCCATGCCGGGGTGTTCGTCGCCGGGTTGGCGCAGGGTTTGCCCGCCCATGAGGCGGCGCGGCGGGCGAATGCGGCAGCGGCTTTGGCAGTGACACGATGGGGGCCGGCGACTGCGCCGGGCGCGGCTGAAGTGGATGGGTTTATCCGCGAGTCCTGCGGCGACTGATCAACCGCCTTCGCGAGCAAGCCCGCTCCCACAGGGGGGATTTGCGTCTTTCACAACTCCAATGTGGGAGCGGGCTTGCTCGCGAAGAGGCCATACGGCTCAGCACAAAATATGGATCAGCCGGCCTTGCGCAACGCCGCAATCAACTCATCCTTGCGCATCGAAGAACGCCCGGCAATGTTCTTCGCCCGCGCCTCTTTGCGCAGACTGTCGAGAGTCTGCGTCTCGCGCGAGGCCTTGCTGTCGCGCGCATGTCCCCCGCGACTGGCCACCGCTCGCCGCGATGATTCTTTGCGGTCTTCGGACTTGGCACTCGCCGGTTTCTTGCGTCCGGAACCGCCAGCCTTTTCGCCGCCGCCCGACTGTTTGTTGACCGTCGCCCAGGCACGCGCCTCGGCTGCATCCTTCGACAAGCCTTTTTTCTCATAGCTGTCTTCGATGTGTTCGGCCTTGCGCTTCTGTTCGGCGGTGTATTTGTCTTTGCTTCCACGAGGCATGGGATTTCTCCTCTTGTGTGCAGATTCGGCCGCTCGCCGCACCGGCAGCGAGCGGCCTGAGGTCTACTGCAGATCCAGCTTGCGCGCCGCTTCGACGCCAGCCGCACTGAGCTTGATCGGCAGATTCAACGAGTGTTCGCCGGCCTCGTTGCAGGTCACATGACCGTGGTGGATCAGTCCGCGATCCTGCAGAGAGGCGAGGGCGCTGGCCACCACTTTCTCGCCGCGATAATTGTCCAGCACCTCTTTGCCCAGTCCGCTCGGATGGGCATGCAGCAGGCGGGTGAGGACTTCTTTTTCCAGGTTTTTATCGACGTTCATGGTTACCTCTTCATGGATGTGAATAGGACGCTCGCGTCGGCGAACTACTGGCTGCCGCCCTCGGAGCCCGAGCCACCGGTGGTGGTTTTCGAGCCGATGCCGGGGCCGGCGTTATCGGGTGTGGCGGGGGAGTCAGGGGTGTTCATGCCACCCTGGCGGCCGGGGTCGCTGCCTTGGGTGCGTGGGTCGGTGCCAGTGGCAGGTGGCTGGTTGATCAATGGAACCCCGGAGCCATCGGTGTTCATGCCTGGGGCACTGTTGATGGCCGGGGCGCGCGGTGATGGAACCGGATCGGTGGGGCCTGTGCCCGCTGCGGTGGTGGACGCGGCGAAGACCGCTGGGCAGAGCAGGGCACTGAATACGAGGGCAGTCAACCTTGACGGGATCATAGGGCTTCTCCAGTGATTGAATTCCTTACCTGTGTTTGGTCTGCCCTTGAATCGGATTGGTGCCTGATGAGCGACGAACGGTCGAGACACAGGATTATCAGTCGAGGCCGATTTCTTCCTTGAACTGCTCCATGAAACCCTTCAGGCGTTGATGGCGGATCTGCGCCAGACGCTGACCGGCGCCAGTCTGGAAACCATCGGCCAGGTGCAGCAGCTTGGTCTGAAAGTGATCGAGGCAGAAGCGGGTGTCGTCGTAGTCGCGCTCCTTGGCTTCAGGGTCGAGCGGGTCGTACAACGCACTGCCCATGCGCCCGGCGACGTAGAAGGTGCGGGCAACGCCGAGCATGCCCAGCGAGTCGAGCCGGTCGGCGTCCTGGACCAGTTTCGCTTCGAGGGTCAGCGGGGTGATGTTGGCGGAAAAACTGTGGGCTTCGATGGCGTGGGTGACGCCACTGATTTTGCTTTCGGGCCAGTCCAGATCGGCCAGCACGTTGGCGGCTTTTTCTGCGGCGAGGCGCGAAGCCTGCGAGCGCAGCGGCGAGTTTTTTTCCACGGACACGCAATCGTGCAGCAGCACGGCAGCGAGCAACACTTCCAGGTCGCCACCTTCCTCGGCCTGCAAGGTGCGCGCGTTGTGCCAGACCCGTTGCAGGTGGGCGAGGTCGTGGGCACCGTCGTCGCCGGGTTCGAGGGCGTGGGGCAGCAGTGCTGCTGCAAGCGCCTCCACGGGCATAAAAATCTCAGTGTTCATGAGCATCCTTTCAGACTGGCGAAGTTCCTGTGGGAGCGGGCTTGCTCGCGAAGGCGTCAATCCAGTCACCATCATTGTTGTCTGTCAGACCGCTTTCGCGAGCAAGCCCGCTCCCACATTGCAATATCGGCGCAGGATATTCTCTGTGTTGCCATGTGACGAGCGCCGCATCCGGCCTTAGTATGGCGCTTTCCCTTTTCCGACAAGGCCCGTTCATGACGATCGAAATCCGCCCGGCGACCCCCAGCGATGCACCGCAAATCCTCGCCTTCATCACCGAACTGGCAGATTTCGAAAAGGCTCGCCACGAAGTGATCGCCAGCGTCACCGACATCGAGCGCAGCCTGTTCAGCGAGGGCGCCACCGCCCACGGCCTGATCTGCCTGCGTGACGGTGTGCCGATCGGTTTTGCGGTGTTCTTCTTCAGCTATTCGACGTGGCTCGGCAGCAATTGCCTGTACCTCGAAGACCTCTACATCACCCCCGAACAACGCGGCGGCGGCGCCGGCAAAACCCTGTTGCGGCATCTGGCGAAAATTGCCTGTGCCAATGACTGCGGGCGCTTCGAATGGAGCGTGCTGGACTGGAACACCCCGGCCATCGAATTCTACAAATCCCTCGGTGCGCAGCCGCAGGAAGAGTGGGTGCGCTATCGCATGGATGGCAAGGTGTTGCGTGAGTTTGCCGAAGGCTGAGGAGATGATGGCAATCCGATGTTGAAGTGATTGCCGCCACCGCTCTAGTCCGGCATTCTACGCGCCATTTTTGCGCGCTCACGGACGACACCTGCAATGCTTCTGGCAAAACTTCTCCACGCCCGTGGGGCCTTCGCTGTGTCTCTGAGTGACCGGCGATGAGCGGATTGCGGGCGTCAATGCGCCTGTATGGCCTGGTGAAAAACTCAGGCTGCTCTGACAACCCTCAGCGTCAACCGGTAGACATCCTGTGCATCGTCAATCGCACGGGCGGCAAAGCCATTCGTGCGTTTGTGTCGCGGCTCGACGCCGAACTCATGACACGCAGCGCCGGCCTGGGTGACTACCGTGTGATCGCGTTACGCCACTTCGAGCCGAATGCGTTTATCGACGCGCATCAGGGCTGGCTGACGCTGCACATCTGTTGCGGTTTCGTCGCCCCCGCCAGCCATTCGTTGCTCAAGGACGGCGCGTTGATGCCGATGGGCTGGTACGTCTATTCCGAGATCGGCCAGTGGACCGCCGAACATCATCTGGACCTCGGCGTGCAAATGGCCGATCTGCTGCAAACGGCTTACGAGCGTAATCAACTGCGCAATTACAACGCCTGGCTCAACGAACTCGACGACGCCGCGCCGGCCGAACTGGCCTGGCAAACCGACCGCGCCTGGCGACATCTGCAAACTGCCACATCACCCGACAGCCGTGAGCACTGCCACGCACTGTTCGACCCTGTCGACAACCGCTGGCGCTTCGCCGCGACCGACATCGACATCCATCAGCCGCACCCGGAACCTCTGAAGCAAGGAGCTTTGAATTGAGTGGTAAACCCGCCGCCCGCGTCACCGACCCGACCGCCTGCCCATTGCCAGGCCATGGCACCAACCCGATCGTTTCCGGCTCGCCCGACGTCTTCTTCGACGGCCTCGCCGCTGCGCGCATGACCGACAAATCAGCCTGTGGCAGCCCGATCACCGGCGCTGTTTCCGGCACCGTATTCATCAACGGCCTGAACGCCGCAACCCTCGACAGCACCGGTGGCCACGGCAATGTCGTGGTCGGTGGTTCGGGCACGGTGATGATTGGACAAAGTGGCGGAGGGGCAGCGTTTAGTGGGTTGTTGCCGATGCCGGTGCATTTCAATGATCGGATGCAGGTCGTTAATGAAGCCACGGGCGAACCTATTCCCGACCACCCTTATGCGATTCAGCGAGGCGATGGGCGTGTTGAGCATGGCATCACCGATGAACAGGGCTTTACCCATATGGTCAGTTCGCATTTGGCCGAAACTATTAAACTGTTCGTAGAGTGATCGAAATGGAAGTCGAAAATCCCGCACTCAACGATTGTAAAACTGAAGTGGCTGGTCATGAGTTGACCTGCAAGACTGATCAGAGCGTAAAACAGGCTGCGGTTAAAGTAAAAAAAGTTGCAGTGTTTTTTATTGGCGGTGCTGGGGATAAGGAAGAGTACTATCAAAATGAGCCGCCGCATCATAATGTGATGAATGCATGGAAGCAGTTAGAGAAGCGTCTTACTAATGAGCAGAAAGTTGAGGTGAATCTGCCATACATAAGTTACAAAGACGTTCGCGGTGAAAAAGATATTAAAAAGTACGTCGAGCGTCCTTTGAAAGGTGATAAGTCGGTCTATATTGTCGTTGTAGGTCATAGTTTGGGTGGTTGGAATGGTGCACATCTGACTTCGATTTTGAAAGAGCGCGGTTACACCGTAAAGGTATTGGTAACGCTTGATCCTGTTGGCGGTGGCACAGGTGTCTGGATGGTGTCTGATATATATTTCACGACACCGAAGCCCTCGGCAGATTATTGGGTCAATGTATTGGCTTCGCCCAAAGTGACGGATTCATCTGATAACGTTGCCAGCATGGGCGAGCGTTGGGTTATGACATCTGGGCCAGCTATCAACGAAGCGGTAGACGCCAACCATCGTCAGGCAGGGGTCATGTTTGGCGCTACGCTACAGGGTGGTAAATCGGCATGCGATATTGTGTATGAACGTTTGAGTCAATATTTGGAATCTTCGAAATGAAGTCGTTGTTTGTTTTTCTGACACTGCTACTGTGCAGTTCTTGCACTAAGCAACCGGTTCTTCCGGTCATTGATATTGACTTGATTTCTGTCAGTGGTGGAGATGATCACTCATCTTTAGGTATTAAGTTTGGTTCGAAAACCGATCTGTTGAATTTTTTTCAGGATGTGACCGGGGAAAGTCAGTTGGGCGAGTCTTTGTTCTGCTCGCTGGATAAGGATGTCGAGTTTAAGGATTTTGACAAGTTGACTCAGTATTTGGTGGGGGATTTTGTTGAGCTTGATAGTTCTGGATCTAAAGCGGAGCATATTTATATGTCCAAATTGTCCTCGTTTAAAAAAGAGGAGGAGGGCGTATCAAATATTTTTATGCCTGCCAGTGAATTATTGCAGGTATTAGGTCAGCGTAATGTCATCTCTTGTAAGGTGTTCACTTCTGCTTATTCATTCGGTGGATATTATTCGAAGTCAATGCTCATCCCAGCAACTGACATCGTGCGTGCGATTCAAGAGAGGCGCGATTGATGGGGCTGAGAGGATTCCGGCTGCTACTGATTGCTGGTTTTTTAACGTGTCGTCCTGCCTGCACCTGAACGGACGTCGTTCAGCGTTGGACAAAATGGACTTATTTAATCCCAAAATATGGGATGTAAAATTACATATTGAGATTTCGCGCTTGAAAGGTCTATAGTCCGTCGCACTCACTGCCAAAAACAAAACAGGTGAAGCGATGCAGGCGCAATTGATCGCGCTCGACTGGGGGACGACCTCATTACGTGCTTATAAACTCGCGGCGGGCGGGGTGGTGCTGGAGCAGCGTGCGCTGTCGTCCGGGATCATGCAGTTACCGAAGACGCCGCGAGTCATCCACGGTGGTGAATGCGCCGACGGCTTTGAACTGGCCTTCGAAGAGGCGTGCGGCTACTGGCTCGATGCGCAGCCGGATCTGCCAGTGATCGCCTGCGGGATGGTCGGCAGCGCCCAGGGCTGGCGCGAAGCGGCCTACTGCGAGACGCCGGCGAACGTCGCCAATCTCGGAAATTCCTTACAAACACTGGTCAGTCTGCGCGGCACGCGGGTACATATCGTGCCGGGGGTGATCCAGCGTTCGCGTCTGCCCAATGTGATGCGCGGCGAAGAAACTCAGGTCCTCGGCGTACTGCAGAACCTGCCGGCCGAGGCGGGCGGCGATCTGTTGATCGGTCTGCCGGGTAGCCACTCCAAGTGGGTGGAGGTGGTCGAGGGCCGCATCACTCATTTCGACACCTTCATGACCGGCGAAGTGTTCGCTGTGCTCAGTGAGCACAGCATTCTCGGGCGTACCCAGCAACAGGGTGCGGCGTTCGACGGGTTGGCGTTCGACCGTGGCGTGCAAGTGGCGCTGTCGGCGGACGGCGAACTGGGTGTGCTCTCCACATTATTCAGTGCCCGCACCCTGGGCCTGACCGGCGAACTGGCGCCGACGGCGCAAGCGGATTACCTCTCTGGCCTGATGATTGGCCATGAACTGGTGGCGCTTGCCGCAGCCCAGCGGCGCCGACGCAATAGTGCGCATCTGCCGTCGATCATCCTCATCGGCAACGCGCAACTCTGCGCCCGTTACGGCCGTGCCCTCGATGCCTGCGGTTTCGCGCGCGTCACGCTGGCCGAGCAGGCCACCGAGCGTGGCCTGTGGCAACTGGCGCTGGCCGCCGGGCTGCTCGATTCCTTATCCCGTTAACCCTGACTGGAGGCCTGACATGCTCAAGCAAGCATTGGCACAAAACGGTCTGATCGCAATCCTGCGTGGCCTGCATCCGCAGGAAGCCGCTGCTGTCGGAGAAGTCCTGTATGCCGCCGGATTTCGCGTCATCGAAGTACCGCTCAATTCCCCGTCGCCGTACGAAAGTATCCGCATCTTGCGTCAGACCTTGCCCGCCGATTGCCTGATCGGTGCCGGCACGGTGTTGACCCCGGAGCAGGTCGAGCTGGTGAAAGAGGCCGGCGGCCAGGTGATCGTGATGCCACACAGCGACGCCAAGGTGCTGCGCGCAGCGAAAGCGGCGGGGCTGTACCTGTCGCCGGGAGTAGCGACGCCGACCGAAGCGTTCGCGGCGCTGGAGGAGGGCGCGGACATTCTCAAGCTGTTCCCGGCCGAGCAGATGGGCCCGGCGGTGGTCAAGGCATGGCTCGCGGTGTTGCCTTCCGGGACGGTGCTGGCGCCGGTCGGCGGGATCACCCCGGACAACATGCAAGCGTTCATCGACGCTGGTGTGAAAGGTTTCGGCCTCGGTTCCGGCCTGTTCAAACCGGGCATGACGGTTGAGCAAGTGGCGGCCAATGCCAAGGCCTACGTGGCTGCCTGGAAGGCCCTTCGCTGAGATTTATCCGGCGCTGCGTGCGCTGCATCTAACAAGAGAGACAAACAGATGAAAATCACCAAACTCACCACCTTCATCGTCCCGCCGCGCTGGTGCTTCCTCAAGGTCGAAACCGATGAGGGTGTGACCGGTTGGGGCGAACCCGTGGTCGAAGGCCGCGCGCACACCGTCGCCGCTGCCGTTGAAGAATTGTCCGACTACCTGATCGGCAAAGACCCACGCAACATCGAGGACATCTGGACTGTGTTGTACCGCGGTGGCTTCTACCGCGGCGGCGCGATCCACATGAGTGCACTGGCCGGTATCGATCAGGCGCTGTGGGACATCAAGGGCAAAGCCCTCGGCGTGTCGGTCAGCGATCTGCTCGGCGGTCAGGTGCGCGACAAGATTCGTGTGTATTCGTGGATCGGTGGCGATCGTCCGGCCGACACCGCACGTGCCGCGAAAGAGGCGGTGAGCCGGGGTTTTACTGCGGTGAAAATGAATGGCACTGAAGAGCTGCAGTTCCTCGACTCCTTCGAGAAAGTCGATCTGGCCCTGGCCAACGTTGCCGCCGTGCGCGATGCCGTCGGGCCGAACGTCGGTATCGGCGTCGACTTCCACGGTCGGGTGCACAAGCCGATGGCCAAGGTGCTGATGAAGGAGCTCGACCCGTACAAACTGATGTTCATCGAAGAGCCGGTGCTCAGTGAAAACTACGAAGCGCTGAAAGAGCTGGCACCGTTGACCAGCACGCCGATCGCCCTGGGTGAGCGGCTGTTCTCGCGCTGGGATTTCAAGCGGGTGCTGAGCGAAGGCTACGTCGACATCATCCAGCCGGATGCCTCGCATGCCGGCGGTATCACCGAGACCCGCAAGATCGCCAACATGGCCGAAGCCTACGACGTGGCGCTGGCGCTGCATTGTCCGCTGGGGCCGATTGCGCTGGCGGCGTGCCTGCAACTGGACGCGGCTTGTTACAACGCGTTCATTCAGGAGCAGAGTCTGGGTATCCATTACAACGAGAGCAATGATCTGCTCGACTACGTGAAGGATCCGCGAGTGTTCGACTACGACCAGGGCTTCGTGAAGATTCCGAACGGGCCAGGGCTGGGCATCGAGATCAACGAGGAATACGTGATCGAACGCGCGGCGGTCGGCCACCGCTGGCGCAACCCGATCTGGCGCCATGCCGATGGCAGTTTTGCCGAGTGGTGATTCCCTTCTGACCCACCACAAATCCTTGTGGGAGGGGGCTTGCTCCCGAATGCGGCATGTCAGCTAAAGAGATGTCGACTGACACTCCGCATTCGGGAGCAAGCCCCCTCCCACAATTGATCTCCATGGATGGGAGATGGCGTCAATGACCTCAAATAATCATAAGAAGAGGCACCCCCCATGCCAACGCAAACCCTCACCGGGCAGGCGTCTTTAGTCACGCCTAGCCGCAAGCGGTTTTTCATCATGGTGTTGCTGTTCATCACCGTGGTCATCAACTACCTCGACCGCAGCAACCTGTCGATTGCCGCGCCCGCGCTGACCAGTGAACTGGGCATCGACCCGGTTCACGTCGGGCTGATTTTCTCCGCATTCGGCTGGACCTACGCCGCGATGCAGATTCCCGGCGGCTGGCTGGTGGATCGGGTGCCGCCGCGCATCCTCTACAGTGTCGCGCTGCTGCTGTGGTCGCTGGCCACGGTGCTGCTCGGTTTCGCTGCGAGTTTCATTGCGCTGTTTGTGCTGCGCATGGCGGTCGGCGCGCTGGAAGCACCGGCCTATCCGATCAACAGCCGCGTGGTGACCACCTGGTTTCCCGAGCGTGAGCGGGCCACGGCGATTGGTTTCTACACCTCCGGGCAGTTTGTCGGCCTGGCGTTTCTGACGCCGGTGCTGGCCTGGCTGCAACATGAGTTCGGCTGGCACATGGTGTTCGTCGCGACCGGTGCGGCTGGCATCATCTGGGCAGCGATCTGGTACGCGGTGTATCGCGAACCGCGAGACTTCAAGGGCGCCAACGACGCGGAGATCGACCTGATCCGCGAGGGTGGCGGACTCGTAGACATTCAAGCGCAGACGGCCAAGGCCTCGTTCAGTTGGACCGATCTCGGTATCGTCCTCACTAAGCGCAAATTGTGGGGCATCTACCTCGGTCAGTTCTGCCTGAACTCGACGCTGTGGTTTTTCCTGACGTGGTTCCCGACCTACCTGGTGAAATACCGTGGCATGGACTTCATCAAGTCCGGGCTGTTGGCCTCGCTGCCGTTTCTCGCGGCCTTTGTCGGCGTGCTGTGCTCGGGGTTCTTTTCCGACCTGTTGATCCGCCGTGGCTGCAGCGTGGGCTTCGCGCGCAAGTTGCCGATCATTGGCGGGCTGCTGATTTCCACCTCGATCATCGGCGCCAATTTTGTTGAATCGACACCGCTGGTGATTGCCTTCCTGGCGTTGGCGTTTTTTGGCAACGGTCTGGCCTCGATCACCTGGTCGCTGGTCTCGACCCTCGCTCCGGCGCGGTTGCTGGGGCTGACCGGCGGGGTGTTCAACTTCATCGGCAACCTGTCGGCGATTGCCACGCCGATTGTCATCGGTTTCCTCGCCAGCGGTGATTCGTTCGCCCCGGCGATCACCTACATCGCGGTGCTGGCGCTGATCGGTGCATTGTCCTACGTGCTGCTGGTGGGCAAGGTCGAGCGTATCGAGTTGTAGTCGTCTGCGTCGGGCGACCATAATGCCGCCCGTTCCCTCGCTCAACGGTAAAGGCTGGATATGCAGGAAGACGCCCCGGAAAAAACCAAGGACGCCGCGCCCACCGGCACCCAGACCCTGCTTCGCGGACTGGGTGTGGTGCAGGCGGTGGCCAGTGGCGCCCGCGATTTGAAAGAGATCGCCCGGCTGATCGGCACCACGCGCAGCACCACCCATCGTCTGGCCAGTTGCCTGGTCGACGAGCGCTACCTGCGCGTGGTGCCGCAAATCGGCTATCTGCTGGGGCCGAAGCTGATCGAGCTGGGGTTTCAGGCGCGCGAAGAGTTGCCGCTGGTGAGTCTGGCCGGGCCGTACCTGGACGAGTTGTCGGCGTTGACCGGGGACACCGTGCACCTGGGGATTCGTGAAGGCGATGAGGTCCTGTACCTGCTGAAGAATCCGGGGCGTAACGGCCCGGAAATGCGTTCGCGGGTCGGCCACCGGATGCCGCTGGCGCGCACCGGGATCGGCAAGGCGTTGATGCTCGACGATGCACCGCAGGATTGGCAGCGCCTGTACGACATCAGCCTGCCGGCGGGTGGGAAAAGTCAGTTCTGGCCGCAGCATCCGCAGCAATCGTGGGAACAGCTAGAACAACGCATGACCGAGTACGTGGCCGGCGGCTACGCTTTCGATCTGGAAGACAACGAACCGTCGATCCGCTGCGTGGCGGCGCCGATTCGCGATGCGAGCAAGCGGATTGTGGCGGCGATCAGCATCGCCAGCACCGTGCCGTACATGCCGCTGGAAAAAATGGCCGAGCTGATTCCCCTGATCAAAGGGGTCACAGCCCGGCTCTCGGCAGAACTCGGTCTGAAGGTTTAAAGCTTCAGCGTCGCCATGTCGATCACGAAGCGGTACTTCACGTCACCGGCGATCATCCGCGCGTAAGCCTCGTTGATCTGGCGGATGTCGAGCATTTCAATGTCGCAGGTGATGTCGTGCTCGGCGCAGAAATCCAGCACTTCCTGGGTTTCAGCGATGCCGCCGATCAACGAACCGGCCAGCACGCGGCGGCCCAGCACCAGGTTGGCAGCATGCACCGGCGGGTCGATCGGTTCGATCAGGCCGACCAGGATATGCACGCCATCAAAGCGCAGGGTTTGCAGGTACGGGTTGAGGTCGTGCTGCACCGGAATGGTGTCCAGCAGGAAGTCGAACCGGCCTGCAGCGGCAGCCATCTGTTCGGCATCGGTGGAGACGATCACATGATCGGCGCCCTGACGACGACCTTCCTCGGCCTTGCTCGCCGAACGGGTGAACAGCGTCACTTCCGCGCCCATGGCCTTGGCGAACTTGATGCCCATGTGGCCGAGGCCGCCCATGCCGAGAATTCCGACCTTGTCGCCGGCCTTGACGCCGTAGTGCTTGAGCGGCGAGTAGGTGGTGATGCCGGCACAGAGGATCGGCGCGGCGCTGGCCAGGTCGAGTTTCTCCGGGATGCGCACGACGAAGTGCTCGCTGACCACGATGCTGTCCGAGTAGCCGCCCATGGTGTTGCTGCCATCGACCCGGTCCGGGGTGGCGTAGGTCATGGTCGGGCCTTCGAGGCAGTATTGCTCGAGGTTCTGCTGGCAGGCAGCGCAGGTGCGGCAGGAGTCGACCATGCAACCGACACCGACCAGATCGCCGACTTTATGTTGAGTGACGTTCGCACCAACGGCGGTGACTTTGCCGATGATCTCATGGCCGGGCATCAACGGATAAACCGCGATGCCCCATTCGTTGCGGGCCTGGTGGATGTCGGAGTGGCAGACGCCGCAGTAGAGGATCTCGATCGCCACGTCGTCAGCGCGTGGGCTGCGGCGTTCGAATTTCATCGGGGCGAGGGGAGTGGTGGCCGATTGGGCGGCATAACCGATAGCGGTGTACATGAGAAACCTCGCAGAAGCAGTGACAGGTGAGGTGGCGCATTTTGGGCGCCGTCTGCCGCTGCGGCCATGACGATTCCTCCGGGTCTCATGCCTAATCCTCCGGCATGCAGGTCTGGGCAAGCGCATTGGCAAAGGGATCTGCGATGATGCTTTCATGCCTTTTTCCGTGAATTTTTTGAAGACCCCTCCGATGCAGTTGACCCGTCACCTTGATGCCAATGCCACGCTGGTTTCGCTGATCGAGCCGCTGGCGCTCTGCGATGGTTACAGCCAGACCGGGTTGCCCGGCGTGCAGGTGTTGCGCGCCAGTTGCGATGTGGCGCGTGGCCCGCACATTTATGAGCCGAGCCTGATGATCATCGCTCAGGGCAGCAAACTGGCGTTCCTCGGCCCGCGCACCATGGAGTACGGCGCCGGGCACTACCTGATTCAGGCGCTGCCGGTGCCGTTCGAGTGCGAAACCTTTGCCTTGCCGGATGCGCCGTTGCTGGGGGTATCGGTGGCCATCGACCGGGTGCTGCTTGGCGAGCTGGTGCTGGCCATGGGGCTGGCGCCGGGGCGGCATATCCCGGCGCAAACGCCGGAGTCGATGACCTCGGTGGTGCTCGACGATGACATGCGCGGCTGCGTCGAACGCTTGTTGCGCTGCCTGCACGATCCGCTGGAGCGGCAGATTCTCGGGCCGGCGCGGGTGCGTGAATTGCTGTTCACCGCGCTGCGCGGGCCACAGGCCGATGTGTTGCGCGCGCTAGTCGAACAGCAGGGACAGTTCGCCCGGGTGGCGGCGTCGATCAGTCATCTGCATGCGCATTACACCGAGCCGCTGAACGTCGAGACTCTGGCCAGTTGCGCGAACATGAGCGTGTCGTCCTTCCACGAGCACTTCAAGCGCAGCACGCTGTTGTCGCCGGTGCAGTATCTGAAGCGCTTGCGCCTGCTCAAGGCGCAGACCTTGCTGGTCGCCGAAGGGCTGGGCGTGGCGCAGGTGGCGCATCGGGTGGGGTATCAGAGTACGTCGCAGTTCAGTCGTGAGTACAAGCGCTACTTCGAGCGTAGCCCTGGCGACGAACGCGTTGCCTGAGTCGATTAAGATCCCTTGTGGGAGCGGGCTTGCTCGCGAATGCGGTGTATCAGTCAATGAATGGGCTGAATGACACACCGCATTCGCGAGCAAGCCCGCTCCCACAGTTGTTTTGTGGTGAAACAGAAAACCTGGGCAACAAAAAGGCCCCCGTTTCGGGAGCCTCGTTGTTCAGCGATACGGCTTACATGTTCGGGTAAGTCGGGCCGCCAGCGCCTTCCGGCGTGACCCAGGTGATGTTCTGCGAAGGGTCCTTGATGTCACAGGTCTTGCAGTGCACGCAGTTCTGGGCGTTGATCTGGAAGCGTTTTTCGCCGTCTTCCTTGGTGATCACTTCGTAGACGCCGGCCGGGCAGTAGCGCTGCGCCGGTTCGTCGTACAGCGGCAGGTTCTTGCTGATCGGGATGCTCGGGTCGGTCAGCTTCAGGTGGCACGGCTGTTCTTCTTCGTGGTTGGTACCGGAGATGAACACCGAGCTCAGTTTGTCGAAGCTGAGTTTGCCGTCCGGCTTTGGATAGTCGATCTTCTTGCAGTCGGCCGCCAGTTTCAGGCAAGCGTAGTCCGGCTTGGTGTCATGCAGGGTGAACGGCAGTTTGCCGCCGAAGATGTTCTGGTCCAGCCAGTTGAAACCACCGCCGACGATCGCGCCGAACTTGTGGATCGCCGGGCCGAAGTTGCGGCTGGCGAACAGTTCGTCGTAGAGCCAGCTCTTCTTGAACGCGTCAACGTAAGTGGTCAGCTCTTCGGTGCCATCCTTTTCGGCGAACAGGGCGTCGGCCACCGATTCAGCGGCGAGCATGCCGGACTTCATCGCGGTGTGGCTGCCTTTGATCTTGGCGAAGTTCAGGGTGCCGAGGTCGCAACCGATCAGCGCGCCGCCCTTGAAGACCATTTTCGGCAGCGAGTTCAGGCCACCTTTGCAGATCGCACGGGCGCCGTAGCTGACGCGCTTGCCGCCTTCCAGGTACTGGGCCAGCACCGGGTGATGCTTGAGGCGCTGGAACTCGTCGAACGGCGACAGGTAAGTGTTGCTGTAAGACAGATCAACGATCAGACCGACCACTACCTGGTTGTTTTCCAGGTGATAGAGGAACGAGCCGCCGGTGTTTTCGGTGCCCATGATGTCCAGCGGCCAACCGGCGGTGTGCACCACCAGGCCTGGCTGGTGTTTGGCCGGGTCGATTTCCCAGATTTCCTTCAGGCCGATGCCATAGTGCTGGGCGTCGGCATCGCTGTCGAGGTTGTAACGCTTGATCAGTTGCTTGCCGATGTGGCCACGGCAGCCCTCGGCGAACAGCGTGTACTTGCCACGCAGTTCCATGCCCGGGGTGTACAGGCCTTCTTTCGGGTTGCCTTCGCGGTCGACGCCCAGATCACCGGTGATGATCCCGCGCACGATGCCGTTTTCGTCGATCAGCGCTTCCTGAGCGGCGAAGCCCGGGTAGATTTCCACGCCGAGGTTCTCGGCCTGCTGGGCCAGCCAGCGGCACAGATTGCCGAGGGAAATAATGTAGTTGCCTTCGTTATGCATGGTCTTGGGCACAAAGAAGTCAGGAATTTTCTGCGCGCTGTCGGCGTTTTTCAGCACGAAAATGTCATCGCGGGTGACCGGCGTGTTCAGCGGGGCGCCGAGTTCTTTCCAGTCCGGGAACAGTTCGTTCAGAGCGCGTGGTTCGAACACGGCACCGGAAAGGATGTGTGCGCCGACTTCGGAGCCTTTTTCGACCACGCAGACGCTGATTTCCTTACCGGCTTCGGCGGCCTTCTGCTTCAGACGGCAGGCGGCGGACAGGCCAGCGGGGCCGGCACCGACGATGACCACGTCGAATTCCATGTATTCGCGTTCCACAGGCTATCTCCTACTCAAGGCTCAACAGTTTTTTTTCTAATTTGGAGGTTCGGTGTCGTATCCGTTATTGCCTTTACGTTAACGTCAAGGGTAATAATGGGCAAACCACCTTTCTCTCTAGGCGGCGCATTATATCTACACCACTCCGAGCGTCCAATACAAACGTTTGTTTGAATCGGCTCCAGCCCAGAGAAATCAAAGAAGCGCGGCTTATGAACGGCCATTTTGCCGTATTGACCGGAATAGGCGTTCCGGTCAAGATACGGGCGGTTTTGCGCTCGCCGTAGGCAGACTGGCGGTTTCAAGAGCACCTCTAAAGACAGGGCACAGGCAGTACAAGGTGATGCGCAGCGCAATTCCGGCGTGCAGTTTACACACCGTGCGATTCAATGACTTGTTGGTCACCACTGACGAACGGTCATCGCCCCCAGCCGGCGTTTTTAGAGGTGCCCTTGTGCCCGATGAGCATCAACCGCCAGGTTCGCCTAGGCGACTTTCTTTTCACCGGAGAGTAACGAGGAATCCATGAAGGTTCTTGTAGCTGTCAAACGCGTTGTGGATTACAACGTCAAGGTCCGCGTCAAGGCGGACAATTCCGGCGTAGACCTCGCCAACGTCAAGATGTCGATGAACCCGTTCTGCGAAATCGCAGTGGAAGAAGCCGTACGCCTGAAAGAGAAAGGTGTTGCGACTGAGATCGTCGTCGTCTCCATCGGCCCGACCACCGCTCAGGAACAGCTGCGTACCGCACTGGCTCTGGGTGCCGACCGCGCCATCCTCGTCGAATCCGCTGAAGACCTGACTTCGCTGGCCGTGGCCAAGCTGCTCAAGGCTGTGGTCGACAAGGAACAGCCTCAGTTGGTGATCCTGGGCAAACAGGCCATCGACAGCGACAACAACCAGACCGGCCAGATGCTTGCTGCACTGAGCGGCTACGGTCAGGGCACTTTCGCCTCGAAAGTCGAAGTTTCCGGCGACAGCGTTGCCGTGACCCGCGAAATCGACGGCGGCGCGCAGACCGTTTCGCTGAAACTGCCAGCCATCGTCACCACCGACCTGCGTTTGAACGAGCCGCGCTACGCGTCTCTGCCAAACATCATGAAAGCCAAGAAGAAGCCTCTCGAAGTGCTGACTCCGGATGCTTTGGGCGTTTCCACCGCCTCCACCAACAAGACCCTGAAAGTCGAAGCGCCGGCTGCACGCAGCGCAGGCATCAAGGTCAAGTCGGTGGCTGAACTGGTCGAGAAACTGAAAAACGAAGCGAAGGTAATCTAAAAATGACTATCTTGGTAATCGCTGAACACGACAACAAAGTGCTGGCCCCGGCCACACTGAACACCGTGGCCGCTGCTGCCAAAATCGGCGGCGACATTCACGTGCTGGTTGCCGGTCAGGGCGCTGGCGCCGTGGCCGAGGCCGCTGCGAAAATCGCTGGCGTAAGCAAAGTCCTGAACGCTGACAATGCCGCTTACGCGCATCAGTTGCCGGAAAACGTTGCGCCGCTGGTTGCAGAGCTGGGCAAGGGCTACAGCCACATCCTGGCTGCCGCCACGTCCAACGGCAAAAACATCCTGCCGCGCGTTGCCGCTGCACTGGACGTTGACCAGATCTCCGAGATCATCTCGGTAGAAAGCGCTGATACTTTCAAGCGTCCGATCTACGCCGGTAACGCTATCGCTACCGTGCAATCGACCGCTGCGATCAAAGTGATCACCGTGCGTGCCACCGGTTTCGACCCGGTTGCCGCTGAAGGTGGTTCGGCGGCTGTTGAAGCGGTTGCTGCTGCGCACGACGCCGGCACTTCCAGCTTCGTCAGCGAAGAACTGGCCAAGTCCGATCGTCCAGAGCTGACCGCTGCCAAGATCGTCGTTTCCGGCGGCCGCGGCATGCAGAACGGTGACAACTTCAAACACCTGTACGCTCTGGCCGACAAGCTGGGCGCTGCCGTGGGTGCTTCGCGCGCCGCGGTCGACGCAGGTTTCGTACCGAACGACATGCAGGTCGGTCAGACCGGCAAGATCGTTGCACCACAGCTGTATATCGCGGTCGGTATCTCCGGCGCGATCCAGCACCTGGCCGGCATGAAAGACTCCAAAGTGATCGTTGCGATCAACAAGGACGAAGAAGCGCCGATCTTCCAGGTGGCCGATTACGGTCTGGTGGCGGATCTGTTCGAAGCGGTACCTGAGCTGGAGAAGCTGGTCTAATCCGGCAGCTTCACTTATAAAGAGCCCGGCCTTATGGTCGGGCTTTTTTTTGTCTCGAATTTGCGTGGGAGTGTTTTGCCATGGATCTGCGCCGCGGGTTGTTATTGGGATTGATCCTGTTACCGGGGATGGCTGCGGCTGCCGGCAAATGCGAGCGCCTTGTCGTCACCGGCAGCCCGGATGCGCCGCCGTACCTGTGGCAGGACCCGCAGAATCCCAAGCACTTGATCGGTGCCAGTGCCGACCTGCTGCAGCAAGTGGCCAAGGATCTGGGGATCAAGGTCGAGCTGCTCTACGCCGGCAAACGCGCGCAGGCCCTCGATGAGGTGCGCAGCGGGCGCATGGACATGCTGGCCGACACGCCGCTGATGTTCAACGAGCTGGAAAATGTCGACTACATCTATCCGCCGTTGCTGGAAAACGACTATCTGGTGTGGACGCGCAAGGGCTCGACGCTGGTCTACAGCGAAGCCAGGGATCTGCACGGGCACACCGGCGGGCTGTCGGAAAAGTCTCGAATGACCCAGGCATTCGGCACTTTCGCCGAGCAGAATCTGACCCTGACCCGGACGGCAAACATCACTCAAGCCTTTCAGAAACTTCTGCTGGGTGAAGTCGAATATGTACTCGCCGGTCGCTACTCGGGCATGGCCGCCGCGCAGGCATTGGGCATGGCCAATGATCTGCTGGCCTTCGAGCAACCGATCGACCGACCGGGACTGTTCCTCGCGGTTTCGCACAACTCGGCCTGCAACGATCCGTGGTTGCGCGGACAGCTCGCTAAAAAGATGACAGAATTGCCCGCGTCCGGACTGACCGAAGCCGCGCTGCAACGCAACATCGAGCGCTGGAAGGCTCAGCAGCAACAGCCGCAGCCACCTGTCAGTGCCCCAAAACAGTAGGGATTCTTAGTGAGTATTCGACCTCTTTTCGCGGCCATGGCCGTTCTGGCCCTGGCCGGCTGCGCCAACGATCCTGCGCCCAATGAGCAAATGCGTTTGACCGAGCAGGCCATCACCCAGGCCAAAGCTGTCGGTGCGACCGCCGATGAACTGCCGGAAATGAAACTGGCCGAAGACAAGTTCAACCGGGCCAAGGGCAACATGACCGACGAGTCTTTCAAGAACGCCCGCATGCGCGCCGAACAGGCCGAGCTGGATGCGCGTCTGGCCGAAGCCAAAGTGCTGACGCAAAAGAGCGAAGAGCAACTCAATGTGCTCAACACCCGCATCATCCGTCTGCGCAAGCAACTGGGAGATGCCCAATGAGCTTCAAGTCCAAAGCCCTCGGCGGGTTGATTCTGGCCGGTTGTGCAAGCCTCTACGGTTGCGCCGGTCAACACAGCGAAGCCGCCTTGCAGCAGGCCAGCAGCGACTTCCAGAAGGTCAAGGAAGATTCCAATGTGCTGCGTATCGCGCCCAAGGACGTGATCCGCGCCGGTGAATCGCTGGCCCGTGCTGATCGCCTGTCGACCTATTGGGGCAGCGGCTGGGATGTCGCGCATTACGCCTACCTGAGTCAGCGTTACAGCGAAATCGCCCGCGAACACACCAATCTGGTGCTCAACGAAGAGCGTGCGGCGAAGCTGGAGCTGGAACGCCAGCGCCTGCAACTGGCCCTGCGTGAGTCCAAACTGCTGAGCGTGCAGCAGCAGGGCAAGTGGCTCGAAGAACAGATCGTCGCGCTCGCCACCACACAGACCGATCGCGGTCTGGTGATGACCCTCGGGGACGTGCTGTTCGACACTGGCGAGGCGGAGTTGAAGAACTCGGCCAATCGCGTGGTGCTGAAGATCGTGCAGTTTCTGCAGCTCAACCCGAAACGCGTGGTGCGCATCGAGGGCTACACCGACAGCACCGGCGGCAAGCAGGAAAACCTCAAGCTGTCGCGTGATCGTGCGCAGGCGGTGGCCGATGTGCTGATGGACCTGGGTATCGAGGACAAGCGCATTCAGGTCGAAGGTTACGGCGACGAGTACCCGGTGGACGCCAACGCTTCCGAGCGCGGGCGGGCACAGAACCGTCGGGTGGAAATTGTGTTTTCCGACGAAAAAGGCCAGCTCGGCGCCGCCCGCTGAGGGCTGCGTCTCTGGAAAGCCCGGCCTGTCATGCAGCGCCGGGCTTTTTTACGTCTGTCGAATAGCGCGCAAATCCGTACAGTTGTAGCTGACACTGCACTGTACGGTCGACTATGGTGGCAACTGTCCCAGTACACTTCTAAACTGTTCCGGTATTGTTTCACACAAGAATAAAATGCCCGTGAAATCGAGTGCTGCGTCATGACCAACCTCTTGCTCTACCAACGTATTGCTCAACAACTGGCGGAAGATATCCGGCGCGGTGTCTATCAGCCCGGCGAACGCGTGCCGTCGGTGCGCAAGATGAGTTCGCAGCTCAATGTCAGCCATGCAACGGTGTTGCAGGCTTACGCCAATCTCGAGGATCAGGGGCTGATCCGCGCACGGCCGCAGTCCGGATACTACGTGCACCAGACCCCGGCCCTGACGGCGCCGACACCGGATATCGCCCGGGTCGAACGCCCAGGCCTGGTCACCCGCGCCAGCATTATTCAGCAAGTGTTGGTCGAATCGCGGCGCGAGGGGGTTTTCCCGTTGGGCGCGGCGGTGCCGAGTGTCGATTACCTCCCGGTGCGCGCATTGCATCAGCAGTTGGCCAAGGTCACCCGTTTCCATAGTCCGCGCGCGTTCAGTTACATGTTCAGCCCGGGTTTCGAACCGCTGCGTCGGCAAGTGGCGATCCGCATGCGCGATGCCGGGGTCGTCGTCGATCCTTCAGAAGTGGTGATCACCCACGGGTGTGTCGATGCGCTGCAGATGTCGCTGCGGGTGCTGACTCGTCCGGGCGACCTGATCGCCGCCGAATCGCCAACCTATTACGGTCTGCTGCAACTGGCCGACCTGCTGGGCCTGAAAGTGATCGAGATTCCCAGCGACCCGGCCACCGGCATGAGCCTGGAAGCCTTGCAACTGGCCGCCAACCAATGGTCGATCAAGGCGCTGGTGCTGACCACCCGGCTGAGCAATCCACTGGGCGGCACCATGCCGGAAGAGCGGCAGAAACAACTGCTGCGCCTGGCTTCGGACTTCGATATCCAGATCGTCGAAGACGACATCTATGGCGAGTTGATGTTCGAACAGGGCCGCACCAAAGCCCTCAAGGCCTACGATCGGCTGGACCGGGTGATTTACTGCTCGAGTTTTTCCAAGACCTTGTCGCCGGGCGTGCGGGTCGGCTGGATGATCGCCGGCAAGTATCAGCAGGAAATCCAGCGTCTGCAGACCTTCACCACGCATTCGGCGTGCAGCGTCACGCAAATGGCGATTGCCGCTTATCTGGAAAATGGCGGTTATGACCGGCATTTACGGTACATCCGCCAGGAATACCGGAAAAACCTCAGCGCGTTCCAGCTGGCGGTGCAGCAGTACTTCCCCGAGGGTACGCAAATGACCCGGCCCACGGGCGGTTTCATCCTTTGGGTGAGTCTGCCGGGCAGGGTCAATACCCAGGAATTGCATGTCCGCGCCTTGCAGCAGGGCATCAGTATTGCGCCGGGGCTGATCTTCAGTAATACCGAGCAGTTCAACCACTGCATCCGCCTGAATTGCGGCACGCCGTGGAATCGCGAGGCGGAAAGGGCGCTGATGACCCTCGGTTTGCTGGCGACTCAACTGTGTCAGGAAACCGCAGGCGGTTTCTGAACGAGTGGCGCACCGTGCTTGTCTTGTGACACTCAACAGGCGAGCATATGGCCCTCTGCCGTTAGTGTTGTGGGGCTCATGAAAGCGATTTTGCCTGCTGTCTGGATTTTGCTTGGTGTGTTGACGATGGGCCATGCGCCCGGTGTCATGGCAGCTGCCGTTCAGGAAAAGCCCGCAACGTCCACCCCGGCAAGCAAATCGGCCGCGAGCAAAAAAGCCGTTGCGGATAAAAAAGCACCGGCTAAGAAAGCCTCACAGAAGAAAGCCGCCCCGGTGAAAAAGCGTCCCCCGGTCGCTTCCAAGTCGAAATCGGCCAGTGAGGTGGCTAAAACCAGACTGCCGCCGGCCAAACTGGACCTGAGCCTGCCCAAAGACATGGTTCAGCAACTCAAACCTGCCGGTACTGTGTCGATGCCCAAACACGAGGCGATCCTGCCGCAGATGTTCGGCGAGAAGAACAGCGGCTTCCAGCTCAACGGCCGCCTGCTCAGCAACGAAATGCAGTTGCAACTGCGCAACGAAGAGCGCCGCGATATTGAAGGCGCTGCGCTGGATTTCGAGTTCAAGCAATAAATTCAATCGAGCCGTGACCCGCGAACCAGACGCTTTGTCGGAGACTGGTCAGTCACATTCAGTTATCGGTAAAAACCCCGGTCCAGGGAATTTGAAACAACCGTTTTAGCGGTTACTCTGTCCGTGTCTCTTTAACACATTGCCCGTCGCGAGGACTTGCTCGTCATGAAATGCCGTGAAGGCTGTGGCGCTTGCTGCATTGCCCCTTCCATCAGCTCTGCCATTCCGGGCATGCCCAACGGCAAACCTGCCGGCGAACGTTGCGTGCAACTCTCGGTCGAAAACCTGTGCAGCATTTTCGGTCAGCCGGAGCGTCCGGCGGTCTGTTCAGGATTTGCCGCCGATGTCGAAGTCTGTGGCAGCAGCTCCGAGGAAGCGATCAAACTGATCGGCTGGTGGGAGCAGATGACGGCGGCGTGATGTGTCAAACGAACGGAACTTCAACAATAAGGAATAAGACTATGGGTTCGCTGCATCGTATCGCTGTGTTGTGTGGTTTGACCGCTGTGCTGGCTACTTCGATGGCTCAGGCCGAAGACTGGAAGGTCGCCAAGGAACAGGACGGGATCAAGGTCTCGCTGGCCGAAGTGCCGGGTTCCGATTACAAGTCCTATCAGGGTGTTGCCCTGATGAAGACCACCGTTGCCAAACTGCGTGCCTTGCAGGAAGACGTGGCCGGAGCCTGCGCCTGGATTCACGAATGCAAAACCCAGAAACTGCTCAAGCACGAGGGCGATCAGAGCTGGACCTATACCCAATTCAATACGCCGTGGCCAGTGACCCCGCGTGATTCGGTGTTGCACATCACCACCGTTGAGGGCGCCGATGGCAGCCTGACCCGCAACCTCGAAGGCGTGCCGAAGTACCTTCCCGAAGAGAAAGGCTTTGTCCGTGTCGCTCAGGTCAAAGGGTTCTGGAAGTTCGTACCCAAAGGTGATCAAGTCGAAGTGACCTATCAGGTGCACACTGAGCCCGGCGGCAGCGTGCCGAGCATGATCGCCAACAAGTTCGTGGTCGATGCGCCGTTCAATACGCTGAAAGCCCTGAAAGAACGCGCCGAGAAGTAATTCTTCGCGCTGACAGCAAAACGCCCCGACCGAATCGGGGCGTTTTGTTTTGTCGTTATATTGTGTTTCCAGATATGCGTTGGACGAAATTTTCACAAAGTGTTCCAGACAATTCGCCCGCGCAACTCGGTTTGTCCCCCGTCCGAATGCTTGTATGAAAGAGTCGGGCAATGGGGCAGTAATCAATGGCAATGCTGCCGTTGATCGTGCAACATTTGCGCACCGCGCACGCCCCGGGGCCTGGAATGGCCAAAAGAGGGCATGGCGCCGCTGTATTTTGCAACTTCAACTTCCAATGGGTCCTAAAACGACATGGCAAACCCGGACGCCCTGAATCAGCAGCGATCTTCCACTCGCCTGCTGCAACCGACCGTCAAATCGCATCTGGCCTACACGCTGCTGTGTGCCCTGGTCATGATGGTGATGTTTTCCGTGCTGCGCCTCGCGCTGCTGGTCTACAACCGCGAGATGATCCTCGATACCCCGGCTTCGACCTTCCTCGAAGCCTTCGCCAACGGCCTGCGTTTCGACCTGCGCCTGGTGGTCTACGTCTGCGTTCCGCTGCTGCTGGCACTGTTCAGTGCGCGGGCGATGGCTGCGCGTGGCTTCTTCCGTCTGTGGCTGACCGTGGCGTCGAGCATCGCGCTGTTCCTCGGCCTGATGGAAATGGACTTCTACCGCGAGTTCCACCAGCGCCTCAACGGCCTGGTGTTCCAGTACGTGAAGGAAGACCCGAAAACCGTGATGAGCATGCTCTGGTACGGTTTCCCGGTAGTGCGTTACCTGCTGGCGTGGGTCATCGGCACCGTGATCCTGACCCTGGCCTTCAAGGGCGCCGACCGTGCGACCCGTCCACGCGGCCCGTTCAGCGGTGGCAACGTCGGCACCCGTCAGGTGGCGCCGTGGTACACCCGCCTGGCGGTGTTCGTGGTCTGCCTGCTGATCTGCGTCGTAGCCGCACGTGGCACCCTGCGTCAGGGCCCGCCGCTGCGTTGGGGTGACGTGTACACCACCGAATCGAACTTCGCCAACCAGCTCGGCCTCAACGGCACGCTGTCGCTGATCGCCGCTGCCAAAGACCGCATGGGCGAGGATCGCAACAACATCTGGAAAGCCACGCTGCCGCAGGAACAGGCGCAGAAAGTGGTGCGCGAGATGCTGGTGATGCCGGACGACAAACTGGTCGATGCCGACATTGCCGCCGTGCGTCGTGACTACACGCCACCGGCCGACAAGACCCTGCCGATCAAGAACGTGGTCGTGATCCTGATGGAAAGCATGGCCGGTCACTCGGTCGGCGCCCTGGGCGCACCGGGCAACATCACACCTTACCTCGACAAACTGTCGAAGGAAGGCCTGTTGTTCGACCGCTTCTTCTCCAACGGCACCCATACCCACCAGGGCATGTTTGCGACCATGGCGTGCTTCCCGAACCTGCCAGGTTTCGAATACCTGATGCAGACCCCGGAAGGCAGCCACAAGCTGTCCGGTCTGCCGCAGCTGCTCAGCGCGCGCAAGTATGACGACGTGTATGTCTACAACGGCGACTTCGCCTGGGACAACCAGTCGGGCTTCTTCAGTAACCAGGGCATGACCAACTTCGTTGGCCGTAACGACTTCGTCAATCCGGTGTTCTCCGATCCGACCTGGGGCGTGTCCGACCAGGACATGTTCGACCGTGGTCTGCAGGAGCTGAAGGCACGGGAAAACGGCAAGCCGTTCTACGCGCTGCTGCAAACCCTGTCCAACCACACGCCGTACGCCTTGCCGACGCCATTGCCGGTGGAGCGCGTGACCGATCGTGGCAGCCTCAACGAACACCTGACCGCCATGCGTTACGCCGACTGGGCGCTGGGTCAGTTCTTCGAGAAGGCACGCAAAGAGCCGTACTTCAAGGAAACCCTGTTCGTCATCGTCGGTGACCACGGTTTCGGCAACGAACGCCAGATCACCGAAATGGACCTGGGCCGCTTCAACGTGCCGATGCTGATGATCGCCCCGGGCATTCAGGAAAAATTCGGCACCCGTGACCACACCGTGGGTACGCAGATCGACATCGTGCCGACCATCATGGGCCGTCTGGGTGGCGAAGTGCGTCATCAGTGCTGGGGGCGTGACCTGCTGAATCTCCCGGCCGGCGACACCGGTTTCGGTGTGATCAAGCCGTCGGGCAGCGAGCAGACCACCGCCATCGTCACTGCCGACCAGATCCTGGTGCTGCCGAAAGAGAAGGAAATGGCGCCGAAGATCTACCAGTACCAACTGGGCGCGAACCCTTCTGCCGAGATCATTCCGGACGCACCGCGTACCGCCGAACTGAAGCTCAAGCTGGAAGCGTTCTTGCAAACGGCGACCAAGAGCCTGATGGACAACACCGCCGGTGTGATCAACGGCAAGCCGGACTGATAAAACCGCTGCATAAAAAAGAGGCCCCTGAGGGCCTCTTTTTTTTGTCTTGGGGTTTTATATCCTGCCAAGTAACAGCAAGACCAACAGCACCACCAACACCACGCCGATAATGCCCGAAGGACCATAACCCCAACTTCTGGAGTGCGGGAAGACCGGCAGACCACCGATCAGCAACAGGATCAGGATAATGATAAGAATTGTGCCCATGTCGATTTCCTTGTTTATAGCGTTCGAGAAGACTTGGTGTTCAAGGGCGACTGGAGGCTAACTAATTCCAGACGGCTTACAAATTCCGACTGGTGTGAATGAAAGAAAATTCAATGTTTTTTTAATGTATTTGGATTACTCGTTTATTTCCTTTAAAGCGCGAGATCAAAAGATCGCAGCCTTCGGCAGCGCCTACATGAATTCCCTGTAGGCGCTGCCGAAGGCTGCGATCTTTTGATCCTGTATTCAGCAATCTGATGGAGCGTGGGTGGCCAGTGTTCCTTCGCTACACTCCGTGCATCTCCTACGGAACAACAAGGCTGTCTGCTATGCAAAATCGCATGATGATCACGGGTGCGGGCTCAGGTTTGGGTCGCGAAATCGCGCTGCGCTGGGCGCGTGAAGGCTGGCAGCTGGCCTTGTCCGACGTCAGCGAAGCTGGCCTGCAGGAAACCCTGAAGCGGGTGCGCGAGGCCGGTGGTGACGGTTTCACCCAACGTTGCGATGTGCGTGACTACAGCCAGCTCACCGCGTTTGCCCAGGCTTGCGAGGTGAAGCTCGGCGGCATTGATGTCATCGTCAACAACGCCGGTGTGGCGTCCGGCGGATTCTTCAGCGAACTGTCGCTGGAGGATTGGGACTGGCAGATCGCGATCAACCTGATGGGGGTGGTCAAGGGCTGCAAGGCGTTCCTGCCGCTGCTCGAACAGAGCAAAGGCAAGATCATCAACATCGCTTCGATGGCTGCACTGATGCAAGGCCCGGCGATGAGCAACTACAACGTGGCCAAGGCCGGTGTAGTGGCGCTGTCGGAAAGTTTGCTGATCGAACTGGCGCAGCAGGAAGTCAGCGTGCATGTGGTCTGCCCGTCGTTCTTCCAGACCAACTTGCTCGACTCGTTCCGTGGCCCGACCCCGGCCATGAAAGCCCAAGTCGGCAAGTTGCTGGAAAGTTCGCCGATCACGGCTGCCGACATTGCAGACTATATCTACCAGCAAGTGGCTGCCGGCGAATTCATGATCCTGCCGCACGAGCAGGGGCGCATGGCCTGGGCGATCAAACAGAAGAACCCGCAACTGATCTACAACGAAATGACCACCATGGCCGATAAAATGCGCGCCAAGGCCAGACAAACCAACGGCTGAACTTGCCCCGAGGATGTTGCGTCGTTAGGGTGGCCGCAATGGTCACCCTGTCGAGACGCATCAATGCTCAATTACCTGTGGTTCTTCCTCGCGGCGCTGTTTGAAATCGCCGGTTGTTTCGCCTTTTTCATGTGGCTGCGTCAGGGCAAAAGTGCCTTGTGGGTGATCCCGGCGCTGCTCAGCCTGACCCTGTTCGCCCTGTTATTGACCCGCGTCGAAGCGGCTTACGCCGGGCGCGCCTATGCCGCGTATGGCGGAATCTACATCGTCGCGTCGATCGGCTGGCTGGCGGTGGTCGAGCGCGTTCGCCCTTTGAGTTCGGACTGGATCGGCGTGGCGCTGTGCGTGATCGGCGCGAGCGTGATTCTGTTCGGTCCGCGCTTTTCCGCTGCGTGAGGCGAGGCTGTTTAGCGATTTGCAGGAAACGTCTGACGGGCGCAGCGCTCGTGGGTGTAGGGCAAGACTGAATTGCTCACGACGTATTGTCGAGCGGGCGTCCGCCGCGCATCTTCAGGGCTGGCTAACCCTGAAGGATAAATTCCATGCTTGTACTCAGCCGTGTAGTGGGCGAGTTGATTTCCATCGGTGACGACATATCCGTGCGCGTGTTGTCAGTCAACGGCTCCAGTGTGCGCTTTGGTGTCGAGGCGCCGCAGAAGGTCAATGTGCACCGTTCTGAAGTCTATCAGCGGATCCAGCGCAAACAGGTCACCGAAAAGGTCCGCTAGTCGAACAGATGCTTGGGCACATCGTGTTTGAGCATCAACTGGCATTGTTCGCTTTCCGGGTCGAAGACGATCAGCGCCTGGCCTTTGGTCAGCGCCTGGCGCACGCGCAGCACGCGGGTTTCCAGCGGTGTGTCATCACCGTTGTCGGTGCCGTCGCGGGTGACGAAGTCCTCGATCAGGCGGGTGAGGGTGTCGACTTCAAGAGCGTCGTAGGGAATCAGCATGGGCACCTCGGCTAAATCAATGGCGGGATGCTACGGCGATTGGTGGCTGGCTGCCAGTTTTGTGTGGTTTGTACCGGCCTCATCGCGAGCAGGCTCACTCCTACAAGGAAATGCATTCCAACTGTAGGAGTGAGCCTGCTCGCGATAGCCATAGTTCAGATAACAAGGATTCAACTGTCGGAGCGCTGCCCCACCAGACTGTCCACCGACGGCACTCGCGTATCGCTCTCCATCTGTGTCTCATGTTCGATCTGGTGACTGAAGCGATCCAGCGAAGCATTGGCCGGCGCCGCATCACTGGCGAATACCGGCGGACTCAGAATGTACGCCCCGAGCAAACGACTGAGCGCCGCCAGACTGTCGATGTGCGTACGTTCATAACCATGGGTCGCGTCGCAGCCAAAGGCGAGCAGGGCGGTGCGGATATCGTGCCCGGCAGTCACCGCCGAATGCGCGTCGCTGAAGTAATAGCGGAACAGGTCGCGCCGCACCGGCAGTTCGTTTTCACCGGCCAGACGCAGCAAATGCCGCGACAGGTGATAGTCGTAAGGGCCACCGGAGTCCTGCATCGCCACGCTCACCGCGTGTTCGCTGGAGTGCTGGCCGGGCGCGACCGGCGCGATGTCGATGCCGACGAATTCGCTGACGTCCCATGGCAATGCCGCCGCCGCACCGCTACCGGTTTCTTCAGTGATGGTGAACAGCGGGTGACAGTCGATCATCAACTCCTGACCGCTCTCGACGATGGCTTTGAGCGCAGCGAGCAATGCCGCAACCCCGGCCTTGTCGTCGAGGTGACGGGCGCTGATGTGACCGCTGTCGGTGAACTCCGGCAGCGGGTCGAACGCCACGACGTCGCCGACGCTGATGCCCAGCGAGTCGCAATCGGCCTTGGTCGCGCAGTAGGCGTCCAGACGCAGCTCGACGTGATCCCAGCTGATCGGCATCTCGTCTACGGCAGTGTTAAACGCGTGCCCGGAGGCCATAAGCGGCAACACGCTGCCGCGTATCACGCCATTGTCGGTGAACAGGCTGACCCGGCTGCCCTCGGCAAACCGGCTCGACCAGCAACCGACCGGGGCCAGGGTCAGACGGCCGTTGTCTTTCACTGCACGCACGGCGGCGCCGATGGTATCCAGGTGCGCGGAGACGGCGCGGTCGGGGCTGTTTTTCTTGCCCTTGAGCGTGGCGCGGATCGTGCCGCGACGGGTCATCTCGAAAGGGATGCCGAGTTCTTCCAGACGCTCGGCGACGTAACGCACGATGGTGTCGGTGAATCCGGTGGGGCTGGGAATCGCGAGCATTTCCAGCAGGACTTTTTGCAGGTAGTTGAGATCCGGTTCCGGGATTTGAGTGGTCATGGAAACTCCTGATGAGTTGAGGCGCATCGATGGTTTCGATGAGGGGAAAGATTTGTAGTGCCTGATCCGGCCCCTTCGCGAGCAAGCCCGCTCCCACATTTGGAATGCGTTCAACCTGTGGGAGCGGGCTTGCTCGCGAAGGCGTCAGTCCTGACACCTCGGAATCAAGAAACAGCCGGCTGACTGTGCGGAAACAACAGATCGACAAAGCGCTCTGCCGTCGGCTGCGGCTCGTGATTGGCCAGGCCGGCGCGTTCATTGGCTTCGATAAACACGTACTCCGGCTGATCCGCCGCCGGCACCATCAAGTCGAGGCCAACCATTGGAATATCCAGCGCCCGCGCTGCGCGGACGGCGGCATCGACCAGCGTCGGGTGCAGAATTGCCGTGACATCCTCCAGCGTGCCACCGGTGTGCAGATTGGCCGTGCGACGCACGAACAGGTGCTCGCCCGCCGGCAGGATGCTGCTGTAGTCATACCCGGCCGCGTGCAGGGTGCGTTGGGTTTCGTGATCCAGCGGGATCTTGCTCTCGCCACTGGTAGCGGCTTGCCGACGCCGGCTCTGCGCCTCGATCAATGCACCGATCGAATGATGGCCGTCACCGACCACCTCGGCGGGACGACGAATCGCTGCCGCCACCACTTCAAAACCGATCACCAGAATCCGCAGGTCGAGGCCTTCGTGGAAGCTTTCCAGCAGTACGCGGCTGTCGAAACGCTTGGCGGCTTCGATGGCCTGCTGCACCTCTTCGATGCTCTGTAGATCCACCGCCACGCCCTGGCCTTGTTCACCGTCGAGCGGCTTGACCACCACACGCTGATGCTCGTCGAGAAACGCCAGGTTGTCGTCGGCGTTGCCCGCCAGTTGCTGTGAAGGCAGCTTCAGGCCGGCGCCTTTCAACACTTTGTGGGTCAGGCTTTTGTCCTGGCACAGACTCATGCTGATCGCGCTGGTCAGGTCGCTCAACGATTCGCGGCAACGTACCCGGCGCCCGCCATGGCTGAGGGTGAACAGCCCGGCTTCGGCATCGTCCACTTGCACGTCGATGCCGCGCCGGTGCGCTTCCTCGACGATGATCCGCGCATAAGGGTTGAAGTTGGCTTCCGGCCCGGGCCCGAGGAACAGCGTCTGATTGATGCCGTTCTTGCGCTTGATGGCGAAGGTCGAGAGGTTGCGAAAACCGAGCTTGGCGTAAAGATTTTTGGCCTGACGGTTGTCATGCAGCACCGACAGATCCAGATAACTCAGACCGCGACTCATGAAGTGCTCGATCAAATGCCGCACCAGCACTTCACCGACACCGGGCCGCGAGCACTGCGGATCCACCGCCAGGCACCACAGGCTGCTGCCATGTTCTGGATCGTTGAAGGCTTTCTGGTGATTGAGGCCCATGACGCTGCCGATCACCGCGCCACTGTCTTCATCTTCGGCCAGCCAGTACACCGGGCCGCCCTGATGATGCGGGGTCAGGCGCGTGGCATCGATCGGCAACATGCCGCGTGCCTGATACAGCAGATTGATCGCTTGCCAGTCCGCTTCGCTTTGCGCGCGGCGAATGCGGAAGCCGCGAAACACGCGGGTGGCCTGGCGGTAATCGCTGAACCACAGGCGCAAAGTATCGGATGGGTCGAGAAACAGTTGCGTCGGTTCCAGCCCGAGAATCTGCTGCGGTGCGGCGACATAAAGGGCGATATCGCGTTCGCCGGGCTGCTCGTTGAGCAGTTCCTGCGCCAGCGTCGCCGGGTCAGGGAAAGTGTGGCCGATCAGCAGCCGACCCCAACCGCAGTGCACGGCAATGGGGTCGGCGCCGAGTTCGCTGCCGTCTTCGGCCAGACGCGCCTGCAAGCGTTCATACGACGGTGTCTGACCGCGTAACAGGCGCTGATTGATCGCTGTGGCGTGAGGTTTCATCAATCAGATTCCTTGTTCACTGAGCCACAGGTTCAGGGCCGCCAGTTGCCACAGTTTCGAGCCGCGCAATGGCGTCAGTTGGCCTTGCGGATCAGTCAGCAATTTGTCGAGCATGGCCGGGTTGAACAGGCCACGATCCTGGCTCGGATCCAGCAGCAGTTCACGCACCCAGTTCAGAGTGTCGCCTTGCAAGTGCTTGAGGCCTGGCACCGGGAAATAGCCTTTCTTGCGGTCGATCACTTCGCTTGGAATCACCAGACGTGCAGCTTCTTTGAGTACCTGTTTGCCGCCGTCCGGCAGCTTGAACTGGCCGGGAATCCGCGCCGAGAGTTCCACCAGGCGATAGTCGAGAAACGGCGTGCGAGCCTCCAGGCCCCAGGCCATGGTCATGTTGTCGACACGTTTGACCGGGTCATCCACCAGCATCACCGTGCTGTCCAGACGCAGGGCTTTATCGACCGCGGCATCGGCACCAGGCTGGGCAAAATGCTCTTTCACGAAGTCGCCAGCGGCGTCATTCGCGGTCAACCATTTCGGCTGCACGGTGGCGGCGTAGTCGTCGTAGCTGCGGTCGAAGAACGCCGCGCGATAGGCCGCGTACGGATCGGCCGCACCGTCGACTTGCGGATACCAGTGATAACCAGCGAACAGTTCGTCGGCGCCTTGGCCGCTTTGCACCACTTTGCAGTGCTTGGCCACTTCGCGCGACAGCAGGTAGAAGGCGATGCAGTCGTGGCTGACCATCGGCTCGCTCATCGCACGGAACGCAGCGGGCAGTTGCTCGATGATCTCTTTTTCGTCGATGCGCAATTGATGATGTTGAGTGCCGTAGTGCTTGGCGATCAGATCGGAATACTGGAATTCATCGCCACGCTCGCCGCCGGCATCCTGAAAACCGATGGAAAAGGTCGACAGGTTCTCCACCCCGACTTCTCGCAGCAGGCCGACGAGCATGCTCGAATCGACACCGCCGGAAAGCAGCACGCCGACATCCACCGCTGCGCGTTGACGGATTGCCACGGCCTCGCGGGTGCTGTCGAGCACGCGGTCGCGCCAGTCTTCGAGGGTCAGATTTTTCTCGTCGTCGTGTGGGCCGTAGGGCAGGGTCCACCAGGTTTTCTGCTCGGTGCGGCCATCGGCTTCGACGCGCATCCAGGTCGCTGGCGGCAGCTTTTCGATGCCCGCGAGCAAAGTGCGCGGAGCCGGCACCACCGCATGGAAATTCAGATAGTGATTGAGCGCCACCGGATCGAGGATCGGGTTGATGTCGCCGCCCTTGAGCAGCGCCGGCAGGGCCGAGGCAAAGCGCAAACGCTGGCCGGTGCGCGACAGGTACAAAGGCTTCACGCCGAGACGGTCGCGAGCGATGAACAGGCGCTGGGCATCACGCTCCCAGATGGCGAACGCGAACATGCCGTTGAGTTTCGGCAGCAGCGCTTCGCCCCAGGCGTGGTAGCCCTTGAGCAGCACTTCGGTGTCGCCACCGGAATAGAAGGCGTAGCCCAGCGCTTCGAGTTCGGCGCGCAGTTCCGGGAAGTTGTAGATCGCGCCATTGAAGGCCAGGGACAAACCGAGTTGGCTGTCGATCATCGGCTGAGCCGAGCCGTCCGACAGATCCATGATTTTCAGGCGACGATGGCCCAGGGCAATCGGCCCTTGGGCATGGAAGCCCCACGCATCGGGGCCGCGAGGGGCCAGGTGATGGGTGATTCGCTCTACCGCTGCAAGGTCTGCAGGTTGATGATCAAAACGTAACTCGCCAGCTAATCCGCACATAAAGTCCTTACCGGTTTTTCCGTTGGGGAGGGGTCATTCAAGTCAGGCCAAAATGGCCGGTACTCAGAAACTGACCCGCTGCAGATGTGGGAGTTTTAGAACGATGAGTTATAAGAGGGGGCGACTGACCAGCGGCCAGTCGCGATTTTTCATTTGCCGCGAATCAACGTGCGCAGTGCAAAACGATTGGGATGGCAGGCCTCGGCGACGCTTCGGGGCAGTGGCAGCGGCTCGTTGTCCAGCCACGCCGCGAGCAGTTCGCCCGACAGCGGCGCGGTGATCAGCCCGCGTGAACCGTGGCCACTGTTAACGTACAGGCCATCGAGCCACGGGCAGGCGATGTCCGGCACTTGTCGCGCGTCCTTGCTCAACGCGGCGTAGGCCTGAGCGAAGGCTGTGCGGTCGGCGAGGGGGCCGACGATCGGCAGATAGTCGGGACTGGTGCAGCGGAATGCGGCGCGTCCCTCCAGAGTTTCCGGGGGCAGTTGATTGATGTGCAGGCGCGCCACCAGATCGCCGGAGATCTCTTCGAGCATCGCCAGATTGCCCAGGTGTTCGGCGGTGGTCGGGGTCAGGTCGTCGCTGTTGAAGTCGAAACTCGCACCCAGCGTGTGTTCGCCCAAGCGTGCCGGCGCGACATAACCTTCGGCGCAGACCACGGTGCGCAGTGTCTGGCTCTCGGTGGTTTGCGGCAGGCGCGTGATTTGCCCGCGAATGCGCTTAAGCGGCAACTCGGCACTTTGCGCAAAGCGTTTGATCTCCGCCGCGCCGGCCAATATCACCACCGGCGCGCTGGCGAGCACGCGCTCGCCGTCGAGGGCTTGCCACTGACCTTCGACCTTGCGCAGTTCCAGCGCATCGTGATGCTTGAGCAGTTCGATGTTCGCTTGCGCGGCTTGTGCCTGGCACAGCGCCGGCGGATGCACCCAGCCCCCTTCGGGGTAGAACAGCCCGCCGTGGGCCACAGCGATTCCGGCCTGAGTTGCGGCTTGCGGTTGATTGAGCCAGTGCACCAGATCTTCCGGGAATGCCGCGGCCAGTTGCGCCTGACGCTCGGCTTCCTTGGCATTGAAAGCCAGTTGCAGCACGCCGCAATCGTCCCAGTCGGTGCCGCGTTGCAGGGTTTCCAGCAGGCGGCGGGTGTAGCCGAAGCCGCTGACGATCAGTTGCGACAACGCGGTGCCGTGGGCCGACAACTTCAGGTACAGCACGCCCTGCGGATTGCCCGACGCCTCCTGCGCCACCGCCTCGTGACGCTCCAGCAGACTGACGTGCCAGCCGCGCGCGGCGAGGCTGGCAGCGGTCGCACAACCGGCCAGCCCGGCGCCGATCACCAGCGCCCGACGTTCACCGGTTTGCGGGGCAGGGCGGGCGAACCACGGTTTGTCCGGCAGCGGTGGCGCGACGTCCTGCGGCCAGCCGAGAAACTCGCCGCGCAGGATCTCCCACTTGTGGCCGATGCCCGGCGTGCGTTTCATCTTGAACCCGGCCGCGTTGAGCAGACGCCGCACCCAACCGGTGCTGGTGAAGGTGCTGATGGTCGAACCCGGCGCGGCCAGTCGAGCCAGTTCGACGAACAGTTCAGCGGTCCACATGTCGGGGTTTTTCGCCGGGGCGAAACCGTCGAGAAACCACGCATCAATCTGCGCATCGAGTTGCGGCAGTTGCTCCAGCGCATCGCCGATCAGCAGCGTCAGCGTCACGCGGCCATTGCCGAGAATGATCCGCTGAAAGCCCTGATGGATCGCCACGTACTGCGTCAGCAACTGATCGGCCAGCGGCTTGAGCTGCGGCCACAAGGCCAGCGCCCGTTGCAGATCGGCCGGGCTCAACGGGTATTTTTCGACGCTGACGAAATGCAGCCGCGCACCGGCCACCGCGTGCTGTTCGAACAACTGCCAGGCGCAAAGGAAATTCAGCCCGGTGCCGAAGCCGGTTTCGCCGATCACCAGTCGCCCGTGCGCCGGCAGCGCGGCAAAACGCTCGGCCAGACGGTTCTGTTCGAGGAACACGTAACGGGTTTCATCCAGCCCCGACTGGTCGGAAAAATACACATCATCGAACACCCGCGAACGTGGGCGTCCCTGGTCATCCCAGTCGAGTTGGGCGTGGGGCAATACAGGTTTCATGGCAGGCTCGGCAACGACAAGGCGGCCATTCTAGCTGATCGTGCGGAGGGTGCTTGATCCATGGCAAGGCCTGGCTGTGCAGCCTCGAAGACAATTAACGATTTGGGCGCGGATCAGAGCAACCTGTGGCGAGGTGATTTATCCCCGATCGGCTGCGTAGCAGTCGCAATCCCGCTACCAGCGTGCATCTGGCGTTGAATGGCTTTGGGGCCGCTGCGCTGCCCATCGGGGATAAATCCCCTCACCACAGAGTTTTTCTTGAAGCCAAAAGGAGCGGAATTTCTCCGCCGCGCCCATGCCCAATCCGCTAGTCTTGCTGAATCCTGGAAGGAGCCGTCCCCATGTTTGAATCCGCCGAAATCGGCCATGCCATCGACAAAGAGACTTACGACGCGGCTGTGCCTGCACTGCGTGAAGCACTGCTGGAAGCGCAGTTCGAGTTGCAGCAGCAGAAGCGTTTTCCGGTGATCATTCTGATCAACGGCATCGAAGGCGCAGGCAAGGGCGAGACCGTCAAGTTGCTCAACGAGTGGATGGACCCGCGCCTGATCGAGGTGCGCACCTTCGATCAGCAGACCGATGAAGAGCTGGCGCATCCACCGGCCTGGCGTTACTGGCGGATGCTCCCGGCCAAGGGACGGATGGGAGTTTTCTTTGGCAACTGGTACAGCCAGATGCTTCAAGGGCGGGTTCACGGTCTGTTCAAGGATCCACGCCTGGATCAGGCGATCAACGCCGCCGAGCGTCTGGAAAAGATGCTCTGCGATGAAGGCGCGCTGATCTTCAAGTTCTGGTTTCACCTGTCCAAGAAACAGATGAAGGCCCGCCTCAAGGCGTTGGCCGATGACCCTTTGCACAGCTGGCGCATCAGCCCGCTGGACTGGCAGCAATCGCAGACTTACGACAAGTTCGTCAAATACGGCGAGCGCGTGTTGCGCCGCACCAGCCGCGACTATGCGCCATGGCACATCATCGAAGGCATGGACGCCAATTATCGCAGTCTTGCCGTCGGCAAAATCCTGCTGGAGGGCCTGCAGAATGCGCTCAAGCGTCCTGAGGTGCACACCGAAGAGGTCAACGCCGCCCCGTTGGGCACGGCGGTCGATCAACTCAACCTGCTCGACAGCCTCGACCTGAACCAGCGACTGGAAAAGAAGGACTACGAAGAACAACTGATCACCGAGCAGGCACGGTTGTCCGGGCTGATGCGCGATAAACGCATGCGCCGCCACGCACTGGTGGCGGTGTTCGAAGGCAACGATGCGGCGGGCAAGGGCGGGGCGATTCGTCGGGTCGCGGCGGCGCTCGATCCGCGTCAGTACAGCATCGTGCCGATTGCCGCGCCCACTGAAGAGGAGCGCGCGCAGCCGTATCTGTGGCGCTTCTGGCGGCACCTGCCGGCGCGGGGTAAGTTCACGGTGTTCGACCGCTCCTGGTATGGCCGGGTGCTAGTGGAGCGGATCGAGGGCTTCTGCAGCCCGGCCGACTGGCTGCGCGCCTACAGCGAGATCAATGACTTCGAAGAGCAAATCGCCGACGCCGGGGTCATCGTCGTCAAGTTCTGGCTGGCGATCGACAAGGACACGCAGATGGAGCGCTTCCAGGCCCGCGAGCAGATTCCATTCAAGCGCTTCAAGATCACCGAGGACGACTGGCGCAACCGCGACAAGTGGGACGCCTACCGCGCCGCCGTGGGCGACATGGTCGACCGCACCAGCACCGAGATTTCGCCGTGGACGCTGGTCGAGGCCAATGACAAACGCTGGGCCCGGGTCAAGGTCCTGCGCACGATCAACCGAGCGCTTGAGGAAGCATTCGCGAAGTCCGACAAACGCGCGAAAAAACACAAGGACTGAGCCGATGGACCCGCATACGCGGGGTGAATGATTGTCGCGGTCGGCGGCAGGGTGGACTTATGCTCGGTCCACTCTCCTCCGACAACAACAATTGAGGTATGCCATGCGTGAAGTGGTGATCGTCGACAGCGTGCGGACCGGCCTGGCCAAGTCCTTTCGCGGCAAGTTCAACCAGACCCGCCCCGACGACATGGCGGCCCATTGCGTCAACGCGCTGTTGTCGCGCAACGACATCGACCCGGCCAGTGTCGAGGACTGCATTGTCGGCGCCGGCTCCAACGAGGGCGCGCAGGGTTACAACATCGGCCGCAACGTGGCGGTGCTGTCGCGGCTGGGCACCGGCGTGGCCGGCATGACCCTCAACCGTTTCTGTTCTTCGGGGTTGCAGGCGATTGCGATTGCCGCCAACCAGATCGCCTCCGGTTGCAGCGACATCATTGTCGCCGGCGGCGTCGAATCAATCAGTCTGACCCTGAAAAGCGTCAACACCGACCACCTGATCAACCCGTTGCTCAAGCAGCAGGTGCCGGGCATCTACTACACCATGGGCCAGACCGCCGAAGTGGTCGCGCGCCGTTATGACGTCAGCCGCGAGGCGCAGGATCGTTACGCGCTGCAAAGCCAGCTGCGCACTGCCCAGGCGCAGGCGGCCGGGCTGTTCAATGATGAAATTGTGCCGATGGCGGTCAAGTACCGGCTCGAGGACAAGAACAGTGGCGAAGTGCAGATCCTCGACGGCATCGTCGATCACGACGACTGCAACCGCCCGGACACCACTTACGAAAGTCTCGCCGGACTGAAACCGGTGTTTGCCGAGGACGGTTCGGTGACAGCCGGCAACTCATCGCAATTGTCCGACGGCGCGTCGATGACCCTGGTGATGAGCCTGGAAAAAGCCCTGCAACTTGGACTCAAGCCGAAGGCGTTTTTCCGCGGTTTCACCGTCGCCGGTTGCGAGCCGGACGAGATGGGCATCGGCCCGGTGTTCTCGGTGCCGAAACTGCTCAAGGCCAAAGGCTTGCAGGTGGCGGATATCGATCTGTGGGAGCTCAACGAGGCTTTTGCTTCGCAGTGTCTATATGCCCGGGATCGATTGGAGATCGACAACGACAAATACAACGTCAACGGCGGCTCGATTTCTATCGGCCACCCGTTCGGCATGACCGGGTCGCGGCAGGTCGGGCATCTGGTGCGTGAGTTGCAGCGGCGTAATTTGCGTTACGGCATCGTGACCATGTGCGTGGGGGGCGGGATGGGGGCGACGGGGTTGTTTGAGGCTGTTCGTTAAACCTGCAGATTTGTATTGACTGTCAGGACGCCTTCGCGAGCAAGCTCGCTCCCACATTGGTACGGCTTACACCGATCAGAATGTGGGAGCGAGCTTGCTCGCGAAGGGATCGACCGGATTTACCGTTTGGAATCCAGAAGCTGCATCCGCGCGATATACGCCTGAATCTCCCGCTCTGCCTTCTCGGCGCTGTCGAACGGCCCCTCAAGGGTGTTCTCCCGCGTGCTGAAAAACAGTTCGCCATTGACCCGACACAACCGGTCGCTGCGAAAGTGCGTGGCGGGGGCGCTGTCATCGGCGCGCATTCCGTACATGATCCGGCTCCTTGAGTGATCCGTTGCAGGGATCCAATCAGCTTATGCCTGAAGCACTTGGCGCGCTTCGTCAGCCGATCAACGGCAAAACGTCAATTTAATGCTGCGACCTGCACAGTTTCATTCGCGGCCTGGCCCGAACTGTCCCTGTGTTGCGTCTGTCGGCGGGCCTAGAATGACCGCTCTCGTCAGCAGGCATTGGGGTTCGCATGCACATTTCATCCGGTCGCTGGGTTTACGGTCTGTTCCTGGCACTGCTGACGGCGGTTTTGTGGGGCATCCTGCCGATCAAACTCAAGCAGGTGCTGCTGGTGATGGACCCGATCACCGTGACCTGGTTTCGCCTGTTGGTGTCGGGCGGCTGCCTGTTCATCTACCTGGCGGCCACGCGCCGCCTGCCGAACCGCAAGGTGCTCGGTCCCCGAGGCGGCTGGCTGGTGTTGATGGCGGTGCTCGGGCTGGTGGGCAACTACGTGCTGTACCTGATGGGCCTTAACCTGCTCAGCCCCGGCACCGCGCAGTTGGTGGTGCAGATGGGGCCGATCATGTTGCTGATCGCCAGCCTGTTTGTGTTCAAGGAGCGCTTCAGCATCGGTCAGGGCATTGGCCTGGCGGTGCTGCTGATCGGCTTTGTGCTGTTCTTCAATCAGCGTCTGGCTGAACTGCTCACCTCATTGTCGGACTACACCGCCGGCGTGTTGCTGGTGCTGCTGGCCTCGACGGTCTGGACCTTCTACGCACTGGGGCAGAAGCAATTGCTCACGGTGTGGAATTCGTTGCAGGTGATGATGGTGATTTACCTGTTCTGCGCGCTGTTGCTGACGCCGTGGGTGCATCCGCTCGAAGCACTGGAACTGAGCCCGGTGCAGGGTTGGCTGTTGCTGGCGTGCTGCATGAACACGCTGATTGCCTACGGTGCCTTTGCTGAAGCACTGGCGCACTGGGAGGCCTCGCGGGTCAGTGCGACGCTGGCGATCACACCGTTGGTGACCTTCGGCGCGGTGGCGATTGCCGCCGGGGTGTGGCCGGAATATGTGCATGCCGAGCAGATCAATGGGCTGGGTTATGGCGGGGCGGTGCTGGTGGTGCTGGGGTCGGCGCTGGTGGCGTTGGGGCCGTCGCTGATTGCCGGGTTGAAGGCGCGGCGGATGCGGATTGCAGCCAGTTAGACCGCTTTATCGTTCTTCGCGAGCAAGCCCGCTCCCACATTTTGATCGGTGTATGCCGTACCAATGTGGGAGCGGGCTTGCTCGCGAAGGCGGCCTGTCAGGCGCTACAGGACTCAGCCCTTGGCGCCGGCCTCGATCATGTTCTCCGGCCGCACCCAGGCATCGAACTCCTCACTGGTCAGATACCCCAGCTGCAGCGCCGCCTCGCGCAAGGTCAGTCCCTCACCGTAAGCCTTCTTGGCGATTTCCGCCGACTTGTCGTAACCGATGTGCGGATTCAGCGCGGTCACCAGCATCAGACCGCGTTCCAGGTGCTGGGCCATGACCTGCGCATCCGGTTCAAGACCGGCGATGCAGTGCTGCTGGAAGTTGCTGCAGCCGTCGGCGAGCAGGCGGATCGATTGCAGCACATTGTGGATGATCACCGGTTTGTAGACGTTCAGTTGCAGGTGACCCTGACTCGCCGCAATGCCGATGGTGACGTCGTTGCCCAACACCTGGCAGGCCAGCATCGACAGCGCTTCGCACTGGGTCGGGTTGACCTTGCCGGGCATGATCGAACTGCCCGGCTCGTTCGCCGGCAGCTTGACTTCGGCAAAGCCAGCGCGAGGGCCGGAGCCGAGCAGGCGCAGGTCGTTGGCGATTTTCATCAGCGCCACGGCGAGGGTCTTCAGGGCGCCGGACAGGCTGGTCAGCGGCTCATGCCCGGCCAGCGCGGCAAACTTGTTCGGCGCGGTGACGAACGGCAGACCGGACAGCGCGGCGAGTTCCGCAGCAATCGCTTCGCCAAAGCCGTGCGGCGAATTCAGGCCGGTGCCGACGGCAGTGCCGCCCTGCGCCAGTTCACACACCGCCGGCAGTGCGGCGCGGATCGCCCGTTCGGCGTAATCCAGCTGCGCTATAAAGCCCGATAGCTCCTGACCGAAGGTGATCGGCGTCGCGTCCATCATGTGCGTGCGGCCGGTCTTCACCAGTTTCATGTGCCGTGCGGCCAATTCGGCCAGGCCGCCGGACAGCTCGGCGATCGCCGGCAGCAATTGCTCCTGCACGGCTTTGGCAGTGGCGATGCTCATGGCGGTGGGGAAGCAGTCGTTGGAGCTTTGCGAGCGATTGACGTGATCGTTGGGGTGCACCGGCGTTTTGCCGCCGCGCGGATTGCCGGCCAGTTCGTTGGCACGGCCGGCGATCACTTCGTTGACGTTCATGTTGCTCTGGGTGCCGCTGCCGGTCTGCCAGACCACCAGCGGAAACTGGTCGTCATGCTGACCGTCGAGCACTTCGTCGGCGGCTTGTTCGATCAGGCGGGCGATGTCGGCGGGCAGGTCGCCGTTGCGGTCGTTGACCCGGGCGGCGGCTTTCTTGATCAGGGCCAGGGCGTGCAGTACCGGCAGCGGCATGCGTTCCTGACCAATGGCGAAGTTGATCAGCGAGCGTTGCGTCTGAGCACCCCAGTAGGCGTCGTCCGGGACTTCGATCTGGCCCAGGCTGTCGGTTTCGATACGGCTCATCGTGCACACTCCTGTTGGTCTGTTTGCGCAGTTTAGGCCCGGTCAGGCCCAGGTGGTTCCCTCGAACCGATTGTTGACCGGTAAAACCCGGGCAATCAAGCGCGGCAAGGCTCGGGGGTTGAGCCACGAGGTTTTTTAGGCGCAGAATGGTCGCCCTTGGGGTTTGACCTCGCCTAGCTGAAAAGGAAACTCGATGACTCGTCTTCGTGCCATCTGCACCGCGGTTGCACTGGTTTGCGCCAGCGGCCAGGTGCTTGCCGATACCGCCAGCCACAACGCCAGTGCTGAAGCTTTCCTGACCCTGGCGCACGCTGACAAGCTGGGCACTCCGGTGTACATGCAAGTGCAGCAAATGTTCGCTCAGCGTTTTGAACAGACCAAAGCCCCGGAATCCAAGAAAGCCGTACTGGAAACCTACCAGGCCAAGGCCAACGCCGCCCTGGACCAGGCCATCGGCTGGAACAAGCTCAAGCCTGACATGGTCAAGCTCTACACCAGCAACTTCAGCGAATCGGAGCTCAAAGACCTGGTCGCGTTCTACCAGTCGCCACTGGGCAAGAAAGTCCTGGAGAAAATGCCGCAGCTGACCCAGCAATCGGCCCAGATGACTCAGGCCAAGCTGGAAAGCGCCGTGCCTGTCGTCAACAAGCTGCTCGACGACATGACCAACGAGCTGGCACCGAAAGGCGCTGCGCCGGCCAAGAAGAAGTAAGCGGAGTTCGTGATGACCATGCAACAACGCATCGAATCGACGCTGGGCCTGCTGCAGCCTGAGCATCTGCAAGTGCTGGACGAAAGCCACATGCACAGTCGCGGGTTACAGACGCACTTCAAGGCAGTGGTGGTCAGCGCGCAGTTCGAAGGCCTGAACCGGGTCAAGCGCCACCAGAAAGTCTACGGCACGCTTGGCGAGCTGATGGGCGAGTTCCATGCGTTGGCGCTGCACACCTACACCCCGCAGGAATGGGCAGAAGTGGGCGCCGCCCCGGCGTCGCCGACCTGTGCCGGCGGTAGCAAACACTGACTTTGGATGTAACGGGCTTTTTGTGGTGTGGGAGCTTTTGTGGCGAGGTGATTTAGCGAAACGTCGCACCGCCTCGATCGGCTGCGCAGCAGTCGTAAACCCACAGAATGCGGTATCCCTGAGAGACTGCATTCGCGGGTTTTGGGGCCGCTTCGCAGCCCATCGGGGATAAATCCCCTCGCCACAGAGTTCTCGGCACATCCTATAACGATCCTGTTTTTGCTAGAATCCGCGACGCGCCGCTCACCCGGCGCGTTTTTTTTGAATCCGGTTCACCCTTTGCGAGGGTAGCCACCTGGAGAAATACCCATGACACAACCGATTGTCGTGGCGGCACTGTATAAGTTCGTCACCCTCGAAGATTACGTTGACCTGCGCGAGCCCCTGCTGCAAGCGATGGTCGACAATGGCATCAAAGGCACTCTGCTGATCGCCGAAGAAGGCATCAACGGTACGGTTTCCGGCACTCGCGAAGGCATCGATGGCCTGCTCGCCTGGCTGAAGAACGACCCGCGCATGATCGACATCGATCACAAAGAGTCGTACTGCGACGAGCAGCCGTTCTACCGCACCAAGGTCAAGCTGAAGAAAGAGATCGTCACCCTTGGCGTCGAAGGCGTGGACCCGAACAAAAAGGTCGGCACCTACGTTGAGCCGCAGGACTGGAACGCGCTGATCAGCGACCCGGAAGTGCTGCTGATCGACACCCGCAACGATTACGAAGTGGCGATCGGCACCTTCGAAGGCGCCATCGATCCGAAAACCACCAGTTTTCGCGAATTCCCCGACTACATCAAAGAACACTTCGACCCGGCCGTGCACAAGAAGGTCGCGATGTTCTGCACCGGCGGCATTCGCTGCGAGAAAGCCTCCAGTTACATGCTGGGCGAGGGGTTCGAAGAGGTTTACCACCTCAAGGGCGGCATCCTGAAGTACCTCGAAGAGGTGCCGCAGGAAGAAACCAAGTGGCAGGGTGACTGCTTCGTGTTCGACAACCGCGTGACCGTGCGTCACGACCTCAGCGAAGGCGACTACGATCAATGTCATGCCTGCCGCACACCGGTCAGTGTTGAAGATCGCGCCTCCGAGCACTACGTGGCCGGCATCAGCTGCCCGCATTGCTGGGACAAGCTGAGCGAGAAAACCCGCCGCAGCGCCATCGATCGGCAGAAGCAGATCGAACTGGCCAAGGCGCGCAACATGCCGCACCCGATCGGCTACAACTATAAACAAGCATCCACCGAGGCCTGATCATGACTGCGCGCCTGCTCTATGTGATGGATCCGATGTGTTCCTGGTGCTGGGGGTTCGCCCCGGTTGCCAAGGCATTGGTCGAGCAGGCGCAGGCAGCCGGGGTGGAGTTGCACCTGGTGGTCGGCGGGTTGCGCACCGGTAGTGGTGCAGCATTGGAACCGACTACGCGGCGCTACATCCTCGAGCACTGGCAGGCGGTCACTGAGGCTACCGGCCAGCCGTTCAAGTTCGACGGGGCGTTGCCCGACGGTTTTGTCTACGACACCGAGCCGGCTTGTCGGGCGATCGTTACCGCGCGCAGCCTGGCGCCGGATTGCGCGTGGACGCTGGTCGGCCTGATCCAGCAGGCGTTTTATGCTGAAGGCCGCGATGTCACTCAGGCCAGTGTGTTGGTCGAACTGGCCGAACAGGCCGGCGTACCGCGTATCGAGTTTGCCGCGCTGTTCGATCATGCCGACCAACACAAAGCGACTCAGGCTGATTTCAGCTGGGTGCAGGATCTGGGCATCGCCGGGTTCCCGACCCTGCTCGCCGAGCGCAACGGCCAACTGGCGCTGTTGACCAACGGCTATCAACCGCTCAGCGAACTCTCGCCGCTGCTTGGTCGCTGGCTGGAGCGCGCCGCCTGTGCCTGACCTGGCCGATGACACGCCAGCCGTAAAGCGTGTCGACCGGCTGAGCTGGGCAGAAGTCCGGCGCCTGGCACTGCATCACAAAAAATCCCTGTGGATCGCCAACGGCGTGGCCGTGCTGGCGACGCTGTGCAGTGTGCCGATTCCGTTGCTGTTGCCCTTGCTGGTGGACGAAGTCCTGCTCGGGCATGGCGATGCCGCGCTGAAAGTCATGAACCACGTGCTGCCGTCGATGTGGCAACAAGCGGCGGGTTACATCGGCCTGATGCTGGTGGTCACCCTGACTCTGCGTTGCAGCGCCCTGTGTTTTGGCGTGTTGCAGGCGCGGCTGTTCGCCCGGTTGGCGAAAGACATCGTCTACCGCATTCGCGTGCGCCTGATCGAACGCCTGAAAAGGATTTCCCTCGGCGAATACGAAAGCCTCGGCAGCGGCACCGTGACCACCCATCTGGTCACCGATCTGGACACACTCGACAAGTTCGTCGGCGAAACCCTCAGCCGGTTTCTGGTGGCGATGCTGACCCTGGTCGGCACCGCGAGCATCCTGATGTGGATGCACTGGAAGCTGGCGCTGCTGATCCTGCTGTTCAATCCATTGGTGATCTACGCCACGGTGCAACTGGGCAAACGGGTCAAGCACCTGAAGAAACTGGAGAACGACAGCACCTCGCGTTTCACTCAAGCCTTGAGCGAAACCCTCGATGCGATCCAGGAAGTGCGCGCCGGCAACCGTCAGGGTTTCTTCCTCGGGCGACTCGGCTTGCGCGCGCAGGAAGTGCGTAACTATGCGGTCAACTCGCAGTGGAAAACCGATGCGTCGAACCGTGCCAGTGGTCTGCTGTTCCAGTTCGGCATCGACATCTTCCGCGCGGCGGCGATGCTCACGGTGCTGTTCTCCGACCTGTCGATCGGCCAGATGCTCGCGGTGTTCAGCTACCTGTGGTTCATGATCGGCCCGGTCGAACAACTGCTCAATCTGCAATACGCCTACTACGCGGCGGGTGGCGCACTGGCGCGGATCAACGAACTGCTGGCGCGGGCCGACGAGCCGCAATACCCGGGCGGCGTCGATCCGTTCAAGGGCCGGGAAACCGTGGGCATCGAGGTGCAGGGGTTGAGCTTCGGTTACGGCGATGAATTGGTGGTGGATCAGATGAACCTGTCCATCGCTCCCGGTGAAAAAGTCGCGATTGTCGGTGCCAGTGGCGGCGGCAAAAGCACTTTGGTGCAACTGTTGTTAGGGCTGTACACGCCGTTGTCCGGGACTATCCGTTTCGGCGGTTCGACCCAACAGGAAATCGGTCTGGAGCTGATTCGTGAAAACGTCGCGGTGGTGCTGCAGCATCCGGCGCTGTTTAACGACACCGTCCGCGCCAATCTGACCATGGGCCGCACCCGCAGTGACGAAGCCTGCTGGCAGGCGCTGGAAATCGCTCAGTTGGAGGCGACCATCCGGGCGCTGCCGGACGGTCTCGACAGCATCGTCGGACGTTCCGGCGTGCGTCTGTCCGGTGGTCAGCGTCAGCGTCTGGCGATTGCGCGGATGATCCTCGCCGAGCCGAAAGTGGTGATTCTCGACGAAGCCACTTCAGCCCTCGACGCTGCCACCGAATACAACCTGCATCAGGCCATGGCGCGCTTCCTCAATGGCCGCACCACGCTGATCATTGCCCATCGCCTGTCGGCGGTGAAGCAGGCGGATCGGGTGCTGGTGTTCGATGGCGGGCAAGTGGCCGAGGATGGCGACCACCAGCAACTGATCGCCGATGGCGGCCTCTACGCCAAACTCTACGGCCATCTGCAGCGCCTGTAATCAGCCCCACAGCACCTGTAACGCCGCCTCGCCGCCGTCATGGCCGAACTGCTTCATCACCACCGAACAGGATTCGCACGGGCGCATGGTTGTTGCGATGTCGACCGCGCGGATCTCTGTCGGGTCGGGATATTTCTCGCGCAGCACGCTGATCAGTTTGCTTTCGCTGTCCAGCGAGGTCGGCCGGCTGGTTTGCGTCGGCTGATAGGTTTTCAGCTCCTTGATGGTCAGCGGCACGGCCAGCAGTTGCCCTTGCTCGGTGACCTCCAGCGAGGTGCGCGGGAAGCTTGGGTTGTAGTCGATGTTGATGTAAGTGGTGTCGCCGATCCGCACGTGATTGGCACCCATGTGGCGAAACAGCGGCAGGCGCTGGGTGCTGCCTTGCGCGCCGGACACGCTGACGTAGATCTCCCGTTTGCCGCTGGTCGTGGTGACTTCGGCATAGGCGATGTTACGTGCGTTGACCGGCCGCTCACGCACGGGCAACAGGTTGTGCAGTTTCTGCATGGCACTGTCGATGCGCAGGGCCGCGTTAGTGTTGGACGGGTTGATTGTTGGTGACAGAAACAACGTGTCGAAAATCTCTGCGGTTTTCTGCCGAAAGGCTTCCGGCGCTTCCTTGCTGCGCGCCCAAGTGACGGCGCCTTCGGGCAGGCGGGTGACGATCATCCGTGTCGAGTGATCGAACATCAGTGCTTCGCCCGGGCTGGTGTCGACCTTCAGCCATTTCATATTGTTTGCAGGCATGGCCGTGGTGCCGATGGGGATCGCGATCTGTTCCATGGTCTGCATCGCGCGCTGCACCGATTCCAGACCATGGATGCGCACCATGTTGTTGGCATGCAGCGAGCCGGTGTAGACGGTCAGCAGTTCAGCGCCGAGGGTGCCGTCGGCCAGTTCGGCGGGTGCCAGGCGCTTGAACGTCAGCTGCTTGCCGGGGATTTCGCCTTTGGCGAAGGTTGCCAGGTAGTACTCGTGGTGGTTGACCCGGAAAAACACATGGGTGGCCGAGTCGTCGATGGCCGGCATCAGCACGGCGCCGACCTGATGTGAATCGTTGATGTCGTCGTAGGTGCCGCCGGTTTTTATCCGCGCATAAATGCCTTTGCGAAACTGCAGCGTGGCTTGAATCTGCTGTCTTGGTACCAGCCTGCCTTGATTGAAACCCAGGCGACGCAGGTCGCCGTTGAACAGCCTCGGGCGGTTATCGATGATCTGATAAAGCCTGGCTTCGACCGCCAGGAACGTTCCGTCACGCCGGGGCAGGGTGGCCGGCTCCGAAACCCGCTCGCCGAACCACGGTGCGTAACCCTTTTCCTTGTCGATGGTGCCGACGGCGGGCGTCGGGGCGGGTTCTGCGGTGATGTAGCTGACGCGGCAGTCGCCCGCGCCCGGTGCGCGACGGATCCGGCACGGCAGCAGCGTCCAGTGTTGACTGTCATCGAGCAGCTCGACGCGGCGCAGTTCATCGCCGTCGAGTCGATAGGGCACATCATCGATCAAGACCGTGGTGCGTCCGCCAGCCTCGGGGACAAGCTCGACGCGGGTGTTCGGCGCTACTTCGATATCGATCTGATCGTCGGTTTTTTTCACGGTGCGGTAGTGCGAACGCCCCAGCGAAAAACCATGCTCGTGTGCGAGCAACTGCGGCCCATAAGGGTGGTCGGACAGCGGATCGAGCAAGTGATGCCGCGAGCCGCCGACGTTGCGCACCGGCACATCGTCAATGCCTCTGACCACGGCCAGATGATCGGCAGGGTTCAGCGCTTTCCAGCGCCCGGCATCCAGTGCCTGGGGCAGACTGTGCAGCAGGTCATAGTCAGCGCTTCTGCCGGCCAGCCTTTTCAGACGTGCAACCGCGCGGTGTTCCAGATGCGCCACGGCCCGCACTGCGCCGATCGCACCTCGGCCGCCGAGCTTGAGCAAAGCAGGCGCAGCGTCCAGCGGATTGAGGTTTCTCAAGCTCGAAACCAGCAGGTTTTTCGACAATTGCGCCATGCGTGGCAGGGCGACGCGAATCGCCATTTTCCCGGCCACGGCCGCGAGGCGAATGCTGCCGGCGACGAATTTTCCCAAGGGAATCGCGAACGAGACGATATCGAGGAGCAGGCCGAGTACGCCCATTGCGCGTTTGCCCGGACTGTCCGACTGCAGGTCTTCGAGACTGCCCCAGAACGGGATAAAGCCCTTGAGGGCATGAGTCCAGTGCTTTTTGCGGCTGTCGCGCTCGAAACGGGTATCACCCCAGGCCTCACTGCGCAGCGCCTGCTCATCGGCATAGAACAACCGGGTCGCGATGAACGAGGCGATGTGCGCCGTGCGCGGTGAGCTGAAGGTCAGGTTCGGCGAACTGTCGTGATGGGCCGCCGGGATCATCGAACCCGGGAGGGAGTCGCCCAGCGGTTCGAGAATCGCGACGCACTTGGCGCCGGGGGCGGGTGTCGAACCGTCCCAGTGTGCTTTTCGATCGAACGGCAGGCGGCGGGCGACGATGCGGCTGATGCTCTGGCCCTTGGTCCGTCCACGTTTGGGCGGCAGGGGTGGCAATAACAGACCGCCAACATGTGTGCCATCCAGATCCGGGCGTTTACGAATGATGCCGGCACGAGGCAGGCATTCGTAGAATTGTGGCGGGCCCTGATACGTCGCCTGCAACACGAAGCCCATGCGGGCCCGGTGCGGCAGGATGTTTTCCGCTGTCTCCAGGTGAGCTTCGATATGCCGTGTCGGATCCCTGAGGCTGTGAATCCGCACTTCGCCGTGCTCCAGTGCCCGGCGGTCGGGCCACGGCAGTGTGACCAGCAGCGACTTGATCAGGTATTCATAGGCTTTGCGGGCCTCGCTCAGATAGTCGTCGAACTGCTGCTCGAACAAGGGCCTGATCTCGGGCAAGGTGCAGTTGCTCGGAAACCGTGAAAGGCGTCGGCCTGGATGTCCGGTGTCGAAAAAACCGCTTTGCAGTTTGCCTGCTGCGTTGAGGCTGATCCATTCGCTGGCACTGCGGCCATCGTTGCTGACGTACCAGCGTGTGTCGGGGCTCAACCCGCCGGCGGCATAGACCTCCAGCAACGGCCAGGTCGGCAATGCCACATCCGGGGTGTCAATAATGCTGCGTCGGCTACGGTTGGGCGTTGAAGGATGGTGGCGTTTGAGGCGAATCGTCGTGTGATCGTACAGCTCGTTGGCCAGCGCCTTGTCCAGTTGCTGTTTTGCCAATGCGAGTCGCCGTGGCGGCTCGATGTCCAGTTGCACGATCGCTGCGTTCATTTGCTTCTTGTGGTCTTCCAGCGCTTGCAGGGCAGCGTCATCGCCGGATGTCTCGTTCGCAGCGGCCTGGGCTCCGGTGGCCAGTGTCCAGGTCTGTGCGGCAGCCACTCGGGTCATGGCGATCAGGGTTTGCAGGTCGGTGCTGGCGTTTTCGCTTTTGTGCAGCGGCAGATCGACCAGTTGCTGAAAGCTCAGATGTTCCAGCAACTGTGGATCAAGGGCATGTGCGAGGTGCACGCCATGCACGAAATTGACCCAGACCACCGAGCTGGCGTACGGCAGGTCGTCAGGAATGTCGCGTACTTGGAAATCCAGTCCGAACTGCGTCAGGCATACCCATCCCAGCAGATGTTTTTCGGTCGGGGTCGAGGTTCGGTGAGAATCCTCCAGGTGCTGTAAAAAGTCCCGGCGAATGCTGGCGTAGCTGGCGCCGTGGTGAGCGCGCTGTTCCAGCGCAAAACCGGCCACTTCGGTCGAGCTGCTGTCGCCGGGCAGTTCGTACCATAGACACAACGCTTCGAGCAGTAAACGCAGGCCGATGTCCGGGACGGTCGGCTCATCGGGCCGGGCGCCGTACCATTGCAGTTTCTGCAGCAGGCGCTGGCCCAGGTCACGCGCCTTGGGGGTGTCGAGCAGGCGTTCCAGGCAGGCGGCAGGCTGCTGTTCCAGTTGCTGGCGGGTGAATGGGGGCGTTACTTCGCTGGCCAGGCTGTCGATGGCCGACAGGGTTTTGCCGGTAAGCCAGTCGCCAATCAGGTCGTGAATCGCGGCTTTGTCATCGTCGCTCATCAGTCCCGTCAGCGCCGGCTGGTGTCGCAGATTAAGTCGGTGGCAGGCGCGTTGTTCTTCGACCTTGCGGATCAACCGGGCCAGTGCGGTGGCGTCCTGTGCATCCGTAAATGTGAACCCGGACTCACGCAGCAGTTGTGACAACGGCAGCAGCCTGTCGGAACGCAGGTGTGCGCCTATACTCAGCAACGCTCGCTGAAATTCTTGAATTGTGCTGGAGGCCCGGGTGACATCCTCGATGGTGAAGCGGGCGCAGCTGCCATCGGGACGATTGAAGGAAAAGCTGCAGTGACCGGCTGCGGCGTCGACTTGCAGCAATGATCCTCTGGACGTTTGCAGGTAGGCCGCCAATTGTGGCTCGCCGCTGTCATCGAACAGTGCTTGCAGAAGGTTTTGCGCCTGGTCGTGGGCTGCACCCAGGCGTGAATGTGTCTGGGGTGTGAGGTAGTAGGTCTGCAGTGAGGTCGATGCGTCGAGCACGGCGCGCAGGGCAGAGATCATTGCGCGGTATTCGCTCTGTTGGGCAGTATGGCGTTGCAGCGTGGCGGAAGGTGACTGCATGGAAAACGGCTCTGGAATGATTGAAAGCCGTCAGTGTCGAAGCATGGCGAACAGCGGGTGCGGTACATACGTATCGCCGGTTGAAAATGTCCTGGTTTGCTGGAAGGGGTCGCTCCCTTGTCTGGCTCTGGCGATCTCCCCTTGAAGATGACAGTGCGTGCGCAAAGGACCTCATGAAGCATAAAAGGACTCTCGGAACGCCACGGTTGTTGGGCATCGTCTGGCCATTTATCGCCGTCGTGTTATTTCAGGCGTTATTGGGGGGCGTGAGTCTTTACGTCCTGTCGGCCGTTCGCGGCTATGTCGCCGGCGAGAGCCTTTGGTCCAAGGGCCAGAAAGACGCCATCTATTACCTGAACCTGTATGCCGACAGCCGCGACGAGGCGATCTTCCTCAAATACAAGGAAGCGATTGCCGTGCCTCAGGGCGGTCACCAGTTGCGTCTGGCGCTGGATCGTCAGCCGCCGGATCTGCAGGCGGCACGGGAGGGGATCCTCAAGGGCGGCAACCATCCCGATGATGTGTCGAGCCTGATCTGGCTGTACCTCAATTTCCGCCATTTCAGTTATCTGGAAACCGCGATCGACCGCTGGACCATCGGTGACGCCTATCTGGTGCAACTGGACAATGTCGCGCGCGAGATGCATCAGGGCATCAGCGAAAACATCGCGACGCCAGCTGATATCCAGCACTGGAAAGCGCAGATCTTTGCCATCAACGACGGTGTGACGCCGGCGGCCAAGGCGTTCAGCGATGCCTTGGGCGAAGGTTCACGGATGATCCTGCGCCTGCTGCTGTTCACCAACCTGGCTACGGCGCTGGGGTTGATCGTGCTTGCCCTGTTGCGCACCCACAAACTGCTCAAGCAGCGGCATGCCTTTGCCCAGGCGCTGCAGCTGGAGAAGGATCGGGCACACATCACCCTGCAATCGATTGGCGACGGGGTGATCACCACCGACGTCAACGGCGCGATCGATTACATGAACCCGGCGGCGGAGGCGATGACGCACTGGAAGTCCGAGCACGCGGCGGGGTTGCCATTGGCAGCGCTGTTCAATCTGCTCGATGACAATGCGCAGACCGAAGGGCTGACGCTGATCGAGCACATTCTCAGCGGGCAACTGATCGGTGGCAGCGAGCACTCCAAACTGATTCAGCGCCTGGATGGCAGTACGGTCTCGGTGACGCTGGTGGGCGCGCCGATCCGCAACGCCGAGAAGGTTATCGGTACGGTGCTGGTGCTGCATGACATGACTCAGGAACGGCAATACATCGCCAACCTGTCGTGGCAGGCGACCCACGATGCCCTGACCGGTCTGGCCAACCGCCGCGAGTTCGAATATCGCCTGGAGCAGGCCCTGCACAATCTGACGCGCCAGCCCGGTCGGCATGCGCTGATGTTCCTCGATCTGGACCAGTTCAAACTGGTCAACGACACCTGCGGTCACGCCGCCGGCGATGAGTTGCTGCGGCACATTTGCACGCTGTTGCAATCGGGCTTGCGCGAGAGCGACACCCTCGCGCGGCTGGGCGGCGACGAGTTCGGCATTCTGCTGGAGAACTGCGCCCCGGATGCCGCCGAGAAAATCGCCGAGAGCCTGCGCCAGACCGTGCAGAACCTGCACTTCGTGTGGAAGGGGCGGCCGTTTTTGACCACTGTGAGCATTGGCCTGGTGCACATCGCCCAGACCCCGACCACCCTCGAAGCGTCATTGCGCGCCGCCGACATGGCTTGCTACATGGCCAAGGAAAAGGGCCGCAACCGGGTGCAGGTCTATCATGCCGACGACTCCGAGCTGTCGCTGCGCTTCGGCGAAATGGCCTGGGTACAGCGCCTGCACATGGCGCTGGAGGAAAACCGCTTCTGCCTTTATGCCCAGGAAATTGCTCCGCTGGGCGCTACAGCCCATGGCGGGGGGCACATCGAAATACTCTTGCGTCTGCATGACGAAGCCGGACGGATGATCCTGCCGGACAGTTTCATTCCGGCGGCCGAACGTTATGGTCTGATGAGTCAACTGGATCGTTGGGTCGTCGAGAATGTTTTTAAAGTGGTTGCCCAATGTATTACCGAACAACATGAAGGTCCGTTGGCAATGTGTGCGATTAATCTTTCAGGCATTACTATCGGAGATGACGCGTTCTTGCACTTTCTGCGTGAACAGTTTGTTAATTACGCTATACCCCCTGAAATGATTTGTTTTGAAATTACTGAAACCAGCGCCATTGCCAATCTCGGCAGCGCAATTAGATTTATTAATGAACTCAAAGGCTTAGGTTGTTACTTCTCACTTGATGATTTTTGTGCCGGAATGTCTTCATTCGCTTATCTGAAACATTTGCCTGTAGACTTCCTGAAGATCGACGGGAGTTTCGTAAAGGATATGCTGGACGACCCGATTAACCGTGCAATGGTCGAGGTGATCAATCACATCGGGCATGTCATGGGTAAGCAGACAATTGCCGAGTTTGTTGAAACAACCCAGATCGAGCAGGCATTGCTTGAAATCGGGGTGGATTACGCTCAGGGTTATGTCATCGAACGCCCGCAGTTGTTTACCTGCGACAGTTTGCAAAGTCGGCCCGCCAGACCGCAGCCGCTGTTGTTCAAGGCGCCTGGCACGTTCCGTTGAAATCTCTTGCCGATCCTTACAATCACAAATCAAAAGGAGCCGAACAGTGATCGACACATTCAACCGAACCGGACCACTCATGGAAGCTGCAAGTTATCCTGCCTGGGCACAACAGCTCATTGCAGATTGCAGCGAGAGCAAGCGCCGGGTTGTCGAACATGAACTGTACCTGCGCATGCGCGATAACAAGCTCAGCGCCAAAACCATGCGCCAGTACTTGATCGGGGGCTGGCCAGTAGTTGAACAGTTTGCGTTGTATATGGCGCAGAACCTGACCAAAACCAAGTTTGCCCGCCATCCTGGGGAGGACATGGCGCGCCGCTGGCTGATGCGCAACATCCGCGTCGAACTCAATCATGCCGACTACTGGCTGAACTGGAGTCGCGCGCATGGCGTCAGCCTGGAGGATCTGCAGGCCCAGCAAGTACCGCCGGAACTACATGCATTGAGTCACTGGTGCTGGCATACGAGTTCGGCGGATTCGCTGATCGTCGCCATCGCTGCGACCAACTACGCCATCGAGGGCGCGACCGGGGAGTGGTCGGCGCTGGTCTGCTCAACTGGCGTGTACGCGGCAGCGTTCCCGGAAGAAGAGCGCAAGCGTGCAATGAAGTGGCTGAAGATGCATGCCCAGTACGACGACGCTCACCCATGGGAAGCGCTGGAAATCATCTGCACGCTGGCGGGCATGAACCCGAGTAAGGCTCTGCAGACCGAACTGCGTCAGGCGGTGTGCAAGAGCTACGACTACATGTACCTGTTTCTGGAGCGTTGCATGCAACTGGAGACCGCCGATCGGGCGTTGCACGGGCGTGAACGCCGGGCACTTGTAGAGAGCTGATTTTCGGCAAAACGCCAAAGCAAATGTGGGAGCGGGCTTGCTCGCGAAAGCGGTGTGTCAGTCAGCAATTGTTTGACTGGCACACCGCTTTCGCGAGCAAGCCCGCTCCCACAGTGGTTTTTGGGTGTCTGGAAGGACTCAGCCCGCCATCGCCAGCCGATTACGCCCTTCGCGCTTGGCCACGTACAGCGCACTGTCGGCCCGGCGCAGCAGGCTGTCAGCTGACTCTCCCGGCAACAGAGTCGAGCAGCCAAGGCTCACGGTCAGGTCGATCAGTTTACCGTCCGCGAAATATTCTGCAGTCTGCGCGGCGTGACGCAGACGCTCGCCGATCATCGCTGCCGCTTCCCGGCCGGTGTTGGACAACAAGATCAGAAACTCTTCCCCGCCATAGCGAAACACCATGTCAACGTTACGCAGTTGGCCCTTGATCGACGCTGCCACCGCTTTGAGCACGTCATCCCCGGCACTGTGGCCGTGACTGTCGTTGACCCGCTTGAAGTGGTCGATGTCGAGCATCAGCACCGACAGCGGTTGCAGGTGCCGGCGGGACATGTCGATCTCGCGTTGCAGGGTCTGCTCCATGGCGATCCGGTTGCCGGTTCCGGTCAACGGGTCGCGCAGCGCACTTTGTGTTGCCGCGCGGTAGAGCAGGGCATTGCGCATCGGGAACAACAGCGACGACAGCAGCGATTCAAGGTTGCCCTGATCCTGCTCGCTGAAGCGCTGGTTGCGGCGAAACACCAGTTCACCCAGGTGCTCGCCTTCGTGGCTGAGGCTGTAACTGACCGAATGGTGACCGCGGGCACCGAACTCCAGGCGCAAGTCGCTGCCCGAATGCACGTAGCTCAAGGCATCCAGCGGCACAAGACGCTGAACTTCGCGGAAAAACAGACCGAGGATTCGTTGCGGCTCAAGACTGGTTTGCAGTTGCAGGCTCATTTGCTGGCGCAATTGCGCCAGGCTGGCCGGGCGTTCCAGAAGCGGAGGCAGCTGACCAAAGCCCAGGCGTTGCAATTTGGCACTGTCAAAGTCAATTGCATTGGTCTGGGAAGGTGATTTCATATGGCGTGAGCCCCTAAGCAGTAAGTCTGTCTTACAGGCTGGGTGAGAGCGGCTATGGGCTGCGCGTCATACTGATCCATCAGTCCCGTAGGACATTTGGCGTAAGTTTAGTCTGCCTGATGACGATTAGTCAGCTATCGAAATCGGCCTTGCCCCAGTGCCTTCACACGGCATGCTTTGAGGAAAATTAGAGCGAAAGTCGTGCCATTCGGTTCAGGTTTATTAAAACCTTTATGAATCAACAAGATGGCTTTTTGCTTTGAGGGCGGGTGGCGGATATTTGACTGAAGTGTGACGGTGGGAAGCGGCAATTGTGTGCCGCGACGGTAATCCGCCACGGCAACAAAAGCGACGTATGGCAGTTATTGCGCGTTGAATGCCTGGCCATTGATGCCGGCGCTGTCAGGACCCATCAGGTACAGGTACACCGGCATGATCTCTTCCGGGGTCGGATTGTTCATCGGGTTTTCTCCCGGATAGGCCTGTGCACGCATGCTGGTGCGCGTGCCGCCCGGGTTGATGCTGTTGGAGCGCACGGGTGCCACGCCATCGACTTCATCGGCCAGGGTTTGCATCAAGCCTTCGGTAGCGAACTTCGATACTCCGTAAGCGCCCCAGTAGGCCCGGCCCTTGCGCCCGACGCTGCTGGAGGTGAACACCACCGAGGCATCCTGCGACAGCTTGAGCAGCGGCAGCAGGGTGCTGGTCAGCATGAACATGGCATTGACGTTGACTTGCATGACACGCATGAAGTTTTCGCCCGACAGCTGCTCGATCGGCGTGCGCGGCCCGATGATCGAGGCGTTGTGCAGCAAGCCGTCGAGGTGGCCGAACTCGCTCTCGATCATTGCCGCCAGCTCATCGTATTGATGGGGCAGGGCGGTCTCGAGGTTGAACGGGATCACTGCCGGTTGTGGATGCCCCGCCGCTTCAATCTCGTCGTAGACCTGAGTCAGATTGGCTTCGGTCTTGCCCAGCAGCAGCACGGTGGCGCCGTGAGCGGCGTAGGTTTTCGCGGCGGCCGCACCGATGCCGCGACCGGCACCGGTGACCAGAATGACCCGATCCTTGAGCAATTCGGGACGGGCGGTGTAATCGAACATAAGAACCTCACAATCCATTCATGAAGACCTGCTTCCTTGTGGTGAGGGGATTTATCCCCGACCGGCTGCGAAGCAGTCGTAAACCTGCATATCGAATCGACCTGAAAGATTGCGGGGGCTGCTTCGCAACCCATCGGGGATGAATCCCCTCGCCACAAAGGCCGTTTTCAGCAGCTGCACAGCGCGCTGTCGAGCACCTTGCGCAACTCCAGCGGATGATCCACCACCACGTCCGCGCCCCAGTGCCGCGGGTTGTCGTCCGGGTGGATATAGCCGTAGGTCACGGCGCAGGTCTTGGTGCCGGCATCACGGCCCGACTCGATATCGCGCAGATCATCGCCCACAAACAAAACCGTCGACGGATCCAGATCAAGCATTTTGCACGCGAGGATCAGCGGCTCCGGGTCCGGCTTGCTGTTCTTCACGTGATCCGGGCAGATCAGCAGCGCCGAGCGCTCGGCCAGCCCCAGCTGTTGCATGATCGGCTCGGCGAACCGCACCGGTTTGTTGGTGACCACGCCCCAGATCAGGTTGGCCCGCTCGATGTCGGCCAGCAGCTCGCCCATGCCGTCGAACAGCTTGCTGTGTACCGCGCACCCGGCCAGATAACGCTCGAGGAATTCCTGACGCAGTTCCTCGAAGCCCGGCGATTCCGGGTCCATCGAGAACGTCACCGCGACCATCGCTTTGGCGCCGCCGGAGATTTCGTCGCGGATGTGCTTGTCGTTCATCGGCGGCAAGCCGCGATCCGCGCGCATCGCCTGACAGATGGCGATGAAGTCCGGCGCGGTGTCGAGCAGGGTGCCGTCCATATCGAAAAGGACTGCTCTGATGGCCATCGGCTTACTCCTCGCGCAGGGTCTGGATCATGTAGTTGACGTCAACGTCGCTGGCCAGCTTGTAGTGCTTGGTCAGCGGGTTGTAGGTCAGGCCGATGATGTCCTTGACGGTCAGGCCGGCGATGCGGCTCCAGGCGCCCAGCTCGGACGGGCGGATGAATTTCTTGAAGTCGTGGGTGCCGCGCGGCAACAGCTTCATGATGTATTCGGCGCCGATAATGGCGAACAGGTACGCCTTCGGGTTGCGGTTGATGGTCGAAAAGAACACCTGGCCGCCGGGCTTGACCATGCGGTAGCAGGCGCGGATCACCGAGGACGGGTCCGGTACGTGCTCAAGCATTTCCAGGCAAGTGACCACGTCGAACTGCTCGGGCATCTCTTCAGCCAGGGCTTCGGCGGTGATCTGCCGGTATTCGACGCTGACCCCGGACTCCAGCTGATGCAGTTGCGCGACCGCCAGTGGCGCTTCGCCCATGTCGATGCCCATGACAGTGGCGCCGCGCTGGGCCATGGCTTCGCTGAGGATGCCGCCGCCGCAACCGACGTCGAGAACTTTCTTGCCGGCCAGATTGACCCGCTCGTCAATCCAGTTGACGCGCAGCGGGTTGATGTCGTGCAGCGGTTTGAACTCGCTTTCACGGTCCCACCAGCGATGGGCCAGGGCTTCGAATTTGGCGATTTCGGCGTGGTCGACGTTGCTCATGATGTATTCCTCGAAAAACTTGAAAAGGGCTGTAGCCGCGGAGTCTGCTCCGCGGTGTTTACGATTCGGTGTGGCCGCTGATGCGCTGGCCCCAGGCCCGGGCGGTGGCGCCCAGCTGTTGTTCGTCCAGACGGGTCAGGCGCCGGTCGTCGAGTAACTGTTTGCCGGCGACCCACAGGTGTTTCACGCAGTCGCGGCCGGTGGCATAAATAAGCTGCGACACCGGGTCATAGACCGGTTGCTGAGCCAGGCCGGACAGGTCGAAAGCGACAATGTCCGCAGCCTTGCCGATCTCCAGCGAACCGACCTGCGCCTCGATGCCCAAGGCCCGTGCGCCGTTGAGCGTGGCCATGCGCAGCGCACGATGGGCGTCCAGCGCGGTGGCCGAGCCGGCGACGGCTTTGGCCAGCAGCGCGGCGGTGCGGGTTTCGCCGAGCAGGTCGAGGTCGTTGTTGCTCGCCGCGCCATCGGTGCCGACGGCGACGTTCACGCCAGCCTGCCACAGGCGCTCCACCGGGCAGAACCCGCTGGCCAGCTTCAGATTCGATTCCGGGCAGTGGATCACGCTGGTGTTGCTTTCTACCAGCAATGCCAGATCGTCATCGCTGATCTGGGTCATGTGCACCGCCTGGAAGCGCGGGCCCAGCAGGCCGAGACGACCGAGGCGGGCCAGTGGCCGCTCGCCGCGATGCTCCAGCGATTGCTGGACTTCGAAGGCGGTCTCGTGGACGTGCATGTGGATCGACGCGTCCAGCTCTTCGGCGATCACGCGGATTTTCTCCAGGTTCTCGTCGCCCACGGTGTAGGGTGCATGAGGGCCGAAAGTGATCTTGATCCGTTCGTGATGCTTCAGATCGCCGAACAGCTCGACGCCCTGACGAATCGCCTCATCGGCGCTGCTGGCGCCGGGGATCGGGAAATCGAGGATCGGAATCGCGATCTGCGCGCGAATGCCGCTGTTATGCACGCGCTCACTGGCGACCTTCGGGAAGAAATACATGTCCGAGAAACAGCTGATGCCGCCCTTGATCTGCTCGGCAATCGCCAAGTCAGTGCCATCACGGACGAACTCTTCATCGACCCATTTGGCTTCGGCCGGCCAGATGTGGTTTTCCAGCCAGGTCATCAGCGGCAGATCGTCGGCCAGGCCACGGAACAGGGTCATCGCCGCGTGCCCGTGAGCGTTGATCAGGCCTGGGGCGAGCAGCACGTCCGGCAATTCGCGGACTTCAGTGGCGTTACACTTCAATGCTTCGGCGCGCGGGCCGATAAACACGATGCGACCGTCGCGAATGCCCAGGCCATGCTCCTTGAGCACAACGCCTGCGGGTTCGACGGGTACCAGCCAGGTCGGCAGCAATAATAAGTCGAGCGCAATGGCAGGTTTCGGCATCGAGGGTCGGTTCCAGTGCTTTTGTAAAGGATGGCGAAGTATACCCGAGCGTCTTCGCGGGGGGATCGCTATAATCGGCGGCTTTTGTTCATGAGTGCGGGGTGAGGGATGCGCGATCGACTGTTGGCTGCGGAGAAAGTAAAGGCCATCGATTGGCGAGATGGCGCGCTCCACCTGCTGGATCAGCGTATTTTGCCGTTCGAGGAAACCTGGATTGCCTACACCAGCGCTGCCGGTGTGGCTGAGGCGATTCGTTCGATGGTGGTGCGTGGCGCACCGGCCATCGGCATCAGCGCGGCCTATGGCATTGTGCTGGCGGCCCGCGCTCGCGTGGCTGAAGGCGGCGACTGGTACGCGGCGCTGGAAGAGGATTTCGCCCTGCTGGCGGATTCCCGCCCGACGGCGGTCAACCTGTTCTGGGCGTTGAATCGCATGCACGATCGGCTCGATCGTCTGAAGGACAATGCCGATCCGCTGGTGGCGCTGGAAGCCGAAGCCATTGCCATTCATGAAAGCGACCGCGAAGCCAACCTGACCATGGCCCAGCTCGGCGTCGATCTGATCCGCAAGCATCAGGGCAATGCCCAGGCGATCCTGACCCACTGCAATACCGGCGCCCTTGCGACCGGCGGTTTCGGTACCGCGCTGGGGGTGATTCGTGCGGCGTATCTGGAAGGCATGGTCGAGCGGGTGTATGCCGATGAAACCCGGCCATGGCTGCAGGGTTCGCGCCTGACCGCGTGGGAGCTGGCGAACGAAGGCATCCCGGTGACGCTGAATGCCGATTCGGCTGCTGCGCACATCATGAAAACCAAGGGCGTGACTTGGGTGATCGTCGGGGCTGACCGCATCACTGCCAATGGCGACGTGGCGAACAAGATCGGCACCTATCAACTGGCGGTCAACGCCATGCACCACGGCGTGCGTTTCATGGTGGTGGCGCCGAGTTCGACCATCGACATGCATCTGGCCAGTGGCGACGACATCCCGATCGAGGAGCGTGACGGCGCCGAGCTGCTGGAGGTCGGTGGCAAGCGCGTGGGGGCGGACGTCGAGGCGTTCAACCCGGTGTTTGACGTGACGCCGGCGGATCTGATCGATGCGATCGTTACCGAGAAGGGCATCGTCGAGCGGCCGGATACGGCGAAAATGGCTCAGTTGATGTGCCGCAAGCGCCTGCATTGATGGGCTGTGGCGTCTGAAAGGACGCCATCGCCAGCAGGCTGGCTCCTACATTGATTGGTGTCGAACGCAAACCCTGTAGGAGTGAGCCTGCTCGCGATGGGGCCATCAAAGTCAATAAACATCTCCAAATCAAAGCCCAAATCTGCATTCAAAGAAGCTCTGAGCCTCTCTCGTCCCCTTTACGCCTGTCATCGGTCAACTAACTATGCTCCATGCGCATCTGGGGGATAGGTGCGTGGCGGCTCTTGTGATAACATCCGGCGTTTTCCGAGGCAGCTTCACGGAGCTGTCTTTACTGCGCAAATCCACGGTCCGAATTGTTGATTTGTCGTAAGTCGGCGCATGGCACTCAGCCTGCCCCGACGAGCTTCGTACATCCCATATGGATATGACGAAGTTTCACCAGAAAAAGGAATCAGGCTTCTCATGGGCGAACTGGCCAAAGAAATCCTCCCGGTCAATATCGAAGACGAGCTGAAACAGTCCTACCTCGACTACGCGATGAGCGTAATCGTCGGCCGTGCACTGCCGGATGCGCGCGATGGCCTCAAGCCCGTGCACCGTCGCGTACTGTTCGCGATGAGCGAGCTGGGCAACGACTTCAACAAGCCGTACAAGAAATCTGCCCGTGTTGTCGGTGACGTGATCGGTAAGTATCACCCGCACGGTGATACCGCGGTGTACGACACCATCGTCCGCATGGCTCAGCCTTTCTCCCTGCGCTACCTGCTGGTTGACGGTCAGGGCAACTTCGGTTCGGTCGACGGCGACAACGCCGCGGCCATGCGATACACCGAAGTGCGCATGACCAAGCTGGCGCACGAGCTGCTGGCCGACCTGCATAAAGAAACCGTGGACTGGGTGCCGAACTACGACGGCACCGAAATGATCCCGGCGGTGATGCCGACGCGCATCCCGAACCTGCTGGTCAACGGTTCCAGCGGTATCGCCGTGGGCATGGCGACCAATATTCCGCCGCACAACCTCGGTGAAGTCATCGACGGTTGCCTGGCCCTCATCGACAACCCAGAGCTGACCGTCGATGAGCTGATGCAATACATCCCCGGTCCGGACTTCCCGACGGCCGCGATCATCAACGGTCGTGCCGGCATCATCGAAGCCTACCGCACCGGTCGCGGCCGCATTTACATGCGTGCCCGTTCGATCATCGAGGACATCGACAAGGTCGGCGGCCGTCAGCAGATCGTCATCACCGAACTCCCGTATCAGCTGAACAAGGCGCGTCTGATCGAGAAGATCGCCGAGCTGGTCAAAGAGAAGAAGCTTGAAGGCATCACCGAGCTGCGCGACGAGTCCGACAAGGACGGTATGCGCGTCGTGATCGAACTGCGTCGCGGCGAAGTGCCTGAGGTGATCCTCAACAACCTCTACGCCCAGACCCAGCTGCAATCGGTATTCGGCATCAACATCGTCGCGCTGATCGACGGCCGTCCGCGCATCCTGAACCTCAAGGATCTGCTGGAAGCCTTCGTCCGTCACCGTCGCGAAGTGGTCACCCGTCGTACCGTATTCGAACTGCGCAAGGCCCGCGAGCGTGGTCACATCCTTGAAGGTCAGGCCGTTGCCCTGTCGAACATCGACCCGGTGATCGCCCTGATCAAGGCCTCGCCGACCCCGTCGGAAGCCAAGGAAGCGCTGGTCAGCACCCCTTGGGAATCCTCGGCGGTGGTGGCGATGGTGGAGCGTGCCGGTGCCGATTCGTGCCGTCCGGAGAACCTCGATCCGCAATACGGTCTGCGTGAAGGCAAGTACTTCCTGTCGCCAGAGCAGGCGCAAGCCATTCTGGAACTGCGTCTGCACCGTCTGACCGGTCTGGAACACGAGAAGCTGCTGGCCGAGTATCAAGAGATTCTCAACCAGATCGGCGAGCTGATCCGCATCCTCAACAGCGCCGTGCGCCTGATGGAAGTGATCCGCGAAGAGCTGGAAGTGATCCGCGCCGAATACGGCGACGTGCGTCGCACCGAGATTCTCGATGCGCGTCTCGATCTGACCCTGGGTGACATGATCCCGGAAGAAGAGCGCGTTGTGACCATCTCCCACGGTGGCTACGCCAAGACTCAGCCACTGGCTGCGTACCAGGCTCAGCGTCGTGGCGGCAAAGGCAAATCGGCGACCGGCGTCAAGGATGAGGACTACATCGCTCACCTGCTGGTGGCCAACAGTCACACCACCCTCCTGCTGTTCTCCAGCAAGGGCAAGGTCTACTGGCTGAAGACTTACGAAATTCCGGAAGCATCCCGCGCCGCCCGTGGTCGTCCGCTGGTCAACCTGCTGCCGCTGGATGACGGTGAATACATCACCACCATGCTGCCGGTCGAGGAATACACCGAAGGTCACTACATCTTCATGGCGACCGCCAACGGCACCGTCAAGAAGACCCCGCTGGAATCCTTCAGCCGTCAGCGCAGCGTCGGTCTGATCGCGCTGGAGCTGGACGAAGGCGACGTGCTGATCTCCGCAGCCATCACCGATGGCGAGCGTGAAGTGATGCTGTTCTCCGATGGCGGCAAGGTAACGCGCTTCAAAGAGTCCGACGTGCGTGCCATGGGCCGTACTGCCCGCGGTGTACGCGGCATGCGTCTGCCGGAAGGGCAGAAGCTGATTTCGATGCTGATCCCGGAAGAAGGTAGCCAGATTCTCACCGCTTCCGAGCGTGGTTATGGCAAGCGTACCGCGATCACCGAGTTCCCTGAGTACAAGCGTGGCGGCCAGGGCGTGATCGCCATGGTCAGCAACGAGCGTAACGGCCGTCTGGTCGGTGCGGTTCAGGTGCTCGACGGCGAAGAAATCATGCTGATCTCCGATCAGGGCACCTTGGTACGTACCCGTGTCGACGAAGTGTCGAGCCTGGGCCGTAACACCCAGGGCGTGACCTTGATCAAACTGGCCAAGGACGAAACCCTGGTTGGTCTGGAGCGGGTTCAGGAGCCGTCGGAAGTCGAAGGCGAAGAGCTTGAAGGTGAAGAGGGTGCCGGGTTCGAGGGGGATGTCGTGATCGACGACGTTGCCGAGGACCAGCAACTCGACGCCGCAGCTGACGAAGAGCCGCAGGAATAAGCGGACAAGCGAGGGGGCGGATGAAAATTCGCCCCCTTGTTATTTGTCCGGTATGAAATATCGGCGCCCATGACGAACCCTGTGGGAGCGAGCTTGCTCGCGAAAGCGGAGCAACAGGCGACATCGTTGTTGAATGTCAGTCCGCCTTCGCGAGCAAGCTCGCTCCCACAGGATCGGCGCCGACTGATATGTGATACCACCAAATCAGAGCGAGATTGGATGTGAGCAAGCGAGCCTATAACTTCTGTGCCGGTCCTGCGGCGCTTCCTGAAGCTGTCCTGCAACGTGCCCAGGGTGAACTCCTTGATTGGCATGGCAAGGGTCTGTCGGTCATGGAAATGAGCCATCGCAGCGATGAGTTCGTGTCCATTGCTACCCAGGCCGAGCAGGACCTGCGTGACCTGCTGAATATCCCGTCGAACTATAAAGTGCTGTTTCTGCAAGGCGGCGCCAGCCAGCAGTTTGCGCAGATTCCGCTGAACCTGTTGCCTGAAGGCGGCAGCGCCGACTATATCGACACCGGTATCTGGTCGCAGAAAGCCATCGAAGAAGCCTCGCGCTACGGCCACGTCAACGTTGCCGCCACCGCCAAGCCTTACGACTATTTCGCCATTCCGGCCCAGAACGAGTGGAATCTGTCGAAAGACGCCGCTTACGTTCACTACGCGCCGAACGAAACCATCGGCGGTCTGGAATTCCAGTGGATCCCGGAAACCGGTGATGTGCCGTTGGTCGCCGACATGTCTTCGGACATCCTCTCGCGTCCGGTCGACATCTCGCGTTTCGGCATGATCTACGCCGGCGCACAGAAGAACATCGGCCCGAGCGGTATTGTCGTCAACATCATTCGCGAAGACCTGCTGGGCAGGGCTCGCGCGCTGTGCCCGACCATGCTCGACTACAAGGTCGCGGCCGACAACGGTTCGATGTACAACACGCCGCCGACCCTGGCCTGGTACTTGTCCGGTCTAGTGTTCCAGTGGCTGAAAGAGCAGGGCGGCGTTGAAGCGATCGCCAAACTGAATGACGTCAAGCAGCGCACGCTGTATGACTTCATCGACGCCAGCGGCCTCTACAGCAACCCGATCAACAAGTCGGACCGCTCGTGGATGAACGTGCCATTCCGTCTGGCTGACGATCGCCTGGACAAGCCGTTCCTCGCCGGTGCTGACGAACGCGGTCTGCTCAACCTCAAGGGCCACCGCTCCGTGGGCGGCATGCGCGCCTCCATCTACAACGCCGTCGACATCAACGCCGTCAACGCGCTGGTGGCGTACATGGCTGAATTCGAGAAGGAACACGGCTGATGTCCGAGCAAGAACTCAAGGCACTGCGCGTTCGCATCGACGCTCTGGACAGCAAAGTCCTCGAGCTGATCAGCGAACGCGCCCGCTGCGCCCAGGAAGTTGCGCGAGTAAAGATGGCCTCGCTGGCCGAAGGCGAAGTGCCGGTGTTCTATCGTCCCGAGCGTGAAGCTCAGGTGCTCAAGCGAGTGATGGAGCGCAATCAGGGGCCGCTGGGCAACGAAGAGATGGCGCGGTTGTTCCGCGAAATCATGTCTTCGTGCCTGGCGCTCGAGCAGCCGCTGAAAGTGGCTTATCTCGGCCCTGAGGGCACCTTCACCCAGGCGGCGGCCATGAAGCACTTCGGTCACGCGGTGATCAGCAAGCCGATGGCGGCGATCGATGAGGTATTCCGTGAAGTGGCTGCGGGTGCGGTGAACTTCGGCGTGGTGCCGGTGGAGAACTCCACCGAAGGCGCGGTCAACCACACCCTCGACAGTTTCCTCGAGCACGACATGGTGATCTGCGGTGAAGTCGAGCTGCGCATTCACCATCACTTGTTGGTCGGCGAAAACACCAAGACCGACAGCATCAGCCGCATCTACTCCCACGCGCAGTCGCTGGCCCAGTGCCGCAAGTGGCTGGACGCGCATTATCCGAATGTCGAGCGCGTGGCGGTGTCGAGCAATGCCGAAGCGGCGAAGCGGGTCAAGGGTGAGTGGAATTCGGCAGCGATTGCCGGTGACATGGCCGCAGGCTTGTACGGCCTGACACGTCTGGCCGAGAAGATCGAAGACCGTCCGGACAACTCGACGCGCTTCCTGATGATCGGTAACCAGGAAGTGCCGCCGACCGGCGACGACAAGACTTCGATCATCGTCTCGATGAGCAACAAGCCTGGCGCGCTTCACGAGCTGCTGGTGCCGTTCCATGACAACGGGATCGACCTGACCCGGATCGAAACCCGTCCGTCGCGCAGCGGCAAATGGACCTACGTGTTCTTCATCGACTTTGTCGGCCATCACCGTGATCCGCTGATCAAAGGTGTGTTGGAAAAGATCAGTCAGGAAGCAGTAGCACTCAAAGTGCTGGGTTCCTACCCGAAAGCAGTTCTCTAAGGGGCGGTAGCAAATGAGTGGCAACTTCCTCGCTCTGGCACAGCCGGGCGTGCAACAACTTTCGCCGTACGTTCCGGGCAAGCCTGTGGACGAACTGGCGCGCGAGCTGGATCTGGATCCGGCGAAAATCGTCAAACTGGCAAGCAACGAAAATCCGCTGGGCGCCAGTCCGAAAGCCTTGGCGGCGATCCGCGAAGAACTGGCCGAGCTGACCCGCTATCCGGACGGCAACGGCTTCGCGCTGAAATCGCTGTTGGCCGAGCAGTGCCGCGTCGAGCTGAACCAGGTGACCCTGGGCAACGGCTCCAACGACATTCTCGAGCTGGTGGCGCGCGCCTATCTGGCGCCGGGCCTGAACGCCGTGTTCAGTGAGCACGCGTTCGCTGTCTACCCGATCGCCACCCAGGCTGTCGGTGCGCAGGCCAAAGTGGTTCCGGCCAAAGACTGGGGGCATGACCTGCCTGCGATGCTTGCGGCCATCGACGCCAATACCCGCGTGGTATTCATCGCCAATCCGAACAACCCGACCGGTACCTGGTTCGGCGCCGAAGCGCTGGACGAGTTTCTGCAGGATGTGCCGGAGCACGTCCTGGTGGTGCTGGACGAGGCGTACATCGAATACGCCGAAGGCAGTGATCTGCCGGACGGTCTGGACTTCCTCGCGGCGTACCCGAATCTGCTGGTATCGCGCACGTTCTCCAAGGCCTACGGTCTGGCGGCGCTGCGCGTCGGTTATGGCCTGTCCACTGCGGTAGTAGCGGACGTGCTGAACCGCGTGCGCCAGCCGTTCAACGTCAACAGCCTGGCCTTGGCCGCGGCCTGTGCGGCGCTGAAAGACGAAGAGTATCTGGCGCAAAGCCGTCAGCTCAACGAATCCGGCATGCAACAATTGCAGGCGGGGTTCCGTGAGTTGGGTCTGAGCTGGATCGAGTCCAAAGGCAACTTCATCTGCGTCGATCTCGGTCAGGTTGCTGCGCCGATATTCCAGGGGCTGCTGCGTGAAGGTGTGATCGTGCGTCCGGTGGCCAATTACGGCATGCCGAACCATCTGCGAGTGACCATCGGTCTGCCGGCGGAAAACAGCCGCTTCCTCGAAGCGCTGCGCAAGGTTCTGGCTCGTGGGTGATGTCACTGCTCTGCAATCTGCTGCACCTATGATCGGTCGCCTTGTAGTGGTCGGTCTGGGCTTGATCGGTGGTTCGTTTGCCAAGGGCTTGCGTGATAGCGGTCTCTGCCGCGAGGTGGTCGGGGTCGATCTCGACCCGCAATCGCGCAAGCTGGCGGTCGAGTTGGGTGTGGTGGATCGTTGTGAAGATGATCTGATCGCTGCGTGTCAGGGCGCCGACGTGATTCAGCTGGCGGTGCCGATTCTGGCCATGGAGAAAGTCCTGGCTCGTCTGGCGAGTGTTGATCTGGGGCAGGCGATTCTGACCGATGTCGGCAGCGCCAAGGGCAATGTGGTGCGCGCGGCGACCGAGGCGTTTGGTGGTATGCCAGCGCGCTTCGTGCCGGGCCATCCGATTGCCGGCTCCGAGCAGAGCGGGGTGGAAGCCTCCAACTCTGAGCTGTTCCGTCGGCACAAGGTGATCCTGACGCCGCTCGAGCAGACCGACCCGGCCGCACTGGCGGTGGTTGATCGGTTGTGGCGCGAACTGGGTGCCGACGTCGAGCACATGCAGGTCGAGCGCCACGATGAAGTGCTGGCCGCGACCAGTCATCTGCCGCACCTGCTGGCCTTCGGTCTGGTCGACTCGTTGGCCAAACGCAATGAAAACCTTGAGATCTTCCGTTACGCTGCGGGCGGTTTCCGCGATTTCACAAGAATCGCCGGAAGCGACCCGGTGATGTGGCACGACATCTTCCTCGCCAACCGCGAGGCTGTCCTGCGCACACTCGATACATTTCGCAGCGACCTCGACGCCTTGCGCGACGCGGTCGATGCAGGGGATGGGCATCAATTGTTGGGCGTCTTCACGCGCGCCCGGGTTGCCCGCGAGCATTTCAGTAAAATCCTGGCCCGCAGGGCCTATGTGGACGCTATGAATTCCAACGATCTGATTTTCCTGGCTCAACCTGGTGGCCGCCTGTCCGGTCGGATTCGCGTACCAGGTGACAAATCGATTTCCCACCGCTCGATCATGCTCGGCTCGCTGGCCGAAGGCGTGACCGAGGTTGAAGGTTTCCTCGAGGGCGAAGATGCCCTGGCGACCTTGCAGGCATTTCGCGACATGGGCGTGGTCATCGAAGGCCCGCACCACGGTCGTGTGACCATTCACGGCGTCGGCCTGCACGGTCTGAAGCCAGCGCCGGGTCCGATCTATCTGGGCAACTCAGGCACCTCGATGCGTCTGCTGTCCGGCCTGCTGGCGGCGCAGAACTTCGACAGCACCCTGACCGGCGACGCATCGCTGTCCAAGCGTCCGATGAATCGTGTGGCCAATCCGCTGCGTGAAATGGGCGCCGTGATCGAAACCGCTGCCGAAGGTCGTCCGCCGATGACCATTCGTGGCGGGCACAAACTCAAGGGTCTGACCTACACCATGCCGATGGCCAGTGCTCAGGTGAAGTCCTGCCTGCTGCTGGCGGGTCTGTACGCCGAAGGCAAGACCACCGTGACCGAGCCGGCGCCGACCCGTGACCATACCGAGCGCATGCTGCGCGGTTTTGGCTACCCGGTAAGCGTCGATGGCGCCACCGCGTCGGTCGAGTCCGGCGGCAAGCTGACGGCGACCCACATTGAAGTGCCGGGCGACATCTCGTCGTCGGCGTTCTTCCTGGTGGCTGCGTCGATCGCCGAAGGTTCCGAGCTGGTGCTGGAGCATGTTGGCATCAACCCGACCCGTACCGGCGTCATCGACATCCTGCGTCTGATGGGCGCAGACATCACCCTGGAAAACCAGCGTGAAGTTGGCGGCGAGCCAGTGGCTGACCTGCGTGTGCGCGCTGCTAAACTCAAGGGTATCGAGATTCCGGAAGCGTTGGTGCCACTGGCCATCGACGAATTCCCGGTGCTGTTCGTGGCGGCGGCCTGTGCCGAAGGTCGTACCGTGTTGACCGGTGCTGAAGAGCTGCGCGTCAAGGAGTCGGATCGCATTCAAGTCATGGCGGACGGCTTGCTGGCGCTGGGCGTCAAGTGCCAGCCGACTCCGGACGGCATCATCATTGATGGCGGCCAGATCGGTGGCGGCGAAGTGCATGGTCACGGTGATCACCGTATCGCCATGGCTTTCAGCGTCGCTTCGCTGCGCGCCACTGCGCCGATCCGTATCCATGATTGCGCCAACGTCGCGACGTCGTTCCCGAACTTCCTCGCGCTGTGCGCGCAGGTCGGCATTCGCGTGGCTCAAGAGGCTCAGTCGTGAAAAACATTGCACCGGTCATCACCATCGATGGGCCAAGCGGTTCGGGCAAGGGCACGGTCGCCGGGATCCTGGCCAAGCGTCTGGGCTGGAATCTGCTGGATTCCGGTGCGCTGTATCGCCTGCTGGCGTTCGCTGCGCACAACCATGGTGTCGACCTGACCAATGAAGAGCTGCTGAAGAAACTCGCCGCTCATCTGGATGTGCAGTTCATCGCGGCGACCGACGGTCAGCTGCAGCGCATCATTCTGGAAGGCGATGAAGTCAGCGACGTCATCCGTACTGAAAGCGTCGGTTCCGGTGCTTCTCAGGTGGCCGCATTGCCGGCGGTACGCGAGGCGCTGCTGCAGCGCCAGCGTGCTTTCCAGGAAGCGCCGGGCCTGGTGGCCGACGGTCGCGACATGGGCACAGTGGTTTTTCCGGATGCGCCGCTGAAGATTTTCCTCACTGCCAGTGCCGAGGAACGGGCGCGCCGCCGATATTTGCAGTTGAAGGGCAAAGTCGAGGGTGTTAGTCTGTCGAGTCTGCTAGATGAGATCCGTGCACGCGACGAGCGTGATACCCAGCGCGCAGTAGCCCCGCTCAAGCCGGCGGCTGATGCGATACAGCTGGATTCCACGGAGTTGTCCATCGATCAGGTGCTTGAACGCATCATGAGCGAGATCGCCATTCGCGATATCGCCGGGTGACCAAGAAGGTCGCAGGGGACCAGTCATAGTCCTGCGGCGCTTCTTTTAAATGAAACTAACCCACACCGTCTGGGGTGTGGAGATGGGCGTATTCTTCGCCCTCATCTACAGGAATTAAAATGAGCGAAAGCTTTGCGGAACTCTTTGAAGAAAGCCTAAAGACCCTGAACCTTCAGGCAGGCTCCATCATCACCGGTGTTATCGTTGATATCGATTACCAGGCTCGCTGGGTAACCGTTCACGCTGGCCTGAAGTCTGAAGCACTCATCCCGCTGGAACAGTTCTACAACGATGCTGGTGACCTGACTATCAATGTCGGTGACGAAGTTCACGTTGCTCTGGATTCGGTTGAAGACGGTTTCGGTGAAACCAAGCTGTCCCGTGAAAAAGCCAAGCGCGCTGAATGCTGGATCGTTCTGGAAGCAGCCTTCGCAGCTGAGGAAGTGGTCAAGGGCGTTATCAACGGTAAGGTTAAAGGCGGCTTCACTGTCGACGTTAACGGCATCCGTGCGTTCCTGCCAGGTTCCCTGGTTGACGTCCGTCCAGTGCGCGACACCACGCACCTGGAAGGCAAAGAGCTGGAATTCAAGGTCATCAAGCTGGACCAGAAGCGCAACAACGTTGTCGTTTCCCGTCGCAGCGTCCTGGAAGCCGAGAACTCCGCCGAGCGTGAAGCTCTGCTGGAATCCCTGCAGGAAGGCCAGCAAGTCAAAGGTATCGTCAAAAACCTCACCGATTACGGCGCATTCGTCGATCTGGGTGGCGTGGACGGCCTGCTGCACATCACCGACATGGCGTGGAAGCGTATCAAGCATCCTTCCGAAATCGTCAACGTTGGTGACGAAATCGACGTCAAGGTTCTGAAATACGATCGCGAACGCAACCGTGTTTCCCTGGGCCTGAAGCAACTGGGCGAAGATCCATGGGTTGCTATCAAAGCCCGTTACCCAGAAGGCACTCGCGTTACCGCTCGTGTAACCAACCTGACCGACTACGGCTGCTTCGCTGAGCTGGAAGAAGGCGTTGAAGGTCTGGTACACGTTTCGGAAATGGACTGGACCAACAAGAACATCCACCCTTCGAAAGTCGTACAAGTCGGCGACGAAGTGGAAGTCATGGTTCTGGACATCGACGAAGAGCGTCGTCGTATCTCCCTGGGCATCAAGCAGTGCAAGTCGAACCCATGGGAAGACTTCTCTGGCCAGTTCAACAAGGGCGACAAGATCTCCGGCACCATCAAGTCGATCACTGATTTCGGTATCTTCATTGGTCTGGACGGCGGCATCGACGGTCTGGTTCACCTGTCCGACATCTCCTGGAACGAAGTGGGCGAAGAAGCCGTACGTCGTTTCAAGAAGGGCGACGAGCTGGACACCGTCATCCTGTCGGTTGACCCAGAGCGCGAGCGCATCTCCCTGGGCATCAAGCAACTGGAAAGCGATCCGTTCTCCGAGTACGTCTCGGTTAACGACAAGGGCGCTATCGTGACCGGTACCGTGAAAGAAGTTGACGCCAAAGGCGCCATCATCGTTCTGGCCGACGACATCGAAGCAACCCTGAAAGCCTCTGAAATCAGCCGTGACCGCGTTGAAGACGCGCGCAACGTTCTGAAAGAAGGCCAGGAAGTTGAAGCCAAGATCATCAGCGTTGATCGCAAGAGCCGCGTAATCCAGCTCTCGATCAAGTCGAAAGACGATGCTGAAGAGAAAGAAGCCATCCAGAGCCTGAAAGCAGCTCCGGAAGGTGAAGCAGCTGACACCACTATGGCGGCACTGCTGCGTCAAGCAATGGCCAAACAGAACTAAGTTCTGCTTGATCATGAAAAAGGGCGACTTCGGTCGCCCTTTTTTGTGCCTGCGATTTGGTGGCGGTGCGCGCCGCGGTTTGCGTGTATCGAGGCTACGGTGAAACCAATCACTTCAGCGGGTTGTCTGTTTCTTTAATCGGATCAATCGCCTATTCGCGACTAAGCTGGGTATTAGTCGTGCAGTAGTCGGGCGTTGCCTGGCATAAGGAAGTGGATGAACAGATTTATTGTCTTGATTGCGGTGTTGGTACTGGCTGGCTGCACCACAAGTGCCAAAACGCATGCTGTGCGTGGCGTCAGCGGTATCGAGATCGACTGCTCTGGTCTGGGTTCGGGGTGGGAGAAATGCCAAAAGCGCGCAGCGAAGGAGTGCAAGGGCGCGGGTTACAGGGTAATCACCCGATCTGATCAGGCCAAGGATGAAGATGAATATCCGTTTGGCTTCAATCCCGCAGGCTACGTCACTCGAACCATGCTGGTCATGTGCCGTTGAGTGTGTACTGCATCGGCTTGTGCTTTTGTGCACTGAAAACAGGCGTTTCAGCGCCAAGGAAGATATGTCAATCCCTGGGCTGTTCAAAATCTTCCGGGCGTGCTAAAACCTTTCAAGCGCTGATCTAGCTGCTTGAAAAAGAAGGGAAAAATATGACGAAGTCGGAGTTGATCGAACGAATTGTCACCCATCAAGGGCTACTCTCATCCAAAGATGTGGAGCTGGCCATCAAGACCATGCTTGAACAAATGTCCCAATGCCTGGCTACCGGTGATCGCATCGAGATCCGTGGGTTTGGCAGCTTTTCTCTGCACTATCGTGCGCCGCGCGTCGGTCGCAATCCGAAGACCGGTCAGTCGGTCAGTCTTGACGGCAAGTTCGTTCCGCATTTCAAGCCGGGCAAGGAATTGCGTGACCGGGTGAATGAGGAAGAGGAGGAGGGGGTTTGACAGTCGCTATTTTTCAAGGAGTTACTCATGCGTAACCTCAAGCGCATACTTCTTGGCGTTTTCATTTTATTGTTGGTGTTGGTAATTCTGGTGTTTGTGCTCGAGAACCAGCAGTCGGTTTCGCTTTTGTTTATGGGTTTTTCGGGCCCGCAGTTGCCCGTGTCGGTTGTTGCTGTGTTGGCATTGCTGATCGGCATGATGATTGGTCCTGTATTGGGCTGGTTTCTGGGGCGTTCGTCCAGGGCAGTGCGCAAGCGTCTTGTCTAAGCGCGACGGTCGCAAGGAATCCGTCAATTTTGGGGCGTCGCTTATCCATATCCATTAGTAAAACGTTCATTAAGCTGTAAAATGCAACCCTTGTTCGATTGTGGTCTATTCCCGCGTCGTTTCAGACTGACTCTGACGGAAGCCATCATATCTGATGGCTTCTGCATTCAAGGATTAGACAGTGCTCGTTGGTGCCACTGTCCGCAGCTCAAGGGTATGCTTTCGCGTGAAAATTTTAGTTACCGGCGGCGCCGGGTTCATCGGCTCGGCAGTCATCCGTCATATCATTTCCAACACCAACGACGCCGTCGTGAATGTTGATAAGCTGACTTATGCCGGTAACCTCGAGTCGTTGGCAGAAGTCAGCCTGGATCCGCGTTACGCGTTTGAGCGCGTTGATATCTGCGACCGTGATCAGATCGATCGGGTTCTGCGTGAGCATCAACCGGATGCAATCATGCACCTGGCCGCGGAATCCCACGTGGATCGTTCGATCTCCGGTCCGTCCGAGTTTATCCAGACCAACATCATCGGCACCTATACCTTGCTGGAAGCTGCACGCCAATACTGGGCGGCATCGGATGATGCGCGTAAGGCCAACTTCCGTTTTCACCATATTTCCACTGACGAAGTCTATGGCGATCTGGAAGGCCCGGAAGAACTCTTCACCGAAACTACGCCTTATCAGCCTAGCTCGCCATATTCGGCCAGCAAAGCCAGTTCCGACCACTTGGTGCGTGCGTGGGCGCGCACGTATGGTTTGCCGACACTGGTCACCAACTGCTCGAATAACTATGGTCCGTGCCACTTTCCTGAGAAGTTGATCCCGCTGATCATTCTCAATGCACTGGAAGGCAAGCCGCTGCCGGTCTATGGCAAAGGTAATCAGGTGCGTGACTGGTTGTATGTCGAAGATCACGCGCGAGCGTTGTACAAAGTCGTGACCGAGGGTGTCATCGGCGAGACCTACAACATCGGCGGCCATAACGAAAAGCAGAACATCGAAGTCGTCCATACCCTGTGTGCGCTGCTCGATGAGTTGCGACCGGATTCTGCTCATCGCCCGCATGCAAGTTTGATCACCTATGTGCAGGATCGCCCGGGCCATGATCAGCGCTACGCGATTGATGCCAGCAAGATCCAGCGTGAGTTGGGCTGGACCCCGAAGGAAACCTTCGAGACGGGTATTCGCAAGACTGTCGAGTGGTATCTCAACAACTCTGAATGGGTTGCCCATGTGAAGAGCGGCAGCTATCAGCAGTGGATCGACCAGAACTACGCCGGTCGTTCGGACAAGGCATGAAGATTCTCCTGCTGGGAAAAAATGGTCAGGTCGGCTGGGAGTTGCAGCGCTCCCTTGTTCCGCTAGGGGAGTTGGTTGCCCTTGATCGGCACCCGGTCGATGGTTTGAGTGGTGATCTGTCTGACCTCGATGCCCTGCGCGCGACGATCCGCAAAGTAAGGCCCGACGTTATCGTCAACGCTGCGGCCTATACAGCTGTCGATAAGGCCGAGTCGGAGACTGAGCTGGCCGACCGTGTAAACAGTGAGGCCAGTCGAGTCATGGCGCAGGAGGCCGCATCCCTGGATGCCTGGCTGATCCACTATTCGACCGATTACGTATTCAGCGGCGAAGGCTCGACCCCTTGGCAAGAATCCGATGCTGTCGCTCCGGTGAACCATTACGGCGCCAGCAAGCTGGCAGGCGAGCAGGCAATTGCAGCCTCGGGCTGTAAGCATCTGATCTTTCGTACCAGTTGGGTCTATGGCGCTCGTGGCAGCAACTTTGCCAAAACCATGCTGCGTCTGGCCAAGGATCGCGAATCGCTGGGCGTGATTGCCGACCAGATAGGCGCTCCAACGGGGGCGGACCTTATTGCGGACGTGACTGCGTTGGCGATCCAGCAAGCGATACATCGCCCGGCGTTGTCGGGCCTCTATCATCTGGCAGCTGCCGGTGAAGTGTCCTGGCACGGCTATGCCAGTCTGGTCATCGACTTTGCCAGGGCGCACGGTGAGGAACTCGCTGTTACGGCCGTGAATCAGATTGATACCACTGCCTATCCAACTCCCGCGCGCCGCCCGTTGAATTCACGTTTGAATACGCAGAAGCTGCGCGACAACTTTTCTCTACACTTGCCGGATTGGCAAAGCGGTGTAACCCGAATGCTTATGGAAGTTCTGAATAAATGACCACGACAAATCGTAAAGGCATCATTCTCGCCGGTGGTTCGGGCACGCGTCTGCATCCGCTGACGCTTGGAGTGTCCAAACAGATGCTGCCAATCTACGACAAGCCGATGATCTTTTATCCGTTGTCGGTGTTGATGCTCGCAGGAATGCGCGAAATTCTGATCATCTCGACGCCGGACGATCTGCCATGCTTCCGTAAGTTGCTTGGAGACGGCAGTCTCTATGGCATCAAACTGACTTACGCCGAACAACCGAGCCCGGATGGGCTGGCGCAGGCATTCATCATTGGTGAAGAGTTCATCGGTAATGATCCTTGCTGTTTGATCCTGGGAGACAACATCTTTTATGGTCAGCATTTCTCCGATAACCTGCGCTCCGCCAGTGCCCGTCAGCAAGGTGCGACCGTTTTTGGATACCATGTTTCCGATCCTGAGCGTTTCGGGGTTGTGGAGTTTGATGCTGCTGGTCGTGCGCTGAGTATCGAAGAAAAGCCGGTTAAACCGAAGTCGAGCTACGCGGTCACAGGCCTGTATTTCTACGACAATCAAGTCGTTGATATTGCGAAGAAGATCAAGCCGTCCGAGCGCGGCGAGCTGGAAATTACCGATGTGAATCGTGCTTATCTCGAACAGCAAACCCTGAATGTCGAGATGCTGGGGCGTGGTTTTGCGTGGTTGGATACAGGCACCCATGACTCTCTGCTTGAGGCGAGTCACTTCGTCCATACCATTGAGCAGCGTCAAGGCTTGAAAGTGGCGTGCCTGGAAGAAATTGCATACCACAACGGCTGGATCACTGCAGAACAGTTGGCTGTGCAGGCCGACGCCTTGAAGAAAACCGGCTACGGCCAGTACTTGCAAAAATTGCTGGACTCACCTTCCCACTGACTGAAACACCTCGTTTCGAGTGGGAGCGTTCAACAAGTCCGAGCAGGAAAGCTATGCCAGTAAAACATCCCAAGGTTGCGGTTTTGCTGGCAGCCTTCAATGGAATGCAATGGATCGAAGAGCAACTGGATTCGATTCTTGGGCAGTCCGGCGTCGATGTAACCGTTCATATCAGTGTTGACTCTTCAACGGATGGAACCGAGTCGTGGTGTCATGCCTATGCGGCTCGGCATCCTGCCGTCGTCGTGCTGCCTGGCGCTGGTACTTTCGGTGGAGCCTCACGCAACTTCTTCAGGTTGATTCGCGATGTACCGATTGAAGATTACGACTTCGTCGCGTTCGCCGATCAGGATGATGTCTGGTATCCGGGAAAACTTGAGCGAGCAGTCCGTCAGATCGGTGGTCGGCACGTAGACGCCTACTCAAGTAACGTCATTGCATTCTGGCCAGACGGCCGCACACATCTACTCGATAAGGCTCAGCCTCATACTGCTTGGGATTTTCTGTTCGAGGCGGCTGGGCCGGGGTGCACGTATGTGTTCAGTCGCCAGCTATCGAGTCCGCTTAAGGCCTGCATGCTTGCCAACTGGAACGAGTTGCAGGAAGTCAGTCTCCATGATTGGTACTGCTACGCCTTTGCTCGAAGTAAAGGTTTCAAGTGGTTCATTGATGAGCAGCCTTCGATGGACTATCGCCAGCACGAGCGAAATCAGGTGGGGGCCAATACCGGCATCAACTCGCTGATTGCGCGCTACAAGACCATCCATGACGGCTGGTGGTTTTCACAAGTTAAAACGATCACGCGCTTGGTAGGGCTTGAGCATGATGCTTTCGTCAGGCAGTGGTTTTCGTTGTCGAGGTGGCAACTGTTGAGGCTTTCATTGAGTGCCTGGAAATGTCGACGCCGAGTGCGCGATAAGTTGTTCTTCTTTTGTATCTGCTGGGCGACGGCGGTAGTTGGAAAAAAAGCCAAATGAGCGGTCCACGAGTTCTGGTAACAGGCGCCACCGGTTTTGTGGGTGAGGCGCTGATCTTTCGTTTATTGCGAGACAAGGTGTTCACACCTGTCGCTGCTGTTCGTGGTGAGACGAGGCTGAGTGGACTCTGTCCGGTCGTTGCATTCGATCTGGAGGGTGATCGCTCCTTGCCGAGCCTTGAGCGTGTCGAGGTAGTCATTCACTGCGCGGCGCGTGTGCATGTGATGAACGATGTGGCGGCCGATCCGCTGCAGGAGTTTCGCAGGATAAACGTCGAGGGCTCTGTGCGCCTTGCCCGGCATGCCGCGAGCGCGGGTGTCAGACGATTCATCTTTATCAGTTCGATCAAGGTCAATGGCGAGATGACCCTGCCCGGGCAACCATTTTCTGCTGATGATCGACCCGCCCCCGTTGATCCGTATGGCGTTTCCAAATGGGAGGCCGAAGAGCAACTGATGCAGGTAGGCAAGGAGACGGGAATGGAGATTGTCGTCATTCGTCCGCCGTTGATCTACGGTCCAGGTGTTAAAGCCAATTTCTTCAATATGATGCGTTGGCTCGAGCGGAGGGTGCCGCTTCCGCTCGGCGCGATAAATAACCAGCGCAGTCTGGTGGCAATCGAAAACCTGGTCGATTTGATAACCGTCTGCATTCGTCATCCGGCTGCTACCGGACAGGTATTCTTGGTCAGCGATGGGGAGGATCTTTCTACCTCGCAACTGCTCCGCCGCATGGCCGTTGCGCTGAGCGTGAAACCATGTTTACTGCCAGTGCCCTCATGGCTGCTGAGTAGTGCTGCGTCGCTGCTCGGGCGGCGTGCTTTGGCTCAGCGCCTGTGTGGTTCGCTGCAGGTCGATATCGGTAAAACCCGCTCGGTTCTGGGCTGGTCACCGGTCATCACGGTAGAAAGGGCGCTGCGTCAAACGGCGGGGCATCATGATTCCAGGCTCCAGCGCTGAGGTCGCATTGCCCGATTGTTCCCTGTGGGAGGCTGTTTGCTTTCAGGTGTTGGCAAACTGCTACCCTTTTTTGCTCGCGGTGCGCTTGGTACCCTATGCCCCCGGCGCGGTGGCGCATTGTCGATGCTCGAGCGCCAGGCTCAGGGTTACTAAAGTTCAGCTTTCCATATCAGCACCGGGCTGTGGAAAGCGATAATGTCACTGGGCTATCTAATGGCAGGGCTTCGTCGTTATAATTGCAAATTTTGCGCGACTTGGAGCGGCGCATGAGCCCTCGTGCGGCTCGATCGGCCAAGGGGTCGCTCGCCCTCAACAGACGAGCTGTAGCAGGCAAAATTTTATCATTTCAGCAACGGAGTGCTCGGTGGTAGCCCCCCTTTCCCCGGTTGTCCAAAACGACAATTCGGATTATCACGATGTGGATCATGGTCGGCCGGATTTCGCCGGGACCAAGGTGCGGATTGCGATTCTATTGTGCACCTTCAATGGTGAGCGGTTTCTGGCTCAGCAGTTGGAGTCCATCGCGCGACAGACGTGCCCTGACTGGTTTGTCGTGGTTTCGGATGATGGCTCCACCGACTCAACCCTGGAATTGCTGCGTGAATACTCCGAACGCTGGGGGGACGACAAGCTCTCTGTCCGTCAAGGGCCGAGGTCCGGTTACGCCGCCAATTTCCTCTCATTGACGTGTGACAAAACGATTGAAGCCGACTACTTCGCCTGGGCAGATCAAGACGATATCTGGCAGGCGAACAAGCTGGAATGCGCCCTGCAAAAACTTCAGGAAACGCCTTCGCAAAGTCCGGCGTTGTACTGTGGCAGAACTGAGTTGATTGACGAGCAGGGAGCGCGTATCGGCTTGTCACCTTTGTTCGCGCGTCCGGTCGGATTTGCCAATGCACTGGTGCAAAGTGTAGGTGGTGGAAACACAATGGTGTTCAACCAGGCGGCCCGACAGCTGTTTCAACAGGCAGGCGAGGATCTGGATGTGGTCTCTCATGACTGGTGGGCCTATCTCCTCGTTACCGGTGCGGGCGGCAGTGTCATTTACGATACCAGCCCGACGATTCTCTACAGGCAACATGATGCGAATGTCATCGGTGCTTCCTCGGGCGTGATGGTTCAGTTTATGCGGGTTCGCATGCAGTTTCGCGGTCGTTTTCGTGGGTGGAATCAAAAGAATATTGCAGCACTGGAGTCGATCAGGTTCCAGTTGAATGAAGAAAGCCGGATGAGGCTGGATCGGTTTCAGCGAGCGCGAAGCTCTCGAGGATTGGCCCGGGTCATCTGGTTACGACGATCCGGGGTCTACCGGCAATCCTTATGGGGCAACCTTGGGCTGGTTTTGGCGACGTTGTTCAATGGAATCTGACACGCAGCCGGGCTTGGCTCCTTTCAGGAAGAGTTCTGTGGTAATTCAAGTAATGGTTGGGCGAGAGAGTTTGCTGGGGGATTTAAACTCCCTCGGATTTATTGAGGTTTTGAAAAAATGCTGAACTTTTCGACTTCGCCCAAGGAGATGCTCAATGGCATCTGGCGCAATAAAGGTCTCATTCGAGCGCTGGTGCAGCGGGAAATTGTCGGACGCTATCGCGGCTCGATCATGGGCATGCTGTGGTCATTGTTCAACCCGATTGTGATGCTGGTGATCTACACCTTTGTATTCAGCGTTGTGTTCAAAGCCCGATGGAGTGTGGATAGCAGCTCGAAGACCGAATTCGCGCTCATGCTGTTTGCCGGCCTGATCGTGTTCAATCTGTTCGCCGAGTGCATTAACCGGGCTCCGGGTCTGATTGTCGGCAATGTCAACTATGTAAAGAAAGTGGTGTTCCCGCTGGAAATTCTTCCCTGGGTAACGCTGGGCGCCGCCATGTTTCATTTCCTTGTCAGTCTTAGCGTGTGGTTGATTGCTTACCTGATTTTCTTCGGAAAGCTGCAGTACACGGTTTTGCTGTTGCCGGTATTTCTCGCGCCCTTGATGATTTTCGTTGTTGGCCTGGTCTGGTTTCTCGCCTCGATAGGGGTTTACCTCAGGGATGTGAGTCAGATCATTGGTGTCTGCACTTCCGTTCTGATGTTCCTGTCGCCGATTTTCTATCCGATCACGGCGTTGCCCGAACAGTACCGGCACCTGTTGTTCCTGAATCCGCTGACACCCGCAATCGAAGATACGCGGGCGCTGCTTTTCCGGGGAGAGCTGCCGAGTTTTCTGCACTTGGGTTTCTACTATATCGCTGCAGCCCTTGTCTTTTGGCTAGGATTTGCGTGGTTCCAAAAAACGCGTAAAGGGTTCGCTGATGTCCTCTAATACAGCAATTGCCATCAATAATCTGAGCAAGTGCTTTCATATCTACGACAAGCCGAGAGATCGGCTGATGCAGATGTTCGCTCGCGGCCGCAAACAGTACTTTCGTGAGTTCTGGGCTCTGCAGGATGTCTCGTTCACCATTGAACGTGGCGAAACGGTCGGTATTTTGGGGCGTAACGGTAGCGGTAAATCCACTCTGCTACAGATGATCTGCGGCACTCTCAATCAGACTCATGGCGATATTCTGACCCATGGTCGTGTAGCTGCCTTGCTGGAACTGGGATCCGGGTTCAATCCGGAATTCAGCGGCCGCGAGAACGTGTACATGAATGCCGCGGTACTCGGTCTTACGCGAGAGGAAACCAACGCACGCTTTGCCGAAATCGAGGCATTTGCGGAAATCGGCGAATTCATCGATCAGCCGGTCAAGACCTATTCCAGTGGCATGATGGTTCGCCTGGCTTTTGCCGTCGCCATTAACGTCGATCCACAAATCCTGATCGTCGACGAGGCGTTGTCCGTCGGCGACGAACTGTTTCAGCGCAAATGCTTTGCACGCATCGAAGCGATCAAAGCCAGTGGCGCCACGATCCTGTTCGTATCGCACTCCGGGAGTGCGGTCATTGAACTGTGTACCCGTGCGATTCTTCTGGACAAGGGCGAGAAGCTTGCCGAAGGGGTACCGAAGGTCATCGTCGGTCAATACCAGAAACTGCTGTATGCACCCGCCGACAAGGTTCTCGACATCCGCGAGTCGATCAAATCCGGCGCACTTGAACGACTTGAACTGGAGCGAGAGGCGCAACGTTCAGTGGTTGCAGTCGAGGCTTCCCAGGCCACGGACAACGGTCTGGAAGAATACTTCGATCCTCATATCGTCTCCAAAAGCGTGATGTCCTACGAATCTCACGGGGTTCTGATCAGCGATCCACGCATCCTCAATTCCGCCGGCAAACAGGTCAACTGCCTCAAGCGTGGTGACTGCTATCGCTATACCTACCGCGTATCGTTTTCGACAGGCGCGGTTGCTGTCCGCTTTGGCATGATGATCAAAACGCTGGCAGGTATCGAGATCGGTGGTGCAGCCAGTGCAGCCAATTCGCAGGACTCCATTACCTACGTTGCAGCCGACGCGCAAATGGATGTCGAGTTCAAGTTTGAGTGCAACCTTAACCCTGGGACCTATTTCCTCAACTCGGGGGTGGTGGGTGTCGTCGGGGAGGGAGAAACCTACCTGCACCGGCTGATCGACGCATGCCTGTTTCGTGTTCTGCCGGAAACCGCTATCACAGCGACCGGAACGGTAGATTTCAAATGTATTGCAGCCTTTACTACTTCAAGCGTTGAGCATAATTAATCTTATGGATGATAAACAAATAGTCGTAGTTCTGGGCATGCACCGAAGCGGTACCAGTGCCATTACGCGTGGTTTAAAAGTCCTTGGTGTCGACCTGGGCGATAACCTGTTGCCCGCCGAGTCTGGCAATAATGAAAAAGGCTTCTTCGAAGACGCGACCATCACTGCGTATAATGAAGAGTTGCTGGCCGATTTGGGCCACACCTGGGATAGTCTGGTGCCCATCAGCCCTGAAGAGCTGAATTCGCCAATCACTCAAAGCCATAAAGTTCGTGCCATCGAGCATCTGCGCGAGAAAGTCGCGGACATCAACTGTTTCGGTGTAAAAGACCCACGTATGTCGAGACTGCTCCCGTTTTGGCAGGAAATCTTTGCCGAGCTGGGTTTGAAAGTCAGCTACGTCGTCGCCTTTCGTAATCCGAAAAATGTTGCCCATTCGCTGGTCAAGCGAAACGAGTTCGAAGTAGAGAAGGGCTACTTTCTCTGGCTGGAGCACATGCTGTTAAGTTTGAAGTACAGCCAAGGCGCTTCACGAGTTTTTGTAAACTACGAGCTAATGCTCCAAGAGCCTGAGAAGCAGTTGTGCCGCATCTCCAAGTCGCTGGGATTGCCATTCGATCCTCAGGGACCGGAATTTCAGGAGTATCAGCACGAGTTTCTCCAGAGTTCGTTGCAACACAACAGCTTCACCCTCGATGGACTCGCCAAGGACGAAAAGGTCCCCGCAGATGTCTTGAATCTCAGTTTCCTGCTTTTGCAACTTTCGCGCGATGAGCACGCAGATGATCAGGCTGTTGTGGCTACGGTGAGCGAGCTCTATCAAGCGATGCTCACGCGTTTGCCTGAGTATCGGCTCATGCGGCATTTCGATGAAAATAACGCTGATCTAAGCGCGCAGCTGAGTATGAAAGCCAATAGCCTGAAGACTCTCGAAGCTGATCACAGCGCACTTGTTACTGCTCATGGCAAGCTTGAGACGAGCCACGTCGAGTTAAAAGCTGAACATTCAAAACTGAACGAATACCGTCACTGGCTTGAGAGCCAACACAACTCTCTTCAATCGACTCTTTCCGAATCGCAGGGCTCGATTCAGAGCCTCGAAACTGACCTGTATCGCTACACCTCCGGGAGGTTTCTGCTCAAGTCGCTGGTCTTGCACATGGCCGAGCGATTGGGTTTGCGGTATCGAGGCGATAACCCCGCTGAAAGCGAACTGTTCAATGCTGATTACTACCTGAGTACCTATGAAGACGTTCGTGCCGCAGGTATCAATCCGTTGGAGCACTATCTCGCGCAAGGCTGGCGCGAGGGGCGGGATCCATCGGCTGGGTTTTCCACCAAGTTGTACCTGGAGCATTATTCAGATGTACGGCTGCGACGTATCAACCCGCTGATACATTATTTGCGTTATGGATATTATGAAGGTCGACCGATTTTCGACATCAAGGGGCGTAACTATCACCTTTCCCGTAAGGTGAGTCGTCACCGGGTTGTCGTGCAACTGCTGAGTCTGGTTTCGCAGCAGCCGCAATTGCTCGGACGTTTTGTGCGTGAAGCACGGCGTGGAGGGCTGCGTCACGCGCTGGCGATTGCTGTTCGTAAACTCAGGCGTAGTCAGAAGCGATTTGCCCTGAGCCAGGTCTCCAAACTGCTTGGCGATGCGGCATTGATTGAGTACGAAGTACTGACGGTCGTGCCTTACTATCTGGATCCTTATCTTTGCGAGGTTCCAAAAACGGCGACGCAGATGATTGCTGTCCATCTTCATTTGAACAGTGAGCAAATGTCCGGGGACTGGCTTGGTTACCTCAAGAACATCCCTGTCGAATTCGACCTGTACATTTCGCGGATTGGCAACGGTGGGTCGAAGTTTGACGATAAGTTGCTGCGCGCTACCGTACCTCTACTGCGCCAGTTGGTTGTTGATGTCGTACCTGAGCAGGCCGGGGCGATTGCATCTCTGATTGTCCAGTTCGGCGGGCGTCTCAAGGAATATGACGTTGTCGCGCACTTGCACGACGAAGCCGGTGCTGCAGATGATTCGGGCGTGAAAGAGCGTCTTGATCTGCTCTGTGGTTCGCCTGGCAATATCGGTCAGATTCTCCAATTGCTCGGTGGGGATGCGAAGGTGGTGTTTCCCGTCGACACCCGCGTTGAATCCGCTGCCTACCATCAGGCCGGCTGGAGTGATGCCGCAAATGTAATCGGCACGGCTCTGGAAAAATACAGAGAGGTTGATGCCAAAGTTTTCCCGAGCGCGCAATTCCCGCGCGCCGCTCTGTTCTGGGCACGGGTTGGCACGATCAGCGATCTGCTGCAACTGCCATTGCAGTATGAGCACTTCGCACATACCACCGACGATGTTGCGCCTGACATGTTGAGCCGTTCGCTGGAGCGTTTTGTACTGGTAAATACTACGACCAGTGAAGGGCGCAATTACCAACTGGAAGCGCCGCAGATCTCCCACGAACCTCGGGACTACTACGAGCCACAGGTCGATTACTCCGCGAGTATCAAGCACGACACCGTCAAGGTGCTGGCGTACTACCTGCCCCAGTTCCACCCCACGCCTGAAAATGATGAATGGCACGGGACCGGGTTTACCGAATGGCACAAAGTTCGTTCAGCCAATCCGTTGTTCTTCGGGCATTACCAACAACATGTTCCGCATGAAGACATCGGCTACTACCACCTGGATGGCCCGGCGCAATTGCAGCAGCAAGCCGAAATGATGCAGAAGTCAGGGGTTCATGGCCTGATTTTCTATCACTACTGGTTTACTGGACGGATGATCCTCGAGAAGCCGGCGCAGATGCTGATGGCCAATCCCGAGATCAACATGCCTTTTGCCTTCTGCTGGGCGAATGAAAACTGGACTCGTCGTTGGGATGGCAACGAACAGGAGATACTACTGGGCCAGGTCTATTCGAAAGAGGATGCGCGTGGCTTCATTCGATATCTGATTCCGTTCTTCAAAGACGAGCGCTACATCAAAGTAGACGGACGTCCGATGTTGCATGTGTATCGTCCGTCTTCGATCGAACACATGGAGGAGTACCTGGAAGTCTGGCGTGAAGAATGCGAGAACGCGGGTCTCAAGGCGCCTTACATGGTGGCGACATTGACGCGCGGTGCTACGCAGCCAAGCGACCACGGGATGGATGCGGCCGTCGAGCGGGTATTGCATGACTGGACCGCTGATGCCGTACAAGACACCCGCGGCCAGTTGCGTGCGTACTGGCCTCTGGAAGGTAACGTTCTTAACTACGGTGAAGTTGCCGACCATTACATGGCACAGGATCTGGGCAAGGATTTCACCTTGTTCCGGTCCTTGGTTCCAACTTGGGACAACACCGCTCGTTACGGCAATCGAGCCTATGTGCTGAACAACTTCACTACAGAAAAATTCCAGACCTGGATGGAGTTTTTGGTGGATTATTCCGAGCAGAACCTGCCGGAAGATCGTCGATATGTTGTCGTCAACGCGTGGAATGAATGGGCTGAGGGCGCGCACCTTGAACCTGATACCCGGTTCGGTTACGGGTACCTCAATTCCATCGGGCGCGCACTGTCCGGTCAGGCGTTTACAGCGACCAGCCATTTCGCACCTGCTACGGGTCTGAAGCTCAACGTAACATTGACCTCGGACGCCTTGGCTCGTCTTGAAGCCGAGCCGGAATCGCGTCGCAAGTTCCTTGCGTGCCTGGCTGGCTCAAGCATGCTGCAGAATTGCTCGGTTGCTGCAGACAACGCTCAGGTCCAGCAGGCATTAATGGCGCAAGGCCTGAACGTCGGCATCCACCAGCCCGAGAATGCTGACTTCACGTTGGTGTTCAGTGATATTTGCCTGTTTCCTGCATCGGCCATCGAGTCGTTGCTGAAAATGGCCAAACGGCACAAGGGTTATGCGGTATCGGCCAGTGTGCGAAATGACCCGCTTTATGTGCAGAGTGAAAGTACCGTCAACTTCAGTATCAATGCGGACCAGGTGGCGTTCATGGCATTGCAACCGGCGGCCCCGGCGGTCGGTTACAAAATATGCTGTGAAGCCACATGTTTCCGTTTGCTGCCTGAGAGCGGTATGCAGTCCGCAACACCCGATACGGTATCGACCATCGTGCGTTATCACCGTCGCGGTGACCGGGCTTCGCTGCTCAATGCACTGCTTTCGTTGGTTGCCCAGTCCGGTTGCCGGGTATTGCCTGTGCTGGCGATCCAGGACATGGATGACGAAGAAATAGCACTACTCCAGGCGCAGCTCAATCAACTGCCGTGGAGCGAGCACTGCGAACCGGTGATTCGCCGTTACTTCTCGACAGAGCAGGCACCGGATCTGCGCTCGCTGATGTTGAACGATGCGCTGAAAGCCGTGGGCAGTGGCTATGCGGCGTTTCTTGATTATGACGACATGCTGTTTCCGTGGGCCTACAGTTCACAAATTGAGCAAATCAAGTCCAGCGGCAAGAATGCAACCTTCGCGCGTGTTTACTCCACCATGGTGGACTCGGCGACTGGGTGCATTATCAAACGTGACAAAGTTTATGATTACGGTGAAACCTATCGCGACTTCATCGAGCATAACCATGCGCCGCTGCACAGCTTCCTGCTGGATCTGAATCAGTGCGACCTGCAAGCCATTACTTACTTCGATGATATGAAGTACATGGAAGACTACTATCTGACGATGCAGTTGTTCACTCGCGAAGGCACAGATTGGGAGTCATTGCGCACCTGTGGTTTTATCGGTGACTACATCCACCGAATTGGCTGTGACACTCATACGCTTGCGCTGACTGACGAGCAGCAGCGTGCTGACTTGCTCAACAGCGAGTCCTATCGCATCTGTGAGGCCCGCATCAAAGCCTTGCGCGATCGTCTACTGCCCCAGGCATAGGGCTCAGGAGGCCCGTCAGTGCACTGGCGGGCCTTGATCGTCTGATTTTAATAAGGTTAATCGAATGAGTAAGGATTTGGTTTTTCACGCCACGTCGATCAGCGCCTCGGCCAGAGCCCAGGTGAAAGGGCAAAAACCGGCAGTGATCTGGCTCACGGGGTTGAGCGGGGCGGGCAAGTCAACGATCGCCAATGCCTTGGAGCAAGCCTTGGTGGCCAAGGCACGGCATACCTTTCTGCTGGATGGCGACAACTTGCGAATGGGCTTGTGCAAGGATCTTGGTTTTACCGATGCTGATAGAGTTGAAAACATTCGCCGTGTTGCGGAAGTTTCGAAGTTGCTCATCGACGCCGGATTGATCGTGATTACAGCGTTTATCTCTCCGTTTCACCGTGATCGTGCGATGGCGCGCGAGGTAATCGGAAATGATGCATTTGTCGAAGTATTTATCGACACTTCCCTGGAGGAGTGCGAGCGCCGTGATCCGAAAGGACTGTACGGCAAGGCCAGGGCCGGACAGATAAAGAACTTTACTGGAATCGATTCTGCCTACGAGGCTCCAACGGATCCGCATATCAGGATCAATACTGTTACCGAGGAATTGTCCGAATCCATTGCGCGAGTGCTGGAGTACCTGGATAAAAGGTTCGGTCAATGAAAACGCTCGTTATCATTGGGGCGGGTTTCAGCGGTGCGGTGACGGCGGCGCAATTTCTGCACCATAGCCCTCCTGATACTCGAGTCGTACTGATCAATCGTTCGGGCGCAATGGCCAGAGGATTGGCATATGGAACCAACAGCTCACTGCATCTGTTGAATGTGCCTGCCGGTAACATGAGTGCCTATGTTGATGATCCAGAACATTTTCTACGTTTTTGCCAAGCTCGGGATTCTGATTGTGTGGCTTCATCCTTCGTGCCTCGCAAGATCTATGGAGATTATCTTGCGAATGTTTTGGATGAGGCCGAAAAGCAGTCCCGCAGAAATGTGAGGCTTGAACGGGTGATTTCCGAGGTGGAGAGTCTGCGCGAGGACGGCGTAGGCGCAGTAGTTGAATTGAGCAATGGTCTGCAGATTAATGCCGACAAGGTCGTACTTGCCTTCGGCAATTTCTCGCCACTGGATCCCCCAGGATTCGATTCATTATTAAGTACACATCGCTATCAGTCAGATCCTTGGTCGGGTTCAATGAGGCCGCTGGATGATGAAGAAAGTCCGGTTTTGTTAGTAGGGGCTGGACTTACAGCGCTTGATGTAACATTAAGCTTTTTGCAGCAAGGCCACCGTGGACCCATTTATATGGTGTCCAGACGAGGACTCCGCCCTTTGCCTCATCGTCAGCAGCGCTCATCGAGTGAAACCCCGTCGACTGTTGCTGAAGAGCTACTGGGGGTTCCACCTACCGCACGTGGATACCTGCGCGTAATGAGGAATGAAGTCAATCTTGCCAAATTGCGAGATCTTGATTGGCGAGACGTACTTGCTGCCATGCGTCTTATAACACCCGAATTGTGGAGGCGTCTGCCAAGTATTGAGCGTCAACGTTTTTTACGGCATGTGCAGCCTTACTGGGACATCCATCGTCATCGGGTTGCGCCCGCGGCTTATCAACGTTTCAACGATGCTGTGCTGGCGGGGCAGATTCATTTGATTGCTGGGCGCATACGCCGTGTGAATGAACACGTGCAAGGTCTGATGATTGATATTGAATTGCGCGAAAGAAGCCAATTCAAGCAGGTTCTCGTGACGCGAGCTGTCAATTGTACGGGGCCCAATACTAACTTGCTTCGTGTTAATGATCGCCTGATTAAACAGTTGAGAAGTGATCGGTTGCTTACACCTGATGCATTAAACTTGGGTATAAATGTGAGTGAGTCACTCGCGGTGAAAGCCGCAAATGGTAAATCTTCAACATGGTTGCATTACATTGGACCGATGCTGAAGTCGGAACTCTGGGAGGTAACCGCAGTGCCGGAACTAAGGCAGCACGCAAAGGCACTCGCGATTCGCTTGGCTGAAAGTATGGGTATATAAAGTATTTTCCAGAGCGTACGTGTCAGTTTGTGAAGTGTATAGTAAAAAAGGCCGGGCTCTGATCGTAGCGATCAGAGCCCGGCCTTTTTATTAAGGTGTGGTTGAGATCGAAAGTGTCTTAAGGCAGCGATCCGCGCTTTCTAAACTCTCTGATTGTATTTCAACCTTGCCAGCCAAGCCTCTTAAGGCCACTTCTTCAAGGGGCTCTCCTCCAACGGGAAGAGGATATCGCGTCAACCATGAATCTTTGACCGTACAAGGGATTGCAAGAGAAAGTCGTGAGTTCAAAGTGGTCGGCTTGGAAAGCCTTGCATTCCATATGAACTCATAGACATTGTTTTCATGTTTGACCATTTTTGTTTCGATATGACCAATCAAGGAGTCACCGGTTACTTCACGATTGACTACGTCATGAGCAAATGCCTTTCCCCCGACAGTTGCCGGGAAAATGATAGTTGCTCCAGAGTCGTTCATGGCTGCAACATTGTCGAAGGAAATGCCCCTGAATTGGTTAAATAGCCTATCCGACTCATCGTTGGATATTCCAAAGAGATTCGAATAAATACGTCGGTCGACGTTGACCAAGTGAATGGCGTTATAGACGGCCAGCCCCTCACCTCGGAGCAAGTGTCCAAAGTTACCAACCACTGAGATGCCATTCCCCTTTGATTCAACGACCAGTGCCCTGACATCGCGGGTCAACTGTGAATCAACCGGGGTCAGTATGTCCTTGGCTCTCATAATTGGGTTGAACGATGCATATACAACGCACTGAATCGCAGCCATTCCAATCAGAATAATTGATAGGAAGCAATCTTTGGCGTCGGATTTGTTCTTGATGGCAAGGCCTATAAGTAACCCTGTCAGCGAAAGTGCGGCGGGGGTCAACCAAAACCATTCTACAAGATAGAATTCATGCGCGATGTCGGCTCTTTGACCTAGCACAAAAGATATCGCTGAAAATATCAAGCAGGCCAATGTTGTTGCCGAAACTCTTATTTGCTGCCAGTGATGAGAAAGCATTATAGTGCAGTACAGGATAAGCAAGATGGAGAAGCCGAGTAGCATCCTGCGGCCAGGTACTAAGTACAGAAGCGAAACTTTTGAGAGCCAAACCGGAAATCCGATTATCATGTAGACGCTCATGAAAGCTAGCATCAATACGGTAACGATGGTCAGGTTGATGGAGAACTTGTCCCAAGTTATAAAAGGCAGTAGTCCCAACAATAATAACGGAAGGATGGTGCCCACCAAGCTAAATTCATGGACCGAATCCACCCCTGGTGGAAACTCGCCGACAGGCATGGCAGGAAAAATGGAAGAAAGAAGCAGGTGTAGAGTGACGCCACCGCCCGTGCTGATCCTGACACCTGGATAGCTGGTAGAGGATACAGCCCTGACAAAGTCCCATCTCATGAACAGGAATACCGTGAGCGCTGCGACGACACAAATCATAGTGAAAACTATGGTTCTACGTGTGAGTAGATCTGGTCTGGCGGTAAACAGCAATGGTACGATGGCAAAAGCCATAGATACGTAAAAAGGCGGATATATTTGCCCGAAAACCGCGTGTCCTACCGACCAGAAGAAGAGTGGATATTTGAAGCGATTACGTAGCTTGCTGCTCAGGACTGCAAAAGGAAGTATTCCAGCACCCAGTGCAGGGAAGTTGCTCGTCCACCACACTTGATAGAAGTGACTGAAAAGAATCATTCCAGCCACAGATATCGCCAGTACAGGCTTTACACCCAGGTTTTTGAGTAACCAAAAAATGGAAAAAATCAATATTAAATTGTAATAGGCTCCTTGTAATGCAAGTGCATTTGCGCCAGGCAGAATCCAGTAACTGATCTGGTTGGGCAAAAATAATAATGAAATATCAAATTTTGGTATGGCGATGAACCAATCCAGATTCTCAAAGTATGGGGCAACTGAAGATGTGGATGGAAATCCTTCCAGGTAGGCCTGCTTGAGCATTGGAATATAGGTTGACCACTCGTCGCCACGGCCTTCTTTGGGGAATCCAATAACGCTTTGGGTCGAATAATCGCCTAGTATTCGCAGCGCGGATAAAAAGTGACTTTGATAAAAGCCAAAATATATCCATGTCATGGCAAGGGCTGATAGTGCAGTAAACAGAACCAATTGCCATCTGTTACGTTCAAGGTATGACATTCTGAAGTCCGTGTATTTGTAATGTGCGTATCGCGTAAACCATTCCGTCAGGTCTAACAAGTGTGACTGTCAGTCAGTGTGTTTAGCGTTGGCTTCGCCTGAAATGCTGAGCGGTTTTTATGGGGTCAGCTTTTTATTGTCAGCAAGATGCCAATTATTATGATGGCGACGCCGGCAATATAGTAAATATTGAATCGCTCGCCAAAGAAAAAGTGACTACCGATAGGTACTAAAACAAAGGCCAGCGCCATTAGCGGATAGGCTCGCCCCAATTCGATCTTTTGCAACACCCAAACCCAGGCCAGGGTGGTGATGCCATAAAGGGCCAAGGCAAAGAACAATATTATGAGACTGCGCTTGTCAAAAATATTCCCGGCTTGGTGCATGGTGGTGGCGCTGAGTTTGAAGAGGATTTGGCCTGTGGCGATGCCCAGAACACAAATAATCGCAACGAAATAAGCCATCATCTCTACTTTTTCTCCGAGTGCTTTTTGAATGAAGCGATTCGCTTGTGAAGAGCATTTTTTGGAAGGGCTGAAATATCGAAAGCTGTAAAAGCAAGAATGAGTTGTACCCCCAGTATAATCGGCAGTGAGGATAGCATCACAGTTCCCGATGGTGCCGCTTCGCCAGAAGACAGCGCTTCAACCCAATGGTATCCACCGTAAGCAGTGCCAAAAAGGAAGAGTATGAGACCCAACGGAAGTTCGATTGAGGCAATCGACATGTCCCGTAGATAGTAGTTGTAAAAAATACGCTTGAAGAAGTTACGGGTATGTTTCGCAAGGAACTCGCCAACGACTTGGGAAATCTTGAGGTTGCTGACTTCGTCGCCATATTTCGCATCCATCGGGATGTCCATGACCACCGCACGTAGAGTGTTAAGGCGAAACAGTATGTCTGTCTCAAAAAAATAACGGCGGCTGATTTTTTTAAACGGCAAATGTTTTGCGACATCGCTATGGATAGCGGTAAATCCATTGGTAGGATCGAACAAGTCCCAGTAGCCTGATGACACCTTTGTCATGAAAGACAATACAGAGTTGCCGAACAAGCGCATTTTCGGCATGGCTCGGATTTCTTCAAGATCGAAAAAACGATTGCCTTTGGTATAGTCTGCTTCGCCGGCCAAAATAGGGGCGGTGAAGTTGGGGATCAAATGAGGTTCCATCTGATCATCCCCGTCAACTTTTACAATGATATCCATGCCGTCGTCGATTGCGGCCTGGTACCCGGTCATTACTGCGCCGCCCACACCCTGGTTTTCGATGTGTCGTAATACTTTGACGCGTTCGTCCTTGCAGTTTTGCTCTACGAAATCGCCCGATTGTTCCGGGCAGCAATCATCAATAACGTAGATTTTTTCAACTTCAGGTCCGATTTTATTGATGACGTTGAGAACATGACTGCGTACCCGAAAACTAGGTATTACTACAGCAATTTTTTTTTCAGTGCTCATCCGATGATCGCCCAGTCTTGTTGGAAAGCAAAAAACTGAATTTAGTTAATAGCTTCCGTTCATGATAAATTGATTTAACTCCGCGCTTCTATCTGCCAGATTTTCCACTGTATATTGGAAAACCCTGCGTGGTGGCGCTTGGTCTAGTCTGTTTGGGGCGCATTTTACAGACTAACCATGGGAATTGCCTTATGCACGCGAAAAAAAATCAAGCATAATCAGCTATTGCAAGAGGCATGGGCTCCGAGGGCTCGTGGGAGGCGGCCGTTGCTCACGTGGTGAAGGGGGGGCGCGCGACCGGATTCCGCAGCGGCGAGATCCACGTAAAGTCCATCGAAGTCAAAAAGTACGACATGAGTAAATAGCACCGCTGAAGTGGCTATAGGCCGGCAAAATGCGCGCGGCTTATTCACATGCACGGGTTTTTACCGGGTTAGCTGACAAAATGGAGTGACGTATCAATGGTTTTTTGGTGGATCTTGCCTCTGGTTTTCGGTCTTTCTTTCGGGTTGACTGCGGTGCTGCGTCGATACGCGCTGACGCGCAACATGATCGATATCCCGAACGACCGTAGCTCACATACGGTCCCCACTCCCAGAGGGGGCGGTGTATCTATCGTTGTCACCTTTTTGATTTCACTTGTCTGTCTTTGGTCTGGCGGATGGATCGCTACTTCTTTTTTTCTCGGCGCTGTTGGCTGCGGTCTGCTCGCGGCTGTCATCGGATTTATGGATGACCACGGTCACATCGCGGCTCGCTGGCGTCTGCTTGGACATTTCATCGCCGCGATCTGGGGGGTTGTATGGATAGGCGGACTTGCGCCATTGAATTTGCTTGGCTCATTGGTTGATTTGAGCTGGATCGGCAGTGCTCTTGCCGTGCTTTATCTGGTGTGGATATTAAATCTGTACAACTTCATGGACGGCATTGATGGCATAGCCAGTGTTGAGGCTGTTTGCGTATGCGCTGGCGTAAGCATCCTTTACTGGATAAGCGGTCATGGGACGCTGATCTGGGGCCCGGTTTTGCTGCTGATGGCGGTCCTGGGTTTCCTGTTTTGGAATTTTCCTCCTGCAAAGATATTCATGGGCGACTCAGGGAGTGGGTTTTTGGGCGTTATTCTCGGGGTTTTGTCGCTTCAAGCTGCTTGGGTCAATCCAGACTTGCTGTGGGTTTGGCTGATTTTGCTGGGTGTTTTCATCGTTGATGCAACCTTCACCCTGTTGCGACGTCTTTTGCAGGGGGCCAAGGTGTACCAGGCTCATAGAAGTCATGCCTATCAGTATGCTTCTCGGCGTTACGGAAGCCATTTACCGGTAACGTTGGGGGTGGTCGCCATCAATATCTTTTGGCTGTTTCCCATCGCATTTTGCGTCATCGCGTTCGGAATGGACGGCATGCTGGGGCTGATCGTGGCGTATACACCGCTTCTGGCACTTGCTCTAACATTCCACGCAGGGAAACCGGAGGAGGCAACCGTTAAGCATTGAATCAAGGAAAATGTCTGTCGGCTCCGGATTATTTCGTACAATGAGTTGGGACTACGCGGTCAAACTGTTCTGATCGGTTGAGGTTTATGGATAAAATTCGCGCCTTTTTGTTAGGTTTGCCACGCCGGCAAAAGCGATTGATACAGGTTGCCACGGACGTTTTTCTAGTCTGGGTCTCGCTCTGGCTTGCGTTTATCGTCAGGCTTGGTATCGACGATATGTACAATCCACTGAAAGTGCATTTTTGGCTGTTCATCAGTGCTCCCATCGTTGCCATTCCGCTCTTCATACGTTTCGGAATGTATCGAGCGGTCATGCGTTATTTTGGTAATGACGCATTGATTGCAATCGGAAAGGCTGTAAGTCTGTCCTCGTTGATTCTCGCCTTGGTGGTTTACTGGTATAGCAATCATGAAAGTGTTGTGCCGCGCTCCATCATTTTCAACTATTGGTGGTTGAGCCTGGTTATCATCGGTGGCTTGCGCCTGTGCATGCGCCAATATTTTATGGGCGATTGGTTCACCGCCGCCCAGCACGTCCCCTTCACGAGCAGGGACGACAGTCTAACCAAAGTCGCCATCTACGGTGCCGGTGTCGCCGGGAATCAGTTGGTTGCTGCATTACGTATGGGGCGTGTTATGCGCCCGGTCGCTTTTATCGATGACGATGCCAGTATTGCCGATCGCGCGATATCCGGTCTTCAGGTATATAAACCCAAGCACATTCAAGAAATGATCGATGTCACTGGTGCTCAGGAAATTCTGTTGGCACTACCATCGTCAACCAGGGCTCGTCGCCGGGAAATTCTCAATCTGCTCGAAGGTTTTCCGCTGCATGTTCGCAGTGTTCCCAACTTTACTGATCTGGCCAGCGGACGGGTCCGGGTGGAAGACATCCAGGAGGTCGATATTGCCGACTTGCTGGGGCGTGACTCGGTTCCGGCTCAACCTGACCTGCTGGCCCGGTGTATCAAGGGCCGGGTAGTGATGGTGACTGGCGCTGGCGGGTCCATCGGCTCGGAGTTGTGCCGGCAGATTTTTGCCCTGGGTCCGACCACGCTGATTCTGTTCGAACACAGCGAGTTCAATCTCTACAGCATTCTTTCGGAGCTCGAGCAGCGCGGTAACAGGGAATCGGTATCAGTACGGTTGTTGCCGATACTCGGCTCAATCCGCGCTCAGGACAAACTCCTCGATGTGATGAAAACCTGGAAAGTCGATACGGTTTACCACGCAGCGGCGTACAAGCACGTGCCGATGGTCGAGCACAACATTGCCGAGGGCGTGCTGAACAATGTCATCGGCACGCTCAATACTGCTCAGGCTGCCCTGCAGTCCGGTGTTGCGAACTTTGTTCTGATCTCCACCGACAAAGCAGTACGGCCCACGAACGTCATGGGCAGCACCAAGCGGTTGGCCGAGTTGACGTTGCAGGCCTTGAGCCGTGAGATAGCGCCGGTATTGTTTGGTGACAAATCAAACGTTTCCCGAGTCAACAAAACCCGCTTCACCATGGTGCGTTTCGGCAATGTGCTGGGTTCGTCGGGTTCGGTAATCCCGCTGTTTCACAGCCAGATCAAATCAGGCGGCCCACTGACTGTCACCCATCCCAAGATCACTCGCTACTTCATGACGATCCCGGAAGCCGCGCAACTGGTGATTCAAGCCGGATCCATGGGGCAGGGCGGTGATGTCTTCGTGCTGGACATGGGGGAACCGGTCAAAATTGTCGAGCTGGCGGAAAAAATGATCCACCTGTCTGGCTTGAGCGTTCGCTCCGAGCGCAACCCGCAGGGCGATATTTCCATCGAGTTCACTGGCTTGCGGCCGGGTGAAAAGCTCTACGAGGAGCTGTTGATCGGCGACAACGTAGCAGCAACACCCCATCCGATGATCATGACCGCCAACGAGGATCACCTCCCTTGGGATGTACTCAAGGCTCGCCTGCACGAATTGCTCGTCGCGGTCGAAAAGGATGATTACTCGCGAGTGCGTCAGTTGCTGCGAGAAACTGTCAACGGCTACACCCCCGACGGCGAAATCGTCGACTGGATCTACCAGCAGCGCCGCCTGGAACCCTGATTGTTTCACATCCTGTAATAGACGCATTTTTGACACCCGCCAACCATCGCCTAAGTTTGGAGAGCAGCTTCGGAAAAGCTGCTTTCTCAATCGATGATGGAGCGTCATTTATGCGTAACGGTTTTTTCTACTCTGTGGTTTTTGCTTTGCTCACCAGCGCTTCAATCGCTGTAGTGGCGGCACCTGCCGTTGTCCAGAACGCGGATCAGGCAACAATGGTGAGCGATACCGTTGCGACGTCTACCAGTGAAAAGGTCGATCTCAACGGCGCCGACGCAGCAACTCTGCAAAAACAGCTGTCCGGAGTCGGCGAGGCGAAAGCCAAAGCGATTGTTGCGTATCGTGATGCTAATGGGCCATTCGCCTCGGTGGATGAACTGCTCGAAGTGAAGGGCATCGGCAAGGCGATCCTCGATCGCAACCGCGACAAGCTGGAAGTGAACTAAGCTGATTATTCAACGCCAAGGGGCCGGTCATTGACCGGCCTTTCTGCTTTCTGGTGGTAGAGATGCGGCAGAGAGAGGGGCGGCGCGTTTGTCGGTGAGCTGAAAATTATGGGTATCATATTGTCTTTGGATTATGCCTATAATAATTTCCGTCACCTCCAGGCCAGCGAGCGTTGGAGGCCTATCTCCCAATATGTTTCAGGAGCGCTCTCATGAGTTCAGTCCAGTCTCAAGGTACCGCTGTCGTCACTGGCGCATCGTCCGGTATCGGTGCCATCTACGCGCAGCGGCTGGCAGCGCGTGGTTTTGATTTGCTGTTGGTGGCACGTGATCAACAGCGTCTGGAAAGCGCAGCGAACCAGTTGCGCGAAGCGTACGGTGTAAAGGTCGAAGTGCTCAAAGCCGACCTGACGCAAAAGAACGATGTCCTCAAACTCCAGCAACGCCTGCGCAGTGATTCGAGCATCAGCCTGTTGGTGAATAACGCAGGGGTCGCAGCCGATGGTTTGCTGGCCAATTCCGACGCCGAGCAACTGGAGCGTCTGATCCAATTGAACGTCACCGCCGTGACGTTGCTGGCCTCGGCAGCCGCCGCCAGTTTCGCCAAGGCTGGACGCGGCACGATCATCAATATCGCCTCGGTGGTGGCGCTGTTTCCGGAACGCTTCAATGCAACCTACAGTGCGAGTAAAGCCTACGTGTTGAGCCTGACTCAATCGCTCAACGCCGAGCTCGAAGGCACTGGCGTGAAGGTGCAAGCGGTGCTGCCCGGCGTTACCCGCACTGAAATCTGGGAGCGTTCCGGCATCGATGCCAGCGGCATTCCGGCGGAGATGGTGATGGAGGCCGGCGAGATGGTCGATGCGGCGCTCGCCGGTCTGGATCAGGGCGAGTTGATTACCATCCCGTCGCTGCCTGACGAGGGTGAATGGCAGGCCTTTGTGCGTGCACGACATGTCATGGCACCGAATCTGTCGCGCAGCTCCGCGGCTGAACGCTACAAAAATTGATCAGAGGTAACTGCGGTATGAGTCAGCGTCGAATTGTTGTCACCGGAATGGGCCTGGTTTCGCCTTTGGGGAGTGATCTCGAGATTGTCTGGCAGCGTTTGCTCGCCGGGCGCTCGGGCTTGCGCAATTTGCCGGAGGCGGTGAGCGCAGATCTGCCGACCCGGGTCGCCGGGATGGTGCCAACGGCGGCGGAGGACGTCGAGGCCGGTTTCGATCCGGACCTTGCCACGCCGCCCAAAGAACAGAAGAAGATGGATCGCTTCATCCTGTTCGCCATGGAAGCGGCGCGCCAAGCGTTGGCGCAAGCGGGATGGCAGCCGTCCGAGGCCAAGGAACAGGAGCGCACCGCGACGATCATCGGCTCCGGTGTTGGCGGGTTCGGTGCAATAGCCGACGCCGTACGCACCACCGACAGTCGTGGCCCGCGTCGTCTGTCGCCGTTCACCATCCCATCGTTTCTGGTCAATCTGGCGGCCGGACACGTATCGATCCAGCATGCTTTGAAAGGCCCGCTCGGCGCACCAGTGACCGCTTGTGCGGCCGGCGTCCAGGCAATCGGCGATGCTGCGCGGATGATTCGTGCCGGTGAAGCGGATATCGCGGTTTGCGGCGGCGCGGAAGCCTGCATCGATCGGGTCAGCCTGGCCGGTTTTGCCGCGGCGCGAGCGTTGTCCAGCGGTTACAACGACACCCCCGAACGTGCCTCACGACCCTTTGATAGCGGTCGCGATGGTTTCGTGATGGGCGAGGGCGCCGGTCTGCTGGTGATCGAATCGCTGGAGCATGCGCTGGCCCGCGGTGCGCAGCCTTTGGCTGAGCTGGTCGGTTACGGCACCACTGCCGACGCCTATCACCTCACCGCCGGGCCGGAGGACGGCAGCGGTGCACGACGCGCGATGCAGTTGGCGCTGGCTCAGGCGGGTGTTGCGCCAGATCAGGTGCAGCATCTCAATGCGCATGCGACCTCGACGCCGGTGGGCGATCTTGGTGAGTTGGCAGCGATCAAGGCGCTGTTCGGTACGGAGAATAAAATCGCCGTGACTTCGACCAAATCCGCCACCGGGCATTTGCTCGGCGCTGCCGGCGGGTTGGAAGCGATCTTCACCTTGTTGGCCATCCGCGATCAGGTCGTCCCGCCGACGCTCAACTTCGACAATCCCGATCCTGCGAGTGCGGGTGTAGATATCGTTCACGGTCAGGCGCGGTCGATGCCAATCGAGTATGCCCTGTCCAACGGTTTCGGTTTTGGCGGAGTGAATGCCAGTGTGCTGTTCAAGCGCTGGCAGGCTTAGTCCTGCGATTGCTTGAGGTGATCGCGCGTGACGTCGAGGATGCGTTGGGCAAGCTCGACGTCAGCGACACTGCGTGACAGCAAGAGCGCGCCGACCAGCGTCGACATGATGACAATGGCCCGGTCGGCGTTGTTGTCGCCCTCGAGGGTGCCTTCGATTTGACTCAGTCGGGCATTGAGTACCGCATCACTGGTCGGGCTCGGCTGGCCGCGCAGACCCAGCTCTGAGGAAATGGTCAGCAGCGGACAGCCTTCGTGCGGGGAGGTCTGATGCCATTCGGACAGGTAGGTGTCAATAAACGCCTGCAGCGGCTGTTCCTTGGCAAAGATCTCGGCGCACAAACCATCGACTTGATTGCTTGCCTCCTGCAAGGCTTTCTCGACCAGTTCGTCCTTGGATTTGAAGTGTGAGTAAAAGCCGCCGTGGGTCAGCCCCAGTGCTTTCATCAGGGGTTGCAGACCGGTAGCACCAATGCCGTCTTTGCGAAATCGCGCCGAGGCTTCCTTGATGATCCGCTGATGGGTTTGAGCTTTATGATCTTGCGAGTAACGCATGTGGAACTCTCCGCAACAAGACCACCATCTTAACCAAGGTAAATGACATGGTGACTGTACTTCTACTTCTTAAAAGCGCGCCGCTGAGTCCAACACGATCCTTGGAGTTAATACTCCCACAAAAAACAAACCCCGCCGATTCAGGCGGGGTTCTTCGTTCAGCGATCCTGCGCGTCTTTGATGTCCGCTTCGGCGTTGCGCTGCGCAACGCGTTTGCGTTCTTCATCGGTCAGTTCAACCTTGTTGGCGGTGTCGCGCAGCATCATCAATCCGCCAACGATCGAGCCGATTGCAACGACCAGAATCAACCAGGCATACCAGGGCATAACGGCTCTCCTTAATGGCAGCTCGGCGGGCGAGGGTTTCACCAGCGACGCTGCATACCACTTTGAGCGAAGTGAGTTCGCAGTGGTTCCATTCTAGGCCCGATATCCAAGCCGCACCTTAATTCCCTGTAGGAGCTGCCGAAGGCTGCGATCTTTTGACTTTGCTTTTTCAAAAACAAGATCAAAAGATCGCAGCCTTCGGCAGCTCCTACATGATGCGTTATCGCCCCGTCAGCATCACATCGGCCGGAGCATCAGCGCGCAGTTGCCCGGTCAGCAGGAAGTAGCCGAAGCCGACCGCCATGAAGCCAAGGAAAATCAGCCCGATCAGCGCGTTGAACCAGGCCATGGCGATCAGACACACCACCGCCAGCACCAGTGCGATCAGCGGAATCAGCGGATAACAAGGCGCACGGAAAGTCCGCTCGAGATTGGGTTCGGTTTTGCGCAGCTTGAACAGGCTGAGCATGCTCATGATGTACATCACGATCGCGCCGAACACGGCCATGGTGATCATCGCCGCAGTGAGGGTCATGCCGCCGAGGTTGATCAGGCCATCGCTGTAGATCGCGGCGATGCCGATGATGCCGCCGGCGATGATCGCCCGGTGCGGGGTCTGGAAACGCGAGAGTTTCGCCAGCGAGGCGGGCAGGTAACCGGCGCGGGCGAGGGCGAAGAACTGCCGCGAGTAGCCGAGGATGATCCCGTGGAAGCTCGCCACCAGCCCGAACAGGCCGATCCACACCAGCATGTGCAACCAGCCGGAATTGTCGCCGACCACGGTCTTCATCGCCTGCGGCAGCGGGTCGTTGATGTTCGCCAGGGTGCGCCAGTCACCGACGCCGCCCGCGAAGAACATCACGCCCATCGCCAGCAACACCAGGGTCAGGATCCCGCTGATGTAGGCCTTGGGGATCGTGCGCTTCGGATCCTTGGCTTCTTCGGCAGCCATCGCCGCGCCTTCGATGGCGAGGAAAAACCAGATCGCAAATGGAATCGCGGCGAACATCCCGGCAATCGCTGGCGGCCCGAACACATCGGAGCCGGCCCAGCCGTTCAACGCAAAACTGCTGAAGCTGAACGCTGGCGCGACCACGCCCATGAACACCAGCAATTCGATCACCGCCAGCACGCAGACGATCAGTTCGAACGTCGCCGCCAGTTTCACCCCGAGGATGTTCAAGGTCATGAACACGATATAGGCGCCGACTGCCGCATGTTTCGGGTCAAGCGCCGGAAATTGCACGTTCAGATAGGCGCCGATCGCCAGCGCAATCGCCGGAGGTGCGAAGACGAATTCGATCAGCGTGGCCAGCCCGGCGATCAGCCCGCCTTTCTCACCGAACGCACGACGGCTGTAAGCGAACGGCCCGCCGGCATGGGGAATCGCCGTGGTCAGTTCAGTGAAGCTGAAGATGAAACAGGTGTACATCGTGGCGACCATGAACGAGGTCACTAGAAAACCCAGCGTGCCAGCCACGCCCCAGCCGTAGCTCCAGCCGAAGTACTCGCCGGAAATCACCAGCCCGACGGCGATGCCCCACAGGTGCAAGGTGCCCAGCGTGGGTTTGAGTTGTGTGTTCATGCGCATGCTCCCGGAACGGTTTGGAAAGCTCGGGGGAGGGCGTGTGCAGCGGGCGTGCCATTGCTGGGAGTCAGGTCGTAATGCGCTGAAAGCTGTCGTATCGGGGATGTTCGCGGCTGGATGAGTGTTTTTTGTGCGCCAGTTGGGTGCGATGTTGTCGGTTATGCCGTCTTCGCGAGCAAGCCCGCTCCCACATTGGATCTGTGGCGTTCCCAAATCCCCTGTGGGAGCGAGCTTGCTCGCGAAGAGGCCCGCCAACACGACGCAAAACCCACCTGTAACGAACGCATAAACCCACTCTTTACGCTTTCTTTATGCGCCGCCGCACCCCTCGGTCTCGTTCCTTTACAGCCTCCTTTCCGACAATGCCTCCACACGCGGCAATACGCCGTAAAACGGAGATCTTCCATGAGCGTTCTGGACGGGGTGTCCCTGCTGTTGGCAGCCGGGCTGTTCATTTATCTGTTGGTTGCGCTGTTGCGCGCGGATCGGAACTAGGAGCGGCTATGCACAGTTATGACTATTGGCTGATCCTCGCGTTTTTTGCGGTGGTCTTGCTGCCGGCGCCGTTCCTCGGGCGCTTTTACTACAAGGTGATGGAAGGTCAGCGCACCTGGCTGACGCCGATTCTCGGCCCGGTCGAGCGCGGTTGCTATCGAATTGCCGGGGTTGATCCGCAGGCTGAGCAGAGCTGGCAGAAGTACACGCTGGCCTTGCTGGCGTTCAACCTCGCCGGTTTTCTGCTGCTGTTCGCGATCCTGTTGTTTCAGGATCACCTGCCGCTGAACCCGCAAAACCTGCCGGGCCAGGAATGGACTCAGGCGTTCAACACCGCGGTCAGTTTTATGACCAATACCAACTGGCAGTCCTACAGCGGTGAAGCGACCCTCAGCTACCTGAGCCAGATGGTCGGTCTCACCGTGCAGAACTTCGTCAGTGCCGCCACCGGTCTCGCCGTGCTGGTTGCGTTGTGCCGTGGCATCGGTCGCAAGTCAACCAAGACTCTGGGCAACTTCTGGGTCGACATGACCCGCGCCACCCTCTACGGCCTGCTGCCGCTGTGCCTGCTGCTGGCGCTGTACCTCGTCTGGCAGGGCGTGCCGCAGACCTTCGCGCAATATGTGAACGCGGTGACGATGCAGGGCGTTGATCAAGTGATCCCGCTCGGCCCGGCCGCCAGTCAGATTGCGATCAAGCAACTGGGTACCAACGGCGGTGGCTTCTTCGGTGTCAACTCGGCGCATCCGTTCGAGAACCCGACCGCGTGGAGCAACCTGTTCGAACTCGCGTCGATCATTCTGATTCCGGTAGCGCTGGTGTTCACCTTCGGTCATTACGTGAAAGACCAGCGTCAGAGCCGCGCGATCATCGCCTGCATGCTCGCACTGTTCCTGATCGGCGGCGCGACTTCGCTGTGGGCCGAATATCAGCCCAACCCGGCGCTGAACAATGTCGCGGTCGAACAGACCGCGCCACTGGAAGGCAAGGAAGCACGCTTCGGTACCACCGCCACTGTGCTGTGGTCGGTGACCACCACCGCAGCATCGAATGGTTCGGTCAACGGCATGCACGACAGCCTCAACCCGCTCAGCGGCATGGTCGCGCTGGTGAACATGATGGTCGGCGAAGTGATCTTCGGCGGCGTCGGTGCCGGGCTCTACGGCATGTTGCTCAACGTGCTGATTGCGGTGTTCCTCGCCGGCCTGATGATTGGCCGCACCCCGGAATACCTGGGCAAGAAATTGCAGGCGCGGGAAGTGCAATTGCTGGTGGTGACCTTGCTGGTGATGCCGGTGGGTGTGCTGGTACTCGGCGCCATCGCGGCGGCTCTGCCTGGCCCGGCGGCGACCATCAGCAATCCCGGCCCGCACGGTTTCAGCCAGTTGCTCTATGCCTACACCTCGGCCAGCGCGAACAACGGTTCGGCTTTCGGTGGCCTGAGTGCCAACACCCCGTTCCACAACCTGATGCTCGGTCTGGGCATGTTGATCGGTCGCTTCGGCTACATCCTGCCGGTACTGGCCCTGGCCGGCAGCCTGGCGATGAAGAAAACCGCACCGATCGGCCAGAACAGCTTCCCGACCCACGGCCCGCTGTTCGTGACCCTGTTGACCGTGACCATTTTGCTGGTGGGCGGCCTGACCTTCCTGCCGACTCTGGCGCTCGGTCCGATTGCTGAACACTTGAGCATGGGCTTCTAAGGAATCGATCATGAATATGCATGTTCCTGCAAAACCTGCGGTGCCGACCCAGTCGGCAGAAGCACCGAAAACCGCGATCTCGGCCCTGTGGCGTCCGGCGCTGGTACAAGCCTTCGTCAAGCTTGACCCGCGCCAACTGGTGCGTTCGCCAGTGATGCTGGTGGTCGAACTGACGGCGATTTTCACCACCGTGCTGTGTTTCATCCCGGACAACGTCGTGCCGACGTTCGTCGCCGCGCAGATTGCCCTGTGGCTGTGGTTCACCGTGCTGTTCGCCAACTTCGCCGAAGCCTTGGCCGAAGGTCGCGGCAAGGCTCGCGCCGACAGCCTCAAGGCTGGCAGCGAAGGCCTCAGCGCGCGGCGCAAACTGGCCAACGGCAGCTTTCAGGTGGTGCCTGCCGCCAGTCTGCGCAAGGGTGATGTGGTGCGCGTCGAAGCGGGGGAGATGATCCCCGGTGACGGCGAAGTCATCGAAGGGATCGCGGCGGTCAACGAAGCGGCGATCACCGGTGAATCGGCGCCAGTAATTCGCGAGTCCGGCGGCGATCGCTCAGCGGTCACCGGCAACACGCGCCTGGTGTCCGACTGGTTGTTGGTGAAGATCACCGCCAACCCCGGTGAATCGACCCTAGACCGCATGATCGCACTGGTTGAAGGCGCCAAACGCCAGAAGACCCCGAACGAAGTCGCGCTGGATATCCTGCTGATCGGCCTGACGCTGATCTTCCTGCTGGTGGTGGTGACCCTGCAGCCGTTCGCCCACTTCGCCAACGGCAGCCTGCCGCTGGTGTTCCTGGTGGCGCTGCTGGTCACGCTGATTCCGACCACCATCGGTGGTTTGCTGTCGGCCATCGGTATTGCCGGGATGGATCGTCTGGTGCGGCTGAACGTGATCGCCAAATCCGGGCGCGCCGTGGAAGCGGCCGGTGACGTGCATGTGTTGCTGCTGGACAAGACCGGCACCATCACCTTCGGTAACCGCCGTTGCAGCGCGGTGTATGCCGCGCCAGGCGTGAATGGTCGCGAACTGGCCGAAGGCGCGTTGTTTGCCTCGCTGGCGGACGAAACCGCCGAAGGCAAATCCATCGTCGAGTACCTGCGCGGTCTGCACCCACAAACCGAGCCGGCGCTGGATACTTTGACTGCCGTGCCGTTCAGTGCGGAAACCCGCTTGTCCGGTGTCGACTATCAGGGCCGCGTGTACCGCAAGGGCGCAGTCGATTCGCTGCTGGCCTTCCTCGGTCAACAACGCTCCGATCTGGCCCCGGCGCTGTCGCGGGAAATCGACAAGATCGCGCAGAGCGGCGGTACGCCGTTGCTGGTCTGCGCCGACGGCAAACTGCTCGGTGCGATCCATCTCAAGGACGTGGTCAAGCCAGGCATTCGCGAGCGTTTTGCCGAGCTGCGCAAACTGGGGATTCGCACGGTGATGGTCACCGGCGACAACCCGTTGACCGCTGCGGCCATCGCGGCTGAAGCGGGCGTCGATGACGTGCTCGCCGAGGCCACCCCGGAGAAAAAACTCGCACGTATCCGTCTCGAACAGAACGACGGTCGTCTGGTCGCCATGTGCGGCGACGGTGCCAACGATGCCCCGGCGCTGGCCCAGGCTGACGTCGGCATGGCGATGAACGACGGTACGCAAGCCGCACGCGAAGCAGCCAACATGGTCGACCTCGACAGCGACCCGACCAAGCTGCTGGACGTGGTGCAGATCGGCAAGGAATTGCTGGTGACCCGTGGTGCGCTGACGACGTTTTCCATCGCCAACGACGTGGCCAAATACTTCGCGATTCTGCCGGCGCTGTTCGCCGCGATCTATCCGCAACTGGGTGTGCTGAACATCATGCACTTGACCAGTCCGCAGAGCGCGATCCTCTCGGCGATCGTCTTCAACGCCCTGATCATCGTCGTGCTGATTCCACTGGCATTGCGTGGCGTACGCGTACAAGCAGCGAGTGCCGCGGCACTGCTGCGGCGCAACCTGCTGATCTACGGACTGGGCGGGATTCTGGTGCCGTTCGTGGGGATCAAGGCGATCGACATGCTGCTCACGGCTTTGCATTTGGTTTGAGGTTGGAAGAGCCCCTCACCCTAACCCTCTCCCGGAGGGAGAGGGGACTGATCGAGGTGTTTGTAAGAGGCGTACCGACCTGGGATAGCGAGCCGAACTCAGGTCTGGAAAAGCGCAGAGATCGGCTCCCTTTCTCCTCGCCCCCTTGGGGAAGAGGGCTGGGGTGAGGGGGAAAAGATCTCCCTGGTACCCCGCAAAAGTTTGCCCAACGAATTCGAGGATTTTGCAATGTCCACAATGATACGTCCGGCCCTGAGCCTGCTGGTGCTGATGACCCTGATCACCGGCGTGGCCTATCCACTGGTGGTGACCGGCGTTGCGCAGGTCGCTTTCCCTGAACAGGCCAACGGCAGCCTGGTGCACGATGCCGACGGCAAGGTGCGCGGCTCGTCGTTGATCGCCCAGGATTTCGTCGGTGATGCGTGGTTTCATCCGCGTCCTTCGGCGGGCGCCTTCGCGACCGTTTCCAGCAGCGCCAGCAACCTGGCGCCGAGCAATCCGGCGCTGGCCACGCGGGTGATCGACGACGCCAACAAGTTGCAGGTGCCCGGCCAGGGGCCGGTGCCATTGGCGTTGCTGACCACCTCCGGCAGCGGCCTCGATCCGCACTTGCCACCGGCGGCAATTGCCTATCAACTGGCGCGTGTCGCGCAAGCGCGCAAACTGCCGGTGGCGACCTTGCAGCAACTGCTCGATGCGCACATCGAACAGCCGCTGGTGGGGCCGCCGGTGGTGAATGTGCTGGAGCTGAACATGGCGCTGGAAAAACTCTGAACCGGCGGCGCGGCCATTCGCGAGCAAGCCCGCTCCCACAAGAGCAACACTGAACCTGTGGGAGCGAGCTTGCTCGCGAAGAGGCCACAACTGGCAACACATAAACATCTGACTGAAGAGATCAAGCATGAGCGACTCCGGCCGCGCCGACGCGCTGTTAGCAGACCTGCCCCGCGACGGCCGTGGCCGGCTGAAGATTTTCCTCGGCGCCGCCCCCGGGGTCGGCAAGACCTACGCCATGCTCCAGGCCGCGCACACGCAATTGCGCCAGGGCGTGAAAATCATCGCCGGTGTCGTCGAAACCCATGGCCGTGCAGAAACCGAAGCGCTGCTCGGCGGTTTGCCGCAGCAGCCGCTGGTGCGCTCGGAATACCGTGGCGTGATGCTCGAAGAAATGGACCTCGACGGCCTGCTCGCGGCCAAACCCAAGCTGGTGCTGGTGGACGAACTGGCCCACACCAACGCCCCCGGCAGTCGTCACGCCAAGCGCTGGCAGGATATTCAGGAACTGCTTGCCGCCGGCATTGACGTCTACACCACGGTCAACGTCCAGCACCTGGAAAGTCTCAACGATCAGGTGCGCGGCATCACCGGCGTGCAGGTGCGCGAAACCCTGCCGGACTGGGTGCTGCAGGAAGCCTACGAACTGCTGCTGATCGACCTGCCACCGCGCGAGCTGCTGGAGCGTCTGCGCGAAGGCAAGGTCTACGTGCCGGAGCAGGCGCGGGCGGCGATCGATGCGTTTTTCACCCAGACCAACCTCACCGCGCTGCGTGAACTGGCAATGCAAACGGCGGCCGCGCAGGTCGATAACGATCTCGCTCAAGGCTATCGCCAACTCGGCCAGGCAGCTCCGGCGGTGCGCGGGCGTTTGCTGGTCGGCGTCGATGGCGATGCGCATGCCGAACGCCTGGTGCGTCACGCCAGCCGCGTGGCCCAGCGCCGGCATTTGCCGTGGAGTCTGGTGCATGTCGACAACGGCACAGTGCGCGACGAGCAATCGCGCCTGCGCCTGCAAAATGCCCAGCAACTGGCCGAACGCCTCGGCGGCGAAGTGGTGTTGTTACGCGCCGGTGAAGTGGCGAAAACCCTGATTCAGCATGCTGCCGAACGCCGGGCGAGTCTGCTGCTGGTCGGCCAGTCGCGGCCGAGTCTGCGCCGTCGCCTGTTCGGTGGCGGGCTCGCCGCGCGTTTGCTGCGCCAGGCCCACGGCCTGGAAATCAACGTCCTCGACAACGACCATGAGCACCCGCAACAGCGCCTGCGAACGACGCCGACGCTGGTCTGGTTCGACTATCTGTTGGCGCTGGTTGCCACGCTGTTGGCCAGTGCCCTGGCCTGGGCGGTATCGAGTATTTTGCCGCTGCCGAACATCTCGCTGGTGTTCCTCGCGGCGGTGTTGCTGGTGGCGGTGCGCAGCAGTCTGGGCCCGGCGCTGGCCTGCGCGGCTTTGTCGTTTCTGACTTACGATTTTCTGTTTATTCCGCCGAATTTTTCCTTCGCCATCCAGCGCGAAGAAGATGTTCTGACCTTGCTGTTCTTCCTGCTGATGGCGGCGCTCACCGGCAATCTCGCGGCGCGTCAGCGGCGGCAGTTGCAGGCGTTGCGCGATACGCAGGAAGAGACCACGGAGCTGCTCGATCTGTCGCGCAAACTGACTGCGGCAACGGATCGTCAGGCGGTAGTCAGCGCTGCGGCGCAGCACCTCAACGGCTGGAGCGATCTGCAATTGTGCCTGCTCAACCGCGACGGGCAGGGCGGCTGGAAAGTCGAGACCGGCGGGCCTCTGGAATTCAGCGAATCGGAGCGCGCCGCCGCCGACTGGGCCTGGCAACACGATCAACCGGCCGGCATGGGCACCGGCACGCTGCCTTTCGGTCGCTGGTGGTGGTGGCCGCTGTCGGTGGAGGACGGGCCGCTGGCGCTGCTCGGGGTCTGCGCCAAAGAGGGCCAGACCTTGAGCGGCCAGCGTCGACGCCTGCTCACCGCGTTGAGTCAGCCACTGGCGCAGGCGCTGGCGCGGGCGCAACTGGCGGACGATCTGGAAGCCGCGCGCCTGCACGGTGAAACCGAGCAGTTGCGCAGTGCGCTGCTGGCCTCGGTATCGCATGATCTGCGCACACCGCTGACCGCCATGCGCGGCAGCATCGACAGCCTGCTGGCCCTCGGCGAAGCCATTCCGCTGGAGGATCGCCGCGAGTTGCTCGAAGGCACCCGCGACGAAGCCGAACGCCTCGATCGCTACATTCAGAACCTGCTGGACATGACCCGCCTCGGCCATGGTGCATTGAAGCTCGCGCGCGACTGGGTAGCGCCGGCGGACATCGTCGGCAGTTCGCTCAATCGCCTGCGTGCGGTGCTCGCGCCGTTGCAGGTCAGCACCGATGTGCCGTCCGAGTTGCCGCTGCTGTTCGTGCATGCGGCGCTGATCGAGCAGGCGCTGGTCAATGTGCTGGAAAACGCTGCACGCTTCTCGCCGCCACACGGGCGTTTGCAATTGAGTGCTGGTGCCAATAACGAAGAGATCTTCTTCACGGTCAGCGACGAAGGCCCGGGGATTCCCGAGGACGAGCGAGCGAAAATTTTCGACATGTTCTACACCGCCGCGCGCGGCGATCGCGGCGGGCAGGGCACCGGTCTGGGGCTGGCGATCTGTCAGGGCATGGTCGGCGCGCATGGCGGCCGGATCAGCGTCGCCGACGGCATCGACGGGCGCGGCACCAGCATCACCCTGCACCTGCCGTTGCAGACGCAACCGGGGATGGACAATGAAGCCTGATCGCGACTGCGCTACTCTCTTGCCAATCTTTTGTGTTGATGTGAATTCATGAGCCAGACCGCGACCATTTTGGTCATCGATGACGAACCGCAGATCCGTAAATTCCTGCGCATCAGCCTCGCCTCACAAGGCTACAAGGTGCTCGAGGCCGGCACCGGTGCCGAGGGCCTGGCCCAGGCGGCGCTGAACAAACCCGACCTGCTGGTGCTCGACCTCGGCCTGCCGGACATGGACGGCCAGCAGGTGCTGCGCGAGTTTCGCGAGTGGGCCACCGCGCCGGTGCTGGTGCTGTCGGTGCGGGCCAGCGAAGGGCAGAAAGTCCAGGCGCTGGATGGCGGCGCCAACGACTACGTGACCAAGCCGTTCGGCATTCAGGAGTTTCTCGCCCGGGTCCGCGCGTTGTTGCGTCAGGCGCCGGCCGGCGAGGCGCAACAGGCGGCGCTGACGTTCGGCCCGCTGACGGTGGATCTGGCCTATCGACGAGTGCTGCTCGACGGCGTCGAAGTGGCGCTGACTCGCAAGGAATACGCAGTGTTGGCGCAACTGGCACGGCATCCGGGCCGGGTGATCACCCAGCAGCAATTGCTCAAGGACATCTGGGGGCCGACGCATACCGAGGACAGTCATTACCTGCGAATTGTCGTTGGGCATTTGCGTCAGAAGCTGGCGGATGATCCGACGCGGCCGCGGTTTATTGTGACGGAGGCGGGGGTTGGATATCGGTTGTTGAGTGACAACAGCCTGTAGGTTTTGGGTTGGCTGAGCTGACGCCTTCGCGAGCAAGCCCGCTCCCACAGGATTCTCCGGTGTGATTGAAATTTGTGTTTCACACCGGCCACTGTGGGAGCGGGCTTGCTCGCGAAGAGGCCCTGACAGCCAGCCGTGATTTCAGCCCTGCTCACTCTCATACCGATCCAGCGTATCCCGCGCAATCTCCCGCCCCAGCGCGATCAGTTCCGGCGCCTTGTAGAACTCGAAAAACCGGCACACGCGCTTCGGCACGTTGATCAGGATGTCCGGCGGATAGCCGGCGATCTTGTATTGCGCCAACGAGGTCTGCATCACCTCGAAACTTTGGTTGATCAGGTCCAGCAGTGACGCCGGCCCGACGTTGTCGATGATGAAAGAACCGGTGGCGGACTTCGGCGCGCCTTCGCGCTCGGGTGCCGCTGCCGGTTGCTGACTTTCCGGTTCGCTGCCTTCCAGCCACGGGTTTATGTCGGCGGCTTCGGCGCGCAGCGCTTCCTGTTCCAGCAACAGCAATTGCTCGGCCTGTTTGCGGCGGAACGGCATCTTCGAACCCAGCGAACTGAGCAGGCTGTCGAAGCGCGAACGAAACGCGGGCGGGCGCTGGATCACCGGCAATTTGTAGTGGCGCTGGTTGGTCGCGTTGAGGTTGACCGCGATGATCAGGTCGCAGTGGCTGGAGACCACCGGCACGATCGGCAACGGGTTGAGAATGCCGCCGTCCACCAGCATCCGGTTGCCCTGCATCACTGGGGTGAACAGGCTGGGAATCGCCGCCGAGGCGCGCATCGCCTGATGCAGACAGCCTTCCTGAAACCAGATTTCCTGCTGGTTGGTCAGGTCGGCGGCGACCGCGGTGTAGGGGATGCGCAAGTCTTCGATGTTGATTTCGCCGACGATCTTGCGGATCTGCCCGAAGACCTTTTCGCCACGTATCGCCCCGAGGCGAAAACTCACGTCTACCAGCCGCAGCACGTCCAGATAATCGAGGGTTTCGATCCAGGTGCGGTACTCGTCGAGTTTGCCTGCGGCATAGATCCCGCCGACCACCGCGCCCATCGAACAACCGGCAATGCAGGCAATGTCGTAACCGCGTCTTTCGATTTCCTCAATGACCCCGATATGGGCATAGCCCCGGGCGCCTCCGGAGCCCAGCACCAGTGCGACACGCTTTTTCATCAAACTTCCTCCCGACAAGGCTCCACAATGCACCCTTCGGGGGGCGGGCGACAATCGGCAGGGTCGCTGGAGACGGCAGGGGCGTCGTTTTTTCGATACTCCGTGACCGCTCGGCGCTATGCTCTGGTCACCGCAGATTCATGGGGCGCCAAGGCACTTTTCCCGCGCCGCAACGTCTTACCTGCACGACTGTTGACCTATTTTGAGGTGTGAGTGATGAAAGCCTGGATCTGTGTGCCGTTGATCGCGCTGGCATTGGCCGGTTGCGCAGGCAAGACTGCTTATCGTGACAGCTGTGGCAGTCAGCTCGATGCGGCGTGGCATGAGCTGGACCTGGCCAAGGCCGAAGGTTTCGCCGGCACGGTCAGCTACTCCAAGGCGCTGTCGCTGCTGACGGCGGCCAAGACTCAGCAGCAATTCGAAGGCTTTGAAGGCTGCAGCAACAAGGCCGAGAAAGCCCGTTTCTATATTCGCGAATCCCGCGCCGGACGCTAAGCTGCTGACTTGACGCAAGGATGCGGCTGGCCGACCACGGCAGACTCATCCTTCAAGCCATGTGAATCAGGAGCAAGTGATGTCTGCGTTGGTTGACCGGTTGGTGGCTCATGTCCTGAGTCTGGAAGTGCGTTTGCTGGCCTGTCAGGCGCGCGTGACTGCGCGTACCGACCCCGAGGCGCTACATGATTTGCGCACCACGGTGCGGCGCTTGCGCAGCCTGTTGCGACCCTTGCGTGGTTTGCCCGGAGTCGAGCAACTGGAAGGTGCCGCCTCGGCGGTCGGTCAGTTGACCACCCCGTGGCGCGATCGCGAGGTACTGGCGGCGTACCTGCTCAAGCATGATCAGCCGCAAGCGGCGCAGCGGCGCATGGCGCAAATGGACGAAGCCTATCCAGCATTGGCAGCGAGCGCCGAAGTGGCTTCGCTGCTGATCATCCTCGATGCGTTCCCGCGTTTCCTGCGTGCCTCCGAGCGTCAGGGCCTGCTCAAGGGCCTGGGCAAACGCATCGAAAAACGCCTGCACAAACAATGGAAGAAACTCGACGAGGCGCTGCACGATCCGGCCCACGACCGCCATCGTCTGCGCTTGCTGATCAAGCGCGTGCGGTATGGCATCGAAGCCTATCCGGAACTGGATCGCCTGCCTGAGCCGGCGCTGGAGCGGCTGAAGTCGGCGCAGGGCGCGCTGGGTGACTGGCACGATTGCTGGCAGTGGCTGGCGCGGGCCGAACTGGAAAGCGATCTGCAAGCCTGCGTCGCGACCTGGCAGGCGGGCCTGATCAAGGCTGAAGCCAAGGCCGATCGGGTGCTGGAAAAACTCAGTTCAAGCTGCTTCAAATCCTGAATCCACTCAGATCCCCTGTGGGAGCGGGCTTGCTCGCGAAAGCGGTGTGTCAGTCACAGATGTGTCTACTGATACAGCGCTTTCGCGAGCAAGCCCGTTCCCACATTCGAATATCTTCCTGACCTTAAGGCCTTTCTGTCAGTCCATTTGACCGGAATAGACGCTGCGGCGCTCTGCCATGCTGGTTAAGATCGCTGCATTCCTTTTTTCGCTTGCCGAGGTTGTCATGCGTTTTTCCGATCTGCTCGATGCGGTTCGTCGCCAGCCAGAAGTGACCATTCCTGCCGAGTGGGGTCAGGGTCGGGCCAGTTTTGGTGGCCTGGTGGCGGCGTTGCAATACGAGACCATGCGCGCGAATGTGCCGGCGGAGCGCCCGGTGCGTTCGTTGGCGATCACCTTTGTCGGCCCGGTGGAGCCGGACGTCCCGGTACGTTTCGAAGTCGATGTGTTGCGCGAAGGCAAAGCGGTCAGCCAAGTGCTGGGCCGGGCTGTGCAGAACGGTCAGGTAGTGACGATCGTGCAGGGCAGCTTTGGTGCTTCGCGACCTTCGGAAGTCGCAGTCGAGGCCTATCCGGCAGCTGAAATGAAACACTGGGAAGAATGCCAGGAGTTGCCGTACATCAAGGGCGTGACCCCGGAGTTCATGCGCCATCTGGCGATGCGCTGGAGTGTCGGCGGCATGCCTTTCACCGGCAACACTTCGCGGCAGATGGGCGGCTGGGTGCGTTTGCGTGGCGATGTGAAGGAAGAGCCGGTCAATGAGGCGCATCTGTTGGCACTGGTGGATGCATGGCCACCGGCATTGTTGCCGTATCTGAAGAAGCCGGCACCGGGCAGTACGCTGACCTGGACCATTGAATTCGTGCAGCCGCTACGCGACTTGAGCACCCTGAACTGGTGCAAATATCTGGCAGACATCGAATACGCCGCCGACGGTTACGGCCATGTCGCCGCCAAGCTGTGGAGTGCGGACGGGGAGTTGATCGCCATGAGTCGTCAGACCGTAACGATTTTTGCCTGAATCAATGCCGACGGTGGCGCTCACGCCAGGCGCGCCACCAGCCGCCACTGAGGAAGAACCGCGGAAAGGTCAGAAACTGCTCGACCAGCAAGCGTGACACGGCATCTCTGCGATCGCTGAACGGCTCGGAGGCTTTCGCCTCCAGGCTGTGGCCGTGGCGCTGCAAACCCAGCGCCGCGACAATCCCGATCACACCGATGGCGATACTGGCCAGACTCAAGCTGAACACGCCGGACACGATCAACAGAAATGCAACGATAAACAGCGGCACGGCAATCAGGTGCAACACCAGATTGGTCGGGTGCTGGTGATTGTTCGGGTACGCGCGCCATTGCCACGCGGGAAGATTGGGGTGACGTTTGCCCATGTTGACTACTCCTCGATCCATGTTGAACACATGGTTGAAGAATAGGCCGGGGCGGGTGGGGCGGCGAATCAAGGTTGGCTATGGTGGTGATAGGCGTCATCGCCGGACTCGATGTTGATTCGGCTGACGCCTTCGCGAGCAAGCCCGCTCCCACAGTGGATTGGTGTACGCCACGGATCCCCTGTGGGAGCGAGCTTGCTCGCGAAGGCGTCGTCAGAGTTTCAACTGACCAATGGCCTTGTTGAGCTCCCCGGCCAGCGTCGCCAACTCATTACTGGTAGTCGCCGAATCCACGGTCTGTTGCACGGTGTTTTCGGTCACATCACGAATGCTCACCACCGCCCGATTCATCTCTTCCGCGACCTGACTCTGCTGCTCCGCCGCCACCGCAATCTGCGTGTTGCTCTCGCGCATCTGCGCCACCGCGCCAGTGATTTCCGCCAGCGCCTCGCCAGCCTCCTGCGCCTGCTGCACGCAGTCGTCGGCCTTGTACGAACTCTCCTGCATGAAGTCCACCGCATCGCGGGTGCCGGCCTGCAGCGCCGAGACCATGGTGGTGATTTCATCGGTGGAGGTCTGCACACGTTTCGCCAGGTTGCGCACCTCATCAGCGACCACCGCAAAACCGCGGCCCATCTCGCCGGCACGCGCCGCTTCGATGGCGGCGTTGAGGGCCAGCAGATTGGTTTGCTCGGCGATGCTGTGAATCACACTGACTACGCCGTTGATCTTCTGGCTGTCTTCGGCCAGGCGCTGAATCATCTCGGCGGTCTGCTGCACGCCGCTGGAGAGTCCGGCAATCGACTGTTGCACGCGGCTGACCACTTGCTGGCCGCTGCCCGCGAGACCATCGGCGGTCTGCGACAGATCGCGGGTGGCGCCGGCGTGTTGAGCGATGTGATAAACCGTGGCGGTCATTTCATTAATTGCGGTGGCGGCCTGATCGGTCTCGCTCTGTTGACCGAGCATGCCGTGGCGCACTTCGTTCATGCTCGCTGCCAGACGCGCAGCGCCGACGTCGAGTTGCCGCGCGGTGTTGGCGACCGTGGTGACCACGCGCTGATAACCGGCCTGCATCGCGTTGAACGCATTGGCCATTTGCCCTACTTCGTCCTTGCAGGCCAGCGGCACGCGGGCCGAGAGATCACCGCTCTTCTCGACATGCAGCATCACGTCTTTCAAGGTGTTGAGCTGACTGAGCAGGAAGCGGATCAGCAGTTGCGAAGCGCCGAGCATGGCCAGCATCAGGATAAACACCGCCACGGCGTAGTTGGCAAAACGATCACTGAACACTTGCGCCAGACTTGGGCCATAGGCGATGACCGCGACTTGCTGGCCGTCGCCACGACTGAACACTTCGGCGCCCAGCAGCGGGTTGCTGCCGAACAGCGGCAGATGATTGATCTCGTTCCAGCCGTTGCTATCGCTGATCTCCAGCACGGGTTGATCGTTGATGCGCGGCGCTTCACCGCGTTTGAAGGTCAGCACCTGATCAGTCTTGGGCAAGGCCTGCCCGGTCGGCCAGGCCTTGAGCAATTGTGTCTGGGCTTGCGCGGAGGTTTTCGACGCGTGACTGCGGGCCTGCTGCTCAAGTTGCACGGCGTAGAGCACCAGCAGCAGGGTGGTGACGAAAGCGACCGCATTGACCGCCCAGAATTTGTATTTCAGCGAGATATTGCTAAGCCAGGCACCCATGGAGGTCTTCTCTGATAGCGGAAACAGTTTTGGCAAGGTGCCAGCATTGTGCCGCTATGCAGATCTGAAGATCTTGATACAGGTCAACAGGTTCTACGCTGAGCCCCTTTGTGGGAGCGGGCTTGCTCGCGAATGCGGTGGTTCAGTTAATTAACAATGACTGACACACCGCCTTCGCGAGCAAGCCCGCTCCCACAGGGGGATTCTGGCGTGTCAGGGCAGGGCGGGGAGGTTGAAGAACGCGCGGGCACACGCCGTTGTGTGCGCAGCCAGATCTTCCTCGGTCTCGCCCCGATGCAGCGCCACTTCGCGCAGCACCTCGGTCAGATACGCTGGCTCATTACGGCCGTTCTTCGGCTTTGGGCGCAAGGTGCGCGGTAGCAGGTACGGCGCGTCGCTTTCGAGCATCAGTCGTCCGCGCTTGATCTCCTTGACCAGCGGGTGCAGATGCGTGCCACGGCGCTCGTCGCAGATCCAGCCGGTGATGCCGATGTGCAGGTCCAGATCGAGGTAACTGAACAGGGCTTTTTGCTCGCCGGTAAAGCAGTGCACCACGGCGGCGGGCAGTTGGTCGCGGAAGTCCCTGAGGATTTCCAGCAGACGCTGACTGGCATCCCGCTCATGCAGGAACACCGGCAATTGCAGTTCTACTGCCAGCGCCAGATGTTCTTCGAGGACTTTTTCCTGTTGCGGGCGCGGCGAGAAATCACGGTTGAAATCCAGCCCGCATTCGCCCACGGCGACCACGTTTTGCTCTTGCAGCAGACTGCGCAAACGACGCGCGCTGTCAGCGTTCCAGTCACTGGCCGAATGCGGGTGAATGCCAGCGGTTGCAAACAGCCGCTGGCCGCTTTGATCCAGTTGCCGGCAGAGCTCCAGCGCCTGTTCGCTACTCTCGACGCTGGTGCCGGTCAGCACCAGTTGGCAGACCCCGGCAGCGTAGGCGCGGTCGAGCACGGCCTGATGTTTTTCGGCGAAACTGGGGTTGGTCAGGTTGACGCCGATATCGATGAGTTGCATGGTTCTACCTCGGGCCGAAGGCCGGAAAGCATACCAGAGCTGTAGATTTATAAGAAAAGCCAAGAACTACAACGAGTTATAGCTGTCTTTTGATGCCGTGACGTAGCCCGGGTTGGCAGAAAAGCCATCACTGTGCCAGTCTCTCGCACTTTGCCAGCGCTCCAGGCGCTCTGTTTTCGTCGGTGATTTCGACCGTTCAGCGGTGAAATCACCCCGTATTCTTTCCGGAGAGTGGATGCATCGTCCCTCGGTTTTGCTCCTGTTGTGCGCGTCACTGCTGCTGCCGATAACGGCGGTTGCGCGCTTGCCCGGGCCACAGCAAGCCGTGCCGGCCGCCAAGGTTCGTGACCTGTCGGAGATCCGCAGCAGTCGAGTGTTGCGAGTGCTGGTCAATCAGAGTCGCAACAGTTCCGGTGAAGTCCAGGGTCAGGCCATCGGCGTCGAATACCATCGCCTGCGCGCCTTCGAGCAATACCTCAATGGCCACGCCCGCGATGGTCAGGAGGTCACCCTCAAGATCATTCCCAAAGCCAAGGATCAACTGCTTGGCGCGTTGCAGCGTGGTGAAGGAGATCTGGTCGCGCCCGGTGAGCTGCTCGATCTGCAACCCGGCCACGCGGTGGCCAGCAGTGAGCCGATCGCCAGCAACGTGCCGCTGGTGCTGGTCGGCATCAAAGGCGAGCGCCGTTACACCAAGGTCGAGCAGCTTTCCGGCAAAACCCTGGCCTTGCCCACCGGCAGCGCGGCGGGGGAGGCGGTCAGCCAGCTCAATCAGAAACTGGCGTTGCACAAACTGGCGCCGATCAAGATCGAATGGGTCGATCCGACGCTGGCGGTCGAGGACGTGCTGGAGATGGTGCAGGGCGGGATTTTCCACCTGACCGTCGTCGAGCAACCGATCGCCGAGCGTTGGGGCAAGATCCTGCCCAAGCTGCGTTTCGACCGACAATTGATGATCAGCGAGCCGGGTGAGGAATACTGGTTCGTGCGCCGTGATGCCTCGATGCTGCGGGCGAGCATCGATCGCTTCCTGGTCGGCTACAGGAAGCCGGCGAACGAGGATGCAGAGTTTCTGCGGATTTATCGACGGCTCTATCAAGTGCATTATCCGTTGGCCAAGGCTGACCGCCAGCGTCTGGAGAAACTGCGCCCGACCCTGCAAAAACACGCCGACGCGCAAAGCATGGACTGGCTGAATCTGGCGGCGCTGGCCTTCAAGGAGTCAGCTCTGCAACCCAGCGGCCGCAGCGGCAGTGGCCCGACCGGGCTGATGCAGATCACCCCGTCTGCCGCGCAGCGGGTCGGGGTGAACAACATCCAGAATCTTGATGCGAATGTGCAGGCCGGGGCCAAGTACCTGGCGATGATTCGCCGCAAGTTTTTCAACAGTCCGAAACTCAATGAGCGCGAGCGCATGGCGTTCACCCTGGCGGCCTACAACATCGGCCCGGAGCGGGTGCAAGGCATGCGCGCCGAGGCACGGCGGCGCGGGCTGAATCCGAACCAGTGGTTCTTTCAGGTTGAGCGCATCGCAATGGAGCAGGTGGGCATGGGCCCCGTCAGCTATGTTAATAGCGTGAACAAGTATTACCTGGCGTTCGACCGGGAGCGGGAGTCACTGGAGCCCCGGGGACAGAAAGTCGCTTCACGGAAATGATCTAATTATTTGATTGTTATGGCGGAATATTTGCGCTTTTAACATGAATTTAACTGATTAATATAGCGGCCAATCCCAACACACTTCTCGCAAAACAAGGAATGCCCCATGAGCTCTCTGATCAACAAGGTTCTGTTCACTCGCGCCGGTTACGGCCTGACCATTCTGCGTATCGCGGTCGGCGTGATCTTCGCCGCCCACGGCTCGCAAAAACTGTTTGGTCTGTTCGGTGGTTACGGTCTGGCGGGCACCGCGCAATACATGGACAGCATCGGTCTGCACCCGGGTTACCTGATGGCCACGCTGGCCGGCGGTACCGAGTTCTTCGCAGGTCTGGCGCTGATCATCGGCCTGCTGGTGCGCCCGGCGGCGCTGGGTCTGACCTTCCTGTCGCTGGTGGCGATCTTCACCGTACACATCAGCAACGGTCTGTTCATGGCCAACAACGGTTACGAGTTCGCCCTGGCGCTGCTCGGTGGCAGCCTCGCGGTGATGATCGAAGGCGCCGGCAAGCTGTCGGTGGACCGCGCCATCGCCGGTTGAGCGCTCTGGATCAAGCAAAAGGCCCGCATTGTGCGGGCCTTTTTTGTTGCGGCCGATTCTTGACACTCATCGGTCACGTTATCTAGGATGTTGCTCATGCGCCGATTTAAACAGCTACTTGCGGGGCGCCAGGTGACTCAGACAGTTGCCGTCAGAAGCCGGAACAGGGCTTCGAAATACCGCTAAAGCGCTGGTTCGGTGTTGCCTCTCACCTGCCATGCAGACTTTTGAGGCAGAGACACGACACGATGAATGCACTACGCCCTCCAGCACGTCCCGCGCCGATCACGGCACATATCACCCAGCGCAACCCGAAAATCCTGCTTGGCGGCAAACATCAGCCGACGCTGTTGCGTTATCTCGATGGCTGGCCACGTCGCAGCGGCGGTCCTGCCGCGTTCCTGATCCAGTTTGTTGAAGACGGCGAGTCGCTGGCGCGGTTCGCCAGTGACAGTTTTGATCTGGCAGTGATTCAGGCACCGAGCGCTGAAGACGCGCCGGAAATGATCAAGCAACTGACCCGCGTTGCGCGGCAGGGTTTGATCACCCGCCGCTGAAACGCTCAGGGATATTCGATCGCCACGATATAGACAAACTGCTCACCGGTTGGCGTCTGTACCCGGACTTCGGCGTCCAGCGCCTTGCCGATCAAGGCGCGGGCCAGTGGTGAGTCGATGCTGATCAGGCCCAGTTTCAGATCCAGTTCATCCGGACCGACGATGCGGTAGCGCGACTGCTTGCCGTCTTCGTCCTCGATGGTGACCCAGGCGCCGAAGTAGACCTTGTTCGGATCGCTGGGTTTTTCGCTGACGACCTTCAGTGCTTCGAGACGCTTGGTGAGAAATCGCACGCGGCTGTCGATCTCGCGCAGCATTTTCTTGCCGTAGGTGTATTAGCACCCCTGCAAAAAACATACTATCTCCCCCGTCTTCCCCACGTTCAAGGGGTAGACCTCAGTCATTCTCATCAGCTATGGTTGTGTTAGATCCGCATAATCAGTACTAGATACTAGGTCGGGCATTGAAGTCAGGCAGACGTGATGAGGGGGTGGGAGAGTGTCTTACGCGACCAAGGTGAAGGTTCGTTACCGGAACGACGATACGGGGCGTGAAGTCCAGCTACCTGGTCTGCTGACCGAGGGTGGGATCCTCATCTCGCACCTTCGTTACCTGGCTAGTGAGCTGACCAAGAGCGAGTCTTGGCGCGAAAGGAGCGTGTTCGCGACGAAGTTGCTGATTCAGTACATCAATGCAAACCAGGGTCGGTTTGAGGATACGAGGGCTTTGCTGGAGGCCTTTGCTCAATCTGTTGAATTCGGGACGATCAACACCGAGACCCTGGAAGACCCGAGTGGCCTGTACTGGATGCCCAGAAAGCCTGACGACTTTCGCACGTTGATGTTCCACCTGAACAAGTACACCGACTGGCTCGCTGATCGCCCTGAGTACCACACGAAGCGCGCGAACCCATTTCGCAAGGCTTCTGGTGCGGAGGAGCGGATGAACTGGTGCGCTTACTACAACAAGGAAGCGCATGTATTCCTATCGCACCTGAGTGATCCAGACGAAGCCAGGAGTATGAATGAGCAGGTTCGGAGTGTGCGTACGGGCCGGACACCCAAAACCAGTGGCCGCATCACGAAGAGGTTTCCTGAGAACGAAATTCATAACCTGATGGTGAATGGCTGGGTACGTCGTTGCGAAGACCCGACGGCCGCCAAGCACGACTTTATTGACTACAAGGGGCGTGCTCTTACGTTGCTGATGCATTACGGGGGTGTTAGGAAAAGTGAGGCGTTCCAGCTTTATCTGTCCGACATCATCGTAGATAGAAAGCGGGGAGAAGCGGTAGTCAGGATTTATCATCCTTCATTCGGTGCATCACCTGACGAAAAATATAGTACCCGTCGTGAGTACTTGGCTCGTCGGTATCGCTTGAAGCCCAGAACTGATTATCCGAGATCCGAAGCGCTGCATGCCGGCTGGAAAGCACCGCTATTGGCGAATTCGGAAAATTACTTTCAGGTGCAGTTTTCACCTGTATCAATGGCGAAAGAATTTTTACTTACATTTGAGCTTTACCTTGAAAAGCAGAGAGTCAATGCACCGAGGCATGCTGATCATCCTTATGCATTTACAAATAACAAAGGTGAGCCTGAAACTCTGAAAAACTTTTCTAGACAGCACAAGAATGCGGTAAGCCGTATTGGTTTGGAACACGAAAAATATTTGGGGACTACTGAGCATGGTCACAGGCATGCTTACGGGTTTCGATTGCGTTCCTACGGTTTAAGTCAGATGGAAATTCAAAAGGCGATGCACCATAAAAATCCTGATTCATGTTTGGTTTATATGGAGCAAACTGATGAGGAGCTACGGGCAAGTCTCGAGCATGCTGAAAAAATAGCAAATGGCCGTTCAAAGGTCTGATGCATGAAGATCGTAAAATAATAATAATAAAAATTAGAAAAACATAGGCTGATGGGGTGGTGTTGTGTCGAAGAAAATTCAAAAGTTTCTGAGTTATGCTGAGGCTTCAGAAATTGCTTCAAAAATGAAATTGTTGTCTTATAAGGACTATTTGGCAAGGTATAAGGAGTATCCAGGGTTGCCCAGCAATCCTGCCAAGATCTATGGCGAGGAATATGTGGGGTGGGATGCTTACGTTGGTAGCAGTAGTAAGTATTACAAGACTTTTGAGGAGGCACGCGACGCCGTCATTCGATTGGGTATTAAAACATGGCCTGAATACAAGACGCGCTGCAAAGAAGATCCTAAGCTTCCTGGAAGCCCGCATTCTAATTACGGAGAAGCCTACCTTGGATTTGCTGAGTACAGTGGGCAAGCGAAGCCAGATCGGTATGCCACTATGGCAGAGGCATCACAAGCCTGCCAAAAATTAGAATTCAAAAGTAAAACCGACTACAAGGCCCGTTATTTTCAGGATCCACTGCTGCCTGGCGATCCTCCATCGTATTACTCTGATGAGTGGAAGGGGTGGGCGTTTTTCCTGAAGGTCGATAACACTCCAAAAACGGGCAAGGGAAAGTACGATACTTACGAAGAGTTTGTAGAGGCGGTGCGTCTCCTGGGAATTACAGGGCAAGTTGAATACAAGACTCGTTACAAGGAAGATCCGAAGCTACCAGGTCATCCTCACTCGGTTTATAAGAAAGACTGGGTAAGTTGGCCTGAAGCGTTTGGGGTTAGTCCTTATCTGAAACGCTGTGAAAGCTGGCAAGAGGCCAAGGACGTCGCTGCACCCCATCGATTCACCACCAGTACGGAATACCAGGAAGGTTGCTCGGTTGATGAACGGTTGCCTAAATATCCTGGCACAAGATACAAGGACTTTCCGGGGTGGACTACATTCCTGCTGCCGGATAATTACTACTGCTTGGCTGATGTTCGATGTGCAGTGAAGATTATTGGATTAAAGAGCAGCGTTGGGTACAAGAATGCTCGAAAGAAATATCCGCAGTTACCTGCCCATCCCGACAGGATGTTTGCTGATGAGTGGATTGACTGGTACGACCTGTGCAACATTCCGCGCCACTACACTTACGAGGAACTTCAGGAGCTTGTAATTTCGCACGGTTGTACGATTATCAAGGATTATCGGGAACTTCTGGCGAAGCTCAAAGACCCGAGGATGCCTAGCAGTCCTGAAGAGGTCTATCCGCAATGGAAAAATTGGCACGTCTTTTTGGACAAGCCGGAGCCTTACACATTAGATTTTGTCCAAGGGTGTGGCGTTGGATGGATCCCGAGCATCCAGCATTTTTTAAGAACCCAGAGAGGTGGGCCAGGAAAGGAGACGAACCTATGCCGGTTTATCCGGCACTTCATCGAGCCTTATGACCTGGGCAGGACTCCTCGTGAGTTTCTGACAAGAAAAACTACCGACATCAAGCCGTTTCGGGAGTTGATCGAGAACCAGGCCAGCAGGCAAATCGGTCGGGCTATCTTGTTGGTCGTCAACGCCTACTTGAATGACATTTTGAAGCGGGAGCTCACCATCGAGGATGAGGATACCGGTGAACTGGTCAGGGTAGATGGTGCGAGCAACCCACTTGCAACACTGGAGTACAAAGGGGACGGAACGCCGGCCCCTAGTGAGTCGACGAAGCCTGCACTTGCGTTTCAGTACGTTGACGCGATGAAGAAGTGGATGGCGCCCAACGATGCCAAGACTTTTTCTGATCTGGCGTCGCTCCATCAGTTCGATGCTGACTACTTTGAGGTTGATGAAAGCCTAATTGATCGATCCGACCCGGATTGTGTGTTCAAGACGCAAGGCGACAAATTTCTTTTGTGGTACCCCGGCTATTGGATGCACACCTATGCGCTGGTTTCCATTCCGGCGCGTGGTCGTCAGATCGCCTACAACGACTCCGGTGAGGCCGATGAATACATCGCTGATCTCCAGGACGACAAAGTCGTTTGGGTCAAGAACAAGAACCCATTGGCTCAGCGCAAAAACCAACAGGGTTTCATCAAACTTTGTGACGATGGTGGTTGGGGGATGCATTTTACTTCCAACAAGACTGGCTTCATGGGGAAGGGGTATGACGTTCCCTGGATCCCGGAGGAGCTTGTCTATTGGATGATCAGGCTTCGAAAATGGCAGGAGAAATACAATCCCATCCAGCGCCCCATGCCATGGTTGGAGTGCAAGCGAACTAAACTCAATGAGACGCAGCTCAAAAGGAAGGGTAAAAACTGCTTCCTGTTCAGGTCATTTAGAGAGGAGGAGCCGCCAGCTTACTCGGCGCGCCTTGCTGAACGCTTGGCGGCGGCGCTGTATTTTACCCAGCCTAAAAAGATGGCTTTGGCGACTTTCGCGCTCGGGGGCAGCCACAGCACGTTATCCCGTTACGACTCCAAGTACACCCCGCATAGCATGCGTGTAAGCCTGATCACTGCTTACGTTATGGAGTTTGGCCTTCCTATTGAAATCATCATGAAGCTCGCCGGCCATGCTTCGGTGATCATGAGTATTTATTACGTCAAGGTCGGTGCAGCAGTGTTGCGGCGGCGAATGGATGAGGGGCAGAAGCTGGCGCTTCGGGAACAGGTCTATACGACGCAAGACATGCTTGAGCAAAACAGGGTGGACGAGCTGGCACACACGCTGGTGGCCAACAGTGAGCAAGCGCTGCAGGCATTGAGGGCAGGGAATGTCGGTAGCACGTTGGTGCGTGATTACGGGTTGTGTCCATACGGAGCATCACGCTGCGAGGATGGGGGCTCTCCAATCGGTGCAACACAGGTCTGGAGTCCGGTACCTGCGGGCTACTTGGGTATGCAGAATTGCACTCGCTGCCGGCACTTCGTCACTGGGCCGATGTTTCTTGGCGGGCTGCTCTCACTGTGGAATGAAATCTCCCTTCGTCTTACTTTTCTGTCAGAGCAGTATCTCGATTTCGAGAAAGAGATCAGTGATTGTGATTCGAAGATTGCAGCGTTGGATGACCTTGATTACGACATGGAGCAGATGGGCAGCACCTTCGACAGTAGCAGCAGTCGTGATCGCATCGAGCTTGAGAAGAACAAGCTGGAGTCCGAGAAGGAGCAGGTTGCTAAGAAGATGGACATGTTCCTGTGTGACATGCAGTCGCTAACCAAGCAGATCAACGACTGCAAAGCGCTGATTTCCGAGCAGGCTAGCGACAACGATGATCAGGTGCGACTTGTTGTGCATGACCAAAATGAAATCATGGTTGAAATCGAGCAAACATCGTTGTTTCAGCAGTTGAACGAAGTGTGTGTCAACGCGAGTATTTTTCAGTCGGCTTCAGCTGATTTTGCGACGCCTCGTCGTTCTCAGATGTTTGACAACATGGCGCTTCTCAACCGAATTCGGCCGTCACTGTGCAGCATGACTGAAAAGGAACAGTTAGCCGTAGGGAACCAGGTTACGAAATTTTTGCTGCAGCGTTTGAAAAGCTGGGATCGTGTCGATCAAGTTGTTACGGGGCAGGTTCTGCTGGAGGATTTGAGTGATGATGAAAGAATCTCGCAGGCAGACTTCATTGAAGTGCTTACCGTGAAGACGCCGCAATTGCTGGATGTGCGGGAGGTGATGGTATGACGCCAGAGGAGATCTTGGCCCACCTGAAGGAAAAAGCGCCGAGGCAACAGGCAACGCTTGATGCCATATTTGCTGTTTGCCAAGAGCAGGTTGAACGGGGAGTCGCCGACTTCTCGTTCGCCACCATTGCGCGCTTGGGGGCAGGGAGAGGCGTCCCTAAGGTGCAAAGCATCCGAAACAAGACGGGTGAGAACTATCGGACGCTGATCAAGTGCTTCGAGGGTAGCCAGGGAGCGCGTAAACGTGTGCCGAAATCAAAGGCTGCTGACTCATGGGTCGATGAAATTGAAGATCCGAAACTTCGGCTTATGGCCAATATCACGCTCTCTAAATTGGCGGAGGCGGAACGCCTCAACCGGGAGTTGATTCCTCCGGGAATGGAGATACGGATTGATGATCGGAGCGCTAGCGGGACAGAGTACAAACTCAGTCCGGTGGAGCGTCGTGCGATCGAGCATTTGATGTCTGACGAGTTTCTCAACACCTGGCGCCTCAAAGTCGGCAACAGAGGGACGGTGATCGATGAGCAAGGAAAGATCGTGTTCAAGCCTGGGACGCTGGATGCGCTCACCAAGATCCTGAAACATCTCTGAGTGTAAAAATGAGATTGCGCCTAGGCTTCCAGAATCCTCAGGGAGTCTTAGGCGCAGACAGGCTCAAGAACCTACGAGCACATTTCACATTCGATGGTGTGGTTGATGTACATACTTGAGAAGCCGTGAAAGTCGCGAATCCGCTGAGGGTGATAGTGGGCCTTGATGCATTCGGGGGGGATGTCATCATGGACGACATAGCACGGTGCTGACCCCATACCTAAGGGCTGTCTTGTTACCAATTGCCCCCACTCTGACAGGATCATTCGCGCTACTTCCATTCTGTTGAAGTGCGGAACATGCGCCATAGGGATGTTCACCTCAAGAACGGTAGGAACGCCTACCTTCCGCAGGCGTAACCGGAAGTCTTCACTCGAGTTGGCTACCGTTAGGTTAGCCGCGAGAGCGAGCAAGTATTCGCTGCCGTGGATGGCGTAATGGCCAAACTCTTCCATCATTCGACGATCGTCTGCTGTAAACCAAATCCGCCCTCGTTCAGAGCCATCTCGGCGCTCCATTCTTTCGATTGCTCGGTTGAGATCGGAAGCGTCGACGTCCGCGAAAATTTTCCTGAATGCGCTTTTTATGCGCTCACCATCCTGTCCCAGCAAGCCATGAGCATAGTAAGTGCTGAGGCTTTCAGGACGACACCCATGGAAGGCTTTTACGTGGCTGTAGTACTGCGAGAATCGCTCACCAAACTCTGGTACCAGATCCTCATGATTCGGCAGCCAGTCCATCACGTCGGGCCAGCAATGGGGCGCTTTCGTCTGAGCTGTTGGCGGGTTCGCTCTGTCAACAGATCGCTGGCGTAGAAGCGAATCGATCCAAGCCAGCTGCGCCGATTACGCCAGTCGAGTGTTCGTTCCTTCATTCAGTCTCCAGGGAAAGGGCAAATGGCAGTGCTGGGCGATAGTCAGTGGATGATGAGCAAGTTACAGGCTGGCTATCGAGACTCGCCGTTGTGCGGTATGTGGCAGGTCGAGTGCTCTGTTGATAGGTATGCAGAAAATGGACTGGCATGGTTAAACCTGTGGTATCGGGGGTTCCTATACCACAGGTAACTGTTCCAATCAGCTATTGCTGATTGGGTTGGATAGACAGCGTTTTGAAAGTCTCAATTTTTTCATGCTCAAGCTCTTTCAGGATTTTCTCCTTTGCCTCATTTTTATCCATGCCCCTTTGAATATTTTCAAAGGTGATGGTTTTGATTCGAAGCTCAATTTCACTGTCTTTGTTTTGTCCGGCAGAGAACTCTGGGAATCCGAGTGAGATCACACATTCCCCATCAAGCCCTGATGTACTAAAGCGGAATTTCGCATCGAGCCTATGGAGGTACAGGGATGGTCGATATGCAGGGTTTGAGAGGAACTCTGACTCTTCAAGGCTGATACCTTTGAGGTCTAAGCTTCTGATTCGATCTTTCATCCAATCTAGATCGTTGGGGAGTGTCCTCTCGATGTCAGGTGCCAACCCAATATCCACAATTTCTATGAATGATACTGTTGGCATGCGGCTGTACTGGGTCAAACCAAGAAGGTAGCCGAATCGATTTTCGTTTGTGAAGTCCTTGAATCGGATTAACTTTATTTTCTCGTCGTTATCTATCTGCTTGTTTGTCTTGAAGTGATTGATCAAATGTTTTGAAATGGTTTTGTTCGTTAGTTTCGTTTCCGGCGCCGTGTGAGTGCTGATGATGATCAATTCATCCTGGGCTATATTTTTTTTGATTTCGATGGAAGACTTGAAGTTCTTTCGTGCTTCTGCCCAGCTTTTGGAACGATCAAGGCGCTCAATGGTGAAATCCATCCGTATGATGTCGGGATTTCCGTCCACGGGATAAAAGTCTGGAGCGCCCAAGACTTTAAAGTTCTCAAAATCTAAGTCGAGAATTTTATTGACGTTTATCTCATCAGGAATACTTTCTATCAGCGAGGATTGACCTTGCCATTTGATTGTTTGCGTGGTGATCTTCGGGTTGTCTTCCTTCGTCGAATACGCCTGCTGTAACTCTGAAAACTCACTTGGCTTTATAAGCGACAGCGTGAGTGCTGGGATACTTTGTTCTTTATCCTGCTCGGAAAGGAAAACCCCTCTGTTTCTCAACACATTTTTCAGATCGCCTTTTGCGATGTATGGCTGAATAAGATATGTGCGCAGAGCCTCTCCCTGAGGCAAGATAGAATCCAAATTATGAGTTGTCATTGTGCTGACCCTCTGAAGTCCGACTGGTACGAAGTCACTTCGACGATGCTTGCAAATTCAGTATTTGCTAGCGTGAGTTTGGCCATGTCTGCTGCTTCGTGATGTCTGACGTAACTATAATCGGGAAAGGCAATGACCACCTTATCTGGGTAGTCTAAAGCAATTGTGAGGGAGAAGCCCATTAGGCGCTTTAACGCCTCTTCGCTGAAAGGGTCTTGGCAGCAAATGATCAGTATTTTCTTATCTGACTGAATAGCAAAGAATGGGATGAGCCCGCTGTTCAAGTACTCAGCAGGCAGAATAGTTCCCGTTGTGAGCCTGGTTATTGGACTTACATTCTTGCCGGTGGAAGGGTAGATGAATTTGGTGTTCTCAGGTTTATAAGCAGTTTTGACATAAGTGATGCTATCGAATAAAAAGCTGGCCCTATAGTTATCTACTAAATAGATTGTTCCGTAACTATAGTCGTCAAGTCCGCGTGAGTTGGCTATTTTTTGAACAAGGTCGGCATCTGGAGCGTCTGTGCCGCTTAGCCAAAAAAGAACTCCTGCAAGGCTTTCTGAGCTCACACCCTGATAGCTGGAATTGATCTTCTTTTTCTGAGGTGAGCGCTTAAAGCACTCTAAGGCGGTAGCGAGGTTGACGAAATGATCTTTGAACGTACTGGCAGGAGACGCGGGGTATTGGGTTCCAGTAAATTTCGATGAAATGAGCAAGTGCTTTAGCACATCATCTTCAAGAGGGGAAACGCATGAGAATATGAAATCGACCCCATGCTCCTTTCTAGGAGTGCCCGTTAAACTGTGCGGCGTCGGTTTAATGCAGTCTAGGTCGATTCCCTTTAGTGGTGCTTTCCAACCTATTAGGTTCATCAGCGATTCCACTATATCTTCACCGTGCTCACCAAGCTTCTTTGACCATTCACCCATTACAGATCCCTTTCCAGTAGTTTTGCTTTCTGAACAACCAAATAGTCATCCAGCCAATGACCGTTTCTCAATAGTGCTCGCTGTCGACCTGGGTATCCATGTTTTTCTGATCCGGTTTACTGCCCCCTTATCCAAGGATATTCTGGCATTTGGCCCAGAGTTTTTGTGATATTTGGGTCGTGTTTCATAACCATCCCGGTTGTGCCAGATTCCTTTCCTTCGACGTCGTCAGTGGCGTAACTGGTGCTTTCATCGCCTTAAAATCCTAATCTGACCACAGTGCGTGAGCTAGCAGGAACCCTGTGAAAAAGACATGTAAACCCACCGACTCGAAGGTGTCAGCTCTGTTTTCAGTCGAGGAAGGTCTTGGCTTTTTTCGCCGAGACAATACCTTCTAACGTTGGCCTCATTACCTCATCAATATATCGTGGTAGGGGGATTTTGAACGCCCCGTCGTGGTCTCTTAGTATCAGTTCATAAATGGTTTTTGATAATTCGCTCAGCTTTAAATGGCTCAATCGCTTGAACTCAACAGAAGATTTTTTGGGGTCGCGCGCTTCAAAGGCTTCCGCGGCTTTGCTTATATTTGCTGGAATCAAATTGCCTGCATGGGTTGCCCCGTTGGTGCGTTTATTTCGGAAGGCTTCATCGGCACTTTTTACCGCTTGCCAGATAAACAAAAATATATTGCTCAAGGATTTAGAAGGCAGCAGCGATTTTAATATTTCTCGCGTTGAAGGCCATGCCTTAAATTTCACCGACGACATTTCGACTTGATTAGCCAAGTACTCCATTAGCTCTTCAATGGCTAGGTCGTACATGAGCTCAATAAGCGCAGGAGCGGCGTCCACCCCAGTTTCGGCTAGGTCATCGGAAAGGATCATCTGCAGTTCGTCAATGTCCAGAGGCGCTCCTGTTGCTGAACTTATGGATACGTTCGGACGCCATAAGAGAATATCCAAGTTGTCGAATTCTCTGCTGTATTTTAGTTGTTCGTGAGACGACTCTTCGGAAACCAAAATTATTTTCTTATTGAATAGTTCGCTCCGGCAGCGCAAATGATAATCCGAAGTGGGTGCAAACTTCGGATCTTTAACTCTCAGTTGATAAAATGAGAAGTAGGATGTTTGCCAGTATTTCGTGAGCGCAAGTGCGGATAGCAGAGTGACTTTTTCTCTGATGGTCAGTTCTGGGTATGGGACTCTACGCTGGATGCCATCGCCGTTCAGCGTGGAGATGTACTCATGCCTGCAGCCATCACAGCCGCACCACTCACCACGAGTTTCGTATACATGCGCACATCCAGTACATGCTGGTGCGGGCCGACCTCCTGTTTTTGGTCGCCGTCGCTCAGTGGCAGGCGAGGTGCAGTAAGGACAGATCAAGTCGTGACGTTCGATAGGAGGCAGGAGCTTCAGTAAAGAGTTCAGGTTTGTTTCGATGTTGAACTCTTTAATGAGATCGCATGTTTTTTCGCCTGTCAGGTAGCGCTGGTAGATTTCTTCGATCTGGGCGGATGAGAGGTGAGCTAACGAAGCGTCAGTCTGCTGTTCAGGCGGCGGCGTATCCGGTTTGGATAGCTGAGGGTTTTCTGGATCAAATTCTGATGTGGACATTGGCTTTCTACAAATGATCGAGGTTGGCCAGGTGTAAGCATCAGAGGGGAAATGGGGTTCTGATGCTCAGTATTCGCTACGTTCGCCGTTTTGGTACTGGTACATTTTCCTGTGTAAGGCGGAACGTTCGGGGGAGGTGCAGCGTGTCCAGTCCTTCCCCTTTAATGTCCATCTTCAACGAGTCGGGCATAATGCTATCATTATATTGGATCCATGATCGCATTCGACCATGGTGCCTGATATGGCTTTTGCCAGGAGGGCAGGAGGTGTTGGAATCCAAGAGGGAATGGACGCAATCTTGCGGTATCTGAAAACTCCTATTACCGCCCTTTTTTGAAGAAAACATGCTGGCCAAAGCGTCGAAGGTTTTGCCGTGCGCACAGGTAACCGCTGGCACTAGAACACTCCTGACCGCCTCTAAAGTCCTCTCATGTAATTCTATTAGGTGGGTGGCTGTACATAGGGCGTTGGTTGAGCAAAAAAAGATTGAAAACATGCACTAGAGTGCTTGAAAGCGGTGTTCGGAGAAATATTGAAACTAAGCGCTTGCATATTTGTAAGCACTAACGTGAAAATTGCGCCTTTCGTCGAAGCTAGAGGATGGCGATCTTGCGTCCAGTTGATATCGCACCAACCCTGAATGCCCTTTCCACGATTCGGCTGGGTAACTACAAAACGTATTTCAACACCGTTGACGACTATGATCTTTATGGTTGCTACCAATGGAATGGAGAGATCTCGCGTTCGTTTCTTCCGGCCATTCATTTGCTTGAGGTGACCTTACGTAATGCCTATCATCGAGAATTGAGCCGATATCATTCTCAAGCCGTACAAGGCGTAAGTGCAGACTCCTTCGAGTGGTATAAACATGTGCAGCTCTCAGATCATTCAAAGAAAAGCATAAAAAATACGCTGAAGACCCGCACCAAGCCCGATGATGTGATTTCAAAACAAACCTTTGGATTTTGGACAAATATCCTCAGTGAGTCCGTCACGCCCTGGGGAGCTGTGTTGAAAGATGTTGTGCCGAATTCCAATCGGAACTGGGCTCATCGGAGTAATCGTGATTGGTTTGAAGCTCGCAAGTTATTGATTAACGACCTGCGCAACCGAATTGCACATTGGGAACCGGTTTGGAAACTCCCTGACCTTATGGAGGAGAGGATACTTAGACCGGGAGCAGCAGCAATTAAGGTTGTGAGCCCAGCACCTACAAGCCCAGAACAAAGTATTGCTCGTTTGCGTATGTATCATGCGAGGATTGTAGCTGTGCTTGAGCTGGTAGATCCGAAGCTATCCGGTAGCTACCTTGACTCTTATACAAACGAGCATTTCATGTGGGTTTGTAGTGAGGCGGGCCTCGAATCATTCAGGGCCTGTGAGCGCCGCAAGGAGGTAAATCCTTCTGTAGCAAGGCGAGACTTGCTTCGATTCATGAGGGGGAAGGCGATGGTTACGATTGTTAATGGGAAGAACCGTATGAGGCTTTATCCCTTGGGTGGCTAAAAACGTGAACGAGGTCGTGGCGCAGGTAAAAAGGGCATTACCTCTTCCCAAATTAGCTCTTTACCCCTTTCGATCACCGATTCAGTTTGGTCATGATTCTGAGGGCTTTTCGGTTGGCACTTTCTTATATTATATATTTTGGCGGTACAGGCCTCAGTGATTAAGCTAAAAAATAATGTAACGCGCTCACTGCTTTGAGACTTGCGTAATCGAATTATTCGGTTGAGTGAATAGCGCTTCGCAGCAAAGCGAATTTGAGGGGGGCATAGGGATAGCAGCTAACGTGCCGTCTCTAAGGGAATATTCTGGACAGAAAAAAACCACCCGAAAGGGTGGTTTTTTAGGTACAGCGTTCGGGGTATCTGATTCTTTGCGGCGGGTTTTAGGTTGCCGCTAAAGAGGTCTTTCCTCCGAAGAGGGTTGTCACCAGACACGTACAAATCTAGGTTACTTATGAGCTATCTGGATGTCAACCACATTGACATCCTTAGTGCTTGATCTGTGCCACCACAAACCTGGTGGTGACAGGATCAAACGTCCCAGGTTGCGTTTCGAGCAGTAAGGATTAGGTTGTTGAGCCTTTCAAGAGTCTGATGTGCCTGTTTTTGTTTGCAGGCGTGCCAATCCCTGTTTGATATGGCCAGCGTTTTCGCCAATGGCATCCAAGGCGCCTCGGACATTTTCGCCCACCTCCATGGCATTCTGCTTCTCTGCCCACAACGTCAGCTCCATGATGGCGGCTTCTAACGCCAGCTGATTGCTGTAGATCCTTTCCAATACGTCAGAAAGTGAGTATTCGCTCGCCATGTTGATCGATTCCATTCAAGAAAATCCAAAGCATAGCAGCGCTGATGAGTCTGACCTGAAGACGAATCCTTTACCTGAGGATCGCTGTGAGGAAAGGGTCATACGGACTCACGTTAGTGATGGGGAGCGCAGTGAGTACGTAAAAGGCGGTGTAACGATAAAAACGACGCTGATGTCAGCTATCTATTTGACGATTCCAATAGCGCTGAACGGTAGTTTTCGCAACACCTAGTACCTTCGCTGTTTCCGCCCGAGAATGACCCTGTGCCTTCATTTGCTGGACGGAGCGCCAAACCTCAGCAGCTTGCGTGATTCGAGGGTGCGGTGACAAATCAGGTTCGGCACTCAGGTGTTTATCCAGAAGAGACATAGCCTCTAGATCCACTTTGGCCTGTTCCAGCACCTCGCTAGCTGCACTACCCGACTGTGCAGCATGGACAAGTGCCATGAAGGCGACGGGATGGATGTTCAGAGTAGCGCACAGGTCATCGAGTAAATCGGTGGTAGGGGAGGTCTTCGCGTTCTCGATATGGCTTATGTGCGACTGCGCGATCGTGGTTGCGAAATCATGCTGCGTGAGGCCGCGCTTTTTTCGCAGCAGCTTGAGTACGGTAGCCAAAGCATTTCGCACAGGCATTTCTTTCCGATTGGTTAAAACGGATGGATATGCCGCGATCAGGATGATCCACTCAAATCTAGATGTTGATATGTGCGGATCAAAGCCAGCATAATTAATCGCCAAGATGTGAGTAGGAGGCTCTATTCCAGCGGGCTCGACACAGGATCATCAATTTAAATCCAAATCGAAGCCTGGCTGGATGGAGCTATTTCGTATGCGGTTGTCCTTTAGGTATTGATGAATTGAACAAAACAGTTACCCCTGATCTGCCTTGCGACGGGATGTCTACGCGTGAGCTCGCTCCGGTGGTGTCGGATTCAGACCTGTTAGGTGATTTGTTTTATGGCAGTGCCCAGCCGTTGCACGGTTCTTGGCTGAACGATGAGGAGCTCATCCGGCTTACTCGGGAGTCCTTTCCTTGCAAACCTTACTGCATCGTGCGCAATTGGATGTTGCTTGATGTGATGCTCAGTGAGCCCATGCGCAAGGAAAACAAAGCAGCCGGACAGCAGCCGGTAGTGCTCTATGCCCAGTGTGTGATCGAAGACAGTAGCGGCAGAAACCTGCCAGGGGATAGTGTCAGTACGTCGTTCCAAGTCTTTTTTGACGACTGTTTTTTTGAAACCAAAGACATGCTGTACATATTGGCTGGCCGTGGTTCGCGAAAGCACACCAGCCTACTCGCCGTCACGGTATTGAGAGCAGCACTCTCGGCATCCTGATGCTTGGCCTTTGCGCCGGCACATTCCGTCGAGGCGAGTGCACTGTGGGATTAGTCATAGGGCGAATCCAACCTGTTCACCCAAAAATGGTCTTGCGATGAAAGTCAGAATTTATTCTGATCTGCACATTGAGTTTTCGTCATTTGATCCTGGGGCGATCGATGCTGACCTGGTCATTCTGCAGGTGATGTTCACACCAAAGCGAAAGGCGTGGAGTGGGCTAGGAGGTATTCGATTGTCCTGTGCTTTACGTGTATGGAAACCATGAATTCAATAAAGAGCAGGGATGTCACTCGCTATCGATAGTATTTGGAACGCTGAAAAAATCGATTTTTGCATCTTCACTGGTAGTTGCGTTGTGCGGAATCTCAACAGTCGGGCATGATTCATAGCGCTTTGCAGAGAGCAGTTGATAGCAAGATAGTCATCAGGGAAATGCAAATGGAACACCTGGAACCGGAACAACTCGCTTGTTTTGAGCATCTCCTAAAAACGGCCAAACTCATTGCTGAAACCAATCCGCGTGGGTTGGTCGACCTGATACGGGCCATTTTGCGCCCGTTGCAATCAGAGCATCTTTTAGGTGTGGCTGAGCGCGGACAAGATGCTGTACCTACGATTGGGTCTTTTAAGTTTTTCGGGGAGGCTGTACGTGATCTGATGTTTCATCCTGATGGCATGAATTTGCGAGGCGTAAGACTGGATAGCAAGACCTTTAGTCTAAAGTTGTCGCGTGACATTGTACTGCCTTGGGCTTGGGATTTCGGCCGATATGTCGATGCACTCGCGACGATTGGATCTGGCAAGGCTGTTGACGCTGGGAACCAGTGGAATCGAGGCTATCAAGGGCCTTGGAGCCAAGATGAAAACCATCAGGTCGAACTGTGGTTGCCTTGGGGTATTGGCTTTGTTAACGGAGGCAATCATTCCATCACCGCTGGAATATTAGCGGGTGAGGGCGAGATCGCACCTGAATACGTTTTTGACATGGGGTTCTTGTTCGACGAACTGCATTGTGATGGACGGTACTTTTTGGACGCCAGTACTGGTGACCAGGTGGCTCCTGTCGAAGACGCTCGCAAGGCCGCAGTTTTCGAGATTGGCAGAATTATGCGGGATATGAATTTCCCGGCTTTCAAGTCTGAGAGTGAACAGGTCTACAATCGCGAAGTCTGGGGCGATTAAAACCTGAAGTGAATGCAACCGAGCCGCCCTGAGTACCGACCTGAATCTGAGGTACCCGGTAACGGATATCGCGGTTTCCCATTCTTGTTGGGTGCGTACAAAGGGACAAAGGCGTCATGTCCCAACGTAAGCCAAAATTTTTCCGAGTCTAAAAGGATAGGTGCTAGAGGGTTGTGATAGACGATCATCAGATCGCAGTTTCCCTCCGCTAAAGCAATGACCGCGTCGTGGATGTTAGCGGCGACCACTCAAGCATTGAACTGCTCATTGTGCTGCTGAAATTGAGTAAGCCACTTCGGCTGGAACGTCATTGAAAGACTATGGCCGGCGGTGACCTGGATGGATCGCCCGGGCATTCGCTCAATCTCGTCGGTATCTATCGACTACGACTGTTGGCTGGCTGATCACGTCGAGGGTAAGCATGCGGCGCCTCGATTCTCTCCTTGAGCTTGGCAGCATAGTTTTGAGCACTCTTTTCATCTCGAAACTGCACGCGTCTGTTGCCAAAAACTACAGACCAAAAAGCGTCGCTTTGACTGGATAGATACTCGATTTTTACTGACATGATCATGTCTCCACGGCGTGATCCAACGGTTAAAAGTGGATTTCAGCAGTCTTGAGGCCCAGGTCTCGAAGCTCGGCGATCAAGTCATCCAGATGCCCGAAAGACTCGACCTCCTCGTTGTCATCAACCAGGAAATAACTTCTCCCGGCATCCTTCTTGAAGAACACAATCCACTCCTTGGGGTTGGTCGGGTTTGCGATCACATGGGTGTCGAAGGTCACGCCTTCGGCATGTTTGGTTTTCACAGCTTGACGATTCATGTCTGTCACCACGCTACGCGCGTTCTCAAAATTCTCTATTGGCAGTGCATGCCCGCCCAGCTCCATCTGAGCTTTCACTATAGACATCTCCAGCCGCACGAAGCAGTGGATCTAGGGCATTTCAATTATCACTGTATGTTAATATTATGCACATGCATCCACTGAGGAGCTAGCCATGATTGCGATAGGTGAAGCATGGAAAGCGGGGTTGTTGGGGCGAGGGCACTGGCTTCGCAATATGGTGTCTGGCTTGATCGTTGGGGTCGTGGCACTCCCTCTGGCAATGGCGTTTGCCATTGCGTCTGGCGTCAAGCCTGAGCAAGGCATCTACACCGCGATCATTGGTGGTCTGCTGGTCTCGCTCTTTGGGGGGAGCCGCTTGCAGATTGCTGGGCCGACAGGTGCGTTCATCGTGATACTGGCGGGAGTCACGGCCAAGCATGGCGTTGACGGTCTGCAAATCGCCACGATGATGGCGGGTGCCATGTTGTTATTGCTGGGGATTGCCCGGCTCGGTGCAATCATCAAGTTTATCCCCGATCCGGTGATCGTCGGTTTCACCGCTGGTATCGGCGTGATCATCTGGGTTGGACAGTGGAAGGACTTTTTCGGTTTACCGACGATCACTGGAGAGCACTTCCACGAAAAGCTCTGGCATTTGCTCCAGGTGCTTCCGGATCTTCATGTGCCCACCACCCTGTTGGCCGCCTTCAGTCTTTTCTTGGTCATCACCTCGTCCAAAATTCCTGGACTCAAACGGGTACCGGGCCCGCTAGTCGCAATGACGGTAGCTACAGCGATACAGTCAACCTTTCATTTCGAGGGGGTGGCCACGATTGGCAGCGCATTTGGGGGCATACCCCAAGGCCTTCCAGCGTTGGGCTTGCCTGAAATAACGCTGTCTCGCGTCATCGATCTGATTGGCCCTGCGTTCACTATCGCCATGCTTGGAGCAATCGAATCGCTGCTGTCCGCAATGGTGGCCGATGGCATGGCGGGCACTAAGCACGATTCCAATCAGGAACTGATCGGTCAGGGAGTGGCTAATCTGGTCACGCCATTGTTCGGCGGTTTCGCCGCTACTGGAGCCATTGCCCGTACTGCAACCAATATCCGTAACGGCGGCACAAGTCCACTGGCCGGCATTACGCACGCGGTCACCTTGGTGCTTATTATTTTGTTCCTGGCACCTCTGGCCTCAAATATCCCATTGTGCGCCTTGGCCGCTATCTTGTTCGTGGTCGCGTACAACATGAGCGAGTTGAAACACTTCAAGCGCATGGCCCAGCGAGCCCCACGCGCAGACGTGGCTATCCTGCTCATCACCTTCAGCCTCACCGTGTTCAGTGACTTGGTGATCGCCGTGAATATCGGCGTCATTTTAGCGATGCTGCACTTCATGCGCCGCATGGCCTCATCTGTGGAGGTGCAACAGGTAGTCGAGCACGAGCTTGAAGAAGAGCTGAGGGCTAATGGGCATGCTCAACTGCCACCCGGGATATTGATTTATACGATTGAAGGGCCGCTGTTCTTTGGTGCGGCTGAGACCTTCGAGCGTGTGTTGGCACAGACCCATACCGACCCACACCTGCTGATTATCCGCCTAAAGCGCGTACCGTTTATGGATATCACCGGCTTGCAAGTATTGGAGGAGGTCATTCAGCAGCTGCACAAGCGAAACATCGTGACAAAACTCTGTGAAGCGAACACGAAGGTGTTCGGCAAACTGGATAGGGTGGGGATCCTAAAAGAAATTGGCACGGAGCATTACCACGCCGACTTCAACACCGCGCTGACTGAAGCTGTCAGTCATGTAGAGGGTAAGTCGACCCTCTAGTGTCCAACTGATGAGAGTGGGTCACGACTTGGTACTGGCGGCATGCTTACTCTTGGTCGAATAGGTGGCCCCGTGAGTGTCCAGATAGTCACGAATCAGTTGGCGGACAACCTGCGAAGACGTCAGGTCTTGTGCAGCACAGAGCTCCTCGAAAGCTTTTTTCTTGACGGGATCAATGAGTACAGTGAGGCGTGCAGTCTTGCTTTCCATGGAGTATTCGATCGCTTAAGTCGCTGGATGTTAATCAAATTGTAATTGCCTTGTCCGGTGCTGTCACTGTGCAGGCGGTGCGCTACTCGTACCTCGATGTTGCTCCCATTGGACAGTCATGGGCGTTCGTAAGTGGGCTAGGATGATCTGGCCATAACCTAAACCTGACGATCACTTCTCTCGAAGCGCTTATCCATGGACGACACACCAGACGCTCACATTCCAGCCGATGACCCGTCCGAAGACATCGTGACAAGAGAGTCGCTATTCGAACAGGCCTGGTCAACGCCGATGACCAAAGTCGGGGAACGATATGGCGTTTCCTCCAGCTACTTGGCTCGGGTCTATACCAGCTTGAATATCCCTCGACCGCCGGTGGGGTACTGGGCTCAGATTGCGGCGGGAAAAGGAAAAGCTCGCCCAACTCTGCCAGCAGCGCTGCCAGGCGCACTCATCGCCTGGAGTCGCAATGGCGCGCCTCTCAAGGTTTCACAGACCTTACCCAAAGCACCACGGAAATTGGGCCGCGAAGCGGTAAGTATCAATGCGACGCTACCTCGTAGACACCCATTGTTGCTGGGTATCGAAGAGCATTTCCAGAAGGTGAGGGAAAGCGAGAACGGTTATTTGCGCCCGACAAAACGTTCCATGGCAGATCTCATCGTGAGCCGCACCGGACTTGCCCATGCCGTGGACTTTGCCAATCAGTTGTACTTGGCACTGATGAAAAAAGGCTTTTCCGTAGCGCTCTCTGATTCCGCAACACATATGAGTCGTGAGCCCGTGGATCACCGAGAAAAGGAATCGAAGAGGTACTTTCATCCTGCACTCTGGCAACCGCAGCGCCCCACTGTGGTTTACATGGGAAGCGTCAAATTCGGTTTAACCATCTACGAGGTCAGTGAATACGTGCCGGTAAAGAGTGTCGGTAAGCAATACGTGCGACTGAACTCACTTCCCGCCAGTCAACGACGATCTCCTTTTCATGATGGTTGGGTAATGAGCGATGACATGCCCACCGGACGCCTTTGCCTACAGGTTTATTCTCCCTACTACCGCGCAGAATGGGTGCGTCGTTGGATCGAAGACAAGCCCGGCGACTTGGTCAGCAAAATTGCCGGCATCATCAAGCTACTGATTGCGGAGGCCCCGGTGCTGGCCCACAGAGTCGAAGTTGAGCGTGAACGGAGCGAGCGCGAGCATCAGAAGTTTTTACTGGAGTGTGAGGATAGGCGGCGACAAGGCGAGGAAAAACGGCGACTCAAGGTGATCCAGGATAGCCGTGATCGACTTGATGCGGTGATTCAGGCTTGGGCGAAGGTGAACAGTATTCGAGCTTTCTTTGACGACATCGAGCAATCTGCACTGAAGCTTGGAGATGAAGAGCGCAAAGTCGTCATGGAACGATTGGATAGAGCAAAAGAACTGATCGGTGATTTGGACGCGTTAAAGCACTTCGAGGGGTGGGAACCTCCAGTCCACTAAGCCTTCTTGCTCCGCTGCTTGATCCGAAAAGATTTTTTAAAAAACGTGGAGTACTGGAATGAAGAAAAGTGAGCTGGCAATATCTATTCCCGAATACAATCGTATTTTTCAAGTTCTTCACTCTGTATCTACTGCATTTGATGACAGGTCACGAGCGTCTTGCCTTTTCTACAATACTGTAGGGGCCTTTCTTCTGGAAAGGTCACTAGGAATTCCTGCACGGGCACTAATGGGAGCTGCTTTTTTCAGAGTAGATGATACGACGGATACCGTACTTTGCTTTGCCGAGCGAGATGAAAGTGGAGTTTTCATAGGAACCCTAAAGGGGTTTCATTGCTGGGTAGAAACAGAACACCATATTATTGATTTTACTGCGCCAGTGTATCGCAAGTATCTTGCAGATCTCGGTAGCAACATTAAGTTGCCGAGAAAGATGTTCCAAAAGCCCAAAGAGCTCATGGCGCACTCTCATGAGCATTTGATGGTAGAGGGTGACTATTATGTTGAGCCAAATGCGAAGTTAACTTTAGAGCTAGGCTTGAGGGGAGCCCGGAATGCCGAAATGGGGGATCTGGCGAATGCATGTCTTCAGTGGTTTAAACGTCCACCAAAGAAGATGAAGGGCACCCTGCCGTTAATGAGTGATCAAGGCCAATTGACTGAAATTAAACTCACAGGACTCTCAGCCGTTGGGTCATGGTGAGTATTCAATTCTAAAAAATGGCGTTGCCGCTGGCAAATCAACCAGTTAGCGGCAATCCAGTCGACCACGGAGCACCCGCTTTTTCTTCAAACTATCCAGATACTCGAACAGCGAAGTATTAGAGTCGAGCCTTACTGCCTTCGCGCAAACGAGTCGAGCCTGCACTTGCAGCTTCAAATCGCATCTTCCAAGGCTCTTGTATGTGTTGGTCATCCGTACGCCGCATATCTAACTGGTGCGCATTGAGGGAGGCAGCATGGAAGGTGCTGGGACTTGCAATATGGATTGTCAGAAATGGGCTTGAATATTAACGAGCGATGGAGTCGACCGGTACATGCACTTTTTTAAAGCGCCATGCATAACAACGTGCACCAGACGGTAGCGGCACAATGGACTTTCGCCTCCAAAAGCTCCGGCATCTCGATTTGCACCTTTGGCATTTCGCTTTCTTGAGAAGTCTACTCACCCTCACTGAAACGCACCTGGATCGCCGTCGCCGTGACAATCATCTCTAGCTCGGGAGCCTGGACTTGCACATAGGATGAAGTCTCTCTGCTGCCGGCTGGCACAAAGCCTGCCAGGTTCACATCAGATTCACCTGGAGCGTATTCCTCAGGACAGCCCCCTCGGTCAACGACGATCGATTGGCCGAACAGGGCAGGGGGACATTGGTGCATCAGGCAGGGAAGTCTGGCTTTAACACAGCAAAAGAACAGGCAAAGGCGCCTGGAACCAAATGGTTTCAGGCGTCTTTTTTTTTGCTTTTTTAACCGCAGTTAGTTTCGGAGGCGCGTATGAAAACAGCCGCACAATTGCTGAAACTGAAGGTCATGCAAAACCAGCAGGTGCATAGCATCGGGCCAGATCAGATGGTGCTTGAAGCGCTGAAGTTGATGGCTGAAAAGAATGTGGGGGCTCTACCCGTGATAGAGGAGGGGCGGGTTGTTGGCGTTATCAGCGAACGCGACTATGCACGCAAGGTCGTTCTGCAGGGCCGCTCTTCGGTCGGTACGCCGGTCGGGGCCATTATGAGTGCGCCCGTCGTGACGGCAGACAGTCAGCAGAGTATCGAGCGTTGCATGATGGTCATGACTGACAGTCATCTGCGCCATTTACCGGTGCTGGAAGGTGATCAGCTGATTGGCCTCTTGTCGATTGGTGATCTGGTGAAAGAAGCCATCGTCGAGCAAGCCGACCTGATCCGGCAACTGGAGCACTATATCCGTGGACATTAAAACGACCAGGGGTAGGGCGGATACAGGGTTCATAGGCACATTGAGTTTTCCAATGTGCTGCCCGTCGGGCAGGTATTAATCAGGGAGCATTTGATATGGCCAGGTTAAGCACGGCACGACGTATCGCCATTGGTTTTGCAATTGCACCATTGGTGCTGATAGGCCTGACGTTTTATGCGTTGCACGATTTGGCAACGCTTAAAGAGCAGGCAATGGTGATCGTCAAACAGGACTGGCCGAAAATTGATCCGATCCTGGCCATTGCCACCGGTGTGCGGGACAACGCCAGGAACACCAGAGATTTGCTGATCGACAAAGAGAATCAGCAAGCGCAACAAGCCATCGATGCCACTAAAAAGCGCATCAGCCAAGCACTTGAGACGCTTGAGCCGTTGTTCGATTTACCGGATGGCAAGGCCGCCTATGCTGCCCTAAAAAAGAATCGCGAGGCTTACGTCTCTGCGTTCACCCAGGTGCAGGTGTTGATCAGGCAAGGCGCTTTTGATGCCGCGATGACGCAGTTGAAACAGCACGTCATCCCCGCCGAGCAGCAGGTTTATAAAAGCCTGGACGCCTTGATGATGATGCAGGGGCAGATCTTTGCCGATCGTGAAAGGTCGGCACAGGCCCTGTACAACGATGCACGACTGAACATGTTGGGGTTGCTTGTCTTCTGCCTGGCCTCGGTCATCGCCGCTGCGGTTATCGTGACGCGTAGTGTCACCCGACCTTTGGGTGGAGAACCCAATGATGCTGCGCGGGTATTGAGTCAAATCGCGCAGGGTGATCTGACGATTCAAGTGCCAGTGAATGCAAGTGCTGGCGATAGCGTGATGATGAACATGCACCAGATGCAGCAGAGCTTGAACGCGATGGTTAAACACATCGCGGCGTCGGTTGCACAGGTGGCCAGTTCATCCGAAGAACTGAGCGCGGTCAGTAGCCAGACCAGTAGCAGTTTGCAGTTGCAGGGGCTGGAGATCGAACAGGCTGCGGCGGCGGTCAATCAAATGACGGTGGCCGTCGACGAGGTCGCACGTAATGCGGTCAGCACCAGCGAGGCGTCCCAAGTGTCCGAGCAAACCGCGCAACGCGGCCGTGAGCAAGTTCAGGAAACGGTGTCCTCGATAGGCGCGCTGGCGGACGGCATGACGGATACCTCGGAGCGTATCCAGCAATTGGCCAGGGGGGGGCAAGATATCAGCACGGTGCTGGACGTGATTCGCAGCATTGCGGATCAAACCAATTTGTTGGCCCTCAACGCGGCAATTGAAGCAGCGCGTGCCGGCGATGCCGGACGTGGTTTTGCGGTGGTCGCCGACGAGGTGCGGGCGCTGGCCCATCGCACTCAGATGTCGACTCAGGAAATCGAACAGATGATTGGCACTATTCGTCTCGATACCGTGCACGCTGTTAACGCCATGCAAAGCAGTAGTCACTTGGTGCAGTCGACTCTGGAAGTCGCGCAACGCTCCGGCGATGCGCTGGAAGAGATCGCCCGGTCGATCTCGCAGATCAATGAGCGCAACCTGCTGATCGCGAGTGCCACGGAGGAGCAGGCTTTAGTGGCGCGTGAGGTGGATCGCAACCTGGTCGGGATTCGTAACGTGTCCGAACAGGTCTTGGTGGGGGCCCAGCACACCCATACAGCGGGTCTGGAGCTGGCGCAGATGGCAGGAGCACTGCACGAGACAGTAGCGCGTTTTAGAATCTAGACAGAATAGACTCGGGCTGTGGTTTCTTTCTGTTATTGATTTACGCATCGAACCAGTTCGACGGCTTGGCGATTTATGAAAATGCTTCCTATCGAAAGATATGGAGCATTTATCGTTATCGCCCGCATCCAACCGTAGTAACTGGGGCTAGCCCTCATCAGACAAGGCACCGTGCTTGATGCCAACGGAAATTGTGGTCGATGAGTTGGGCAGCGGTCGAAACAAGAAACGGAAAGTCACAAGGCGCTTCGATTGCCATCGAGGTTCGAGTCGAACCTCCTTGAGCACATCGATCCTGAAAGACATGATGCCCTCCCGCCACGCGCCAAAGCAGATCTCTTTGGAGCCTGCATCATTTCGCTAGTCGGCCATGTAGATGTTGATCTCCATGCACCGCTCTTGCGGGATGATGAATGAAACAGGCAGCACCTCGTGGTACCTGATCCCGACCAATAAACCTAAGTCGCGATGCGATGGTCAGGGCGCTTTTGTGAGGTGTGAGATATCCCTGTGCGCGGCCAAGTGCTGCATCTCATTCACCCAGCACCGAAGAAAGCGACGCCAGTCACTCGCGTAAGCACCCTCCTGTAAACGAGTTGAAAGCATGCTTGCGGCTTCAAATCGAGACCGCCACGGTTGCGGTATGTGGTGGTCAAGCACGATCATGAAAGGGTAGCCATCGCTTCCTTCAAACTTCGTTTCTGGAACAGCATCGCGCAGCTCGTCGATAGTCATTTCGTAGGCATCTCCTAGAGGCTGCTCAAGATCTTGCCGATCAATCTCGGCGAGGACGGACAGGAACGGTTTCGCATCCTCATTTCCCGGCCATATCCTCTCCAGATCCCATAGGGCTTCGCGCCTTTGACGCTCGCGCTGCCAGAGAGTCTTCAGTTCCGTATCCATCTGTATTTCCTCAAAACGGTAATCGTTTTCAAGCTGTGAAGTGTTCAGCGAATGCTAACAGCGTGAGGTAGATCGAAGCGGCCATGTATGCGCAGATTTGGGGTTAGACACGGTAGGAATGTGCTACCTAGGGGGGGCTGTACAGCTGTGATTGCTCCTTCGGGTATTTCACCAGCCAGTCGCATTGAAAACATATTTTTTTTCTGCCCTTGAAATTTTTTTTCAGCGACGGATCTTTATATTTGAGACCAACAAAAAAGCGAGGATCTCGAAGACCCTACTTTCGGTGATTAGGGATGAGAAAACGATGGTGGTTTTTGCTTTTGCTTTTGCTTTTGCTTCTGACTTTTTCTGCGATTTTTTAGGATTGAACACAAGCCGTAGGCTGTCCCTGGACATTAGCAAAATCGCTACCCTTTGCGGCTGAAAGCCGCTGCTTTACTTTTGATTTCAAACAACGTTTAAATTTTTTGATCTCAAATAAAGGGGAGGTATTTTTCGAAAAATACCGGTGTCGGACAACATCTGTCGGGAATGGTGTGTTTTCCAAGTGATCGTTTATCAGCAATCCCTAGACGCCAGGCGTAACGAAGGGGCCAGGGCTTTTTGAGATGGGATTGTGGATAGAGGTTTGCGTCAGGGGTAATCTACGTCACCAGAACCGCTTAGGGTCGGTTATAGATACTGAATGCCGCAGTATCTACGTCTTTACAGTACTCATGATCAATTATCGCCAATAAGAGCGGCATCAAATGGAAGTCGATTGCTGATGGACTTAACTGCAGTAGCTGTAAAATTTATGGCATCCATAGGTCGGATGCTTTCCCCCAAGGTCAAGCAGATACATCAAGAGCGCACGGCGGCCGCTGATCCAGATGCTGTTGAAGCTGATTATGCAGAGCGTATTTTGGACGACGCATTGAGGCGTCTCGGGGTAACTCATCCTGATGACCCATGGTGGGAAACGTCTTTGGCGTCATTGTGCGGCCAGGCAGTACGCACTGACTTCCTCAAGCTACCGCACGTTCAAGAATGGATCAATCAGCCAGACACACAGCGCCGATTAAGGAATGCAGCGAAAGCCAAAATGGCCGGCGGAGACCCCGCTAAGGACGATTTCAGTGCGCTCATTCAGAGCTTCATTGCGATTTCGATGGAAAGTCCCCAGCACGCAATTTCAGCGATTACAAATATTGTTGCAGTGCTTGTAGCCAGTGTGCTGGCAACTGTTCGCGATCCTGGAGTCGCAGCAATTGTCCAGACTTCATACCAGCAAATATTGATCGAGTTAACCGGGCAGATAGAAACTCTACGACAATCAGATCAGCCCCAACAGGTATTGGAGTCTGAAGAGGATCTTTTGGCGCGATGGCGAGAAGAGTTGCGACGTACCTCTCACGACCTTCTGGATTGGCCTACAACGCTAAGGAATGAGAGATGGATTCATCGTCCCGAGCTGGATGAGCTTAAAGATCTCGTCAAAAATACAGGTTCCAGCACTACTGCTATCTTGGGGCCACCTGGCGCAGGAAAATCAGCCTTGATGGCTGAACTGGGTAAACAAATCCAAAATGAGCATGGTTTGACGGTTTTAGCGATCAAGGCTGATTTGCTGGACGTCGGGGTCACAGACGAACATGAGCTGCAGCGTTATCTTGACCTCTCTGAGCTCCCCAGCACTATGTTGAAGCGATTGAGTAAGCATGGGCGCGCCATACTGATCATTGATCAGCTCGATGCGTTGGCATCGTACCTCGATATGCAAACCGAACGCTTAAGCACCCTCATCAATCTCGTTCGCCAGGTAGGCAAGACAAATAATCTCCACATTGTTTTATCGTCCAGACCCTTTGAATTTGACCACGATGCTCGCTTACGAAGCATTAATACCGAAAGTATTCATCTAGCGCTTCCGTCGTGGGAGGAGGTGTTGGAAATCCTGCTGGAAAATGGCGTTGAAGCGACCGGCTGGCCCATTGATGCCCAAGAGGTCATGAGGTCTCCTCAGGCTTTGAATACCTACCTTTCGCTCAAGGTAGAGGGGTGGTCGCAGCCCTTCAGCACGTATCAGGGCATGCTCGACCAGCTATGGGAGCAAAGAGTGCTTAGCGGCGAAGACGGCCCGAAAAAATCGGTTTTGGCCTACCTGGTTGCTAACAAGATGGCTGCTGCAGAAACACTCTGGCTCGCCAGTGCTCGATTCGATGAGCATGCGGATACAGTCAAGGTGCTCATCGCCGCAGGTATTCTGAAAAAATCCCTCGAAGGTAGCTTGGGTTTTTCTCATCAAACGCTTTTCGAGTATGCATTGGCACGGCACTTCGCCCAAGAGGAAGGGCGGCTTTCGAGCTACATTCTGAACCGGCAAAACTCTTTGTTCGTCAGAGCCAAGCTATGGGCAGCGCTGAACTATCTTAGGGCGCGGGAAATGACGATGTACGCTTCAGAGTTCGAGGCTATCTGGACAGCTAAGGGGCTTCGAAAACATTTGCGTTTTTTGCTGATCGATTTTCTCGGCCAGCAGGCTAGCCCGACAGATAAAGAAGCATTATTCCTCGACCAGGCTTTACGCAATCAACACGAGCAGGCACTTGTATATAAAGCTATTTCTGGAAGTGCTGGATGGTTCTTGAGGTTTGCAGAGAGTTACATTGCTGACGCGATGACTGAAAGTAAAACGAGTGCAAAGCTGATGATTCCGATTCTGGCATCAGCAATTAACGACAACCCTGAAGCGGTCACTCGTCTGATTGAGGCTCGGTGGATACCAAACAAATCCAATGACCAGTGTATTTGGAATGTTTTGAGAAATACTCATTTATGGTCAGAGGAGCTTTTGGCTTTTGGCAAGATAGTCGTGACACGTTCCGACTTTTCCGTGCTTTACATTGATCCAGTGATCGCTACTTTGGGAGTGAATCAGCCACAAATGGCCCTGAAGCTAGTGCGCGCTGTTTTAGAACGGCAGTTGGATCAAGCAATAGAACAGGCAACACAGATGAGTGCGGCTCAACGGGACGTTCTTGAGTCGTATGAACAAGAAGAGATTCAAGAGCGGAGAGATGAGCAAAAATTTATCAAGGAGCTACTTGAAAATAGGCTCTGGGATACCCTTCCCGCATTAGCAGAAAATGCGCCTTTGGATTTTTTGGAAACATTATGGCCCTGGTTTTCAAGGGTGTATGACTCACTGTATTCATTTTCAAACGAAGAAGTTCCGATTCTTGGCTATTCACTGCGGTACGCTTCCAATTTTCGCTTTGCGGGTGAGAACGGTAATTTAGAGCCTCCAGCGCTTCTTGAAGCTTTGACGATCGCTGTAGAGAAAATGGTGAAGATTGATCTTGTAAAATTCAGAGCATGGGTCGCTGTTGAAAAGGAAAAAGAGTTTACGCCCGTGCAGCGCTTAATTGCCTATGGTCTTGCCAAAGGGGGGGCTGCTACTTCTTCGGATGCACTTGATTTCCTTGTGTCCGATGCTCGCCGTTTCTACCTTGGCTCACCTCTAGATCCTCATAGTACGACGAGGGCCTTGGTAGTTGCCTGTGCACCTCATTGGTGTGATGCAGATGTAAGTCGTTATGAGTCGGCAGTCACTGCATTTGCGCCCGCCTTGCCATTGCATATGATAGATCCGTCGCACCGACGTCAGTGGTCTAATCAGATTCGGAGATTAAAAGTTAATTTGCTTCGCGCTCTACCTACGCGTCAAAGAAGTGCGCCTATTCAACGTAGAGTTGAAGAGGAGACAAGAATATTCCCTGAAATTAAGTTTGGCGTTGGGTCTACGCTACTACGTGTCGATTCGATCATGACCGCTGAAGAAATCGGGCGTGCGACAGACGAGCACATTCTAAATGCATTCAGAGGATTGCCAGATTCAACCAATTGGGATCATCCGAGGCGTAGGGGGCAGGGTGGCAATATTCAGCTTGCAAGAGCTTTCGCAGAGTTTGCCAAAACAGACCCAGCACGAGCTAAAACTCTGATTATGCAGCTTCCTACTGACAGTGCGGAGCGGACAGCGAGCTTTAGCTTAAGAGAATTGGCAGAGTCGACGTCTCCTGAGATAGTTTGCGACCTGATCGTTGAGTTATCCAGAAAGGGATTTAAAGGCGACGAGTTCAAGAACTATGCAACAGGGGCGATCGATAAACTGATCGAGCGAAACATCCATGTTAGTGATGCGGTGATCGAAATACTCGAAAGCTGGCTAAAAGAGGTGATTGAAATTTCTTCAGTTTGTTTGAGTTCGGTAGAACTAGATGAGCCTGAAGATGATGGTTCGCAAGATAACTCTTATGACGATACAGTAGTGAAAAGTCTTCTATGGGGAGTAGGTCGAATCCAGGCAGTTCCCCAAGGTGAGTACTCGATTGTCTCAACCTTGATCCTGGTACACCTCTCCCGCCGAGAGGACAAGCGCGTTATCGATGTTCTCGAAAGCTATTTGGCTCATTCATCGGATCCTGTGGTTTGGGAGCACCTACTGTATTTCATACAGTTTCTACAAGGCGCAGACTCCGAACGAGGGCGCATAGTTCAAGCCATTTTGGAGCAGGTTCCGCAGTTGGTTGGTAAGGCAGCTACGTGTCAATTGCTGAGCGGTGTGCAGTGGTATGCACCTGAGGTGGTCGAGTCACATTTGGTTAAGTGGCGGACTTGGCCTTCTAAGGCCGCTAACCAGGGATATGGAGAGTTGACGGCACTTATTACGATGTGCCAGCCGGATCTCATATGGGCACGCCAGTGGCTTAAAGATATAGAAACTGACACCTCACTTATCGATGCTCGTGCTGGAGCAGCTGCAACGGCGATGAGTTTATGGAGTAATCCCCAGTATCGCGCAGTGGCTACAGAAACACTCACCAGATTGTTAGCTTCTGGTGAGCGAGGTGTGTGGGTTGTAATTTTTGATTGGTTTCGTATCGTCAAGCCAATACCTGTTGGAAGTCAAACGACTCAATTACTGGAAGCCATCGCGAGGTATATAGATTTTGCGCCATCCATAAATGGGACATTTGTAGTTTCAGGTTTGAACTCGCTTTTACCATATAATGCTGAATGCGTTGGAAGAATAGCAGAGGGTTTGATAAAAATCTGGCAAGGACAGTTATCGGACTTGAGTACGTCTATCGCTATGTCTGCCCCTGAGTTAATTAATTTGGCAACTACGCTTCACCGGCTTGGATCGATCACTCAAGAGCAAGGCCTCAGTCTATTTGAGAGCCTAACCGAAATCGATGCATATGAAGCTCGTGATACCCTAAATGAAATAGATAATCGCTTCAGAGAGCGTGCCAGCATAATGCGGAAAAGGCTAGGTCGGCGCTTTGAGGCCCGTTCCAAGGTTGGAGGGTAAGTTTAGGTATGCTGGTCGTCGGGCTCCCGTATCTATTCTGGAGCCCTTTTAAACAGAAACTGCGGGTCTATATTTTTATTGATTTAGACGGTGCGAGAGGTAAGCGGAGTTCGGATAAATTTTTATTTAGAATGTGGAAGATTATCTAGGTTATCTTCCAGTCAGGCGTTAGCATCAATGGAAATAAGTTCATTGTCGATCACATGAGTAATGGCGCCATGTCTCAACTTGTGCTTTATGAAAGTATGGTCGTGACGATGCTTGGGCTTATGGTGCGAAGTCAGTGGGTATTGCTTTGGGGGTGTGGAGTACTTAATTTTTACCTAGGAAAATAGTCCCTTAGCGTGCAATTGAAAGAATCAAATCCAGGCCAGTAGTTGTCCCAGAAATCATAATTCAAATGTAATGCCTCCTTTCGCTCATCATTGTTAAGGATTTGCCAGGCAGCCTCGAACCTTCTCCTCCAGTCGTGAGCGTTCAAAATTTGATCTGCTGACTTCTCATCCATTCCCGTAAATTTGATGAGTGCCTTTTTTGCATATTCCTCATCCGCAAGGCACCTTGGGTCTATTTTAGAATTAACCGTATCTACGATACTTAAAATCCAACCTATCGTTTGGAATCGGCAACGTCGTGCAGACCGAGACTCTGTGCGCAAACTATTTATTTCAACCCAAGCGAGATCTTGCTCTTCTCTATGTTCGATGTGAATGATGTAAGAGGACATGAATTGTTCCTGTTTCGGTTGTTGTTACGCAAGCTTAACATGAGATTTTTTTTTGCCCGTAATCGCTTTTGGCTTGACATTTTTCAAGTTTGCAATATACATCGCTCGATTGTTGAGTGTATTAAGCTTATTTGCTAGGTGATAAATATGAGGCTGCGGATTTCCTATTGGAACGGCTTCAATGGTGCTACGCAGCTACTCGCACGGACTCGGTGTTAATAAGTATGGCAAGATCGTTTTGGCTAACGCTGAGGTTGTCTGCGAAGCAGTGGGCCGGCCAAACATTCGTTTTGTGCCGATCAAGAACATCGAGCAGCAGGCTGTGCTGTTACGGGCGTCTCTCGGTAATTCTAAAGAGCCCTGACGATGAGCTTCGTAGATACATGGGGGGGCTCGTCGGCGACGTTGAAAAAGCGCAAAAAAACAGGCCGATTGTCACTGGTGGAAGGCGACCGATTGTGGAGCATTGCTGTAGTTCTGAACGGCGCTTTCGCACTGCTCGGCAATGACCTTGATTCGGCACGAAAATGGATGGGCATGCCTTCGCTAGCGCTGAATTGGAAAACACCTCTTGAGATGCTCGGCACGAGGGTTGAGATGAATGCTGTTCTAGATCTCATCGGCCGGTTGGAGGAGGGCGTTGTAGTGTGATGCTTTTGGAGCTCGGCACCAGAAGTTTACAAAGCTATATCAAGTTGCAACCTCCATTCGAGGTGCTCTTGGGGCAACACCTCGGGTGGAAGTGCCTGAACGATACGGCGTAATAGAAAGGCCCTTTGAGCGTTGAGTATATGCACAATGGTTGGATCCTCTGGAAGGTACCACGGTGTCATGCCCGCAAGCTCTTGGCCCTTTCGAATCGCGGATAGCGCCTCTAGACCTACCCATTGACTGTGCAGCCTCCCCAAAATACTAACGGCACGCGTATTCACAAACTCCTTCAATGTTTGTGCGACCCAGAGCTGCAAAGGTTCCATCCCCATGGTCGACACAGCAATTTTCCAAAGCTCACCTTCCTTCGGTGCAGTGATTGTCATTGATCCTCCGAAGCGTTGTGGATTAGAAGTCTTTATGAGATAGCGTACTGCAGTGGATGCTTCTCCTTGGCCTACCAGCGGCGTACGGCGAGCAAAATCATTTGTCCGTTTCTGCGCTCCCTGCGAGCGAAACAGGCTATGAGCACTTGTCGTAAACCTAGCCTAGGTCTTTGCCCTGGGGCCAGTAGAATTGTACGGGGTAATCGATTACCTCTAGAGTAGATGACGTGGTAGGGCTGCTATTCAAAGGTACACAGTTGAAGGAGATGCTTAGGCTATGTAGTGGTAAACCGGCATGCCGCCTTTAAGAACGGTCATGTGCGCGTGATTTTGACTTAAATGATTTATCTGTTAGATTTCAAAAACTCTTCAACCTACTTCTAACGCTACTTCATGAGGTTTTCATGTCTAAACTCGCCGAATTCCGCCAGCTTGAGCGTCATCTTGCAGAACAATTGCAGGCGCTTGAAGCGTTGAAAGGTGACGCTGGGCTCAAGAAAGAAATTGAATTTGAGTCGAAGCTTCGTGGCTTGTTGGCTGAGCATGGTTATAGCTTGAAGGACGTGATTAATATCCTTGATCCGCAAGCCTCTCGTCATACACAAGTATCTTCACCTAAGGCTGGTCGCCGTCAGGCGCGTAAAGTTAAGGTTTATAAAAACCCACATACCGGTGAGGTGATTGAAACTAAAGGTGGGAACCATCGCGGGCTGAAAGAGTGGAAAACAGAATACGGTGCTGCCACAGTGGAGTCGTGGCTGTCTAAATGATTCAATATTGAATCGTCATAAAGAGCCCTGAAGGGGCTCTTTTTTTCTCACTCTAGGGTCTTCTCTTTCACATCAACCCCCATTCCTTCAGCCGAGTCCAGATTGTTGAACGGAATGCTCTTTGCGTTGCGGACGCTATCCTGTAGGTTCGCGAGTAGATCGGGCAGAGCGCGGAAACACTGGGTCTTGCAACGCAGTGCATCGAAATACACATCACTGGATTCCTTACCCGCCAAGGAATCGCATGCCCGCCTCCAGACACGACAGTAGCGCAATATAATGCACTAATGCTTGATGAATGAGGGGTGGCAGCGCATTAAAATGCGCTGATCAAATGCACATCTTTTTTCAGTGCTTTTTAAAAATACAACGAAAAGTCCCGGCACTGATGGCTGGGATTCTTCAACACCTTAAGTGAACCGCTTGCCAGTGGGCGCCTTTTTTCATTCTACGTTGCAGATGGCGTTGCCCACTAAGGTGCCATGGCCGCGCCAGCTAAGCCGATAGGCCGTCACAACGGAGTAGAACTGGAGCTCCTGATCTTCGTTTACGATCGGCTCCAGGACTACGTAGCCATTCGAGCTACGTAGACGCTAACCACTGGAATCGAGCAACCGTTAGCACTTCGTTAATAGATCTTCACAGCGAAGCCCAGTGCCCTTAGAGCCTTGCTTGTGCGGCCATTTCGAGGCGGGGCAATCTCTGGCCTGGCCCAGCCGGCGACTTCAGCAATGGAGTTCAGGCCATATCGGGGAATCGTATAGCTTTCATCGCGTCCAGCGTGGTAAAGCCGTTGCCAAATATCAGATGGAGCACCTTCATAAAGGACGTAGTGCAATAGCTTACGAACGTCCCATCCTTTGCTGTTGCGCTCGCGCATGATCATTGGAGCAAAGAGCTTCAGGCGCCCCTCTTTATCCATGGAGGTCAGTTCTGGGCGTCCTAGAACCTGTAAAGGTACCTTGATGATGTGATCCATCGTGGCGTGTGTTTTGCTGCATAGGATTTCAAACTCCTCAACGCTCAGGCCTAAGATTTTGTCTTCAGCAAGTAACTCCCGAACTTTAGGGGCATGCTGATAAAAGGTCTCGTCTTCGTGGGAAGGAGCAGATTTCAGCGATTTCCACCATTCCAGTGCGGTTTTTAAGGCTATATGTTTAGAGTTTTTGTTTCGCTGGAAATAGTCTTCATAGGGCTTGCTAAGGCCATCGCCAACTTTGTTGTAGTAGTAGGCATGGAGAAACTGATCCACTTGCCATCCAGAAGGGACACTTTCAGCCACCCAGCTGGGACGATACTCCGAGAGCTGCTCCTCTATGCTTTTCAGGATGGCCATAGTATCCAGCCACTCCGTTCTAAAATTTCCTTTTTTCCGCTCAAAGCCGCTTTTTTTCTCTGAAAAGCTTGAGCCCTGCCATTCTTCATGCTCTCGTAGTTTTTTGGCTTCTGCATATACGTTCTTGTTAAGTTCGTTCATTCGCACCATTTCGGCGATATAATCGCTGGAAATAGGAATACTTACCTTCAACTCGTTTAAATATTCGAAGAACTCATCAAGCTCGTTATCCACGCCATTGGCAATCAGCTCATCGTTGGTGAGAAAAACGCCAACTTCGATGTTGGTCATCCACCCTTTATCTGTATGATTTGCCGAGCCGATATAGGCGCCATATCCTTTCCACCAAATGACCTTTGGGTGAAAGCAGTCAGGTATAAAGCGTGTGGTCACGTTTTCCTTTTGGTGTTTTAGCAAACGTTTTAGAAGCTCAATCGAGACCGGAACTGTGTGGTCGTAACGCATCCACAAATCAAGTCGAAAGTTATTGGCTACAGAATGGCCTACCAGGTCTTGTGCAATGTTTGATGCACTGGAACCGTATGCTATCGCAGCAAATACGCAGTCCACTTCTTCAGGATTCGATATTTTTAGCAAAATATCTCTAAGGTGAATGCCATTGATACGGTTTGCGATCAGCTTCAATTTTGCACCCCTGAAAAGGTCAATTGACAACAGCCACCGGGTTTTTTAGCCGGCTGCATCCGGATGAATGAATCGTTGGGCGTAAATCTCTGTCGTCACTAGAATGAGCAAGCCAGGTACGACTAAACCATGGTCGCGGTGTCTTCCTATTAGGCACGTTGATTACCAAATCTGATTCATTGAGGACTTGCCGGTTTTTTGTCCGTGTATAAGTTGTTTGCAAAGGCCGTGGACAGGAATACGAAAATCGATGCGATAAAGCATAAGAGGCTAAAGACGAAAGCAGCGTTAACCACGGCTTGGAGTAAGCCCAAAGCACTCTCAGAAGCGTCCATCTTGTGTTGAGCCATAAAGCATTCGACCTCATGAGTTCCCATGAACCTGCAGTCTGTCTCATTCAGCGGGCGATGGGTAATCGCTTCAATTTTGTATTTGTCGGCATAAGCATCCAGTTCTTTTTCATACAGCGCCAGTCCTGTTTGGGAGATTCCGACCAGTCCGATACCGAACAGCACTGCGCTTGCCTTTAACAAGGCAGAAGACGATGTCCGATGGAAGATCGCCCGAAAGATGTTTTTAGCCGCTTCACTAGAGGGGGCCGCATGTACGGGTACGGGTACGGGTGCAGGTGTTGATGCAGGTGCCTCGCTTGTTTTATCCAGCAAATGTCGCTCGATGACGTTGATAGCTCTTCATGGATAGCTGCTCTGTTACGCACTCGTAACGTGTCGTTCAAAGCCAAAAAAATAGTTAGGATCGCGATGGCAAACAGGATCAAGCCGTCGCGGGACATACTGCTAAAGTCCAATATGTCATTGACTTTGGTAAGGCCCAGCGCCGTGATGAGCGTAACCAATACCAACAAGAAATTACCGCGCTCCGTAAGCTTCGCGTTGAGGTTCTTCAGGATCAGCTGATAGGTTTTTAGCTCCCGCGTACTTTTACCCTGGACATTGAGGATGTCAGATAGGGTGCGGGCACCGAGATCTAGCAGCTGGTTCTCATGAGCAGTCAGTTCATCCCAGTATTTTTCAGCATTGAACAATCGTAAGAAGAAGCCGCGAAGGGTTAGATGACTGCGCGCCGTCGCAGTGCGGCGTTCTTTAACATAGGTATTTTTCAGCGTGTGCAACACATCCATGCTCGATCTCGCATGCAGGGTACGAGCTCGGATTTACGCACTAATGGCTCGCTGATATCAAGGAGATGCCGCCTCTAACTTCGCAGCATCAGTGTCCTGGGTAACCTGAATCACTGGAAGCATCTGTACGTTGGCTTGGCCGACTTTGGGCTCCTACCATGCGCATGGTTGGCACATGTCGGTGTCACGAGTACATTCATTGGGTTGACCACTTCAGGTGCAATACGATTGCTGCTGAACATCACTAAAACAGCACTGCTGCTCCTTGTGTTTGCCGATTTTGGCTGAGATCATTTGGCCATTACTGAGTGTCATAAAATTTTCAAGTCGGCACCAATGCCCAGGCTTGTCTAACCCTAGGGAAGTGGCGCAAGTGACTGAGCAGCTCAAGGATGAACAATGGTCATTGGTTAGCGACCTTGTAACGTCTGATATCGTCGTAGCCAGCACATCGGTAGCCGCACTACTTGGCGGCAAATCGATCATTGGCAGCGGTGATCACCTGATCGAAGGACGTTTGAACATTCCGGAATATCAGCGTCCCTATCGTTGGCAAACAAAACACCTCAAGCGCCTGCTGTGCGATTTAGCAGAGCATTTTTCCCCTCATCCACAACCAGATGGCCCAAGCCATGATTTCTACTTGGGCAGTATCATTTTGCATCAGGCACGTGAGCCACGCGGTCGCAAGGATCAACTGAACATCATTGATGGTCAGCAACGGTTGATCAGCATGGCGTTGTTGGCTCATCTATTGGGTGAACATGTTTTGGCCAATGGTGTGTCATTGTCCTCACCCGAATCTCAGGCCCGTGCCAGCCATAATCTCTTCTGGCTGAAGCAACAGATCCTGCCGAAGATAGATTTCTCACGGGTAAACATCACCCTGGTGGTGACGCGCAGGGAAGATGATGCCTACCGTTTTTTTGAAACACAGAATACTGGCGGGGTGAGGCTTGATGGTGCGGCGATTCTTAAAGCTCACCATTTACGGATGGTGCCGCAAGACGAACAGAATACTCATGCGAGACGCTGGGAGGCCTGGGGAGAGCTGAGCCAAGTTTTGGATGCGGTGATGAAGTCGCGTCATTGGCAAACGCTCAAATGGCGTGGACTGTCTTCTCATCGTCAGCCTGTTCAAGCGCGTGAGGAGATCGTTACAGAATTTGCTGACTGTACAGGACGTGGCGCAGATGTCGCATATCGCACGGTGAGTATCAGCCACTTCCTTGGCGAAAACACACAGCATATGGCTAGCCAGGGGTATGCGATGCGTCAGCCATTAAATGATGGCGCCAATACCATTCACTACTTTGATTACTTTCAGCAGTTGCGCAGAAGTGTATTGCTCAGTCGAAATGACAGCAGCCTGGTGCCATTTCACCAGTTTTATGATGCCTTGGTGGTCAAGGCCAATGGCAGTGAGTTTTTACGCAAGCTGTTTGATTGCACTGTGTTGCTGTATGTCAGTCAGTTTGGCCGTCAGCACCTATTGGAAGCGGGGTACTGGTTATTCCGGGTCGTCTTCGCACCACGCCTTATCAACGAAAAAGCAGTGCGAGAAAGCTCGGCGCAGAGCTTTGTCAAAGATCATCCGATGTTGGACTGGATTGCTGCCAGCTTCACTCATGATGAGCTGATGGTGACGCTCAAGAACTTCAGGTATTCCGTTGCCAACCGCCTGGATTCCAACAGTGTGAAATACAGGTTTGTCCGCTCTGTGCAGGGCTATTTTTCAATGCCATTAGTCGAGTCAGGCGATACGCTGAGCGACGCTTTTGACGATGAGTTCAGAAACGCGATAAGCCGCAAGCTTGAAGTGTTTCCGATGAACAAGGCAGCCGTGCAATGAATACCAGTGTCCTTTCGTTCGTCCAGACACCTTCGCTACTGTGTGCCGATAATGTTTCCCTGATTATCCCAAGCTATCAACGCCCCTATGTATGGCAGAGCGAAGACGTAACCGGCCTGCTGGATCAGATCATTGCTGCCTACGAGGTGGGTGCCCCTCACTATTACATCGGTACGATATTGACCTCGGTTGTCACAACATCCTCAACGGACAGTACCACCTATGAAGTGATTGATGGGCAGCAGCGCATGACGACGCTGATGCTGCTGGCTCTCGCGCTCAACGCCGTTGTGCCAAACAATTCGCTGGGTCGATTCGTCGTGGTGGCAGCTCAACCCCGGCTTGTATTTGCCATCAGGGAAGAAGTCCAACGCTTGCTTGGGCATTGGGCAGGGCTTCAGGCCGACGTCGAGTCCAGGGTATCGACTGAAGTTGAGGGCACCTACCTCAAGCACCTGACCGCTGCACGTAAAGCACTCTCTGACCATCTGAGTGCATTACTGAGCGAACGCGATGAGGCCTTTATGTCCGACGTTGCCGACTACATTTTTACTCAGGTGAAATGGGTCAACAACATCATGCCCAAGGGCATGGATCTGAACCGGCTGTTTTCAACCATGAACAACAGCGGCGTCCAGTTGGAACAGAGCGATATTCTCAAGTCTCGGCTGTTGGGAAAAATCGAAAAGAACAAATCGCGTTACGACGCGATCTGGCAAGCCTGTGAAAATATGCACGACTACTTCGAGCGGAATTTACGATGGGTTTTTCCTTCTGCCGATTGGAAAAATCTGAACAGTGAAGATTTGGCTGAGCACTGCGCCAAGACGTTTCCGCTCGATTGCGCCACGACACAAGCCGAGACAGGCATGAGCATTGCGCAACTCGCCAGGTGGGCCCCGCAGAAGTCCAATGATGATGAGGAGGAGACGTCGGAGCGATTCCGAAACTGTCGTTCAATCATCAGCTTCAGTTTGCTGCTGATGCACACCTACCGTATTTACCTGCATCAGTGGGAAGAAGACGATGTCGAAATTGGCCTGCATGACAGTCGATTGAATGAATATTTTGAGGACTTTGTAGCTCATCTTGATGGGCAGCGAGCTCAGAATTTCATCGAGTGCTTGTGGCAGGTACGCTTTCAGTTTGACCGCTGGGTGGTGAAGTGGCGGCCGGAAGACGGCAGCACCCTCTGGCATTTACGCCTGACAAACGTACATCTAGGCAAAACCGTAGATGGATACCGGCTCAATCGCACCTCTTTGGAGAGCAGTGACCTTAGCCAACTGCAGAGTGTGCGTAATTTTACGGGTGAGCGCAGCGCCCAATATTGGTTGACCCCGTTTCTTGGGGCGTTGATAGCTGGCGAAGCTAACTCGACAGCGCAGGTGCAGGCGCTGCTGGAGCGCATTGATAACCAGTTATCGCTGGCTGATGTCAGCCAGAAAGCGGCCAGTTTTGATCTGCTGTCCGGCACACGCCCAGCCATGAGGGACATTGCTGACGTCGTGGCCCATTTAAAAGTGCCTCAAGGAACTCGCTTTGAGCACTACTGGTTTCAGAAGCTCGAATACATCCTTTGGCGTGAGCGTGGTAGCTTCAATTTCTACGACCCAAAAAAGCTAGCCACCTACCGCGTGACCTCAAAAAACTCAATTGAGCACGTTCATCCTCAGAAGGAGGAATTTGGCCGTCTGATGGATTCTCAGCACTTGGACAGTTTCGGCAATCTGGTGCTATTAAGTCCTAGCGAGAACTCGTCCTATAGCAACCAGAGTGTCGGGAAAAAGCGTGAGGATTTCCGTGACAAAGACCGATACGACTCTCTGAAACTCGCTCATATGTTCAACACCAAGGCTGATGGTGATTGGGATGGCGTAGCGATAAAACAACATCAGGAACAGATGCTGGGGCTGATCGCCCGTCACTATGGAGAGGCCAATGACTGATCGCGAAACACCTGCGAGTGGCATTCTCAAACCGTGGATCATGCTCCATGGGATTTTTTCAGGAGATGGAAATCAAGCTGGAATTGAGGATTACGGAAATATCAAAAAGTACAGTATCCGCAGCAACTTCAGGATGGAAAAAAAGCCTCTCACGTTCAGCAAGGACTCTTGATTTATGAGTGACGTCCCCCCTCTTAATGCTTTGATTTTCGATTTGGAGGTGGTGCCGCCAAGTGATTCGAAACCCGCAAAAATCACCATGGTTGGCGCATTGCGTCCAGATACAGGGCAAGAGCTTGAGCTCAAGATTGCTCGTAACCTGGATGCAGCGCTCGCTGAGATGGACGCAATGGGGCAAGGGGCGAATTGTGTATTGGGACACAATGTCATCGCTCATGATTTGCCACTGCTTAAGTCAGCCGCTCCACATTTGGCCCTTCATGCGCTGAACGTTGTCGATACGCTTCGCCTGTCACCGTTGGCGTTTCCGAAGAACCCCTATCACCGGTTGATCAAAGACTACAAACTCATTCGTGAAAGCTTGAATTCCCCGCTAGGCGATTGCCGGTCGACCCTGACGCTTTTTCTAGATCAACAGTCCGCGTTCTCCGATTTGAAATCGATGAATGCATTGGAGCTTCTTTGTTATCAAACCCTGATTGCCCCGCGTGGCAGTGATCTTGAGTCGGTATTCCGAGCAATAACGGACTCCGATCCACTCCCTGATGCTTCGTTGCGCGAGGCGATTCCTCAGCTTCTGGTTGAGAACGACCCTTTACAGAAAAGGCAGTACAAGGTCTGTCAGACTCGCCTCAAGACATTGTTGGAAAATGATCTTGAAGAACAGGGGCTGCAATGGCCGCTTGCTTATGCTCTTGCCTGGTTAAGGGTGTCTGGCGGGAACTCAGTCATTGCTCCCTGGGTGAGGTACCAGTTTCCAGAAGTCAGCCGGATCGTCACCGAACTTCGTGATGTGCCGTGCGGTAGTGCTAGCTGCAGTTATTGCAGCACCACCCATGACCCTGTTCAGCAACTGAAGAAATACTTTAATTTCGATGCTTTCCGAACCGACAGCGATGGTGTGAATCGTCAACACGACATCGTTCTTTCAGGTATGCAAGGCGAAAACGTTTTGGCCGTTCTTGCGACTGGAGGAGGCAAATCGATTTGTTACCAAGTGCCGGCACTCAACAGGTATCACCGCAATGGAAGCTTGACGGTCATCGTTTCGCCGTTGCAGTCGCTGATGAAAGATCAGGTCGATGGTCTGCTTGCAAAAAACGTTCAATGCGCTGCGGCCCTGAATGGATTGTTGACCTTGCCAGAACGGGCGGAGGTTCTGGAAAAAATCCAGATGGGGGACGTCGGTGTGCTGTTGGTTTCTCCAGAGCAATTTCGCAACAAGACGTTCCGCGCCGCCATAAAGCAGCGTCAGGTTGGGGCATGGATATTTGACGAGGCACACTGCCTGTCCAAATGGGGTAATGATTTCCGTCCAGATTACTTGTATGCCTCTCGTTTCATCCGTGAGTACCATCAGGATCACCCAATCTCGCCGGTCGGATGTTTCACTGCGACGGCCAAACCTGACGTGCTTGCTGACATTCGGGATCACTTTAAGGAAACCCTGGGCATCACGTTCAAGGAGTACATCGGCACGCACGAACGTAAAAATCTGCATTTCGAAGTCCTTCCCAGTACAAAATCTGAAAAGCCAGCACGAGCCCAGCAACTTCTTGAGGACAGTTTGACTAGTCGGGAGGGTGGGGCTGTCATCTTTGTCTCAAGCCGAAAAGGCGCCGAAGAGCTCTCCGAATTTCTGGTGGGGCAGGGTTGGGCTTGCAAGCACTTTCATGCGGGCCTGCCTCCGGCGGAAAAAGCCGATATTCAAAACGAGTTCATCAAGGGAGTATTGCGTGTCATTGTCGCCACAAACGCCTTTGGTATGGGGGTGGATAAGCAAGACATCCGTCTGGTGATTCATGCGGACATCCCAGGATCTTTGGAAAACTATCTGCAAGAGGCGGGGCGCGGCGGAAGAGATCAGGACAATGCGCGATGCGTGCTTCTCTACGACCCACAAGACATCGAAGCCCAGTTCGGACTGAGTGAGCGTGCAAAGCTCAGTCTTCGAGACATTCAGCAGATTCTGAGGAAGCTGCGGCTTGAGAGCTCGAAGCGCAAAGGACGTGACCTGGTGATTACGGCCGGAGAAATCCTATTGGACTCTTCGGTAGAAACCACTTTTGCAGCGGACGATAGGGATGCTGAGACCAAAGTGGTGACGGCGATCGCTTGGCTCGAACGGAGCGACTTCCTGCGCCGGGAAGAAAATCAGACTCGGATTTTTCCAGCACGTACTGCGCTGAGTTTAGATGAGTCGGAAAAGCGGCTTTCGCTCAATGCCAATCTCTCTGTTCGTAGGCTCGCCGAATTTAAAGCGATACTCGCCTATCTCTTCCAGGCTAGTGCAGATCAGCGAATCAACACCGATGAACTCATGTTACTGACTGGGCAATCAGTAGAGGAGGTCTCGGGAGCACTGCAACAGCTGGAGCAAATGGGAATACTGATCAATGATTCCCAGCTCACCGTGTACATCCGTCACGGAATTGCAGGCTCTTCCAACCAAAGGCTGGCTCAGGCGCTGGAGCTTGAGAAAGCGATGTTCGAGTTACTTCCGGAATTGGCCCCTGATGCCGAAAATGGGGACTGGCAGGACATCAATATTTCTACGCTCATAACCGGCTTGAGGGAGAGGGTGGAGCGCGATGAACTGCATCCTCTGCATGTCATTCGATTGTTGCGAAGCTTGGCACAGGATCGTGACGGCGAGAGTCAGCAGCGCAGTACGTTTGAGCTTCATCAAGTCACGCGAGATCTTCTGAAAATACGTTTCTCCGATCGCTATAGCTGGAAAAAAATTCAAGAATTTGGAGAGAAGCGTCGTTCTATCGCTGGGCTGCTGATGAGCTATCTCATTGCACAGCTTCCTCCTGGTGCAAGAGCTCGTGATCTGTTGGTGGAAACGACTTTTGGCAAGTTGGTCGGTGTCATTGAGAGTGACCTCGTTCTGAAGTCCAGCATCCCGGCCGACCAGTTTCGTCGTGCTGTTGAGCATGTGCTCTTGTACATGCATCGACAGGAAGTGCTTATTCTCAATCACGGCATGACCGTCATGCGACGCGCGATGACGATCAAGGTGGACGCAGAGAAGGCCGAGAAAAAAGTCGGCTTTCTAAAGGACGATTATGGACGGCTGGATGAGCACTATCGAGAAAAGTGCATCCAGGTTCACGTCATGCGTGAGTATGCCGAGCGTGCAATCTCCGACATGCAGCCAGCGCTCAATCTAGTCACCGCCTACTTTGTTAATCCCAAGCGTGACTTTATAAAAGAGTACTTCAGTGGACGTGAAGAAATTCTGAAACTGGCAACCAGCGAGCAATCTTGGAAGTCGATCATTAACTCGCTCAGCGGTGTTCAAAAGCTCGTCGTAGCAGACAATGATGATACCAATCGTTTGGTGTTGGCTGGCCCGGGATCTGGAAAAACCCGCGTTATCGTGCATCGAATTGCATATCTACTGCGCGTGCGACGTGTGCCTGCAAGTAGCATCATCGCCTTGGCTTTCAATCGTCATGCCGCCAACGAAATCCGTAAACGCTTGCTGACTTTGGTTGGACGGGACGCATACGGTGTCAGTGTCATGACCTATCACGCCATGTCTATGCGCTTGACGGGGACTCGTTTTGAGCGCGGCGAGCAGGTGGATGAAGGTCGACTCAATCAAGTGATTGCTGATGCCGTGGAGTTGTTGGAAGGTGATGGCCATGCCATGGGGGAAGATGATCTTTGTGAACAGCTGTTACGCGGTTATCGATACATCCTGGTGGACGAATACCAGGACATTGATCAGATGCAGTACCGCCTGGTGAGCGCACTGGCTGGACGTAACGCCGACGAAGACGGCCGGTTGTGCATCCTGGCAGTAGGTGATGATGACCAAAACATCTACAACTGGCGTCATACCAGCAATCAGTACATCGAACAATTTCGAGGTGACTACGAAGCTAGCATCACCTACTTGGTTGAAAATTATCGGTCATCTGCCCACATTATCAATGCGGCAAACCGAGTAATCGGGGCAAACGAAAATCGACTGAAGGCTGAGCATCCCATCACTATTGATAAGGTGCGTGATGTGACGCCGATGGGAGGGGGTTGGGAGGCGCGAGATCCGGTTCGGGCAGGTAAGGTTCTGAGGATTCAAATATCAGCAAGTGATCGGCGCGACGGTAACCTGCAAGCGCAAGCCGTGTTGGCAGAGTTGGCACGGTTGATTGCTTTGGAAGAAAACGGTGCGTGGGACGGTTGTGCTATTTTGGGGCGAACCCATGCATTTCTTAAACCCGTTCAGGCGTGGTGCGAACTCAACGGGGTGCCCTATTTTCTTGCCTCTGAGAAGGAAGACTCGATACCGCTGATTCGACAACGCGGATTCTTGAAGGCGATTGAGTTCGTGCGTTGCGTTGAAGTACCAATGCCAGCGGGAGAGGTGATGTCGATACTGCGCCCTCATCTACAAGACACCCAGTGGCTGGAGTTCTTCGAGACTGCTTTTCTCTGTCTCAGGCAAGAGATGGGAGATTGCCAGCTGACAGCTTTCGCAATTGTTGACTGGCTCTATGAGTACCCCCGAGCGCTTCGTAAGCAAGGTTCGAAGGGGTTGTACCTTGGCACGGTGCATTCGGCAAAGGGACTTGAGTTTCGCCACGTTGGATTACTGGACGGTGGCTGGAGCAAGGAAGTTGCCGGTCTCGATGCCGAGCGACGTTTATACTATGTCGGCATGACCCGAGCAGAAGAAACACTGACGCTTGGTGAGTTCGATTCGGGCAATCCGTTCTGTCGCCAGCTCTCGCGTGATGTACTGTCGAAAAGGCATGAAGGGGACTTCGATCCTCGATTGGCTCGATGCTACGTTCAATTAACGCTTGGGGAAATCGACATAGGATTCGCAGGGAGAAGCGCTGCATCGCATCCTATTCACAGAGCTGTGGCGGAGCTTCAAGTCGGTGACCCTTTAACCTTCAAGTACAACGGCGAACGGTATTTGTTGCTGGATGCGCAGGAGCGAATCGTAGGGCGTACAGCCAAAAGCTTCGTGCCGGACATTGCGATTGATCAGTGTCATGTCGAGGGCATCGTGGTGAGGTACGCAGAGGAAGGTGATCCACAGTTTCATGCTTCATTGAAGGTGGACGCTTGGGAGGTCGTGATTCCGAGGGTGTCTGGCATGCCGTTGGATTCGAAAAATCCACCCGCAAAAGCATGATTCGCCGCTGTGCACTGCAATCCCTATGTTTGCCGTCCCGAGTGATTGGCCTGTGGAGTCATCCTGGTATATCCGGATGACAGGGCTCAGGGGTTAGCCCATCCGGGGGCTTTCGTAGAGGCGCGTAGCTTCCATAGCTTGCTGGTGCTGCTGTTCTTGCAGGGTCTCAGCGAGGGCAAATGCTTCTGCCTCAAAGGCACAGTATTTGTATGCGGCACCATTCGCCACTACGAGCCAGACCGCCTTGACGTTCGGCCCTCGAAAACACTCCGGAATATCAGTTTCTGTCAGCTTATGCACCGCTACAGCCATACCCTTGTTCCTGCTCTCAAAGGGAACTCACAATATCAGCTACATGCAGGCAGGAAAAAGTAGAGAGAGGGAACTTTTTCGGTGGGAGCGAGACTGGATGTTTTCTCAAATCACTGATTTGGCGAGGCACTGCTAAAGGAAAAATCCGTGGTTGATCCTCTCGAGTGCATCTTTAACCGATGCATAACCACTTTCACTTCTGGCGAACTGCAAGGGGGTGATACCTCCCCAAACGGTTTGTGGCGTATTCAGCCAAGCCTTCGCTTTGACCTTGTCCGCGAAAACACGCTCAGCATGTAGTTCAATCAGCTCAACGTAGTTCATTTTTTCACTCCCATGAGATAGATATTTCACTGCTGTATGACTACGCGACTGTTGTCAGGAAGCGTCCTTATCTGAACTGCTGAACAGGAGAGCCTCTCTGCAGGGACATCGTCGATGGTGGCATGAATACAATCGGGATGTCTGTCGGCTGTTCATACTGGAGTTGGTGGGGTAGGGGCGGTCGACCTTCAGCCCGTTGAAGAAATTTGGACGCCGAAAAAAGAAAAACCCGACACGATGGTCGGGTGGTCTGCACCTACCGATTGCTCAGCCCCCAAAATAGAGAGGGAATGGAGAGCTGACTTGGAAAGGCAGAGGCGAATGATGCCAAAGGCCGTCTACCAGATCAATCAGGACGTAGATTTCCAATGGGTCGTGAGCACTGCGACGTCACCCAAAAGGTCGGTTGCTTCACTTTATGAATGTGTTGGGATGAACATCAATGGATGACATCGAGGAGGCAGTGTGGGAGCAGGCACAAGCATGTTATGACCTGGATACGTTTTACGTACTCTTGGATGGCGCTGTGGATAGTTACAAACGGCCTCCAGGTCTAGACACGTCTACGCGGTTGCATGCAACCAGTATCGGGGTAGAGGCTACCCAGATGCTGATGACAATCCTCAGTAGTAAAGGGCATAGACCAGGAATCGAGGCTGCCGGGTATGTGAGTTTGCGTTATGGGCTCAGGGTTCACCTGCAAAACACGTTGCAACGACGATTAGTGGAGGATGGCTACGCATCTGAAGCAATCAAAGAGGATTTGTTGGTAAACGATCTTGGCTTATGAGCAAGGATATGGCTCTTCATAATTAATTATCAAAGGCACCAGTCTCCTTCAATCTTAGTGTCCAAATAGAAGAAATAATTTTTGTCAATAGGAGGTCGCTTCACCTAGGCGAGTTGTTAGGCTGGCGTATAGGCTGGGCAAAACTCAAAAAGGAACTGACATGACTGTAAAAATTAAGCCAAGTGAACTTAAGGCATTACGAAAGTCTAAAAATCTCACCATTAACTGTGCAGCGAAATCTATAAATCGAGATCCTCGAACATGGTCGGAGTATGAGTCAGAAAAAAGATCGTTCTCGAATATTCCGATCGATAATTTTAGTAGCTTTCTGCGAGCCCACAAAATTTTTTGGCCCTTCGCAAAAGTCATAAGCATCTCTGCCTATAAAGGCGGTATAGGAAAATCACCTATCACGATTGCGGTGGCGGCTGTATTTGCTGCGAAAGGGTTTAAAGTAGCGATTGTCACGAATGATGAAATTTATCGAGGCTATAGTAAACAAGAGGTAAAGGAGGCAAAATTTTCGGGTAGGTCTACCGGTTTGGTGGATTTTTATGATGAGCTGGATGTCATCATGTACGCCGGTGAAATGAGTACTCTTAAGCATACTCTGGAAAAAAGTCTACGGGAGCCACACGGTACTGTATTTCCGGGTGACCTAGAGAAGTTGGCACGTAAACAAGCGGCAGGCGTTGAGTTTGATGCATTGAAGAAGAGCTATGATGTCATTTTTCTGGACATCAATCGCGATCTTGCTCAGACCATAATTAAATCCGATCTTGTCGCATTGCTGGTTGATGCAGCTTGTCCTTTTGCCTATTCGAGCACCAAAAGATATTGCGAGTCGATGCGCAAACTAAATGACGGCGTGATGGATTCGATTTACATGCTTCTAACCAATCTTTCACCAGTACCGAGGCTGCGGGGAGGTGTGGAGACGGAGACAAATAGCATTTCTGAGCTGTACGAGTCTCTCGTATGGCGATCAGAGTTCGGGGCCAGTAACTATAAGAAACTGCGGGAGTTAGGAGTTCCGTATTTAAAATCTAGATTTTCCTCAGATCACGAATACTACATTGAACGTCATGATGACAGTCAGATTCTTGATCAGCAATTTTGCTATTTTGATACAGTGATGGATATTGCACCTGATTCTCTCGCAGCTGTGGAAGTGTGCGAAGTTGCGAATGAACTAGAACAACTTCTTTGGGCGAAAGGGCTACACTCCTAGCGCTAAACTGCGCCCGATTGCCGGAGCCGGAGGTTATGGGGCGCTTGGCCCGGGCGTTCGGAATGCAGGGGTTTAGCGTATTGGCCAGTTATCTGGCACAGATTTATCACGACTCGCGTGATGAGTAGTAAATTGAAATCTCTAGGCTTAAATCAAGTGAGTTACTTGGCATGTCGGAGGTGGACTTCCAGGCGTTAAGTCCATTGGTAGATCAATTTGTACAACGCGAACCCCGTCTTGAGAAACTGACTCCATATCGGTCTCGAGACGAGTTGCGCTTTGCGTTGCCAGTGGGGTTCTGGCAGCGGCTAGTTGATCGAGAATTACTGGGGCCATTACTCGTGGAGCGTGAAGGGTTGCAGTCCGTGATCGAAAACGCATGCCGAGGAGCCGAAGCTGAGTGTCCAGATAGTCCAGCTGACGATCCTGCGACCGTTGATTTGGAATTTACTTTCCAGTGTGAACGTGAAGGGATGAATATTGAGGAGCCGCTTCAGGCGTTGGTTATCTTCAAGCGCAATGGGTATTAAAAGCGCAGGTAGCTGTGCATCGGCAGCGCCACTGCCCCCAAGGCTTAGCGTGCCGGTTTTCAAAAATCGACTTCGTGATGTCAAAGCAGTATCGTCGTCGAGGAGATCCTCACGTTGATTTCGCGTAGGTATGACCAGGGAGAGCAGTAAATGGGTGTTATGCAGAGAGAGTCATCGTCTGAGACTGTGCCATTCTTAGCCCGCTTCGCGACACCCCGAACGGGAGACGACAAACTACCTGGTTACTACTCCACTGCGGTGGATATGTGGGTAGTTGATACCCAAGATGGCCCGACACCGATTATCAATCACGGGGCCTTGGCAGAGCTCGTGACGAAGACCAAGGTGAATGCTGAGCAGGATGATGAGGGCTTTCACGCCCTTCATGAGTTGAAGACGTTTACTGATGTTAAAGCGGAAGGCGTTGACTCATCTGCCTCTATGAATCAGCTGCTGGAGTTGTCCAGCAAGACGTTCATCAAGGTCGAAAGCGACGATGCTGGTGATGCGTTCAATCATCTTCTTGAACTGGTAACCAAGACGAACGTTGAGTTGGAAAGGGACGATAGCAGTGACCCATCTCTTGGATTGGATGCTCGCTATTTCGAATGCTAGATAAGGGATTGACGATGATTCTGTTGGTGACCAATCGCCGAGATATCACAATGGACTATGTGGTGGCTGAACTCAGACACCGTGAAATCCCTTATTACAGGCTCAATACCGAACTGCTTCCTCAAGCCATATGCTCCATGTCTGGAAAAGACCGCCGTTCCTGGTCAATCTGCATTGATGGTAGAGAGGTTCGGGGAGATGAGGTCACTGCAGCTTATTTCCGCCGTCCGGGCGCCCCTATGGTCTCCGATGCGGTCACAGACCTCGGTGAGAAACGTTACATCGAGGCGGAATGGGGTAGTTTTCTCAAAAGTTTGTACATGCGCTTAGAGGGCGCTTGGTTGAGTGGCCCCACGCAGATCTTTCTGGCAGAGGATAAACCTCTGCAGTTGATCCTCGCTCACGAGCTTGGTTTCGAAATTCCTGAAGTCGCCATCACCAACGATTGGGCATCAGTGAGGCAGATCACATCTCAGTACCCGGCGATCGGAAAGCCGTTGCGTGAGGCACTACTTTCCGGTGAAGGGGAGCGGGTGATGTTCACAACCCGGATTAACGATGCAACCGAGAGTGACACTGCATCTATCGCCCTCACGCCTTTTATCGTTCAGAGGGAAATACTCAAAAAATACGATGTGCGAGTCACCGTTGTGGGCACAAAAACCTTTGCGACGGCTATTTGGTCTCAGGCTAATGCCGAGACGGAGGTTGACTGGCGTCAGGGCAGCCGAACAGATTTGAAGCATGAACGCATCGAGCTTGAACAATCGTTGAAGCAACGTTGTATTGACCTCGTCAGCACGTTGGGATTGAAGTTTGGCGCCATCGATTTCATTTGTGACCTAGAGGACAGACTTTGGTTTTTGGAAATTAACCCGAATGGCCAATGGGCATGGATAGAGAATTTGACCGGCTACCCTATCTCAAAAGCCATTGTTGATGAATTGGAAGAGATCTCCAGAGAATGAAGATTGATCGCGACTTGCTGTGGCCCATTCTTGAGAAGCCAAGTGCCGCAGAGATTCAAGGGGAAAAAGACGCGATAGCCAAGCAGCAGCTTTTGATCCAAAAGGGTGATTGGACGTTAGGCGCTGATGTTGCACTCGATGAGGCGCGCCGTTTATATGATGCTGAAGCTGAGCGTCGCAGGAGTGCCGATACTAAAGCGGGGATCTATTTCGCAGCGATCACTGCGCTTGTTCCAGTGTTAACCTCCCTTATCCCCAGTATCTGGAGCGATAAGGCCAGCGCTCCCTTCGCGATCACGTCGCTGCTCATATTTGCGCTAGCGGTCTGTTATTTGGTTAAAGCAGGGTTGTGGGCATTTCACACCCTTAAAGTTTCCCGATTTCATCAAGTTCACTCCAGTGACCTGGTGCGAATTGCTAACAGTTCAGAATCGAGAGCGGCGCTTGCCAAGGAAATTACGCAGGCCGTCAATGCAAATTACTCCTTGGTGAACGAAAAGGTCACTTGCATCAAGATGACTCACGAATTTCTTCTTCGAGCCTTTTTTGCATTCGCTTTATTAATGGCGGTGCAGGGGGTATGGCCTCCAGTCACCTCAGCAATTGATTGGGCCAAAAAGAGAGTTCAGCCCAACACTCCGATTCCATTAATAATGTGTTATTCGTGAAGTGGCGGTTTTAACTTGAAAAATCGATCCTGAAAAGTGCAGATGAATAATTGTCTCTCGAGGCTTCAATGATTTGCTTCCCCATTTTTTGAACGGGTTTTAGGCAGGGTTCTCAATTAATGAAACTTCCTACGCGCATACAGCAACATAAGGCAGAGTCTGAATCATATGCGATACTTCTCTACAAGCTTCGGCATGTAGGTATTTTTAGAAATATGACCCAGAGCGATTATGGAATCGATTTTGAGGTTGAGTTGGTTCTCGGGGATCAAGTGACTGGAAGGTATTTGAAGGCCCAAGTAAAGTCGTCAAAAAATCTCAAGGTACGAAAAAAAGATGGGGTTCCTGTTGTAGGCGGCATCAAGGAAAGCACTCTTTTGTATTGGGCTGAGTTGAGCTACAGAACCCACGTTATTCTTTATGCGGTTGACCTGAAGACAGAACAAATATATGTCTCTCGTCCTGTTTTCTGGCAAGCAATATCGTTAATTAATGGCGATGGTAAAACCAAAAGCATTGAGTTTTTGCCGGAGCTCGCGAAGGGAGAAAGCGAAGAGATTAGAGCGCGAATGCCAGAGCTTTATACCCTCGCTATGGCCGTGATTCCATCATTGCCTGACATAATTTATTCTCATAAGGCATCACTGCGCTACTTGAAGCTGTTTCTTAACCTCTATGTAGATGTTTTTCATTGTGATGGGCATATGGAAGTTCGGGATCAGGATGTTCTTAAAACGTTTTTAGATACATGTCAGACTTTGTTGGCAGCTAAAAACTTCGACTCTTCAAGTCTGTCGAAGGCAGATCATGAAAATTTGTATTCTTTTGACTATTGGGTTCGTAAAGAGAAGGAGTGGGGGTTTGATAGCGGCGAGGTACTAAATTATAGCGCCCAGATTCCTGTCAGGGTCTTAATGCCGGCTCTTATCGAAAAACTTTCGGAATTGAGGTCGAGAGTCTTTAAAGGAAAATACTACTGGAAATTCAAGGATCGTCCGTATCTGCAGCTTGTCTACGAAACATCGCTTCCATCTGACACAAGCCATGAAATGCTTATGGAATGGGGGTATAACGTCGAACGAATTCAGAATCAAACGTTAGACTTTTACTTGTTTGAGATAATGAGTTCAGTTGAGCTCAAGGAAGCAGGTATCGACATTTAAGAGGCGGTGTGGTGGGTACTTATTCCACGAACACGGGTCAGGTGCTCGCAGTATAGTCATACCACTCATCATCGCTCGCTTTCGCGATGGGGAAGTTCAGCTACTCGGCTTCTAGTAGGTTCGTTAGGAGCCGTAGACGGGTTTTTAAGGCTCGTCCGCTTTTGAAAGCTTGCGTACATGAATGCTCTGGATTGTGAGGTCACGTTTCCTTTTACATCAGGATGATCAACCCCCATTCGGGATTGTCTGGGCCTTAGGCATATCAAGGGAACAGCATGAATGGACTACCAGGATGCCTCTGAAGCACGTCGAGTTCCGAGGTATCGAGGCCATAGGTTCGCAGCATCCAACGCGTCTCTGCGCCATGTTCCTCACCAACTTTGGTACGGCCATGAAGGCTCATGCGATTGTTAACGATCGCGATATCTCCCGGCACAAGTGCCACAGGAATGACGCACTGCTTGCAGGCTTCCTTCAGGGCCTCCATCGCCCGCTTGGCAGGGGTCTGCCCGCTGTCTGCTGGCTTGGTGGAGCTATGGCTGTAACGGATCCACCATTTGCCCTGCATCATAAATAGAAGCTGAGCATCGTCCACCATCAGTTCTTCCCCCAGGATCTCTTCCATTCCGTCGCGGAATGTAATCTGCGATTGCAAGATGTACTGAGGTTTCTGTAATTCCAGAATATCCTCGTCATCAAGATGATCCAGAACAACATCAAGAGGCATGACAGTCGTCGGTACTCCCTTTGGGTTGCGCAGCGCAGAGAGGCAGACAAAGTCGGGGGAAGGGGCGATACGCGGATTCCCGGGATCACGGTGACCCCGTACAGGGAAAGACACCCCGTCGGTATGTCCGCTCATTTTATCTTGGGATTTCTCGGAAACCCGACCCTCTCCAGGAATCACCACCAGGTTGACGAACAGATCGCCACCGTTTTCCGATCCATACGAAACTGTGTCCGAATCCAGGGCTGCGAGGCAAACGATCACTGTGGCCCGGGCGAGTAGGGTGCCTTCTGTATTGGGGACTGGTCTGAAATCGATAGGAGTTTCAGGAATATCAGCCGGGTTGAAGGCGTTACGCAAACAAAGGTAGGGGTTGCGCCAAGCATAGTTTTTCACATCGGCGCGTGCACACCCGAGTTTGGCCAACTCTGCATCGATCGCAGGCAGCAGCGACTGGCCCAATGACACTGGATCATCCAACTGCTCAATCGCCTGAGCGGGAGTCAGGGGCGATCGCCAATCCGTGATAACTGAGCGCAAAGCAGTGGAGAAATGAGCGTCAATCAATTGTGTGCCTACGCCTGCAGGTGATATAAAAGTGATATACGCCAACGTGAAATGTCACGCACCACTGCCAGCGATCAATCGTGTCTATGAAAATGCCCCGTCTCATGTCTGCCGATTATCTCAATGGGTGCGCTAGTTTTCTAGCCTGCCTCAAGCCTTACATGCGTCTGACAGAGACGTCCAAAGGCATTGAGTGCTTCATGACCCTTGCAGATGGCCAGGAAATTAAGGTGGTAGGCAAAGATCAACCACGCATTGCGCTGAACCTGATGTCCGCGCTGGTGAACATGATTCCAGAGCCCGGCTCTGACGAAAAAGTTAACGCACTGCCTGTCTCACATTCGATGCCTGCTTTTAAGCAGCAGGTTTCAGAGACGATCATGCATTCCACGATGAAGGCGAAACCAATGGACGATGCAACCAGAACAGCCCGTGAAACTATTGGTGTAACCACCAAAGTGTCCTTGCGTGCCATGGTCAAGGCCGTTGCCGATGAGCGTGGGGTGCCTGTGTCAGTCGTTGCACGCGATCTTCTGCAGGATGGTCTCAGTCGGTTTGACCGGGAGTCGCGGACAAAAAACACCTCCAAGCTGTTGGCCGACTATGAGCGCAAAGCCAACGACTTTTTTGGTGCCGTCACCGAACATTGGGTCATTCGAGGCGAGAGACGATTAATAATGAAGGCACGCCTTACTGCGGGTGAATATGAACGTTCCACCTCGTCCTTTGTGAACTGCGTCCTCGCAGAAGCCTTGAACCATTGCGAAACAGCTGCTGCGCTGCGAGCGGCTGAGGTAGCGTCGGTGATCACTCCAGCAATCACCGAAGAAGCCATTGAACATGCCATTGCAGCTGTCAATGGCGTACGAGGCCCCAAAGCCAAGACTGTTGCTTTGGAAGTTGGTCTGGGCGAGCAGCGTGCATTAGCCAACCTCATCCTTAGTGGTTCTGTCTGTGCGCCAGCCCGAGTGCTAAGCAAAATGGCGGCCTATCTGAAGGTGCCGTTAGGCGCATTGTCAGTAGCATTGGAGCGCTGCTTTGCTGCTCAGCCGTTGCCGGCATTCAAAGCCACGGAGGGCAAGCCGGAGGTTCAGTTGCAACGCACGCCGTGGGCTGTAGCCGTTAAAGAGCTAAAGTTGCCGGCAGATGAGGAAGCGCGATTGCTGCAGCTGGAGGGCTGAGCATGAATCCATTTGACAGGGCACGTCGACAGGCACTTGAAACGCGGGAAACCTTAGTGGGTTTGTCCGCTTCCCAATCAGCAGTTTCTTCTGACGTGCTCCTGGCAAATGTCGAGGATGCGTTAGATGTGGCGATCGAGCGGGTACCCTTCGGACATTCCATCTTGGGGGGCGGTAGCGGTGTGCTCAAGCGAAAGGACGCCAGTCTCTATATCAGAAGCGATGTTGTATTCGATGAACAGGCATACTTAATTGCTCATGAGCTTGGGCATTGGTACCTAGACGATGATCGACCAGAGCAGACCATCGCCCACCTGAATGCCATAACGGCTTCTCATGGTAGCCAAGCCACTGTAGCGATCGATACCTATGGCGCGCGCGAGCGCACGGAGCTACAAGCCAACGTTTTCGCTAGGGAGTTGTTGTTGCCTCGCGTTGTCGCCAAACAGCAATTTCTAGCTGGAGTCGGTGCGCGGGTGATGGCAACGAACCTGAAGGTGCCATTGGAGGTGGTGCGGCAACAATTATTCGATGGGTTACTGCTTCCTATTTTACCTTCTGTGCCCGTCTCGCCGCTGCCACCTATGACAGAGGGGCAGCGGGTGGCTGCTATGGCTAGCGAGACCTTCGTCAATGTGGTGGCCGGGCCGGGGACGGGCAAAACAACCACGCTGATTCATCGTATCAAGCACTTGATAGAACAGGGTGTAGAGCCCAGCAAAATCCTGGTACTCACTTTTACTAACAAGGCCGCGAATGAGTTAGTGGAAAGGCTAACAGCGTCGGCTATTGCCGGTGCTGCATCGGTTTGGACGGGGACATTCCATGCCTTCGGACTGGAGTTTCTCAGAAAACACCACCATCTCTTTGGTCTCGATTCCGATATCTGTGTCGCCGACAAGCTCATGCAGGTACGCCTTATGGTGCGCACCCTGGCGACCGTGAAGCTCAAATACTACCTGCGTCTTCAGAATCCATACGATTGGCTGCCGGCCGTCATTGAGCAAATCAAACGTCTCAAGGAGGAATGTCTCACGGTCGACGAGTATCGCGCTCGACTTCTGAAGATGCCTCAATGTGAGCCTGATATTGCGGATCAGCGTGAAGACATCGCTACGTTGTTTGAAGCCTATGAGCAGGGCATGCGTGACGAGAAATGGGTCGATTACACCGACCTGGTAGCGTTTCCCTCGATCCAGTCTCGCAGGGATCGATCTTCCGTCAGTCAACATATTGATCAATTCGAGCATGTCTTGGTCGACGAGTACCAGGATGTCACGGAAGTGATGGTCGACCTTGTGCGGCAACTGGCACTGAATGCAAAGTCGGTATGGGTGGTGGGCGACGTGCGCCAGGCGATTCACCATTGGCGTGGCTCATCGATCAAAAGCCTGATCGAGTTCGACGATACTTTCCACAGCAATGTCTCTGGTGCGACCTGCCGGCGTTACGCCCTTGATCTTAACCGGCGTAGCACACCGGAAATCCTTAGCCTTTTCTCGTGTGCTGGTAGAGTCCATGCACTTCAAGATCGAATGCCGCTTGAGCCAGTAAGCTCTTATCGTGCGTCCATTGGTGAGGTGCCGAAGCTGTATCAATGCAGCTCAAAACCTTCCCAGGCCGCTACGATAGCAGCTCGAGTCAAGTCTCTTATGGAGAGCGGTGTTGCCTATCGCGATCAACTTGTTATCAGCCGTAGCTCGGCCGATGTTGAGGAGGTCGTCGAGGCGCTCGCCGCCCGTGGTGTGCCCGTACTTCACGTCGGCGACATCTGTCAGCGCCCCGAGATCAAGCGGCTGTTGTGCCTGATGGAATTGCTGTGCATGCGTCAGCCACGTTCGCTTGTTGGCCTTATGCAAGACCCCGCGTTCCCGATGACTGCACAGGATATCGAGCTCCTTATGCATATCACGCGAAAAGGGTCTGGCACTCAGTTGCAGCGTGGTCGCTGGATCTGGCTGCCGATAATGGGTTTGTCTTCAGGAGGGCAGCAGGCCAAGGCAAATCTCGCCATGTTGTTGAGTGGGTTTACACGGAACACGAAGCCTTGGAATTTCGTATCGACGGTGCTGTTGGATCGTCGCTACGGCTTCCCTAACCCTGCTGATCTTTCGATCCAGGCACATACAGCACGCTTGGCGTTGTGGCTTTTCGTATATGCGGTGCGCAACGGCGATGGCGATGCCAGCCAATCGCGACTTTCCCAATTTCTCCTTCGTGAAGAACTACGTCGTCGGATTGATGAGAAGCTTGCAGATCGCGGGCTGCCACCAGAAGCTAGGGCGCTGGACGCCGTGAATGTCATGACGGTGCATTCGAGCAAAGGGCTTGAGTATCAAGCAGTGCACCTTACGAATGTGGACGACACGGCCTATGGCCCCAACCGACCCTACTATTACGACTATCGCGCCCTGGAGCTGCTACCTCCTGAGGTACTGAACAGCAGTGGGGACGAATTCGAGCGTGAGGAAAAGGTCGAGCGGAACAACCTCCTTTATGTGGCATTGTCCCGTGCACGCGACTACCTGAACCTGTACCAGCTCGAAGACAGTCGACGTCCACAACCTCTCAATGTAGCGGGGGCAGGGTGTTTGCTCGTACGTAACGGTATCCATGAGTCCCCCCCTGTTCGACGTCCTTTGCCAGTTTCAAATAGCACAGCGATGCCAACTGTTAGCTATGAGGCAATGCAGACCTATTTTAGCTGCCCACTGCAGTTTCATTACCGGCATGAACTCTCGTTGACGGCGGAGCAGGAAATCGACGTGTCCATCCGTGCCCGCTGGGTTGTAATGGACATGCTGCTCGCTGTGGTCAAGGAAAAAGCGGATCCTGCCACGGCATTCCGAGCCGCTTGGAAAGCCCGTTACCTTCCAACAAAGGAGGAAGATGAAGGTCTTTATCAGGATGCCGTTGTGACTGCTAAACGAGGCCTCAATATCGTTCGAAGCGTTGATGGCGTCTTGGTGGAGGGGATGGTCTCTGAGATTCAAGGTGTGCGCATAGAATTGCCATGGATGCTTGCGCGTGGTGGTGAGCTGCATTGGATTCGCGCTCAAGGCGGCGCGAAGACCAGCTTGGGGCATCTTCGTCCGATGATGCTGGACATCAACGACGGAAGTGTTTCCTACGCAACGGTCTATTCGCTGATCACCAACCAGCAACTCTCGGACGGTGTCTCAAAGAAGCCCGAAAGTACGGCGATGTACAAAATGGCCAAGCGCTTCGCGGCCGGGGATCGATCACCCAGCAAAGGGAAGCAATGTGGTCGTTGTGCTTACCTGAGCATTTGCGATAGCAGGCCCTGAAACCATCAGGGCCTGAAACAACCTGGCGCTGAAACAATAACGAAGGGCGATTGCGAATCCTGGATTTCGGGAGGTAGAGAATCGTGGCGAATTTTAAAACGATTGAAATGAAGTTCCTGGATTCGATTTTTGAGATGGGCGGTGGTTACGTCCTAGATTTCTCAAATCGCACGATGACAGAGTTTTTTCTCGAAGAGCTGAGCATTGATATCGACCATCCGATGTTTGCTGAGGAGGGCACTTCCAAGGCAAGACGACTTCGGTGCTTCTTGCAATCAGCGGATCGAACGACCGTGCACCGCGCCCTGCAGGCGCTTTGGTGCTACAGACAAGCGATGCGAGAGCAAGTCAACGCTGAAGAGACGGTAACCAATGCGCAAGGCCGATTCCTTTCATTGCTGAATGCCATTCGCTCACCCGGTGAGTGCGAAGCCAATGTGGTGTCAAACCCGCTTGCCGCTGCTGTGATGATTGATCAAGACGAAATCCTGGAGGCTCTTAAGAAGAGACTGTATGACCTGCGTGACCTTCCTCCCCATGCCCGGGGTTATGCGTTCGAAAGCTTTCTTAAAGACCTGTTTGACTCCTCAGCGCTTCAGGCTCGTTCTCCCTTCAGTTTGGTAGGAGAGCAGATCGATGGAAGTTTTCAGTTGGGTAATGAAACATATCTCGTAGAAGCAAAATGGGTCAGAGCTCCGGTTGGCGTAGCTGAGCTTCATTCGTTCCATGGCAAGGTTGATCAAAAAGCAGCTTGGGCACGGGGTGTCTTTATCAGCTACGGTGGTTTCACTGAGGTCGGGTTGAACGCATTTGGCAGAGGCAGGAAGGTGATTTGCATGTCCGGGCAGGATATTTACAGTGCGCTCGGACAACGAATCCCTATCCGTGATGTACTCGAGCGCAAGGTGCGAGCTGCCGCTGAAACCGGAGCTGCGTTTGTAACCGTAGATGAGCTCTTCCGCACATAAAATACTGCTCCGAGCTCGGTATCCTGTTCTCCCTGCTCTCTGCTAATCCGCTCTAGGTCAACTACAGAGAAAGCCTCAAATGCCATTAACTGCTTATTCACAGTCTCAAGGGATGGAGCTGGACGTTGTTCAGTTGCTGGGGGCTTATGCAAGACAATCTGGCTCTGAAGTTGCTCCTGACGCAGCGTCTATACCAGATGAATGGCGAGCATGGATGCGTCAGGATATTGAGTGCCCTAGCTGTTTCTGCAAAGGGGCCGAGGTGGTCAAGGAAGGGCGCTCTAAGGCGACCGGTGTCAAAGTGCGTCAAGCCTACTATCGATTCATTAAGGGCGAGCATTCATCCGGTCATAATCCTTGCTGCGATTACGCTGGGGACGTAGCTGCAAACCATATTCCAGAGAACCTTGTGCACTTCAGTTCCGCTCGGGACGCTGTCTCCAAAGCCATCCGAGAATTGGTCTGTCGGGGCATTCAGATTGAGGAGTTTTCGCAGCGCGATGTTCGCGCCATGCGCGAGTGGTTCTTCAACACAAAGGTAAGCTCACAATTCAAGGTTACGTTGGAGCCTGGTGTCGCCTCTTCACTTCATATGCTGGAGGACATGAGTGCTAGGCGACGTCGAACTCACCTCCCTGAGTGGTTGCCTTTGACAAAGGAGCTCCTGGCTATACCTGGCTTTAATTTGGAACGGGTCGCATGGGGAGCCGTGCACAGAAGGTATCAGAGCTTATGGGATGCGATTCGTGCCGAACCGTTTCCAATACTGGCGCAAGCTGCCAGTCTCGAAAGGATCGTGCGTACAAATCACGGACAAATGGCTTTCGATCCAACTGTCCTTCGGGCCAACTATGAAATGACGATCAGCTTGGCGCGATTTTTGTTCCTAAACGTTCATGCTTTAAATATGGGTAAACCATTTCACACAGGTGCGTACTCAAAAGCTGAGAGGCCTTTGTATGCCTTCGCATCTCTGCTGCTTTTTGTATCGGGATGGGATCGTAGTCGGGCCGTGGAGCGATTCAGTCGGATTGTGAGTTTCACGGGAGTGGTAGATCAATCATTAGGAAACGTGATTGGGCTCAATCCTTTCCATGACTACCCAATCTGGTCAGCCCTCAAACGCCTTCAAGAACTCGATCTGACTCGGTTCGGTCAGGATGCGCTCGACGGCACACCATTTGAAGCTGAAGTGGAAGCCTGGATGCGCGATGTTCGGCATTCGTTAGGGTTATGAGCACCTTCGTGCGGTGAGCTGGGAAGCATGGCGATACTTGATCAGGAGGGGAGGTAGCTATGATCCGTATCCAGCCGCCCTGCTAATCTAGATTATGCGACTGAAAGAAATCGGTATCGGGGTGCGGGCCTGCGTATAACAAGAATAGGTAAAAAACGTCGTCCAGACGAAGGTACTGGTAGTAAATGCGTGCAGCCGACTGCGGCGTAGTTTTATCTCCCTTTTTCAAGTGAGCATTGCTGCATTCGCTTTGCAGTTTTTTTCCTTGTCGCTTGATTTCCAATTCAATCGTGATGCCACCCGATTTGGCGTGCAGCAAGCCGCGCTCCCTGAAAAACTCCTCCAAACCTCCTGTGCCTACCTCTCCCTTGAGTTCTATGAGCTCTTCAAAAGCATCGATCGCAAGCCTGATGAAGTCATAGCGGCCGGGGGCAACGTTGTCACAGAGTTCAATTGCATTGGCTACAACGATCAGTTGGCCGGTGCGTTCAGTTGCAGCTCTGATGTACTGCGAGGGAAGTAATTCCTCTTCCGCATTGTCGTCCTCTAAGAGTATCTCCAGAAGCAGCGTTGAAAAAACTGCGTTCAGGAACGGCTCGTCCAGTCTTGGTTTTGCTTTATGCAGGTAGGGCCAGCCGTCGACCTCCATTTGAAAGTAGTCCACCTGTGCACCCATACCCTCAAGCGCGGTGAGCGTGGCGGTAACGTCCTCAGGAATCGGGGTGTAGGGGAGGACGTAAATTTCTGCAAAGTTGTAACCACCCTCCACTCCATCGCAGTACGCGGTCAGTTTATGCGCCGCTACAGAGGGGTCAGGTAATAGCTTGAGCTTCCCGGATCTATCTTTATCCGCTGCAATGATCGTAGGTACAAATCCCTTTTCTTCCAGGGTCGCTTCCACGCGTCGAAGCAGGCTGACAGGTAAGCCGATGATAAAGACTTGGGTCATTGCCACGCACCATCCCTAGAGCTGTGACTTGCTCAAGTAACTGCTCAATAAAACGGGGATGACATCCCTGGCGACTTCGTCATCACTCATCAGTTCGAGCAATCGGATTGCTTGTTGTCGTGGTGTCAACAGAGCGGTCGGCATAGCGGGAGGAGACAGCGCCTCAGGAGAGGTCGCTTTGGATCTGCGGGCGATCAAATCTTCCAGTTTTATCGTGTTTTGAAGTGCCCAGGTTTCAATGGTGTTCGTAATCTGCCGGGAGCGGTACCGTCGCCATTCCGCTTCATGACTGTCCAGCGATTTGGTGAACGCCATATTGACGTGGCTTGAGTAATCCCCGGATATCATGCTGTCCAGCGGGGCGCGCTCAGCTTCCGGAAGGTTGATGATGTCGAGAAACGCGCGCATCCAACCTATCTGGTCGTCGGCAGTAATTCGTTCAATTTCCACGTAATCGTCGCGTGCGGAATCGAGCTTGCGCTCAAATTCTTCATTTTTGTTTTCCACAAAATGCAGCACGTGATGGGTTGCACGATTGAAGAATCGCTTACGCGTGGGATCAGGGTTGGTGAAGGCTTGCCATACGTCGTTGCGCATGATGGTTGAGCTTTCAGGCTTGGGTGAGGCCTGAGTAGGGCTCGTATGGGGCCAAGGGGTTGCTGACCTCAATGACACCATCACATCGCCGAAAGGCTGAGGGCGTTCAATGATTACCTTGTCTCCAAAGTAGCCAGTGAGGAAGTCAGAGAATTTACGATAGCCCCAACGATGTTCGTCAAAGGGAGCCAAGCCGTTGCTCTTCAAAGAGCGATTAAGCCCTTGCTTCAGACGAGCACCGTATTCATGAGGTTTGGCGGACAGTAGCTGCTGTACGAGCTGAGCCGCAAAATGCAGATCTTCCATAATTTTTTCCAGGCTAGGTCAATACCCCGCCACAGAGTGTGGCGGGTATCTTCGAATGCATCATATTGCTGCCTGGTTCCTAACTGTTCACAACGTCGTCCGACAAGCAGAACTCCATACCTGTCAGCGCTTCGGCGTTGCTACAGCCCTTGAGAAGCCCCTGGATGCTATAAATTTGATCCGGTCAATCTCTCAGTAGCCCTCCGTTTTCAACGAGTTGATAACGAAGCCGTACGCAAATAGTAAGCCTCGCAACGTAGTGGCGTCAATGTGCCCCCTGAAATGCCCTGATCTTGTCGAGCCCCGCTGTAGGTTAAGGCTGCATCTGATCGATAGCGATCAGCAGTAGGATGGAGATGCTCTGACTCATCCGGTTGATCTGCTGTCAGCTTGCATTTGACGCGGATGTGTACGCCGACGAGTCGCTTGCCGCCCTAAGGCTTGAGCACGACCTAGGTTTGTAATGGATCCCGGTGCTGATGAGCTATTTTCCCCCTCACTCGTTTTCCTGATCAACCTCCCAGTTGAGAGACGAACCCTCTCTCCATTGCACATCGGTCAATCCGAACCGCTCCGCCATGGGTTTGGAAATCGCTTGGCTGGAGGGCGCCCAGGTCTGAGGGCGGAGCTAAGACCGCATCACAGCTTGCCCATTGCCATGCTTCTGCATTGTTCATCACCTTGGTTCGGAGGATGAATCACATCGGTACCCTCGCTCCATGGCTACCCTCGCGCCGTGCAGCTTTTGTGGTGTGTCGCGATGGCCTGTGTAGGTTGCGCATGTGTCTGGGCGGATCGTTCAGGAAGATTGCTGACTTGAAGAGAGCTGACCTTGTGATCTTTGAGCTTTACTTCCGTCGGTACTTTGGTGGGGCGCAATCTGAAATGCATTACTCGATTCGATTCGATTCGATTCGGCTCAGGCTAAGAGATGGGAGAGCATCGAGATGCTTAGGTCGTGACCGACTTAAAAGCATCTAAATAAAAAAACCGCCCAGTGGGCGGTTCCGCGTAAAAGCAGTTAGTGGCTGCTTTCTATTGCACACCGAGGTGTACTGGCGCAGTAGCATATTAGCTTTGCATAGTTAAGAAAGCAAATAGCCATCACCGGGCCACTTTTTAGCTACTACTCTTTGATGCTCTCTGATACTCGCTCGATATCAAAGTGATATCTTTTTGACATCCTAATGCCAAAGTCAATAATGGCACTAAGCTACGATTTCGCTATCGTCGAAAATTGATTATGATGCGACCGTTCGTCGGCAAAAGGCCTTCGAGTAAAGATTTTTGGCCCCTCTGTCGCAGGCCTAGTAAACCTGCCCAGCATAACAGAGGGTTGTATAACCTTTAAGTCCTGCGCACCGGGTGTACTGGCGTATTACCCAATCAGGGACAGAGGGCTGGGCTCTTCCTTGAATGCAGGCTTTATCCGAGGGGCATGCATGCTCAGGATCTTGAAAGCCATTTTCAGGATTGCGCTAATCGGCTTCCATATCTGGAAGCTGGTTCGCGATTACTATAACCAACGCTAATAACCAGTAAAAGCACCGCAACACTCGTTGCTGCGGTGCTCTATGCAAAGTGCTTATTTTTCGAATTGAGCAGTTGTTAATGGTTAGCGCTAGTAAGCTTTGGTCATATATTACGATTCACCAAGCGTTCTCGGTGTTGGCGAAAAGCTAGCCTAGTTAGGCTTCATTGTTTTTCTCTTAATCTCAAGATTTAATCCTGGTGATAGATTGTTAGTGTGCGTGTGCTCAATATTTACTTGGCTTTTAAGCTAATACTTGAATGGCGCATTTCATGCTTTTTCACCTGCACTATATTCATGCTGGTTTCAATGTTTGAATTCTGAGGTTGTTAAAGTGAAAGGGTATTTAACTTCCTGAAAGTAATTCTCTCCTGCGAAATCACTATGATTGGAGGGTTGGAGTTATTACTTTGATCCTGTGATGGTTCTGTTTGTTTGCGTGCACCACTTGGACAGAAAAATGGATAGGTAAAGTCTAATGGGTTTATTTTTCTTCGATTCCGATAGGCAAACACTTTCTAGCATGCGGTGGTGCACTGTATGAGTGTTGTTGCAGTACTTTTAATAGAAGTTGGGCGTGAGGATGTAGTCGCGCTTAATGGCGCAGATCGGAGGTTGACTAGTCTAAAGCCGTTAATGCGTGCGGTTAATATTGTACAGTGGTAGTGGCAAGCTCCGTCTTTAGGGTAGTTATTAGGCTGATAGGGCCTTAACCAGTTTGGATAGGCTTTCTTGATCGGGAAGGTCAATGCTTTGGACAAAAAAACTGTAGCTGGTAACCATATTCAGTCGGGATCTAGTGCTTTTAATGTCTGCGATTGATGAGGCCGCAATTAAGAAACCGTCAACGTGCGGCTTTTTCTCGAACATTGTGAAGGTGGATAGGTGCTTGCTATAGAATGCAAACGCCGCATCGGAAAGTATTTTTAATGTGCTCTCAGGGTCGTCGGATATGAGTATATGGTTTTCGAGAAACAAATCATCAATGTTTAACGCGATTATTCCAGCTGTGCCAGTTTTGGAAATTTGGCTGGCGCCATCACGCAGGCGAGACTTCAAGCTCTTCTCTTCGTAGATTTTCTTGCAGGCGATTGAGTAATTTTCTGATCCAAAGTTAACTATGATGTCAGGAGGGTCAATGAGTTTCGCCTCGATCGAGTTTTCTTTAAGGGCTGCCAGTAGAGAAAGTTCCCATAGAGCATCTTTACCCTGAGATTTCGTCCGCACGGATAAATTCATGTTGTTTCTGGCCATTCGGTTTAGTGCTTCATCTATGCCAGGGTCGTTTTCAAGCATTATGATGGCATTTGCTATTTTTTGTGCGTAGCCAGTATTTATACCTGTCACCAGGTCAAGTTTGTTGTTTTCTTTCTCCCACTCTCGTTCTAATTTCCTAGCGTCAGAAAATAATTTGTGCAGAGCGCTGCTTGGGCTAAACCTGATTTTCTTGGACTGAATGATGGTTGTGGCTTTTTCGATAGCCAATACTATTTCTGAGTAGCTGTCATTTTTTTGATTAAAAATAGGTTCTGTCATTTTTCCTGCTCGTCCTGATGGCTTGGTTCACCGCAAGCATATCTAAATCGACGTGCTCGCTGAGCTTTGCACCTGACTTTGGGGCGTTGTCACCGCATGTGTCCAGCTCTGGGTATTCAATCGCTCGAAAGCCCATGGTGCACATACCGGGTAGACTCGTCACACAACTCCTGACCGACCTTCTCTTTAGCTTTTTCTTTTTTGGGCTTTTTTGGGTTCTAGCGTTGGCGTGGCCTTCAGTTATCGTGGCAATGTGTCGTCAATATCCCACGTTGCTGGTAGGCATTACTGAATGAGGTTTTGCCCGTGCGCAGTTTTCGCTGAAGCTATGATGCTGCGTGCTGTGCTGTGTGTTGACGGGCAGGTGTGGTCTTGCGGCCGGTAGCCGATATAGCCTTGTTGGAGATAAATCGTTAGTGGGAAATCCGTCTTGAGCACGAACATCATTACAAAGGAAGGTCATGAGGCTCTGAAGCAGGAGCTCGACTACCTTTGGCGGGAAAAGCGTCCTGACACTACGCGCAAGGTGACCTGGGCGGCATCGCTTGGCGACCGTAGTGAGAACGCTGACTATCAATACAATAAGAAGCTGCTCCGGGAAATCGATCGGCGCGTTCGGTACCTTCGCAAGCGCTTGGAGGATGTACGCGTAGTCGCGTACTCACCTGAGCAGGAAGGGAAGGTTTTTTTCGGCGCGTGGGTGGAGATCGAAAACGAGGCGGGTGACGTTAAGAAATTCAGGGTCGTAGGGTATGACGAAATCTACGGTCGCAACGATTACATCTCTATCGATTCGCCGATGGCGCGTGCGTTATTAAAGAAAGAAGTGGGGGATGAGGTGGTCGTGCAGACCCCAAGCGGAGAAATGTTGTGGTGGATTAACGAAATTTTTTACCCAAAATAGTAGGTCAGTGAGGGGAAAGGTGGATGTTTCAGCTCGTTTGTATGGCGTGCCTAAGAGCTGTTTACTGAGTCTCCAGCGGGCTTTAGCACCAGCTTTTCGATGCCGCAACGTTCAGAGAAGAACCTTGAAGAACGCCATCTAATGACTCCCTTTCCTCCGAGAACCCACACCGCTTCGCGCACAAGCTTTCAATAAAACTTTCTCAAATCTCTGCCTCATGTACCTCTACCCTGATGACGAGCTCAGTGGTGTAAGGGCAGTGGCAGGACTCGCTGCATTTCGTAGGGGGCGTCGTTTATTGCTTCGAGTGATCAGTGATTCTATGGGGGAGGGAGGTATCCTCGGCAATCTTATAGTGAGGCTATTTTAGCGACTGTGATGCCGCCAAAAGCGTCGAAAATGTTCCTATTGACGCTTAATTTTTTTCAGTAAGTGTCCATTCTTTCTATTTATTACAAAGCTTTCAGTAACCCTTGAAATGGTGTGGATCCATCGTTCATGATAATGGCACTTCAACATGTCAAGGAGCACGAGATGTCGTCTGCAGCAATCAAGATCGAAGAGTCGACCCAGTCGACAATTCGCCAAAGCCTGGCAAAAGGGCAGAGCACCAATCCAGCCATCCAACGCCTGCGTTCGCGCGTGTTGACTGAGTCGGACGTCAGCCAGGTCATCACCAGCTACGATCGCATGCACCACCGTCACAATCGTTCGTGAGTCACCTGCATGGACGCCGCTAAGTTCTCGTCGTTTTTGGTAAAAGTGGCATCGCGGTGCAACCTCGATTGCGATTATTGCTACGTCTACCACCACGCGGATCAGAGCTGGCGCTCCATGCCCAAATTCCTTTCCGTGGAACATCGCGAGGCATTTGCCCGCCAACTCGCGGAGTATGTGCTCCAGAGTGATCTGAAGCAGTGTACGGTCATTCTGCATGGCGGTGAGCCCTTGCTGCTAGGTGCTCAAGCACTTGCGGATTTTGCAGGGCTCCTTCGTCAGATCTGTACCATTCCTGTAGATGTCAGTCTGCAGACAAATGGCTTGCTGTTGACCGATGAGGCCCTGGGTATCTTTGCCAAGGCTGACGTCGGGGTTTCGCTTAGTCTGGATGGGCCAAAGTTCGCCAACGACAAGCATCGCCTGACCCGGAAGGGGCGTTCCAGCTTTGAGCAGACGGAGCAAGCACTCAAGCGCCTGCAGCAGTATCCATCGATCTTCGCGGGCGTCATTGCAGTGGTGGACGCATCGACCAGTGCGACCGAGTTATTTGAGTATTTTGATCAATTCGACATTCCACGTTTGGATTTCCTGCTACCGGATGCCCATTGGCTGCGACCACCTCCGGGACGTAACCAAGACCCAGGGCTGTATGAGAATTGGCTGGTCAATGCGTTTGATATCTGGTTCGACCAGTACCCGCATATACCACTGAGAACCTTTGAAGCCCTGCTCGATGTCTGTGCAGGACTGCCCTCCGGCACCGATGCATTTGGCTTTGGCGACGTGAGTTTGCTATCGATTGAAGCGGATGGCAGCTATCACGATCTGGACGTTCTGAAGGTGACTCAGGATGGGGCGACCAGGCTCGGTGGAACCGTGTTAGATACTCCCATTGCCGAGGTGGCGCTTTCACCCTCCATCGAGCAGCATCGGCGCTATTTGCGCAAAGATGGTCTGTCAGCCACTTGTCAGTCGTGTGCGATTGTAGAAATTTGTGGCGGCGGCTCGCTCCCTCATCGCTTCGGCGAGAATGGCTTCGACAATCCGACGGTGTACTGTAACGAGATGAAGCGCCTGGTTGCGCACATAAGCAATCGTTTAAAGGAGCATCTTTCCTCCGATTTGGTTCAGGAAACGCTGGTGCCGCTCCCCGACACGTTCGATTTGGCTCGTTTCGAACTGGCAGAGACTTCTCAGCCACATTTGAGCTGGCTTTGTACTGGTGCAAGGGGCGATGCGGTAGAGCGTCTGCGTCAGGCCTTGCACTTGTTCCCAAAAGACAGTCGTTCATCGCAGCTTCAATTGATGCATGACGCCACCTTTGAACATGTGGCGCTCCATCCTGGCGCCATTGCATGGTCAAGTGCGGCAGTGGCTCAGAACCGAGGGCACGCGTTGTTGGCGGTGGATGGTCAGGCCATTACGGTAAGTCCGGTCTATCTGGATATGTTGCTTGCACTGGCAGGTGAGAAAAAGGATAGCGTTACGCTCGATGTCGGCCGCAATGACCTCTGGCTAAGGGCTCCGTTCGGAGACGCTATTATCTTCGAAAGCGATGAGATTGCGGATGCCGGACGGGAGCTCGTCGAGCGTGCCATGGCTATCGTCAAGGCTTGGCGTCCAGAGCTTGCGGCTGAGATGTTGGCGGCGTGCAGCGCTGTTCAATTCGTTCGTGACCCCACCGCAGATCCAAGCAAGATCGTGTCGTTCAGTGACAACTCCGTTCCTGGGGCGCTCTACGTGTCGATCTCTCAAGGTGACGGATTGATTGACCCTTACGATCTGGCGGATTCATTGATCCACGAACATCGTCACCAGAAACTTTACCTGTTGGAGCGATACGCGCCGACTGTGGAGTGCACATCCGCCCAAGTCGTTTCTCCATGGAGAGAGGATTTGCGTCCACCATCGGGATTGCTCCATGCAGTCTTCGTTTTTGTAGAGCTCAGGCGTTTCTGGATGCACGTGCGCGACAGCGGGCCAGTGAGCCTCAACTCGCGCGCTGTTAACCAGATTGCAGATACCGACCTACACCTGAAGCAGGCATTTGCCACGCTAAAGGAATGTCCATTGACACAGATGGGGCTGAGCCTTGTTGACGTATTGAACCGTGCCGCCAAGGAAGGGACAGAGTCCGATGAGTACTCCGATTACAATTCCGTTATCCCGACTATCGCTTGATCCGCAGCAAAGGCACGCTCAGCTTCGGGACTATTTCTGCGATAAGGATGCCGTAGCCAGTCAAGTTGACGATCTATGGGCCTTGGCGCTGGATTGGTCGGATGATCCATACCGATACGTCGACCCCCGGCTCAATGAGGGGCTTGAGTGGTGGGGTGGCAATCTTCGCTATCAGGATATGGCAGCGGCCCGTAAGCGCAAAGGACGACTACTGTTATCGTTGAATGACACTTGGACATTGGAGAGTTGGAGCGAGTGGCTGGCCAAGAATCCGGGGCATCCAGACATCACCGTGCTTCATGTCGATGACCATAAGGATCTGGGGGCACCCCGACTCTTCGAGCGCCCTGACGGATGGATCGATCCCATCGAAGGGCAGGCTGTGAATCTTCATCAGCCCAACACCGTAACGAATGCGATCATGAGTGGTGCGTTGGGAATGGGAAGCTTCTTGACCCCCTTCCTTCACTACGCCCCTAGCACCGATGTACGTCACCTTTGCCAAGCCCCTAAATGCACCGGCACGGTCGATTCGGTGATCAAGCTGGAGTCACTGGCAGATACGTTGCTCAGTCCCAATGAGCGCCGTCCTGGGGTTTCGCTTGTCCCTGATGAAAAAGGGGTAGGTCGCGGGCGTTATCGGTTTACCGACGACCTCGAAGCTTGGCTTGAGGGGCTTGAAGGGAATGACACTGCGATCCTGCTTCACATTGACATGGATTACTTCTGCAACCGTTACGACGGAGACAGTGATTCTGTCGAGCGCCCAGGCCCTCTGAACGACCCATTGCCAGACGTGTTGAATCGCATCGATGAGCTTACCCAGGCATTACATCGACACTGTCTTGTGAATCGTCTTGCAGACGTCGTAATCGCCTTTTCTCCAGGCTTTTTTCCGGCGGAGTTCTGGGCTCAAAGTTGCGATCGACTCCTTTTCGGCTTAGGAGAGTCGCCATGGCTCGATCGTTGAGTGGTTCGAAGCCGAAAGTAGCCAAACGGCAGACACTCAAACCTCCTGCGGTAAAAGCCAAATCAAAGCTGGGCCCTGTGGCCGCAGACGCTATTGAGTTAATCAGAGCCCCAGGCTCACGTGAGCGAGGAGGTGGGCCAGGAGGAGAGGCGTGGATCATATTGACCAACGGCAAGCGGGCAGGTGCCGCTTATATCAACATGGTCGACGATTCGATCCGAGGCCATCATCCGTCCTTTCACGTTTTCCTGAACAGGCCCAGCCAAGGTCGGCAGATCGGTCGTATTGCCTATCAGCGTTGCTGTGCACTCAGCCAGTATGATGTCGTCTATGCGCACATGCGCAAATCCAATACCGCATCGCGCAAGGCGGCTGAGCATGCGGGCTTTGTCGATGCGACGGCACCTGAGGATTCTCAGCTTGTGTTGGTTTGGCGTAGGCAGTCCTCTGGGACGGCCGATGAGCAGTCGGTTAGTGCTGGGAGCGAGCGCATAGGCGGTGAAAATGAAATCCCATCGCAGGTACTTGACGGCAGTCACCACGAGGTTGAGCTGTCCACGGATCTGGCCAACGACATAGTCGAGAGTCCTATGAGTTCGATCGAGTTAGATTTTGACGAGAAAAATGATGACGTGCTCATTTGGAATGGGCAGGTGGTCATGTCGCGTACCGAGGAGGAGTATTTCAAGGCCCTGTTTCTGCGACTTGCTTACCTCAAACCGACTACCGTGCTGGAAATTGGTTTCGGGCTAGGCATTTCGGCCAGCCTCATTCAGGAGCATATGAAACCTGCCCGGCACGATATTTTTGAGATCGAGAAGGCCGTCTATAAAGACCTGGAGCGTTTTTCTGAGGCTAATCCGTCTGTGCATCCTCACTGCGGAGATTGGAAACAGTCCACTATCGATCAACAGTACGACTTCATATTTTTTGACCCGTTTGATTACTCACCAAACGAGCAGGGTGCTGAGGAGGATCGTGCCGATACCGCTGGGCGCATGAAGCTTCTCCTGAATCCTAGCGGAGTTCTTTGTCACCCACATTTTGGCGATGGCGATGTACCTGATCTGCCAGGTTTTACAACAGTCATCGTCGAACGCCTCAAGGTTTCGCCTATCAGAATGGCCGATGAAACGTTCTGCGAAGATGTGGCCATTGTTTTTCATCAGCCGGTAGGCAGTGAATAACGTTTACAGTTTCGGATTAACGGGTAATGAGGTAAGCGAAGGTCGCCCAAGCGTTGTCGTTAGCAGCAGCCTGCTCACGTTGACTCAGTGGCCGCTGTCGGGTGTGGCTGGAGGTGGGGAGTTTAGCTACGTTGAGCTTGCTGCATAGCGGTTAAGATTTTTCGATGCCGCGAGTGATGATCTCCCTATGACACCCATCACGCTCAACGATGTAGGCTGAGATCCAGCATCGCCGGGACTAAATTCACGGTAGGAAGAGGGGGCTTGTAGCTGTCAATGATCGGCTCAAGTTGACGAAGGATTTTCTCCCCGTTTAGCTCTTCATCGCGCAACACCGTTTTGTAGAGAACATCGAAACCCGTTGTAGCAACGGTGTATCGTCCTTGTTCTGACCGGCTCATGTCTCCGAACATTGCAAGGACAGCCAAGTAACATTTCCCGCCAACCCTTAGGGCAAGCGGCGTCAGGCATGCAGCTTCGAACGGCTCGTGTGCCTCGTCGAGCCTAAAGGTGAGATTTGCCCCAGCCTCGCTGCTTAAGAAAGCAGAGAGGGCCCTAATATCTCGATAGCTGCGCATGAGTTCTGTTGCAGAGATCACCAGGTTTCCCCGATCTCCGAAAAAGCTTTTCGTCTTGAGTAATATGTCAGCGATTTCTAGTGCCTGCGAATAGTCGGGCAAGCCTAAGCCGTTTTTGACGATTACAGAGCTCTGTTGGCCTTGGAAGTCCATCTCTATGGAAAGGTTTTTTGGAGCATGCATCAAGCAAACGATCTGAAAGAAATTAGAAAGCTCCTCCAGGTCTACTGGCAAGTTCGGATCAAGCGTTGCGGTGAATTGGGCGCTCGAGCCATCCTCATTCATAAACCAGTCAAAGGTGCCGCAATCGAATCGGATTTTTTTCAGGTTCTTGGGGAGCCAATCATGCATTGGGCTGAAGTAGGCTGAAGCACCCACCTGCGCGCTCGCGCCAGTAGACAGATCCCGGAAGGTCAGTGTGCCCTTTGCAGCTGGTGCAACCGGTGTGATCTCCATAAAACCTGCAGATGATTCGCGGCGACTACTCGGATCTTCATGCCCAAACCGTTTGGTGGAAAATTGCAGATTCTGCAATTCAACGCCTCCGCCCATTCCTAAGGTGGCGTTCACCAGTGCGGTGAGATTTTCCATGCCCTCAAGCTGGAAGTGCATTGCGTGGCTGCCATCCTCATAGCCAACTGTTTTTAGAAACATCGATTTCTTGTCGGTGTATTCAGCCGGTGAGCTTCCGACGGCCCGTAGGATTTCTGACTTGAAGGTGCTGGGTTCGCTGAGCTTTATTTCGCGGCCTAGCCCGAAGTCAATGCGTAGCGTGAGCTTGTGTAACCTTTCCGCTTTGCCAGCGATGATGTGAGCGTTCACCCTCTCCAGGATTTCACGGATCAGAGCTTCATCCACGTGACGTATGAATGCCCTTTGGGGATACGGCCCTTGAGAAAAGTCCATCAGGACATAGAAGGAGGGAAGCGGGCTGGTGGCCATCTTCCGGAGGTTGGATAGGGTGACATCGACTTTCAATGACGTGGTACGGGTGGATTTTACCTGGACTTTGCCTGCAATGATGGGCTCATGGAGCGTCAGCTGTGTAAGTTCGCTCGTTTCCTGTTCGACCTCGACGAAGACGTCCCATCCGTGTTTGTCAGCATTGCTTTTGTTTGCGGTCACTCCATCGACGGAGCAGAAACCCATAAAAAAATGCTCACCACCCGCTCCTATATCGCCCATAAATCCCTCTGTCTTTTCTTTCTTATCTGATTTTCTGGCTGGAGGCTGCTCATCGCCCACTGCGGCGGCTCGTGACTAGCTTTGCTCATATGGCCCTCACACTCACGAGGACATCTTTTGAGTGCGATCGAGCTTGCGATGCATCAGCGACACCATCGTGAGGATATCTAAGGCGTCCTGCTCGGACATCGGCCAATTTACTTTTGGAGCGTGGGCGAGGGGATTGCGTACAGCTCCGAATAGACCGATCAGCAGGTTGGCAAATCCCTTCTGTTCGCTCTTCTCTGATTCGGAAGTCAACGGCCCCAAAGCTAGTACGGGGTTTTGACCAAGGAATGCCTTCGTCACCAAATCAGCACCATCGCCGTTCAAGCCTGACAAACTACGGATCCTTTCAGCGATTCCCTTGGTAGCCTCAAAAACGGCGTGGAAGTAGTTATCGCTTAGCAGCTCGGAGCGACAGTAGTTCAGAACCTCCTCATGCACAGAGCGGGCCTCCAGCGCAGCCCTAAGTCGTCCCACTCGTGCGCGAGCCACGTCCAGGGTGGTTGCTTTGTCCGCGTGACCAACTTTTCCATCATCGCGTACGTAAAAGCCAGCAAAGGCGAGAACAACATTGAGCTCGTCCCGACGCCAAATGAATGCCGCTCGGTCTCGGGCGTAACTGACAGGGTTCATCGCACTATTGATGAACAGGACAAGATGGTTGCCGGCCTCGTGCTGGTTCTGCATGTGCGCCAACGCATTGAACAGACGTTTCCACTTGGTGTTATTAGGGTCAACGTCTGGAACCCGTATTTCTTGGAGAAGACGCCCGATTTGAGGGCCGCTCAAGCCTCGTTCGGTATCCGCAAGAACGCGACAAGCAGCTTCAAGGTGTTGTGAGTTGAATGGTTCGATCCGATTACCCAAAGCCAATCTCCGTAAGTATGCGAAGCGAGCACTGATAGTCCCTCCTTGGGTTGAAGCATCAGCTTTTTTGCAAGGCTAAGGGGCGTTCTCCAGCACCCTGGACAGTGCCAACGACTTCGATGGTCGTAATTACCTCATGCTCAGCAACACCCAGGTTTCCTTCCTGGCCTTCCGGTCAACCTTGGCCTTTGGGCTGGGTAATAAAATCCCCATGCGGCGGCACTAGCCTCATGCACATCTATTTTTGTCACGAATACGCGCTTCCAGCCGCGCTCCAGGACAATCCTGAAATCAAGCACAACAACGATACCATAATGACATGACGAGGCTTTCGAACGCCTCCCAACCCACTTAATTCAGCTGGCCAGCAGTCGTTGTATCTGCGGGCTTGGTCATGTTGGTGCAAACGAAGCTGTAGCCCCTACAGTCGATGCTCGCATACTGGATCTTCACTGAAGACGCCGGCTGCGAAGCTATGGGGTGTCGGCTTTACTAGGATGAGTTCTTTGGTGAGTTGATGAGTCATCAGCGCGGAACATTGCCATGAAAATGACGTGGGAGGAGGTCAAGGATTTCTATGCTGAACGGAGCAAAGGCATTGCGTGAGCACCTGCGGCTCATGGGGTTAAGTGGACGATCACCAAGCTCTGCTTCCAGCAAGAATCGGACACTCTCAGTAGTGGTCGTGAGGCCGGTTAACGCTTAGAAAACGCTGAGTACAACCACCGCGTAGACGTAAGGTGATTGCAGTAGCCTGCGAGCGGCGGAGAGGGGGCGATTTCGGTCAGTGTTGATCAGCAGCAACCGGCCAAAAGTGTATCTGTAAGGTCGGCCCCTGTTGTCAAAGAATGCCCAAGATATGCGGGCGCTTTCGACACTCTCGGCCAAGGCACCCTGGCGTTGACGTTGCGGCGGTTTCCGCGCCCGGCGCGCCATTATGAAACCGTGTTGTCTAACGAGCTAAGAGGGGACGCTACCCGTGGTAAACAGCTTTGCCAGCGCTCTTGCCAGTGCGTCGATCTCACCGATTATCAACTGAGATCGCAGAGGCAGCATGGTGTGGGGGATCAAGGTCTTAGGGTCTCGCACATAATGAGGGGTGTAGCCCACCAATCCGGCGTAGTGCGCAGCGTTGGTACCCAAGCCAGCGTAGAGCCGCTCGAACAACTCCTCCTCCTCTCGTTCTGAAAGCAGCCGATACTGCGATTTGCAGAACGCACAGACTTGGATGTAAAACGGGATGAATAATGGCCCTGCCACATACTTTGCTTGTTCGAGTGCTGCATTGAAATGTGTAAGTGCCAGTGGGCCGTCACCAGCAAACATGGCATTCCGGGCGTATCCCCATTCGTTGAGCCAGCTAGGGCCGTTCACCAATGCAGGATGCCAGGGCCCTTCGGTAAACCGCCGATGTTCATTTTTGTAAGCAAGCTCCAGGCTGTTCGGAATGTCTGCAGCACGGTTCAGTGAACCAGGTAAGCTCCTGATTCCATCGAGCAGGGCTTGATAGCGGCTGAACGCCTGTTGGGCGAAGGCTTCATGGCTGATGGGATAGTCATTGAATAACAGATCAAGCAAGTCGCTGCTGGGTATTGAGTGGTTGTGCTCAACCTGGCCGGGCGTCAGGTGGCCCTTCATCGACGGCGTGAATGACCCGCACTCAGCCACATGTACGTTAAGGTTGTGAGCGATCATCGCCGCAAAGGCGTGAATTGCAAATGTCTTTTCATGGATTGGCTTCGGGAGGTGGTAGGTCAGTGGTTGGAGGGTTGGATAAAAGGTTTCCCACTTCATCCGGCTGTGCTTACGTAGCCGGTCGATCACCTGTTTGGACTGAGTATTGACCGGCTGGGAGGTGAAATCACGGTTCCAAGCCTGCTCATTGAGCGGTCCCTCCTGCTGAAACTCGTGATACTGGTGAAGTTTGTGCATCGAAATGCCGGTGATCCGGCAAGCAGTGTCAACGAACCCTCTCAAGGGCCACTGCTCATCCGGCTCGGCATCTGGCCAAGCAAATTTTGGTAATAGGGAGCGGGCTAGCGTCGCCGCCATTTGGCGTAAGTTTTGGCCAAGAAAGCACTGGTAACTGTGCTTCTGGCTCTGCGTGTTGCAGGCGTACTCTCTGACAAACTCTCTGTAGTGAGCAAGCGCTGACACATAAAAGTCCACAGCCAGTTCGGCAACGCCCCAGCGGGAGTAGCGCTCATTGATCAGCATCTGGATGTATTGCTGCAACTCTATGTGTTCATCCATGGATTCAAAGTCGGCTTTGGATAGGTGATTCACATAGGCTTGGATCGTCCTGCTTTTCTTGACCTTCTTAGCATCCTTCGGAGCAATTTGGGCGGTCACCGCAACCAGGTCGTTGTGAGAACCATAGACGCCATCCTCCTTTTTAATTGCCTCGAAAGCCTGTCGCAACGCGATACGTCGATCTTTCTCTGTAGCGGCGATATGGAAGGTGACGTCCTGGTTGTCGCTATTCCACAGCCCCAGGCAGTCGCACACGACCTTGTGCAGGTAGCCCAGCGTCGGCAGTTGATGAGTGGTCGGCAGCATGCTTGTTTCTCCTTGAGTGAGATTGTCTCCATCCTAGGGATGTGGAAGCCTTTTACTAAGTATCAAAATCGCGATTGGTGCCAACACCTGGAATCTAAAGTCCACTGCCATTCGCCTTGCTCCATGGCGACACCGAGGTTGTGTCAGCTTGGCTGCCCATAATCGATCAGTATTGTTGCTGGACACGTTCCGCATCCAAGTGTTGGCCTTCCTACGCTGAAAAAACTCATGTGCCGGTGAGGTATGACTGTCATAAAATGGGTCGCATCAGTCCAAAGCGCAATTGCTGCGTTGGAAAGGAGTCAAGCGCACTGCCGACAACGGTGCGTTGGAGGGTTGTTTCACTTGGCTTGAATCTCTCAAAGGGGGGAGACGCTTCATAGCGACCCTTTCTGTTTCCAGGGGGGTGAGGCCGGTGCTCCCACTATCAGTCAAAAGATGATCGCGGCTAGACTTGGTCGGTCTTCGGCTTTTAGTAGGTATCCAATCGATGGCTCGCGATGATTTTTCCTCCAGCGTTGTAAGAAAGCTGAGGGACAGGGTTGCACATCGGTGTTCGAAACCAACCTGCAGGGTGCCGACTTCAGCCCCTCAAGATGAAGATGGTGTGACGAACGTTGGCAAAGCTGCCCACATTTGTGCCGCCTCCTCCGGTGGGCCTCGCTATGACGCCGGCATGACCAGCAATGAACGAAAGGCATTCTCCAACGGCATCTGGTTATGCGCGATTCATGCAGACGAGATCGATCGGGACGTCAGTACCCACACCGTGGAGCTGCTCAAAAGCTGGAAAAAGCAGGCCGAGGCCGCTACGAAATCCGAGCTTGGACGACAGCTGCCTAAAGAGACCGATGCGACCGACTTGTTAGCCATGACGCTCAGTGGGATGCCGAGAAAACTTCTTCCGAATGCAATACACCAAGCCCATACGGCTTCAGCACAAGTATTGGCAGCGGCTGACCCTCGTTTCGATGTGGTGAGCAGATACGATCCTTTGCATGGCACTGCTTTTCAGGTCAATGCCAAGGAAAATGTCCAGATCGCCATGAAGGTGGTTGGGAAAGATGCCCAGATCGCGGCAACCGGTTATGCAGCCCTTTTAGAGAACGGACATGCGTTTGAGCTCGATGTGAAAAATATCGAATTTCAAGGGTCTCCGTTGTTTGAAATGATTCAGGAACTGCTCGGTGGAGATGACGGCAAGATAAGTTTTTTTCAGCGATCCACAGCGGTAGTCATCAAACTGTCTGCAAAGGATCCAGCGACCGGCCAAAAAATTAATCTGGACGACATCCCCGGATCGATAACCTCCGGCACCGAATCGTACTGCCTACAGGGCGTATCGATGAAAGGAATGTTAAGTTTGAGGGCTGACGCAAGTCATAGCGGAGAAAGCTCCAAGATCAGTTTCAACATCAGTACAGAAAGCTGGAATGGTCGCGAAGTATCCCGGCTTCCCTGGTTCAACAAAATAGCGCCCTTTGTCGAGGCAGTTGTAAGCAAGTGGGAAATTGATTTAAGCGTGGAGATCGATGGAGAGCTGGTTTCTGGCATGACGCTGAACCTTATCCCGGATCACCTCCAACCGCTTTCTTATGCGATTTCATATGTTCAGATGGCTAGGACACTGTCCAGTTTTCTGGAGGCGCCGATATGTTTTGACGGGCGTTTTCGTCTAACTGTCCAATCCTTCGAAGAATTAGCGACCAGTATCGAGATTATAGAGGGTCATTATTTTGACTTGGATAAACTCTGCTTCCCCATCATGGGGAAATGTGTCGTCCAGGCCCCTGATGTCAGTAAACTGATCGGACACCAGTATGAGTTCGATCACTATGAGGCGATAGAGCGTAAACAGATTGAGGTTTTTGGTCAGCGTCTCCAGCTACCTCTGATACGCAGGGTTTTGAAGAACGGTGCAATGGAACTGGTCAGCTGCGACGAGGGGCAGGGAGTTGTTCGTATACATAGTCGGCCCGGTATTTCAATGTTTAGTCGTTATGAAAAAAACAATGACTGATTACCCCGTGACGGGGGGCGCCAAGCTGCAGAATTGACGAGGCCTAGGGAATTACGCCTTGTTCTGTTCGCATAAACACGTGCAGCAAGGCTGCTCAGAAAACCATTTATTGACTTCGGCGTCCCAACCAGGCTCGCAAAACTCAAAGGTGGGCCAGTAATTGTGAAACTCTTCGTAATCTAACTCTCTGGCAGTTTTCTGAGGCTTTCCGTAAATGAAACCCCAGACGAATGTACATTCGTTCTTTCCAATTGGTTGTCGACAGCATATGCATTGGTGTGCATTCAGGAAAACCAAGCTTCAGTATGGAAGCACTGAAAGATTCGGCTACTGCAGGCGTAAATCTTGAGTCGTACTCATTTGTCGCGTCAATTCCGAGATATAGCAGTCCAATGTACTGGAATAAACTATGATTTGCGCTTTCCTGTTTTTTAATGCTGTGAAAAGAGTCGAGGTGATAGCCTTCGTGCGATTGGGTTATGCTGAAGCTGATTTTGAGGTCGGACATGGGAAGTCTCTTTTTATTTTATGGTAACGATGGAGCAAGCGCCAATGCAACTCTAAGAGATTAAGCGAGGGCCTGGTGCTCGAAAGCGAACTTCTTTTGAGTTTTCGAGTCAGCGCCAAAGAGAAGCTAGCAAACCAATTGCTAGTCCGGTAGCGGCACTTGCCGCAATCCACCAGTTACTGATCAGACCTGAATGCCAGACTTTGATTGCCAGCATGCCGAAACTGGCGATCCCGGTAACCCATTTAAAGCGTGTAGCGACTTGTGAGACGCGACCGATAGCCATGCAAGTAGCGATAAGACTCGTTTGTAAAACGTGCGGTAATTTTCGAAATATTCTTCCGAATTTTGTCGCTTCGTAGCAGCTAGAGTAAAAATTACGTCCGTGAGAATTCACCGGGTATTGGGCGACTTTTATTGTTTTGAGTTTAAAGGCAAGTTTAATTGAGCTGTCACGGCGGAATCTCCAAGCTCTGGCGATGTCTTGTTCGTGATGCGAGGCTTTCATTTCCATCGGCGAGTCGCAGTCAAACAAAACTTCGCAGCCCATTATGCGATTTGCTTCGCTATTGAGCCGCGAGTGATGATGTTCCGTCAATCCGACTCCGTGTTCTATCATATCAATGCTGCAAGCTATCAGGTGCCGTCTCATCCAGATTGTAAATTCAGGGTTTACTTTTGGCATTAGTCTAGGATTTCTTTGTTTGAAGATTCGGTATTGTAATGCGCAGAGATGTAAGTATTTTCTGCCTAGATACAATCTATTATGCCCATGTTCTCAAGGGCACGGCTTTGGAGCTGTGGCATCTGTCTCGCCCGGCACCGTAGCCCAATGCCATTATCGCTGTCCAGTGGAACACTGTGGTCGCCAAGTGGCCGTGAGTTGAGCTAAAGGAGTAGGGGCTTAGAGCGGGTTGGCGGATTCTTGATGGCATTCGTTGAGGCGCTGCGGCGCCCCCCAGGGTGATGCTGCCGCGGGATAAAGGGGCAGGCGCAATGACGCCTGGCCATGAGGCTTTCTCTGCAAGTAGGTGGTTAGCGCGCCTTAATCAGATCACTTGGAGGCGAGGGAGGCCGCGCACGAGTAACGGTGGGAATGCCAAGTCCAGCCTTATTTTTCTTGGCAGTTGCGGCGTTGAGGTCTACAGGATTAAGGTGAGCCAGGCTTATCTTAAGACCGAACTTCTTGAATACAGCGTCTAGGGTCGCGACAGTCGGATTGCCGCTGTCGACCTCTAGCTGCGACAGCGTTCGCTTTGAGATTTTGCAGGCCATCGCGAACCTCTCTTGGCTTAAGCCCAGAACATCTTCACGAAGTCGCTTAGCTGCGTCACCGAGCGACAACTTCCCCTGGGCGACCCCATCGGCCACTGCTTGAATGTAGGCCTTGCGCTCTACTAGAGTCATCTCTTTCATATCAACCCCCATTCTTTCAGGCCTATCCGGAAGGCGTATGCATCAGGCGCATCCAGATCGAGCGGAATGCACTCGCGTGGCGCATTATAATGCACTGATGCGTAGTGAATGGTAGGTAGTGGCGCATTAAAATGCGCTGATCGAATTTGCATCATTCTCTCGGTGCTTGTAGAAAATGAATGGCTTACCAGTGGGTGCCTTTTTTCATTCTACATTGCTGACGACGTTGGGCCCCTCAACCACTACTCATGTAAGCGTCACCCCCTCATGCAGCTTCAACACCACCTTCAATCGCTACCCTTATTGCACCTCAGCCTCGAATGAGGAAGGCAATGCAATAGATGAGGCGTCACGACCCATCAAGCACAATACCCTCATGGTCGGCCGAATTCTGACGGTCGACGGAGTTTTCAGGCTCTACGGTTTCCCTCGCTCTACTGCATTCACTCGCTTTTATGGATTGGTGGTGGCCAAGGGGAACCGCTGGTTGGTCACTGCGCAATTCTGGTCGGCAGTCTGGTCGGGCCTGTTTGTGATCGATGCCGATGATTGATTGTGCTGGCGTTGGTCTCGGCGTGCGAAAAAGCATGCGAGGAAGAATGGTTGAGAATTCGATTTGTGATCGTTTTTGGGATGAATTCTGAACGACACACCTATCGTTTTTGGGGGCGCCGACGTCCGGGAGAAGCGATCTGAGAAAATATTTTGCAAAAAGGCGAAATATTTTTCGCTCAAAATAGTATGTTTTTTTGAGTATGGGTACTATGTTAAGATGCGCGTGTTTAAAGGGCTGCGTTGAATATAGTATGGTTACTGCGGTGCTTGCTTGTACTCGGCGTTTTCCGAACGATCACCCTGGGCCGCTGCTTCGCTGACCGCTTGCGTTACCTGCGGGCGGCGCACATGCCACAGCTCATGGAATTCGGCGCGCATCCGCGCTTCACCTTCAGGGGTGATCAGCGCGGTGCCGGCGGTGCGAGGAGGGCGATAACGGCTCATGGCAACTTCTTGTGGTGACGAAGGCTGGAGTCTATCAACCCTCGCGCAAGACTGTCAGCGGACTCGCATTCAGCGCTCGACGTGTGCCGAACACACCGGCACCGCCAATCAGCGCGGCGCCAATCAATGGCAGCATCAGCAACCACGGATGCGGATGCCAAGGTAGATCGAAGGCAAAGCGATACAACACCAGACTCACCACTTCCGAACCGATGGCTGCCAGCAAGCCGCTGACCGCACCGAGCAAGCCGAACTCGATGCGCCGCGCCTTGACCAGCAACTGCCGTTGCGCACCCAGCGCGCGCAACAGTGCGCCTTGGCGAATGCGTTCATCCAGCGTTGCCTGCAAGCCGGAGAACAGCACCGCCATCCCCGCCGCCAACACGAACAACAACACGTATTCCACCGCCAGGGTGACTTGGGCGAGGATGCTGCGCAGTTGTTCCAGCAGAGCTTCGACCTGAAGGATGGTCACCGCCGGGAATGCCCGTGACAGCTCGACGATCTGCTGATCGTGACCGGGTGCAAGATAGAAACTGGTCAGGTAAGTCGCCGGCAGATCCTTCAGGGTGCCGGGCTGGAAGATCATGAAGAAGTTCGGCTGGAAGTTGTCCCAGTTGATCTCGCGCAGGCTGGTGACTTTCGCTTCACGATTGACCCCGCCGACGCTGAACACCATGTGATCGCCGAGTTTGAGCTTGAGGCTTTCGGCGACTTTACCTTCAACCGACACGCCCGGTACGTCGTCCGAGGGTTGCCCGGTCCACCACGTACCGGCGGTGAGCTTGTTACCGGCCGGCAGGTCGGCGGCCCAGGTCAGGCTCAAGTCACGTTGCACGGCACGGTCGCCGGCCGAATCCTTGCTGACGATCTGCTGCACCGGTTCGCCGTTGATGCTGATCAGCCGTCCCGGCACCACCGGGTACAGCGGCGCCGCCTGCGCGGACACCTTGATCAAGTGGTCGGTGAAGGCCTGTTTGTCCGCCGGCAGGATGTTCAGGGCGAAGTAGTTGGGGGCGTTTTTCGGTAACTGGTTTTGCCAGGTGTCGAGCAGCTCGCCACGCAGCAGGGCGATCAGCGCCATCGACAGCAGAATCAGACCGAACGCCAGCGCCTGACCGGCAGCGGCCAGTGGATGACGCAGCAGCTGCCCCAGGCCGAGACGCCACGGCAGCGGCGCGCGGGCGAGCATTCGGCGCAGGCTGTTGAGCAACAACAGCAGCAAGCCACCCAGCACCAGCGCAGCGACCACGCCACCGCCAAGCAGGGCGAAGGTCAGCAGCAGATCCAGACTCAGACGCCACATGATCAGGCCCAGTGCACCCAGCGCCGCGCCATAGACCATCCAGGTGCTCGACGGAATCGGCAGCATGTCGCGGCGCAGTACCCGCAGCGGTGGCACCCGACCCAGCGCGGCAAGTGGCGGCAGGGCGAAGCCGGCCAGCGCCACCAGCCCGGTGCCGATCCCGGCGAGTGCCGGAAACAGGCCGCCCGGTGGCACATCGGCAGGCAGTAGATCATGTAATAGAGCGAACAGGCCCAGTTGCGCCAGCCAGCCGAGCACTGCGCCGCTGAGGGCAGCGAACAGGCCAAGTACGGTCAGTTGAATGCTGAACAACAGCATGGTTTCCCGACGCGACAAACCGAGGCAGCGCAGCAAGGCACTGGCATCGAAACGGCGACTGGCGAAGCGGTTGGCCGACAGCGCCACGGCCACACCGGCCAACAGCACCGCGACCAGACTGGCCATGTTCAGGTAGCGCTCGGCCTTGCCCAGTGCGCCGCCAATCTGCCGGTTGCCGTCGCGCGCATCCTGAATGCGCTGATTGGCGGCCAGACCGGGTTTGAGCAGTTGTCGATAGGTTTCCAGCGCCTGCGGTTCGCCGCGCCACAACTCGCGATAACTCACGCGGCTGCCGGGCTGGACCACGCCAGTGGCGGCGAGGTCCTCGAGGTTGATCATCACCCGAGGCGTGAGGCTGTAGAAGTTGCCGGCGCGATCCGGCTCGTAAGTCAGCACGCGGGTCAGCTTCAAGGTTTTCATGCCGACGTCGATGCTGTCGCCGATCTTCAGATCCAGCGCAGTCAGCAGACGAGCTTCAACCCACGCTTCACCGGGTTGCGGCTCGCCGCCCGAGGTTTCAGCGGCAAACGGGGCCGGGGCACTTTTCAGCTCGCCGCGCAGCGGGTAGGCGCGGTCGACGGCTTTGATGCTCGATAACTGAATGCCATTGTCGGTGGCAATGACGCTGGAAAACTCCACCACCTGCGCATGATTCAAGCGCAGCTCGGTGCCGCTGCGGATCTGTTCGTCGCGGGCCGGCGAGCTGCCCTCAAGCACCAGGTCGGCGCCAAGGAACTCGGTGGCGCGCAGCGTCATTGCACCGTTGAGGCGGGCACCGAAGTAGCCGATGGCGGTGCTCGCCGCCACTGCGACGATCAGGGCAAAGAACAGCACGCGCAATTCCCCGGCGCGGGCATCGCGCATGAGTTGACGTAGGGCGAGACTGAACAGACGCAACAGCGGCAGACGTGCCATCAAGGCTCCAGAGGGGCAACCAGCAGCCCGGCTTCAAGTCGGATCAGGCGCCGGCAGCGATGGGCCAGGCGTTCGTCGTGGGTCACCAGCACGAGGGTGGTGCCGCGTTCCTTGTTCAGTTCGAACAGCAAGTCGCTGATGCGCTCGCCGGTGTGGCTGTCGAGGTTGCCGGTGGGTTCGTCGGCGAACAGCACGTCCGGCTCGGCAGCGAAGGCCCGGGCAATCGCCACGCGCTGTTGTTCGCCGCCGGAGAGCTGGCGCGGCGAGTGCGTCAGGCGCTGGCCGAGACCGACCCGTTGCAGCAGTTCGGTGGCGCGTTCGCGGGCGTCTTTGCGGCCATCGAGTTCCAGCGGCAGCATGACGTTTTCCAGGGCGTTGAGGCTGTCGAGCAACTGGAAGGACTGAAAGACGAAACCCACGTGTTCGGCACGGATTCGCGCGCGCTGGTCTTCGTCGAGATTGCTCAGGCCTTGCCCCGCGAGGATGACTTCGCCGCTGCTTGGCAGGTCGAGGCCGGCGAGCAGGCCGAGCAGGGTGGATTTGCCGGAACCGGACGCGCCGACGATGGCCAGGCTGTCGCCCTGGTTCAGTTCCAGGCTGAGTTCGTGCAGGATAGTCAGTTCACCTTCCGCGCTGGGAACCACTTTGCTGAGGTTCTTCGCGGTGAGAATGCTTGCGCCCATGGAGAATCCGATGCGTGTGTGGTTTTTGAGTGCTGGCCTGGCCTTGATGTGCATGGCCCAGAACGCAGCGGCGGGTACTGTCCTGATCGTTGGCGATAGTATCAGCGCCGGTTTCGGACTGGATACCCGCCTGGGGTGGGTATCGCTGCTCGAGCAACGGCTCAAACAGGAGGGTTTTGACGACAAAGTGGTCAATGCCTCGATCAGCGGCGACACCAGTGCCGGAGGCCAGGCACGCCTGCCGGCGCTGCTTGCAGAGCACAAGCCGGAACTGGTGATCCTCGAATTGGGGGGCAACGACGGCCTGCGCGGAATGCCGCCAACGCAATTGCAACAAAACCTTGCGGCGATGATCGACAGCTCGCGTCAGAGTGGCGCCAAGGTGTTGCTGCTGGGCATGCAATTGCCGCCCAACTACGGCAAGCGTTACACCGATGCCTTTGCCGAGGTTTACGGCAAACTTGCGGACGATAAAAAAATCCCGCTGGTGCCGTTTTTCCTCGACGGCGTGGGTGGGCATCCCGAGCTGATGCAGGCCGATGGTCTGCACCCGGCCGCCGGGGCTCAGGGCAAGTTGCTGGAAAATGTCTGGCCGACGCTAAAACCGCTGTTATGAGGCTTTTCTAGTGGCAGGCTTTCGGCTAATGTGGCGCCCCCTTATTTGGAGCCCCCGATGCCGCGTCCTGCCTGGTCCCTGTTTGCCTACCAACTGATCGAGCCTGACGAACAGCTGGATCTGTTCGCCTGCCAGGAAGTGCGGGTGCATCTGGTGACCCGTCAGCTCGAACTCGGTGGCTCGGCAGACCGCACGTTGTGTGGCAGTCTGCTTCCAGCCCAACCGCGTTGGTCGAGTGTGGATCGTCGGGTGTTTCAGGATCAGCGTCTGTGTTCGTTGTGCCGGGCGATTCTCGAGTCGCAGAAGCGCGGCACCTCGCCGATCTGGCCTGAGTTGCGTTTCGAACTTTAAGATCAACAGATCGCAGCCTGCGACAGCTCCTACATGAAGACTTCTGGCTGGCCATCGGCGCATCTCCCCGAATTCCCGAGGTGCGGTGTACAATCGCGCTCTTATACCCTTGTTGATCATGCGAAGGATTTTCCGGATGTTGCCGCGCTTTCCTGCCGTCACCCGCTGCCTGTCACTTGCCGCCCTGTGTGTGGCCGGTCCCGTTGCTGCATTGGAGTTTCCCCTGCCACCACCCGGTGAGGACATCATCGGCCAGGTGCAGGTGATCAAGGCCAAATACGAAGACACCTTCGCTGACCTGGGCACCAAGTACGACCTGGGCTATTCGGAAATGGTCGCGGCCAACCCGGGCGTCGATGCCTGGCTGCCGGGCGCCGGTACTGAAATCGTCCTGCCGACCCGGTTCATTCTGCCGCCGGGTCCACGCGAAGGCATCGTGATCAACCTCGCCGAGTACCGCCTCTACTACTACCCGAAAGGCCGGAACGTGGTGTACACCTTCCCGCTGGGGATCGGGCGTGAAGGTTGGGGCTCGCCAATCGCCCACACCTCGATCACTGCCAAGACGCCGAACCCGACCTGGACCCCTCCGGCGTCGATCAAGGCCGAGCACGCCGCCGACGGTGATCCGCTGCCGAACGTGGTACCGGCCGGTCCGGACAACCCGCTGGGGCCGTTCAAGTTCACCTTGGGTACACCGGGCTACCTGATCCACGGTTCGAACAAGAAGTTCGGCATCGGCATGCGCACCAGCCACGGCTGCTTCCGCATGTTCAACAACAACGTGCTGGAAATGGCGGCCATGGTGCCGGTCGGCACTTCGGTGCGCATTCTCAACGATGCGTACAAGTTCGGCAGCAGTGGCGGCAAGGTCTATCTGGAAGCGCACACACCCATCGATGACAAGGGCAACCCGTCAGTGGTCGACAAGCACACTGCAGTGATCAATGCGATGCTCAAGCGCGAAGATGTCACCAACAACCTGCGCGTGAACTGGGATGTCGTGCGTGATGTGGTAGCGGCCGAAGATGGCCTGCCAACTGAAATCGGCACACCGAATACCTCGGCGCCGATGGTCTCGAACACCCCGATCGACCTGCAGCAGTAAGTCGATCAAAACCCGCAGGCGCGTGCAGCGTCGGCGGGTTTTTTATCGCCCGGGGGAAAGTACCGGCAATAAAAAAGCCGACCCAAAAAATGGGTCGGCTTGATAACAATCCCGAGGGATTATTACTTGCGGCTAGCTTTGTCCAGCATGCGCAGAGCACGCTCGTTAGCTTCGTCAGCAGTCTGTTGTGCTTTTTGAGCAGCAGCCAGAGCTTCATCAGCTTTACGGTAAGCTTCGTCTGCACGAGCTTGGGAGCGAGCAGCTGCGTCTTCAGTAGCGGTCAGACGTGCTTCGGTTTCTTTCGATGCGCTGCTGCAACCGGTAGCCAGAACTGCGGCCAGAGCCAGAGCAGAGAATTTCAGAACGTTGTTCATCGTGTTCCCCTTCAAGGACTTTCAATTAAGTGGCTTTCTCCTCCGATTGAGGAAATAGCCGGCGTACATACTACCCATTACTTGTAGTAAGTAAACTGACCTAACGCAAGAAGCAAAAAAAATTGTAGGCGTTGATTCTTTTTCGAGCAACTTTTAACCGGCCTGTATAAAAAGTATCCAGCTGCAAGCCCCGGCTTGAGCGTGTTAATGAGAAAAAGTTCCCGTTGCCTGATGCAGTTTCTGCGTCTTGCACCAAGTGTGCCTAGATGAATTCGTCTACACTTTTGTTCCGATTTTGCATGACGCCTCACATATCTTTGTCGCTCTTGAGGTGACTTTAAAGAAGAGGCTGCGTCTTAAGTCTCGACATTCGGCAATGTTCCGGTGAGCGCTTCGGGAAGATCTTCCCTGCGCCTGCCGCTGCGTCCATCGGAGTCACCCGGTCAACGAGCACGATGACGAGCGCACCTTGAGCATTTTCGCCAATGGTGCCTACTATTTATCACGTGCTCGATTGCGCGAGACCGGTGTGGTTTTTCTCGGTGTCCATCAGGCACGGGGTGGCGTAGATGTTCCTTCGCCGGAAAAACATCGGTAAGGTAGGGGTCAGAATTCGAGACCCGCGAGGAGTAGTGATGAGCGAGGCGTTGTCCATCCACCATGACCAGGCTGGTCATCAGTTCGAGACCAATGTGGACGGTCATCGTGCCTACCTGACCTATATGGATCTGGGGAAACAGACCCTGGATATCTATCGCACCTTCGTGCCCAACGCCTTGCGCGGCCGTGGCATTGCCGCCGCGCTGACCGAAAGCGCGCTGCAGTACGCCGAAGAAATGGGTTACACGGTGATCCCGTCGTGCTCCTACGTCGAGCGCTACATGGAACGTCATCAGCGCCGCGCCGCCAAGATCTGAATCGCACACACGAAAACGCCGGGCAATGCCCGGCGTTTTTTTATGCCCCTGAAACGCTGATCAGTTGCGCTGACGTTTCGGCAGAACATCCTTGAGCTTGGCGTGCATGCTGCGCAGGGTGTTCTCGGTGGCAGACCAGTCGATGCAGGCATCGGTGATCGACACGCCGTATTGCAGGTCGACGAGGTCTTTCGGGATGGCCTGGCAGCCCCAGTTCAGATGACTCTCGACCATCAGGCCGATGATCGACTGGTTGCCTTCGAGGATCTGGTTGGCGACGTTCTCCATCACCAGCGGTTGCAGGGCCGGGTCCTTGTTGGAGTTGGCGTGGCTGCAATCGACCATGATGTTCGGCTTGATCTTCGCCTTGTTCAGCGCCTGTTCGCACAGGGCGACGCTGACCGAATCGTAGTTCGGCTTGCCGTTGCCGCCACGCAGCACCACGTGACCGTAGGCGTTGCCCTTGGTGGTGACGATCGACACGCCACCTTCCTGGTTGATCCCCAGGAAACGGTGCGGGCTGGACACCGACTGCAGGGCGTTGATCGCCACGGTCAGGCCGCCGTCAGTGCCGTTCTTGAAGCCGACAGCCGAAGACAGGCCGGAAGCCATTTCACGGTGGGTCTGGGATTCGGTAGTGCGTGCGCCGATGGCCGACCAGCTGATCAGGTCCTGCAGGTACTGCGGGGAGATCGGGTCGAGGGCTTCGGTGGCGGTCGGCAGGCCTTTCTCGGCCAGGTCCAGCAGCAACTGGCGACCGATGTGCAGACCGTCCTGAATCTTGAACGAGTCATCCAGGTACGGATCGTTGATCAGGCCTTTCCAGCCGACGGTAGTTCGTGGCTTCTCGAAATACACGCGCATGACCAGATACAGGGTGTCGGAGACTTCCTCCGCCAGCACCTTGAGGCGATCGGCGTATTCGTGGGCAGCCTTGATATCGTGGATCGAGCACGGGCCGATCACTACGAACAGACGGTGGTCGGTGCCATCAAGAATGTTGCGAATGACTTCGCGGCCCTTGGTGACGGTGCGCAGCGCAGCATCGCTCAGAGGGATATCACGCTTGAGCTGATCGGGAGTGATCAGGGTCTCGTTAGAGGCGACGTTTAGGTCGTTGATCGGTAAATCAGCCATCGTTTACTCGTCAGGTCACGGGTGCCGGCCGCCAGCGATCCCCGCGCGGCGGAGCACAGCAGATTTAAGCGCGTCGGGGAGCCGAACCTTAGCGCGTCAGACGCGGCTCGACAATGGGCAAACGCTGCTTTAATCCAGCACTGGCTGGGCAAAAGCCTTGCGCACGCTGTCGTGGGAGAACTCGTCGGCGTGTTGTTCGACCCATTGCAGGGCCAGCGCCTGAATATCCTGCAGATCGTCGTGGGCCTCGTTCATGCGGCAATAACGCTCGATCTGGCACACCTGTTCACCCATCCGGGCACTGAACAGCGTTTGCTCATCGGTGAATGCGATCCCCACCAGATAGCCCTTTTTGCGCCGCAGACACCATGCGACATAGCCCGGATAACAGATCTCGGCGTTGAGTGTCGGCATGCGTACTTGCAGCGCCGTGCCGTGTCGCCACGCGCGGTGATAATTGCAAGCGATCCCGCCGAGGCTGATAGTGTGCAGCTGTTGCCTGGAAATACACTCGGGCTTGAGCAAGGTTAATTCAACCGGCACTTCGTCCGGATGAGGAATGAAACGTCCCATGAGCACAGACTCCCTGTGTCGGCCATTTGACATTGTTTCCCCCAGTATAGTGGTCGAATCCGAGCTGACCGATTTCGACGCCGACCAGCGGCTGCTGGCGATGAGCGGCGTTTCGCTGGTGATTTTCACCAGCGTCGGCTGTTCCAGCTGCCGCTATGCCAGAGAGGTGTTGCCCGGGTTCGAGCTGGCGGTGGATCGCCTGTGCTGGATCGATGCCGGCAACAACGGCGGGTTGGTGGAGCGTTATCAGGTCTTTCATTTGCCGGCGCTGTTTGTGGTGCGCGACGGCGAGTTCTTTGGGGCATTGCACACGCGTCTGACCGCCGTTGCGCTGAACGCGGCAGTGGCGCAGGCACTGGGTCGAATTGCAGAGGAGTTGCCATAGATGGTGGGAGCAGACAGCAAACCGGTGATCGGGATTATCGGCACCGGGGCCATTGGCGGGTTTTACGGTCTGATGCTGGCGCGGGCCGGTTTCGATGTGCACTTTTTACTGCGCAGTGAATTCTCGGCGGTGGCCGAACGTGGTTTGCAGGTGGACAGTGCCGTGCATGGCACCCTGACGCTGAACCCGGTGCAGGCGTATGCGAAGGCCGAGGACATGCCGGCTTGCGACTGGTTGCTGGTCGGCGCCAAGACCACCAGCAGCGCGGGTCTGGCCCCGGCGATCATCGCTGCGGCCAGGCCCGGCGCGAAAGTGCTGGTGCTGCAGAACGGTCTGGACGTCGAAGACAGTTTGCGCGAGTTGCTGCCCGATTCCCTGCATCTGCTCGGTGGTCTGTGCCTGATCTGCGTGCATCGCGAAGGTCCCGGGCACATCACCCACCAGGCCTTGGGTGCGGTGAATGTCGGCTATCACAGTGGCCCGGCGGCGGATGAAGCGGCGCGCATGGCGCTGGTCGAGGAGGGTGCCGGTCTGTTCCGCGCCGCTGGCATCGATTCGCAGGCGATGCCCAATCTGCAACAGGCGCGCTGGCAGAAACTGGTGTGGAATATTCCCTACAACGGTCTTTCGGTGTTGCTCGGCGCCGGCACCACGCCGCTGATGGCCGACGCGGACAGTCGCGCGCTGATCCAGGCGTTGATGGCCGAAGTGGTGCAGGGCGCCAAGGCCTGCGGTCACGACGTTCCGCCCGGTTACGCCGAGTACCTGTTCATGATGACCGAGAAAATGCCCGACTATTGGCCGAGCATGTACCACGATTTCCTGCATAAACGGCCGCTGGAGCTGGAAGCGATTTACGCCCGGCCATTGGCCGCAGCCAAAGCGGCAGGCTGTGAGTTGCCACGGATCGAAGCGCTGTATCGCACATTGAGTTTTATCGACCGACGCAACACTTGAGTCGGTTTTCGGGGGAGTGGGGGAAGGCATGGCCAAGAACATCGATGACAAACTGGTGCTGGCGATTTCGTCTCGCGCCTTGTTCGACCTGAGCGAGAGTCACAAGGTCTACCTGGCGAGCGGCGTCGAAGCCTATCGGCAATACCAGATCGAACACGAAGACGAAATTCTCGCGCCCGGCGATGCGTTCCCGCTGGTAGAAAAACTCCTGAGCCTCAACAGTCGCCTCGACCGCGCCCGGGTCGAGGTGATTCTGGTTTCGCGCAACAGTGCCGACACCGGCCTGCGCGCGTTCAACTCGATCGATCATTATGGGCTGGACATCTCGCGGGCGGCCTTCGTCGGCGGGCGCAGTCCGTATCCCTATCTCAAAGCGTTTGGCTGTGACTTGTTTCTGTCCACCCACGCCGAGGATGTGCGCGCCGCGCTGGACGCCGGGTTTGCCGCGGCGACGATTCTCTCCGGCGGCGCCAGTCGCGCGGCCAGTGATGAGTTGCGCATCGCCTTCGACGGCGACGCGGTGTTGTTCTCCGACGAATCCGAGCGCGTTTATCAGGCTGGCGGGCTGCTGGCGTTTCAGGCCAAGGAACGCGAGTCGGCGCGCGAGCCCTTGCGCGGTGGGCCTTTCAAGGGCTTTCTGGCGGCACTCAATGCGCTGCAACGCGAGTTCCCCGAAGACGACTGCCCGATCCGCACGGCGCTGGTTACCGCGCGTTCGGCACCGGCGCATGAGCGGGTGATCCGCACCTTGCGCGAGTGGGACATCCGCCTCGACGAGTCGCTGTTTCTCGGCGGGCTGACCAAATCGGCGTTTCTCGAAGCCTTCGCTGCCGATGTGTTCTTCGACGATCAGACCGGCCACTGCGAGGCCGCCCGCGAAGTGGTCGCCACCGGTCACGTACCGCATGGCATCAGTAACGAACCGTCGATCTAAAGCCCCAGTGCTTCAAGACGTTGCGTCGCACGTCGTACTCGCCACGGCACTGCTAAGCTGAATCAAATCTCCGCCATGTTGGCACGCGAGGAGGTCATATGATTCGTTCGATGCTGTATGCCACTGACCTCGGTCTGTACGCACCTTTAGTGATGCAGCATGCCTTGGCGCTGGCGCGGACATTCAATGCCGACTTGTATGTGGTGCATGCAGTGGAACCCATGGGGCTGTTTGCCGAATCGGTGTTGCAGAGTTATCTCGACGAACAGGCATTGAACGAATTTCACAGTCAGGGTCTGAAAACTGTCATCGCCAATATCGAGCAACGGGTACTGGACAGTTTTCGCGAAGAGCTGGGCGATGAGGGCGAGCAGGATCTGCAGCGGATTTGCGCGGTTCGGGTAGTGCAAGGCGATCCGGCGCAGGTGATTCTCGACCAGGTGCAGAAACTCTCTGTGGATTTGCTGATCGTAGGCACTCACAGCCACGGCGTAGGGGCGGAAACGCCTTTGGGGCGCACGGCGACCCGGGTCCTGCAATTGGCCAAGGTGCCGGTTTATCTGGTGCCATTGGTGGAGCGCCGGCGCCGGGGGGATCGCTGAAGCGGGAATAATGGCCTTTTGATAAAAAAGTTCTAGATTTATTCATCAAACCATTAATATAGTTATATACCGTCGCTGATGCCCGTGGCGTCTACCTGCTTTGAGGGATACATATGAAGCTTCAACAATTGCGCTACATCTGGGAAGTGGCGCACCACGACCTCAACGTTTCCGCTACCGCCCAAAGCCTTTACACCTCGCAACCGGGTATCAGTAAACAGATCCGCCTGCTGGAAGACGAACTTGGCGTTGAAGTGTTTGCCCGCAGTGGCAAGCACCTGACCCGCGTCACCCCGGCCGGCGAGCGCATCATCACCACCGCAGGCGAAATCCTGCGCAAGGTCGAAAGCATCAAGCAGATTGCCCAGGAATTCTCCAACGAGAAAAAAGGCACCCTGTCGATCGCCACCACCCACACCCAGGCGCGTTATGCATTGCCGCCGGTGATCAGCAATTTCATCAAACAATACCCGGACGTGGCGCTGCACATGCACCAGGGTTCGCCAATGCAGATCGCCGAGATGGCCGCTGACGGCACCGTCGATTTCGCCATCGCCACCGAAGCGCTGGAGCTGTTCGGTGATCTGGTGATGATGCCGTGCTATCGCTGGAACCGCTGCGTGGTCGTGCCCCAGGGCCACCCGCTGACCAAGCTGCCGAAACTGACCCTCGAAGCGCTGGCCGAATACCCGATCGTGACTTACGTGTTTGGTTTCACCGGCCGTTCGAAACTCGACGAAGCCTTCAGTCATCGTGGCCTGACGCCGAAAGTGGTGTTCACCGCGGCCGACGCCGACGTGATCAAAACCTACGTGCGTCTGGGCCTGGGTGTGGGCATCGTCGCCAAGATGGCGGTCGACACCAAGCTCGATAACGACCTGGTGGTGCTGGATGCCAGCGAACTGTTCGAGTCGAGCATCACCAAGATCGGTTTCCGTCGCGGTACTTTCCTGCGGGGCTTCATGTGCGACTTCATCGAGAAGTTCGCTCCACACCTGACCCGCGAAGTAATGGCCAAAGCCATCCAGTGCCACAACAAGCAGGAACTGGAAGAGCTGTTCGACGGCGTCGAACTGCCGGTCCACTAAGACCCTGCCTCAAAGCACCTCGGTGACAGCAAACTGTTGCCGGGTGCCCGCTACCAGAATCACCACCTCATCACCTTCGAACTTGCCCAGCAGGCTTTTGCCCAGCGGCGAGCGCGGGGTGATGACGGTAATCGGCTGACCCACCACATCGACTTTCAGGCCCGCCGCATCCGGGGCCAGAAACAGCCATTGCTCGCGCCCTTTTTCGTCTTCCAGGCCGAGCAGGGCGCCGATCTCGATGCCGCGATTTTCGTCATAGGCGCGCAGTGTCAGGTTCTGGCACAGCGCCAGTGACTGGCGGATTTCCTCGACCCGTTTCGCCTGACCCGCCGCCAGATAGGAAGCCTCAAGCCCGAGCGTGTCGTATTTGTTCTCGGCGATGTTCTCTTCGTGGGTCGCGGTTTCGTAAGCGGTCTGCGCGGCGCGTTCGGCGATGTCGAGGTCGACGCGCAGTTTGTCGAGGATCAGTTGGTGGACGGTGTGTTTGTTCATGATCAATCGCAGAATTGCAAAACGTTGGCGCGGCTCTTTTCGCTCGGCGCGGTCTGGTCCTGTTGCAGCCAGAACTGGCATTTCGGATTTGACTGGTTGCGACTGCTGCCGCGAGCCTGATCCAGGCGCGCCTGCTGCTCGTTCTTGCGCAGGTTTTCTTCGTACTGTTCGAACAGCGGACTCTGTGGCGGAATGTCCGGTTGTACCTGAACGGCCGCTGGCGGCTTGGCCAGTTGCTGCACCGCCTGAGCAACCGGTGCCAGTTGCTCGGTCAACACAAAACGCGAAATCAGCCAACAGGTCAGGGCGATGGCCAGAAAACCCAGCCACATGCCCAGGGCAATGCTGCCGGTCAGTTGCAGCGCGCTAAGCTGAACGGGCAACGGGCGACGCGGATTGGGACGATAGGGCATGGCTGCCTCCTGGCGGATGATTGCGGGCAAGTGGCGATTGTCGCACGAAGATTAATCGCCGTCGGCTCTTCTGCGCGAGGTCATTTATGCGGACAATCAGCGCTTTTGCCAACGGGAGTCTTGCATGCCGATACCGAAAACCCGCTGGGATATTTTTTGCACCGTGGTCGACAACTATGGCGACATCGGCGTGACCTGGCGTCTGGCCCGGCAACTGATAGCCGAGCATGGGCTGGCGGTGCGCCTGTGGGTCGATGACCTGCGCGCCTTTGAACGTATCTGCCCCGAGATCGACATCCACCTGGCGCAGCAATCGCAGCAGGGCGTCGAGGTGCGGCATTGGCCGAGCGACTGGCCGCAGACGGAGGCGGCGGACGTGGTGATCGCCGCATTTGCCTGTCAGCTGCCATCGGCGTACATGGACGCCATGGCCGAGCGGCAACAGCCACCGCTGTGGATGAACCTCGATTACCTCAGCGCCGAAGACTGGGTCACCGGTTGTCACGGTTTGCCGTCGGTGAAGTACAAGTCGGTACAGAAATTCTTTTTCTTTCCCGGATTTCAACCGGGGACGGGCGGCTTGCTGCGTGAAAACGGTCTGTTTGAGCGGCGTCGGCGATTTCAGCAGGACGCGGCTGCGCAGCGACAATTCCTGCACGGCCTGGGCGTAGATCGCGCAGCTGACGCACAGCTGATCTCGTTGTTTGCCTACGAAAATGCCGGGCTGGCCAGTTGGCTGGATGCGTTGGCGGCCGATAGCGCGCCGACCCATCTGCTGGTGCCGGAAGGGCGGATTCTCGGTGACGTTGCGCGCTGGCTCGGGGTCGACGCGTTGGCTGTCGGCGATCTGGACGTGCGTCAGGCGCTGACGGTGCAGGTGCTGCCGTTCGTCCGTCAGGATCAATACGATCAGTTGCTGTGGTGCTGCGACTTCAACGCGGTGCGCGGTGAAGACTCGTTCGTCCGTGCACAGTGGGCCGGGCGACCGATGCTCTGGCACATCTATCAGCAGGACGAAGACATTCACCTCGACAAGCTCGATGCCTTTCTCGCGCTCTACACCAAAGGGCTTTCCCCGGCCGCTGCCGAGGCGATGAGCGGTCTGTGGCGGGCCTGGAGTGCCGGGAAACCGATCGGCGAGCACTGGCTCCAGGTCCGTAAACACTGGCCAGAACTGCAGGAAAACGCCGAGGCGTGGTGTCTGGAACAAGGCTTGCAGGCGGATCTTGCCACGGCGCTGGTACAGTTTTACCTAAATTGGATATGATACGCGGCCTAGATTTTTGTAAATCCCATCCAAATTCGGATATTCGCAATGAAAACTGGTAAAGAACTCAAACCCGGTACCGTGATCCGTATCGACAACGATCCTTGGCTGGTTCAGAAAGCTGAATTCACCAAGTCGGGCCGTAACAGCGCGATCATGAAGACCAAGCTGAAGAACCTGCTGACCGGTTACAAGACCGAAACCGTTTACGGTGCGGACGACAAGCTGGACGACGTGATCCTCGACCGCAAAGAAGCGACCCTGTCCTTCATCAGCGGCGACACCTACACGTTCATGGACACCACTGACTACACCATGTACGAACTGAACGCCGAAGACATCGAAAGCGTTCTGCCTTTCGTTGAAGAAGGCATGACCGACGTTTGCGAAGCCGTGTTCTTCGAAGAGCGTCTGGTTTCCGTAGAACTGCCGACCACCATCGTGCGTCAGGTTGACTACACCGAAGGTTCCGCTCGCGGTGACACTTCCGGCAAGGTGATGAAGCCTGCCAAACTGAAGAACGGTACCGAGCTGTCGGTTGCTGACTTCATCGAAATCGGCGACATGATCGAGATCGATACCCGCGAAGGCGGTTCCTACAAAGGCCGTGCCAAATAAGCACTGCTTTTTACGGAAAGAAAAAGCCCGACCATTGAGTCGGGCTTTTTTGTGCCTGCGATTCCACGTCTACCCCCGAACCCTGTGGGAGCGAGCTTGCTCGCGAATAGGCCCGGTCAGACAACCTGTGTGTTGAATGACACAAAGCATTCGCGAGCAAGCCCGCTCCCACAGTGGATTGGTGTTGTTCTCAAACGGTGGTGTGCAGGCGTACGTCAACGTTGCCACGGGTGGCGTTGGAGTACGGGCAGACCTGATGCGCCGCTTCAACCAGGCTCTGTGCATCCGCCTGTTCCAGGCCCGGCAGGCTGATGTGCAGGTCGATGTCCAGACCAAAACCACCAGGAATCTGACCGATACCGACATGAGCAGTGATCGAGGCATCGTCGGGGATTTTGCGTTTGGTCTGGCTGGCGACGAATTTCAGTGCGCCGATGAAGCAGGCCGAGTAACCGGCAGCGAACAGTTGCTCAGGGTTGGTCGCTGCGCCGCCGGCACCGCCGAGTTCTTTCGGGGTAGCGAGTTTGACGTCGAGGATGTTGTCGCTGGAGATCGCACGACCATCACGGCCGCCAGTGGAGGTTGCGATTGCAGTGTAGAGAGTTTGCATGGTGTGGGCCTCATTGAGTGTCTGTTGTTGCGCTAATTGTTTGCGCGCTAAGTAGCTGCGAGGTGAATGTAGCTCGCCAATGTTTAGTGCGCAAGATAATTTTTTGAGAAAGCTGAATCTCGGTTCTTTAAAGGCACTGTCGATCAGCTTGAAAGTGAAGATGTAGAGCGGATGGTGGGAGCGCGGGCTGAAGAATATTTTTCCTGGTGAACCGATTCTTTGTAGGAGTGAGCCTGCTCGCGATAGCGGTGGAGCAGGCAATAAGGGGGCCGACTGAACCACCGCTATCGCGAGCAGGCTCACTCCTACAATACGGCAGCGCTGTTATCCGGTCAGGCTGTCTTGCAGATGGCTGCGCAGGGCTTGCAGCTCAGATTGAAGATTCTGCAGGCGTTCGAGGGTGAAACCACTGGCGCCCAAGATGCATTGCGGAACGCTTTTGGCCTGCTCACGAAGAGCCCGGCCCTGCGCGGTCAGTTCGACGATCACCACCCGTTCGTCTTCACGGCTGCGGGTTCTGCTGAGCAGACCTTCACCTTCTAGCCGTTTGAGCAACGGTGTCAGCGAGCCTGGATCGGTCAGCAACCGCGTGCTGATTTCGCCCACGGTCAAACCATCCTTTTCCCACAGAACCATCATCGCCAGATACTGCGGATAGGTCAGGCCCAGCGCTTGCAGCAGCGGCTTGTAGACCTTGGTCATCATCAGTGAAGTGGAATGCAGGGCGAAGCACGCCTGATTGTCGAGCAGCAGGTCGTCGCAGGTGTCGCGTTCGGTGGTCATGGCAAAGCCTTGTTCGGTGATGGGCTTGAATCTAGCGCCCGAATGTTTAATGCGCCAGATAATTATCCAGGATCTAGTGTCGGCCCAGCTCGCGTTGCAGCGCCAGATCCCACGGTGGCACCGGGCTGAAGCGGGTCTTGAGGTATTCCAAAAGCAGACGGCTGCGCGAGTGGGTCTGCTGTTCCATGCGCAGCGCATAGATGCCGGTGCTTTCCGGTTGCGGCAGGCCGTTCTCGCAGAACAGCGGCAGCAGTTCGCCGCGCAGCAGGTATTCGCTGGCCAGCCAGGTCGGCAAATGCGCGATGCCCAGTCCGGCGAGTGCACCGCACACCAGCGCTTCGGCATTGTTGGCGCTCATGCGGATGCGCGCGGGGCGATGCAGTTGCATTTGCCCGTCCAGTTCGAAGCGCCAGGCGAAGGGCGGGGCGAGACCTTCCCAATCCAGCCCGTCATGTTCACTCAACTGCGCGGGATGGCGCGGTGCGCCACGGCGTTTCAGGTAGTCGGGGCTGGCGCAGGCAATGCGCACCATGCTCGCCAGGGGCGTGGCGACCAGCCGCGTATCGGCCATTTGCCCGGCGCGCAGCACCAGATCGACTTTGCCCAGGTTCGAGCCGTGCATATCGATGAAGCTGTCAATCAGGTGCAACTGCACGTCGAGGCCCGGGTACAGCACCAGAAAGTCAGCGATGACCGGCGCGAGATGGCGGCGACCAAAAGCGGCTGGTGCATCGATGCGGATCAAGCCTTCCGGCGCACTGCTCAACGACACCGCCTCGGCGCGGGCCAGTTGCAGCTCGCTGACGATGCGCCGCGCCCGCTCGGCAAACGCCAGACCCGCCGGAGTTGCCCTTACGACGTGGGTGCTGCGGATGAACAACTGGCTGCCGACCGCGCTTTCCAGGCTGTCGATGCGCCGCGCGACGGCGGAAGGCGTCAGCGGATGACGACGGGAAGCCGCAGAAAAACTGCCACTTTCCAGCACATCGAGAAACAGCCCGAGCTGTTCGGTCAACTGATTGGGATTCATAGGTGCTTCGGTGTTTGTGCGAAATTGGTATAGCCATTGTGCGTTGCTGTGCGTTTCCCCGCCAGCCTCGACTGCGTAGGATGAATCGCCTGACGGATGAGGAAATCGCTGTGATCGAGTTTTTGTTGTACCTGCTGTTTGGCGCCGCCCTTGGCACATTGGGCGGGATCTTCGGCATCGGCGGTGGTTTGATCGCCATCCCGCTGCTGGGCGTATGGTTTGGCCTTGATCAGCAGATCGCCCAAGGCACGGCGCTGGTGATGGTGGTGCCCAACGTGATGCTGGCGCTGTGGCGCTATCATCAGCGCAATCGCATCGAGCTGCGTCATGCGCTGCCGTTGGCGGTCATGGGTTTTTGCTTTGCGTGGATCGGTTCGATCTGGGCGGTGGGCATTGATGCGCAAACCATGCGCATCGGTTTTGTCGCGTTCCTCGTGGTGCTCTCGGCGTACAACCTGCTGAAGATGTTCGGCAAGAAAACCGCCGTGACCTCCGAAATGCGTTACTCATGGCCATGGCTCGGTGTTCTCGGCGCAGCGTCCGGGACCATGGGCGGTTTGTTCGGTGTCGGCGGGGCCGTGGTGGCGACGCCCGTGCTGACCAGTCTGTTCGGCACCAGCCAAGTGGTTGCCCAGGGCCTGTCGCTGGCGTTGGCATTGCCGAGCACCGGCGTGACCTTGGTGACGTACGCGGTGCATCACGAAGTGGACTGGATGATCGGCTTGCCGCTGGCCATCGGCGGTCTGGCCAGCATCAGTTGGGGGGTGAAAGTCGCCCACGCCATGCCGGAAAGGCTCCTGCGCGGGCTGTTCTGCGGTTTTCTGGTGCTGTGCGCGGTGATGCTCGCGTTTAAAGTTTGAAGCCTTCGACGATGTGTTCGGCCAGGCATTCGGTGATCGGCGACGGATTGTTCAGGTTGCGGATCAACATGATACTGGCCTCAGGCAACAGCGGCAGATCCTCGGCGGCGCCGAGAATGCGCATGTCCGGGGTGATCAGGCTTTCCAGTTGCGCGGTTATCGCCAGACCCGCGCTCACCACCGCCATCAGTGCCGACAGGCTGGTGCTGTTGTAGGCGATGCGGTAGTCGCGGCCCATTGCGTCCAGCGCATTGCAGGCCCACAAGCGGCAGAAACAATCACTGTTGAACATCGCCAGCGGCAACGGCGTCTGCTCGTGGGCGCTGAAATTCTGCGCCTCGGCCCAGACGAAACGCTCCTTGCGCAGCAACTGACCGATCTCGTTGCCCGGCTCGCGGGTGACGATCGACAGATCAAGGTCGGTGCGCTGCAACAACTGCTTGCTGGACTCGCAATGCACTTCGATCTGGATCAGCGGGTAGAACTGAGCGAACCGCGAGAGGATCCCTGGCAGAAACCGCATCACGTAATCGTCCGGCGTACCGATGCGCACGGTGCCGACCATGTGCGGCTCGCGCAGCGTGTTGAACACTTCGCTGTGCAATTTCAGGATGCGCCGCGCGTAACCCAGCAGCACCTGGCCCTCGGCAGTCAGGCGCACCTGGCGGCCGTCGCGCTCGAATAGCTGGCGTTGCAGCACGTCTTCTTCGAGGCGCTTCATCTGCATGCTCACGGCCGATTGCGTGCGGTTGACCATTTCGCCGGCGCGGGTAAAACCGCCCTGATCGGCAATCGCAACGAAAGTGCGCAGGACATCGGTATCGATACTGGGGTAGGCCGACAATTGATGAATCTCCGTGATGAATGCCATCAGAAACATTCGTTGGATTGATCTTAGCGCCAGCGCGAGACTTGAGCCATCCACAAGGAGGGCAACACGATGAAAGGTCAAAGAGAGTATGTAGACGACACAAAATTTTCCGGCCACGGCCATATCGTTTCCGACCTGCTGCACAAGTTTAGCCGCTGGTACGAACTGCACCGAGAACGCGAGTTGCTTGCCAGCCTGAGCGACGAAGCGCTGAAGGACATCGGGGTCAGCCGTGCCGACGTCGAGCACGAGGCCATCCGGCCGTTCTGGGACGATCCGATGCATAAATGATCAGGGCCTTACTACACAAACCACTTTCAGGTGAGGTAGGTTGCGAGCAGACAAGGAGATGCTCATGCCCGCGACTCTGGCCTTTTCTCTCAAACGGGCGCGACGACTGGCGCTGGCTGCCCAAGGGTTCAACGGGCGCCAGCCGCCGACCGTCAAGGCGCCGCAACTCAACCGGCTGATCGAACGGCTGGGGCTGTTGCAGATCGACTCCGTCAACGCCGTGGTGCGCTCGCACTATCTGCCGCTGTTTTCACGTCTGGGTTCCTATTCTTCCGATCTGCTCGACCAGGCTGCCTGGAGTTCGGGCCGTCGGCGCACGCTGTTCGAATACTGGGGCCACGAAGCGTCGTTGCTGCCGCTGGCGATGTATCCGTTGATGGGGTGGCGGATGCAGCGGGCCAGAACTGGCAGAGACATCTATCAGCAACTGGCGAAGTTTGGTCTTGAGCAGCAGGACGTCGTGCGCCGGGTTTTAAGCGCGGTTGAGGCGCGCGGTGCATTGGGCGCCGGCAGTCTGTCGACCCGCGAGGACAAGGCCGGGCAATGGTGGGACTGGAGCGCGGAAAAGCATGCGCTGGAATGGTTGTTCGCCACCGGTGAAGTGACCGTCGCCGGCCGCCGCGGTTTTGAGCGTTTGTATGATTTGCCGGAGCGGGTGATCCCGACGTCGATTCTGCAGCAGCCGTTGCCGGATGAAGCCGAAGCGCAACGTGGTTTGCTGCTGCTCGCGGCCCAGGCACTGGGCGTCGGCACGGAAAAGGATCTGCGCGATTATTTCCGCTTGAACCCTGGCGATGCGCGCGCGCGTCTGGCGGAGCTGGTCGAGGGCGGGCAATTGCAGACCTGCGAAGTCGCCGGCTGGCGACAGATCGCCTACTGCCTGCCGCAGCCGAAAGTCCCGCGAAAAGTCGTCGCCAGTGCGCTGTTGTCACCGTTTGATTCGCTGATCTGGGAGCGCAGTCGCACCGAGCGCTTGTTTGACTTCCGCTATCGGCTGGAGATTTACACGCCGCAGGACAAGCGGGTCTACGGCTACTACGTGTTGCCGTTTCTGCACAATGAGCGGATTGCCGCGCGGGTCGATCTGCGCGCCGAGCGGGCGTCGGGACGATTGGCGGTGCATGCAGTGCACGAGGAAGAGCCGGGGCTGGACGAAGAGGGGATGCTGGCGCTGGCGTTGAATTTGCGGCAGATGGCCGATTGGCTGGGGCTTGCGCGAGTGCAGCTTAATTGTCAGCGTGAGAGTGCGGGGCGGTTGCGGGTGGCATTGGCGCAGATCGGCTGTGACTGAGCGGGCCTCTTCGCGAGCAAGCCCGCTCCCACACTGGATCTGTGTCGTACACAAAATCCATGTGGGAGCGAGCTTGCTCGCGAAAGCAGCGATGCGGTCTAGCGGCGGACTTGTTTCAGGGTTTCCGCGATCAAAAACGCCAGTTCCAGCGACTGATCGGCATTCATCCGCGGGTCACAGTGGGTGTGATAACGATCCGACAACCCGTCTTCAGTGATCGGCCGCGCACCACCGATGCACTCGGTGACATTCTGCCCGGTCATCTCGATATGAATCCCGCCGGCATAAGTGCCCTCGGCTTCGTGCACCTGGAAGAACTGCTTCACCTCGCCAAGGATCTGTGCGAAGTCGCGGGTCTTGTAGCCGCTGCTGGCCTTGATGGTGTTGCCGTGCATCGGGTCGGAGCTCCACAGCACCTGTTTGCCCTCACGCTGCACCGCACGGATCAGCGCCGGCAGGTGATCGCCGACCTTGTTCGCACCCATCCGCGCAATCAGGTTCAGGCGCCCCGGATCGTTGTCCGGGTTGAGCACGTCGATCAGGCGAATCAGATCATCCGGGTTCATGCTCGGGCCGACTTTCACCCCGATCGGGTTGTTCACCCCGCGCAGGAATTCGACGTGAGCACCGTCGAGCTGACGGGTACGGTCACCGATCCACAGCATGTGCGCCGAGCAATCGTAGTAATCGTTGGTCAGGCTGTCGCGACGCACGAAGGCTTCTTCGTAGTTCAGCAGCAGCGCTTCGTGGGCAGTGAAGAAACTGGTTTCGCGCAGTTGCGGCGAGCTGTCCATGCCGCAGGCGCGCATGAACGCCAGGGTTTCATCGATGCGATCGGCGAGGTGGCTGTATTTTTCGGCCAGTGCCGAGTTGGCGATGAAGTCCAGGTTCCACTTGTGCACCTGATGCAGGTCGGCAAAACCGCCCTGGGCGAAGGCGCGCAACAGGTTCAGGGTGGCGGTGGACTGGTGGTACGACTGCAACAGGCGCTCCGGATCCGGCACGCGGCTTTTTTCATCGAAACCGATGCCGTTGACGATGTCGCCCCGGTAGGCGGGCAGGGTCACGCCGTCGATGGTTTCATCGTTGGCCGAGCGCGGTTTGGCGAACTGGCCGGCCATGCGCCCGACCTTGACCACCGGGCAACCGGCGGCGAAGGTCATGACGATCGCCATTTGCAGCAGCACTTTAAAAGTGTCGCGAATCTTCGCCGCCGAGAACTCGGCAAAGCTTTCCGCGCAATCGCCGCCCTGCAGCAGGAACGCCCGACCCTGAGTCACTTCGGCAAACTGACGGCGCAGCTCGCGCGCTTCTCCGGCAAACACCAGCGGCGGATAACTGGCCAGGGTCTGCTCGACCTGGCGCAGGTGCGCGGCGTCGGGGTATTGGGGTTGTTGCTGGATCGGCAGGGCGCGCCAGCTGTCAGGGCTCCACGGTTGGCTCATCACGGTCTCTAATTGGTTCTACGCACGGGAAGCCCATGGTAGCAGCAATTAGTGCGTGACCTGCTCCCGCCCCATCACCGACAATCGCCGCTTTGCCACGGCGCCGCAGCGGTGCCATCGCGTCACCGCGCCCGGTGACCATCAGGAGACGAAATGACTGAGGAGCGCGTCGAGCTGTTGCTCGCCGAGGTACAGGATGAGTTCGGCGTGATTCGCGTGCTGGAAGTGGCCGATTACCGCTTTCTGGAATTTGGCGATGCCATCGAACAGAGCTGCGTGTTCACCGCCGATCCGAGCTGGCTCGAATATGACTACACCCGGGCGATGCTGATTGGCGCGTTGTGCCATGAGCAACCGGAGAGCGCGCTGTTTCTCGGCCTCGGTGCCGGCACGCTGACCCAGGCCTGCCTCAAGTTCCTGCCGCTGGAAGACGTCGAAGCCATCGAACTGCGCCCGGACGTGCCGCGTCTGGCGATCGAGTACCTGGGGCTGGATGACGATCCGCGCTTGTACATTCGGGTCGGCGATGCGCTGGAACTGCTACCGACGGCCGAGCCTGCGGATCTGATCTTTGTCGATCTGTACACCGATGTCGGCCCGGGTGTCGGGCATCTGGCCTGGAGTTTTCTCGGCGACTGTCAGAAGCGTCTGAACCCGGGCGGCTGGCTGGTGATCAACCAGTGGGCCACCGATGACGGCAAACCGTTGGGCGCGGCGTTGCTGCGCGGGCTCTATCACCGGCATTACTGGGAGCTGCCGGTGAAGGAGGGCAATGTGATTCTGATTGTGCCGGCGGATCTCGATCAGGAGCTGGACATGCAGGCGCTGACCGCCCGCGCCGAAGTGCTGGCGCCACGGCTGGGGTATTCGCTGCAGTCGTTGATCAAGGCGATTCGCCCGGCGACTTGAGTGGTCAGTGATGGCCCCTTCGCGAGCAAGCCCGCTCCCACACTTGAAATGCATTCCAAATGTGGGAGCGAGCTTGCTCGCGAAGAGGGCCTGAAGAACACCCTTTTTCTCAGATCCCTTTGAAGATGCCCGGGCGCCGCTCAACCAGCGACCTCACCCCCTCCTTGGCATCCTCACTCCCCAGCAACTTCTTCACCAGCGCCGGCAATCCCTGCGCCGCCGCCGTCTCGCCTTCATACCGCGCCTGGCGCGCCGACATCAGCGTTGCCTGCACCCCCAACGGTGCCTGCCGGGCAATCCGTTCGGCCAGTTCGATCGCCCGCGGCAACAGATCCTCACTGGCCATCACTTCCTGCACCAAACCCAGACGCAACGCATCGTGGGCATCAAACTCATCGCCGGTCAGCAACCAGCGCATCGCGTTGCCCCAACCGGCCACCTGGTGAAAGCGCAATGTCGCGCCCCCAAACGGAAAAATCCCCCGCTGCACTTCCATTTGCGCGAAGCGGGTATTGCTCGCGCACAGGTTGATATCCGCGGCCAGCATCAACTCGATACCGATGGTCAGGCAGTAGCCCTGCGCGGCGACAATGACCGGTTTGCTGACCCGTGGACCAACGAAAACACCCCATGGGTCGCAACCACCGGTCGGAACCTGCCAGCCTTCGGCGAGGGCGGCGCTGGCGTTGAGCAGATCCAGACCGGCGGTAAAGTGTTCGCCATGCCCGAACACCACCGCCACTCGCGCCTCGCTGTCGGCCTCGAACTCGCCGTAGGCCAGGCTCAAGTCATTGAGCAGATCGAGGTCGAAGGCGTTGCGTTTGGCGGCCCGGTCGAGGCCGATCAAGTGGATATGACCTCGACGTTCACGGCTGACGCGGCCGGGGCAGGGCTGATTCATGGAGAAATCCTCGGGCGGGAAGGGCGGGTGCAGCGACGGTATGCCGCACATCGATGAATCGTTTAAGCGTCATCACCCGCAGGGCCGGGCCTTTGCAAAATAGACCTTTGCACGATTATCCGCAAAACCCCGTTACACAGCGGTGACACACCGATTCAGGCGATAAAAAAAGCTCCCTTTTCGGGCAAATTCCGGTATAGTGCGCGCCGGCCTTTAACCGGGCCGCGTTTAGGTAGCGCAATTCCCCGAAGTCAGCTTCGGCTGCATGTCCGCACTGCGGGCTCTTCCTTGACGATTCTTTTTCATTCATACGTTTTCGCAAATCCCCGCCGACAAAGCTGCCAGGGCGACTCTTGAGTCTCAACACGGCATGTGCAGCTTTGGAGCATGGGTCTTTGCGGATGCACTTAGAGGCAGACCCATGACCCAGGAAATCGGCGGCTTCGCCGCTCTTGAACTTCATCCCAATATTGTCGCTGCAGTAGTCGCTACCGGCTATGAAGAGCCTTCGGCCATTCAGCAGCAGTCGATCCCGATCATCCTCGCCGGTCACGATATGATTGGTCAGGCGCAAACCGGTACCGGTAAAACCGCTGCCTTTGCCCTGCCTATCCTGCACCGCATTGATCCGTCCAAGCGCGAGCCGCAAGCTCTGATCCTGGCCCCAACTCGTGAGTTGGCGCTACAAGTTGCAACCGCTTTCGAAACTTACGCCAAGCAAATGCCGGGCGTAACTGTTGTGGCTGTCTACGGCGGCGCGCCGATGGGCCCACAATTGAAAGCAATCCGTAATGGCGCACAGATCGTTGTCGCCACTCCGGGCCGTCTGTGCGACCACCTGCGTCGCGACGAAAAAGTCCTCGCTACCGTGAACCACCTGGTTCTGGACGAAGCAGACGAAATGCTCAAACTCGGTTTCATGGACGACCTGGAAGTGATCTTCAAGGCCATGCCGGAAACCCGTCAGACCGTATTGTTCTCGGCAACCCTGCCGCAGTCGATCCGTGCCATCGCCGAGCGCCACCTGCGCGATCCGAAGCACGTGAAGATCCAGAGCAAGACCCAGACCGTTACCGCGATCGAACAGGCTCACCTGTTGGTTCACGCTGACCAGAAGACCTCCGCCGTTCTCAGCTTGCTGGAAGTGGAAGACTTCGACGCGCTGATCATGTTCGTGCGCACCAAGCAAGCGACCCTGGATCTGGCCAGTGCCCTCGACGCCAAAGGTTACAAGGCCGCTGCGCTGAACGGTGACATCGCCCAGAACCAGCGTGAACGCGTCATCGACTCGCTGAAAGATGGCCGCCTGGACATCGTTGTCGCGACCGACGTGGCTGCCCGTGGTCTGGACGTTCCGCGCATCACCCACGTATTCAACGTGGACATGCCGTACGACCCGGAATCCTACGTGCACCGTATCGGCCGTACCGGCCGTGCCGGTCGCGAAGGTCGCGCACTGCTGCTGGTGACTCCACGTGAGCGCCGCATGCTGCAAGTGATCGAACGTGTCACCGGTCAGAAGGTTGCCGAAGTGCGTCTGCCGGACGCTCAGGCCGTTCTCGATGCACGCATCAAGAAACTGACCAACAGCCTGTCGCCGCTGGTCGCTGATGCTGAGTCGACTCACGGCGAACTGCTGGATCGCCTGACCGCTGACATCGGTTGCACCCCGCGTGCCCTGGCTGCAGCTCTGCTGCGCAAGGCGACCAACGGTCAAGCGCTGAACCTGGCGGCGATCGAGAAGGAACGCCCACTGGTGCCGAACAACGCACCGCGTGGCGACCGTCCTGAGCGTTCCGGTGATCGTCCTGAGCGTGGTGACCGCGAGCGTCGCGCGCCAATGCCTCTGGGCGAAGGTCGTGCCCGTTGCCGTACCGCGCTGGGTGCGCGTGACGGTATCGCCGCCAAGAACCTGCTGGGCGCCATCCTCAACGAAGGTGGTCTGGCCCGCGAAGCGATCGGTCGCATCCAGGTGCGTGACAGCTTCAGCCTCGTCGAGCTGCCGGAAGATGGTCTGGACAAACTCCTGACCAAGCTGAAGGACACTCGCGTCGCTGGCAAGCAGCTGAAACTGCGTCGCTACCGCGAAGATTGATCCGCCCTTGGGCTGATTGATCGAACATGAAAAATCCTCGACTGGTTCGGGGATTTTTTTTGCCTGCTTTTTGCCTCGCCCCACAACCCTGTGGGAGCTGGCTTGCCAGCGATGACGTCAGCCGAAGCGATAGATATCCATACCCAGTGCACCCATCGTGAAGCCTTTATGCGCTACGCGGAACTCACCTCCCGCACCACGGGCAAAATACAGCGGCAGCAAATGCTCGTCACTCGGATGGCTGCGCACCGCATTGGGCGCCTGCTCACGATAATCGTGCAGTGCCGCCTCATCGTCGGCCGCCAGCTTGTCGATCATCCAGTCACGGAAGTCCCGTGCCCACGGCTCGACGCTTTCCGGGCCGGCATGCCAGTCCAGTTCGCGCAGGTTGTGGGTGATGCTGCCGGAGCCGATCAGCAGAATGCCCTGTTCGCGCAGACTCGCCAGCGCTTGTCCGACACGGGTTTGCAACACCGGGCCGCCGCGACTCGGCAGCGACACCTGCACCACCGGAATATCCGCCTGCGGGTACATCAGCGACAGCGGCACCCAGACGCCGTGATCGAACGGTCGTTGCGGATCGAGGCGTGCCGGCAGATGCGCGGCGTCAAGCAATTCAGCCACTTCGGCTGCCAGTTGCGGATTGCCCGGTGCCGGGTACTGCACTTCGAAAAGGGCACGCGGGAAGCCGCCGAAGTCATGCCAGGTTTCCGGACGAGGATTGCTGCTGACCAGCAGTTCCTGGCTTTCCCAGTGGGCAGAGACGATCACGATGGCTTTAGGCCGCGGCAGTTCGGCCGCCAGACGCGCCAGCGCCGGGCCACTGGCACCGGGTTCCAGGGCCAGCATCGGTGAGCCGTGGGAGATAAACAGGCTGGGAAACATGGAAAGGTTCCTGAGCGGTAAGATGGCCTCATCTTCAGTCAGATCATTGATCTAAATCTAATATAAGTTTTAACGCCTTTTGATCGAATTTTTTGGGGTGATGCATGCAGCCTGAGTTTTGGCACAAGAAGTGGGAATCCAATCAGATCGGCTTTCATTTGCCTGAGGTGAACCCGTATTTGCAGCGGCACTGGCCGCAACTGGCGATCCCGGCCCAGACCCGGGTGCTGGTGCCGCTGTGCGGGAAAAGCCTGGATCTGCTGTGGCTGGCCGGGCGCGGGCATCTGGTGCTCGGAGTCGAGCTGTCGCTGAAGGCCGTCGAGAATTTTTTCAGTGAGCATCAGGTAACGCCGCAGGTCAGTGCCAAGGGGCCGTTCAAGGTCTATCGCGCCGATTCCATCGAGTTGTGGTGCGGTGATTTCTTTGCGCTGACAGCCGACGATGTAGCGGATTGCGCGGCGTTGTACGACCGGGCAGCGCTGATTGCCTTGCCGGCTCCGATGCGTGAGCGCTATGCGGCGCATTTGCAGCAGATCCTGCCGCAAAGTGTGCAAGGGTTGTTGATCACCCTGGATTACGATCAGGCGCAGATGTCCGGGCCACCGTTTGCGGTGAGCGATGATGAGGTGCAGCGCTTGCTGGCTGGCGCCTGGCAGGTGGGAATGCTGGAAGAGCAGGATGTGCTGGCGGAGAGTGTCAGGTTCCTGCAGGCGGGGGTAACGCGGTTGGAGGAGCGGGCTTATCGGGTTTCTGGCCGATAGTTTTGTATCGGCATTAACGGCCTTTTCGCGAGCAAGCCCGCTCCCACAGGGAGCGTCGGTGTAATAGCAATCTTGAATACACCAGAAAACACTGTGGGAGGGGGCTTGCTCCCGAAGAGGCCAGAACAGGCAACCCATAATCCCGCGCACAAAAAAAGGCCCGCATCGCTGCGGGCCTTTTCGTTACTGAGCCAAACCGATCAACCGCGACGACGCAGCGCGTCGATACGCTCTTCCAGCGGCGGGTGGCTCATGAACATGCGGGCAAAGCCTTGTTTGATGCCACCGTTGATGCCGAATGCGTTCAGGGTGTCCGGCATGTGCACCGGCAGGCCCTGTTCGGCGCGCAGGCGTTGCAATGCACCGATCATCGCATTGGTACCGGCCAGACGTGCGCCGGCTTCATCGGCACGGAATTCGCGTTTGCGCGAGAACCACATGACGATGGCGCTGGCGAGAATGCCCAGAACCAGCTCGGCGAAGATCGTCGCCACGTAGTAGGCGATACCCTGGCCTTCTTCGTTCTTGAAAATCACCTTGTCGACGAAGTTGCCGATGATCCGCGCGAAGAACATCACAAAGGTGTTCACCACGCCCTGGATCAGCGCCAGGGTGACCATGTCACCGTTGGCCACGTGACCGATTTCGTGGGCCAGAACGGCTTTCACTTCATCTGGCGAAAAACGTTCGAGCAGGCCCTGACTGACCGCGACCAGCGCGTCGTTCTTGTTCCAGCCGGTGGCGAAGGCGTTTGCTTCGTAGGCCGGGAAAATACCGACTTCGGGCATCTTGATCCCGGCTTCGCGGGACAGTTGCTCGACGGTTTGCAGCAGCCATTGCTCATGCCGGGTACGTGGCTGGCTGATGATCTGGGTGCTGGTGCTCATCTTCGCCATCCACTTGGAGATGAACAGCGAGAACAGTGAACCGGCGAAACCAAAGACCGCACAGAAAACCAGCAGCTGACTGAGGTTGAGATCAACCCCGTTGGCCGCCATGAACCCGTTGAAGCCGAACAGGCTCAGGGTGATGCTGGCTATCAGCACGACCGCCAGGTTAGTGGCCAAAAACAGCAGGATGCGCATCATGGTTGTAGAAATCTCCTCAAGCTAAAGATGTAGCGTACTGCGGGGTATATAAGGTGCGGCACCGGGTGATTCAACCGAGTGACTATTTCAAACTGTGTCCTACAGCGGATTCCCGAGTCGGCAGGTCATTGCCCACGGCCAAAACCGAAAGGGATGACAGCCAGCCGCTACCCGCCGCCACTGCGCCAGAGGCGGGTGGGCCCTATGAATCGCAAGTGTAGAAGGCGCAGCGAGGCGGGGAGAGCAGAAGTGTTGCTGAATCAGACAGTGCGCAACGTTCGGGCCGTTGCGCACCGTTGACCGGTTACTGGCGGTAGGACTTGAGGAAGTTGCCGATGCGGCCGATGGCCATTTCCAGATCGTCGACGCGGGGCAAGGTCACCACGCGGAAGTGATCCGGCCACGGCCAGTTGAAGGCCGTGCCTTGCACCACCAGCAGCTTCTCGGAAAGCAGCAGGTCGAGGACGAATTTTTCGTCGTTGTGGATCGGGCAGACTTTCGGGTCGATCCGCGGGAACGCATACAGCGCGCCCATCGGCTTGACGCAGCTGACGCCCGGAATGTCGTTGAGCAATTCCCAGGTGCGGTTGCGCTGCTCCAGCAGGCGGCCCTGCGGCAGTACCAGGTCATTGATGCTCTGATAGCCGCCGAGGGCGGTCTGAATCGCATGCTGACTCGGGACGTTGGCACACAGGCGCATGTTGGCCAGCATGTCGATGCCTTCGATGTAGCTCTGGGCATTGTGTTTCGGCCCGGAGATGGCGATCCAGCCGGAGCGGAAACCCGCCACGCGGTAGGATTTTGACAGACCGTTGAAGGTCAGGCACAGCAGGTCTGGCGCCAGCGAAGCGGTGCAGATGTGCACGGCGTCGTCGTAAAGGATCTTGTCGTAGATCTCGTCGGAAAACACCACCAGGTTGTGCGCGCGGGCGATTTCCAGCATGCCCAGCAACACTTCCTTGGAATACACCGCGCCAGTCGGGTTGTTCGGGTTGATGATCACCATGGCCTTGGTGTTCGGGGTGATCTTGGCCTTGATGTCGGCCAGATCAGGGAACCAGTCGGCGCCCTCGTCGCACAGGTAGTGCACGGCGTTACCGCCGGCCAGGCTCACGGCGGCGGTCCACAGCGGGTAGTCCGGGGCCGGTACCAGTACTTCGTCGCCGTTGTTGAGCAGCGCCTGCAACGACATCACGATCAGCTCGGACACGCCGTTGCCCAGATAGATGTCTTCGATGCCGACACCTTCGACATTTTTTTGCTGGTAGTACTGCATCACCGCCTTACGGGCACTGAACAGGCCTTTGGAGTCGCTGTAGCCTTGGGCGGTCGGCAGGTTGCGGATCACATCCTGAAGAATTTCGTCCGGCGCTTCGAAACCAAACGGCGCCGGGTTGCCGATGTTCAGCTTGAGGATGCGCTGGCCTTCCTCCTCCAGACGTTTGGCGTGCTTGAGCACCGGGCCGCGAATGTCGTAGCAGACGTTGGCGAGCTTGTTCGATTTGCTGAACTGCATGGCGATGTGATCCCGAAAATGAACGATCCAGACGGCGGATGGCCAACCGTACTGGGATTCCTGCGTCTTCGCACAGGCGGAGTCTTGCGCCATGGCGCCGAGAATCCGTTTGAATGCGCCCGGTCTGGCTGCCAGACTGGCGTGTGACGAGGCGCAATCATACGTGCCACCCGATCCGTGGAAAAGGTACAGATCGGGCTTTTTCAGCCGCTGAGGTGTGATGATGGAAAAGTTGGAAAAAACCCTGGAAGAATGGCGGGCGATGCTCGACCCCGAGCAGTACAACGTGTGCCGTCTCAGTGCGACCGAACGGCCGTTTTCCGGCAAATACAACGACACCAAAACCGACGGTGTCTATCACTGCGTCTGCTGCAATGAGCCGCTGTTCGACTCCACGACAAAATTCGATTCCGGCTGCGGCTGGCCGAGCTTCTACGCGCCGATCGGCGAAAGCGCCATGACCGAGATTCGCGATACCAGCCACGGCATGATCCGCACCGAGGTCAAATGCGCCCGCTGCGACGCGCATCTGGGTCACGTGTTCCCCGATGGCCCGCCACCGACTGGCTTGCGTTATTGCATCAACTCGGTGTGCCTGAATCTCGAGCCGCGCGAGTAAGCGGACCGGCGACCTGCGGGTCGCCTTTCGGATAATTAAATTGCACACAATTTAATTGCTCGCTATGTTTGGCCTTTCCCGATAACCCGTGGAGCCGTCTCATGAGCGACAACCTGCTGAATATCCCCGTCACCACCATCAAGGGTGAGCAAAAGACCCTGGCCGATTTCGCCGGCAAAGCGGTGTTGGTGGTCAACACCGCCAGCAAATGTGGCTTCACCCCGCAATACAAAGGCCTGGAAGAGCTGTGGCAGACCTACAAGGATCAGGGCCTGGTGGTATTGGGATTCCCGTGCAATCAGTTCGGCAAGCAGGAGCCGGGTAACGAGGGTGCGATCAGTGAGTTCTGTGAGTTGAATTACGGCGTGAGTTTCCCGCTGTTCAAGAAGATCGACGTCAACGGGTCTGATGCGCATCCGCTGTTCGTGCAGTTGAAAAAGCGCGCTCCGGGTTTGCTCGGCTCCGAGGGCATCAAGTGGAACTTCACCAAGTTCCTGATCGGCAAGGATGGGCAACTGGTCAAGCGTTTCGCCCCGACCACCAAGCCGCAGGACATCAGCGGCGAGATCGAAGCCCTGCTCAAATGAACAGCCTGCCCGACGATTCGCTGAAGCTCGACAGTCAGTTGTGCTTCAAGTTGTACGCCGCGTCCCGGGCGGTGATTCGCGCTTACAAGCCGATGCTCGATCAACTCGGCCTGACCTACCCGCAGTACCTGGCGATGCTGGTGCTGTGGGAGTGGCAGGACAGTGCACCGGAGCAACCGACGGTCAAGGCGTTGGGCGAGCGCCTGGCGCTGGACTCCGGCACCCTGACGCCGTTGCTCAAGCGTCTTGAACAATTGCAGTGGGTGCAGCGCCAGCGTTCGACGCGCGACGAGCGTGAAGTGCATCTGAGCCTGACCGCGCAAGGCCAAGCGCTGCGCGAGCAGGTCGGGCCGCTCAAGGCCCGGTTGTTGTGCGACAGCGGGGTGGATCTTGATCGGCTCAACGATTTGCGCAATGGCCTTGATCATCTGCTGGGGCAGATCAAAGCGCTGACGTAGCCGGCATCCACTGGTCGAGCAGGGCCGCCAGCTCTTCGCGGCGGAACGGCTTGGCCAGGTAATCGCTCATGCCGGCCGCACGGCAGCGCTCGCGTTCCTCGGACATGGCGTTGGCGGTCAGCGCGACGATCGGCAAATGCGGCCAGCGCCCGCTCTGGCGGATCTGCCGGCTCGCTTCGTAGCCGTCCATCACCGGCATGTTGCAGTCCATCAGCACCAGATCGAACTCATCGTGCTCCAGTTGATCCAGCGCCTCGGCACCGTGGGCAGCGACCACCACGTCGCAACCGAGCTTGCCGAGCATGCCTTTGGCCACCAGTTGATTGACCGGATTGTCCTCCACCAGCAGCACCTTTCCGCGCCGCCGGACCGGCTGGCTCTCGAGGCGCGCATCGTTGCTCGTAGTGACATCGGCCAGCAGAATGCGCCGCAGGATCTGGTACAGCGCGTTGCGTGCCAGCGGTCGGGCTTGTTGCTGCAATGGCGCCAGCGCGGCGGCTTCTTCGCCGGGCATGAAACTGCCATAAGCGGTTACGACGAGGATCGGTGCGCTGATGGTCGGGCGCAGACTGAACAGGCATTCCGGGCAATCGGTGATCAGCAGATCGGGTGACAGGCCCAGCAGCGGGTCATCCATGGTGCGCTGTTCATAGGTCACGCCCCACACCGGCAGCAATGTCTTGAGCAGTTCCGCCAGCCCGCTGCTGGCGGCCGTGATCGCCAGCACCTTGCCGTGCAGTGGCGGCGGCATGACCGCCCGGGTGTGACACAGCAGTGGCAGGTCGGCGCAGAACTGACTGCCGAAACCGGCCTCGGAACTGATGGTCAATCGGCCTTGCATGGCCTCGCACAGGTTGTAGGTCAACGCCAGACCGAGACCGGTGCCGCCGTACTGCCGGGTGATGCCGGCACCGGCCTGGGTGAACGGCTGGAAGATTTTCACCTGGGCATCCTGAGCGATGCCAATGCCGGTGTCGCAGACTTCGATGCGCACCCCGTCCTTGTGGGCGGACAGGCGCACATCGACCCGGCCGAAGCGGGTGAACTTAAGGGCATTGGACAGCAGGTTGCTGACGATCTGCCGTACCCGGGTCGGATCCCCCAGCACCAGCGCGGGGAAGTGCGGGTCGATCAGGCAAGTCAGCTCGACGCTCGGCGCGGCGTTCTGCGACAGCAGGTTGGCGGTGTCCTCGATCAGCGAGCCGAGGTCGAACGGGATGTGTTCGAGCTCCAGTTGCCCGGCATCGAACTTGGACAGGTCGAGAATATCGTTAAGCAGCTCGACCAGCACCTTGCCCGAGTCATGGGCAATCGACAGTTGCTGTTGCTGCTCGGCATTCAGCGGCCCGTCGAGGGACAGGGCGATCATCCCCAGCAGGCCGTTGAGCGGGGTGCGGATCTCGTGGCTCATGTTGGCGAGGAATGCCGAGCGCGCTTCGGCCATGTCCAGTGCGGTGCTGCGAGCGACTTCCAGTTCTTCGTTGGACTGGCTGAGCCGGGTGTTGATGGCCTTGAGCTCGGCGGTGCGGGCCGAGACGATGTGCTCCAGTTGCCCGAGGTAATCGGTGAGGCGGTTTTCCGCGTTGCGCCGTTGCTGGATTTCCGTGGCGATATTGTCGAACTGCTGGTTGGCGACTTTGACCAGTACGCCGATCTCGTCATTGGCGTGGCCGGCCGGACATTCCAGGGTCGTCGGTTCTGCACTGCGTGCGTCACGCGCGCTGAGTTCCCGGATCAGGCGCACCAGTGGCTTGGTCAGCATCACGTAGAACAGCGCCAACAGGATGCCAGTGAGAATCAGGCTGCGGGCAAAGCCGTTGAGCAGGGTGACTTCGGCGCGGCGCAGAAACCGGCTGCCGAACGCGTAGGTATCGACCTCCAGGCTCAGCGTGCCCAGTGATTCCTCGGGCAGGTGATCGAGGTACAGGCGGTCTTCGAACTGGCGCTTGGCACCGAACAGGAAGTCGCTGATCACCCGGTAACCGCTTTGCAGCTCCGGGCGCTTGACGTTGGCCAGGACGTTGCCGTTGTTGTCGGTCAGTTGCGCCGAGATGATCGCCGGCGAACGCAACAGGCCCAGGGTCAGTTCCTGCGCCAGTTCCGCATCGATGTTGTAGGCGATTCGCGACGCCGGATTGTGGCTGATTTCCAGCAAAGACAGGATTTCACGGTTGATGGAGGCGTCTTCACTGGCATAATCGATGCCGATTTGCAGCAGGCTGAGCAGCGTGCCCAGAACGAACCCGACCAGCACCGTGAATCTGGCTTGCTTGTATGACAGCCGGTGGGTGAATTTGATATCCATGGGGTGTTGAACCACTTCCGTTTCCCTTCGCTGCTCAAGCATAGTCGATCATGTATGGATACCGAGGTTCCCGAAGCGCCTTGTAACAAGGCTTGAACGGGGATTGAGATCTGTCTGTCGTCGCTGGATCGACATCATCACTGTGAACGTGCCCGAGGAGAAGACGTGGATTCCCGATTGAATGCTTTTCTTGAACGCGCCGAGTCGGTTCTGGCGCGGATCGAACCCTTGCTGCCGGCGCCGCGTCCGCTGATCGACTGGGAAACCTGCCTGGCGGCGCGCTGGCAGCGTGACGGGCGCAGCGGCTATTTGCTGCCACTGGAAGTCAGCCTCGACATGCGCCTGTCCGACCTGATCGGTGTTGATCGTCAGTTGGAACAACTGGGCCGCAACACTCAGCAGTTTCTCGACGGCATGCCGGCGAACCATGCGCTGCTCTGGGGCTCGCGCGGCACCGGTAAATCGTCGCTGGTGCGCGCGTTGCTGGCCGAACACGCCAAGGCCGGCCTGCGTTTGATCGAAATCGAGCGCGACCATCTGGCCGACCTGCCGCGCGTGGTCGAGCAGATCGGCAAACTGCCGCAACGCTTCGTGCTGTTCTGCGATGACCTGTCGTTCGAATCTGGCGAAGGCGATTATCGCGTGCTGAAAAGCGTGCTCGACGGCTCGCTCGAACAGGCCCCGGACAACGTTCTGCTGTACGCCACTTCCAACCGCCGCCATCTGGTGCCGGAAAAGGAAAGCGACAACGAAAACTGGAAACGCGTCGACGGCGAGCTGCATCCGAGTGAGGCGGTGGAAGACAAGATCGCCTTGTCCGACCGTTTCGGCCTGTGGTTGTCGTTTTATCCATTTACCCAGGAACACTTCCTCAACGTCGTCGAGCACTGGATCGGCCAGTTGGCCGCCAAGGCCGGTTTGAGCTGGCAGCGCGACGAAGAGCTCGACATCCTCGCCGTGCGCTGGGCAACCGGGCGCGGCAATCGCAACGGACGTTGCGCGTACCAATTCGCCCGTTACTGGGTGGGACTGAAATTGCTGGAGCACAAGGCATGATTGATTTGCAACAAAGCGGCCAGGGCCTCGAAGGCTATGGCATGTTGGCCGCACAACTGGAATCGCTGCTGGCGGACGAGCGCGATTTCATCGCCAACGCCGCGCAGTTTTCGGCGTTCCTGTTCAACCAGCTCGACGATTTGAACTGGGCCGGTTTCTACCTCAATCGCAACGAAGAACTGGTGCTTGGCCCGTTTCAGGGGCAGATCGCCTGTGTGCGCATTCCGTTCGGTCGCGGTGTGTGTGGCGCGGCAGCGGCCAGTCGGCAGACCCAGCGCGTTGAAGACGTGCATGCGTTCCCCGGTCATATCGCTTGCGACAGCGCCTCCAACAGCGAGCTGGTAGTGCCGCTGGTCAAGGACGGTCGGCTGATCGGCGTACTTGATCTCGACAGCCCGAAACTTGCACGTTTCGGCACCGCCGATCAGGCCGGAATCGAGCAACTGGCGGCGATTTTCCTGCGTCTGACCGACTGCTGATCAGGCACTCAGGCCAGCCTTGCGCAGCAGGCTGGCCGGATCCACCACATCGATCTGGCGCGGATCGAGAAACCGTGCGGCGTACTGCATGTACACCCCATCGTTGATGAACAGCGCAAACAGCTCGGGGTCGATGTGCGCCTCGCGGGACATGGTGGCCATGATCCCCAGCGCCTCGTTCAAGGATTTGGCCTTCTTGTACGGTCGATCCGCCGCTGTCAGTGCCTCGAAAATATCGGCAATCGCCATCATCCGTGCCGGCAGGCTCATGTCCTCGCGCTTCAGGCGTTTGGGATAACCGCTGCCGTCCATCTTTTCGTGATGCCCACCGGCGATTTCCGCAACGCTGTCCAGGTGCCCGGGGAAGGGTAGGTGGCTGAGCATCAGGATTGTCTGCACCATGTGGTGATTGATGATGTAGCGCTCTTCGCGGGTCAGCGTGCCCCGGGCAATGCTCAGGTTGTACAGTTCGCCGCGATTGTATTTGTAACGCGGCACATCCAGTTTGAACCCCCACGGATTGTCTTCCGGAATCAGTTCGCTGTCGGCGCGTTCGATCAGATGTTCGGGCTTGTCCGCCAGCAGTGGCTCGCTGACTGGCAGATTCGCCGCCGGCGTTTGCGCCTGGCGGCGGTTTTCCTCCCATGACACCCCCAAGCGATCATCGAGGGTGCGCATCCAGCGGCGCTCGGCAATGCGTTCAAGACGTTGCAGATCGGCGGGCGCCATGGCCTCACCGCCCAGATTGCAACGGGCAACGAAGGCAAAGTCGTCATCCAGTTGCGTCAGCGTGGCGTCACGCAGTTCGCTCAGTTGCGCCGCGTTGCCGCCCAGTGCGATCGCCTGCCAGTAACTGATCCAGGCATCGCGCTTGAGCACTTCGAAACGGGTGCGGATTTCGTGGATGCGATCGTTGAGGGTTTCCAGTTTGGTCGCCTTGTCGACGACATACTCCGGCGTCGTGACTTTGCCGCAATCGTGCAGCCAGGCCGCAATGTGCAGGGCTTCCCATTCGTCTTCGCTCGGTTGGTAGCTCTGGAACGCCGGCGCCTGGCTGGCGGCCGCGGCCTGCGCGAGCATCAGGGTCAGTTCCGGCACGCGCTGGCAGTGGCCACCGGTGTACGGGCTCTTGGCGTCGATGGCGCCGGCCAGTAACTGGATGAACGCATCGAGCAACTGTTTTTGCTTCGCTTGCAGGCGCTGACTTTCGATACTCACCGCCGCCGCACCAGACACGGCTTGCAGGAAGCCGATGCGGTCCGGGCGCAGTTTTTCCAGGTCCTGAGCGCTGCCGCTGTCGTTGATCAGCAGAAGCAACAGGCCGATGGTTTCGTTGTGCCGATTACGCAGGCGGATGCCGATCAGGTGGATGCGCGGCGACTGCATGGCCAACAGGACTTTCTGCAAGTCCCCGGCCTGCTCGAAGCCAAGGCTGCTGACCACGTTGTCAGCGTTGATCAGTTGCTGGAACCACGCCGGCCCTTGATCGGCCAGGAGATCCCGGCCCAGCACAGCGAACTCGCCCGGCTCGTGCGAGGCGCCATCAATGACCAGTCCGTAAGGCTCCATCCGGTTGCCATCGCTTTCGCGCAGATAGATCAACCCCGCCTGCGCCTGGGCGATCTGCACCGTTTCGAACAGCACCCTTTGCAGCAGCGGGGCGAAGCGGGTTTCGGCGCAGAGGCTGTCGGTGATGCGGAAGAAACTGGCGAGCGTGTCCTTCATGCGCGCCATCGACAGGCTCAACTGGTCAACCTCCAGCACCGGCGAGCGGCGGGTGACCGGAAAGTTGAAATCGAAACTGCGGATCGCGTCGGCTTCCTTGACCAGCGCGTGCAACGGTTTGACCAGAATCCGCGAGATCAGCCAGCCCAGCGGCAGGCACAGCAGCAAGATCGCCAAGGTGATCAGCGCGCCTTGCCAGCGCATGCGGTAGGCATCGGCAAGCAGTTCGTCCTCGGGCACCAGCAGGGCCATCTGCAAACCTTTCGGCCCGCCTTCCTGCAGGGTGCTGCGGGCGACGATCCAGTGGCGGCCATTGACGTCGAGCCGTTTGCCCGGATGGGCGGTGGACAGCAACGCGTGCAGATTCGGACTGAGGTCGGCCGCTTTGGCCAGGCGTGCGCTGCTGCCGTCGACGATCAGCCGGCTGCTGTCCGGATAGGCCACGGCATTGCCATCGGCATCGAACAACACGATTTCGGTCGAGGGGGTGACCACATGCTTGGTCAAGGTGGCCGAGAGTGCCTCCAAAGTCAGATCGGCACCGATCACACTGGTTGCGCTGCTGCGTCGGGCCAGGGTGGTGCCCACATTGTGCGTGGAGAAAAATACATAGGGTTCGGTGGTGATCTGATCGCCCTGTTGCAGGGCGTTGCTGTACCAGTTGCGGGTACGCGGGTCGTAGCGGTCGTCGGGATTGGTGTCGCGTCCGACAGGCGTCAGCGTCTGGTCGAAGAACAGTGACTGCGACAATACGGTGCCGCTGGCGTCGTGCTCGATGCTCCAGACCTGATAGGCCGCTGTTGGTGGTGCCTTGAGCAGGGTTTTCAGCGCACTGGTGCGCAAGGGCCGGACCATGAAGAAATCGCCGTTGCCGTACCCCAGATACAGCGAGGCGAGATCGGTGTTGTCCTTGAGCGACTGACTGAACGGCTTGAGCAGCGCCAGACGCTGTTGCAGGTTCGGCGCCTCGGCCGCCTGATTGTCGGCCAGCAGGCTCAGCAGGTGCCGGATCGGTTCGTAGGTTGAATGCAGGTCCAGGCGCACATCCTGTTCGATGCGATTGAACAGGTTTTCACTGCTCGACAGGATGATCCGGGTGGTCTGGCGATAGTTGAACAACCCCAGCACGACGCCTGTGAGCAACAGCAGAAAGGTGAACATGACGCTGATGTGCACGTGCAACGGGAACCGGCGTTGATCCGGGCGCAGTGGGCTGGGCATTGCTGACTCTCCATTGAAGTAAACACACTGCTCAGCGTCCAAGCATAGTTAAGGCTCGGTCATTGTGCTTTCTTCGAACGGTTCCAGTTGTTGCCGCAACGCCTGCTCCAGTTCGAGCATGGCTGCGTCGGTGGCCTCGACGCAGCGCACGATGGTCGGTGCGGGCGTTGTCTGCATGCAGGCCTGTTCCAGCGCATCGCAACAGGCGATCAGACGCGAGGCCTGGGCGATCCGGGCGGCGCCTTTGATCTTGTGGGCGACCAGCGCCACTGCCTGACGATCATTGCAGGGGGCCAGGGCTAATAATTCCTCGCGATCGAGACGGCTGCTCTTGAGCAATTGCGTGAGCAGACGCCGGACTTGCAGCGGGTTGCCGCCAGTCAACTGACTCAACCCGTCAAGATTGAACGCCGGTTCAAGCGTCGCGGGCTGCAGACCATTGATCCAGTGGCTCAGTGCGCTGAGGCTCAACGGCTTGAACAGGCAGTCATTCATGCCGGCCTGTTTGCAGCGCTGTACTTCTTCAGGCTGCGCGTTGGCCGTGAAGCCCAGCACGGTACACGGAGGGCGGCCAGTGCGTTGTTCCTGTTGGCGGATCGCCTCGGTCAGTTCGTAGCCGTTCATCAACGGCATGTTGCAGTCAGCGATAACCAGGTCGAATGCACCGGTCTGCCATTTCTCGAATCCACTCCGACCCTCTTCGGCGAGGGTGAATCGGTGCCCGAGGAACTCCAGTTGCTGGCACATCAGCAGGCGATTGGCCGGATGATCGTCGACCACCAGAATGTTCAGTGGCGCAGAGGTATGCAGCACAGGCTCGGTTTTTGCCGTGGTCACCTGGCACGGCAGCGTTTGCAGCGGCAGTGACAGGCAGACCTGGGTGCCGATCCCCGGCTGGCTGCTCAACTGCAGCTGCCCACCCATCATTTCACACAGGTTGCGACAGATCACCAGCCCCAGGCCTGCGCCACTGCGAGCTTGCTGCCGGCCACTCTCGGTCTGGGCGAACGGCTCGAACAGGCGTTGTTGATCTTCGATGCTGATGCCGACCCCGGTGTCCTGGATCGTCAACTGAACGAGCGAGCATTGGCCCGGCCCGTTGGGCAGCACATCCAGATTGATCCGCACCTGCCCGGACTCAGTGAATTTGATGGCATTGCTGATCAGGTTCGACAGGATCTGCTTGAAGCGCAACGGATCCAGTTCCACGTCGACCTGCAGCCCGGGCGGATTGATGATCAGCGGCAGGAGGAGGTTTTTCTGGCGGGCGAGGCCGTCGAAGATCCTGACCACCGACGCCACTGTTTCGACCAGATTGACCCGTTCCGGGCTCAGGCTCAGGTGCCCGGACTCGATCCGCGCGATATCGAGAATGTCGCCGATCAGGCCCAGCAGATCCTTGGCCGAGCAGTAGGCGGTTTCAATGGAGGAGCGATCCGGAGCCTGATCATTCATGCGTTCGAGCGTCAGTTCGAGCATGCCGATAATGGCATTCATCGGCGTGCGGATTTCGTGGCTCATGGTGGCCAGAAAGGTACTTTTGGCGCGGTTGGCGTTGTCCGCCTGTTCCTTGGCCCGGCGCAGTTCATCGAACAACTGGCGACGTTCACTGATGTCGATCCAGCCGCCGATGATCCCTTGCACATCGCCACTGGAGTCGCGGTACGGCAGGATCCAGTGGTAGATCGTCAAACGCCGGCCACCGATGTGCAGCGGTCGATCGAGCAGCAGAGGCGTGCCTTCGGCCACCACCCGCTGGTAATCCGCCTGGTATGCCTGGGCTTCGAAGGCGTTGCTCAGGGTGCCCTGCATGACACTTTTGCCGATCACGTCTTCGCGTTTGGCGTTGAAGGCTTCGAGGTAGCTGTCGTTGCAGCTTTGCAGCAGACCCTGGCGGTCGCGCACGTAGATCGGGTGAGGGGTGCCGTTGACCAGTGAACGCATGAATTCGAACTGATCGTTGAGTGCCCGTTCGGCGGCCTGGCGTTGCTTGATCTGGCGACGCATGTAGGCGTTCCACAACAGCGACAGCAACAGCAGCAGGCAGGCCGCGCCGATCAATTGGTAAAACAGGCGCTTGTAGTGATGCCAGTTGCTTTGAGCCGCATTGGAGAAGCCGCGCCAACGACTGTTGATGACCCCCAGTTCCTCCGGTGTGATGCTCAGCAGCGCCTTGTCGAGGATCGAGCCCAGTTCGGCATTGTCACGGGCGCTGGCCAGCGAGAAGGCCGCCTGACGTGTGCCCAGGGTGGTGGTGATCTGCAACTGATGTTCGAAGATCCGCGATGAAATCAGATAATTGGCAATCACCAGCGAGGCGACGGCGCCATCGGCCTTGCCTTCGGCAAGCAAGGTTGCGGCACCGAAAGTGTCGGAGGTTTCGATCAGGTGGATGTTGGGGAATTCGCGGCGCAGGTAATCAGCCATGGGACTGCCTTGGGCAATCGCCAGGTATCGGTTCTTGAGCTGGGTGGGATGTGTCGGGCTGTCAGCGGATTTGCGCGTCAGCAGGACGAAGGAGTTTTCCAGATAGGGACGGCTGAATTGCAGGGTCTTTTCCCGTTGGGGGCTGGGTAGCAACGCGGCGATAAGATCCGCCCGATGTTGATTGATCTGCTCGATCATTTCTCCGTCACTGCGGCTGCGGACCAGTTCGAAGCGCAGGCCGGTACGCAGGCGCAGCAGTTCGAGCAGGTCGGCAGTGATGCCCCGCAGGTTGCCGTCGCTGTCGAAGAATGTCAGCGGCGCGAACGCCTCGTTGACGACGACGCGTAGCACCGGGTGCTGTTTGAGCCACTGTTCTTCGTGGTGGGTCAATTGCAGCTTCTGGTCGGTCAGCAGAATGTCGCTGCCGGCGCTCCAGCGCTTGGCGATGTTGTCCCGTTCGCTGGCCGGTATGGCTTGCAGCACGGTGTTGATGATCGCCAGCAGTTGCGGGTTGTCGGCGTGAACGGCGAAGCTGAAACCATGGGCTTCCTGTTTGCCGAAATTGGCCATGCGAATGTTGTTCAGATAACCCTTGTTGATCATGTAGTGGGTGGAAATGGTGTCACCCAGAAACACGTCAGCCTGATCGAAAGCCACCGCGTTGATTGCGTTTTGATAGGAGGGATAGGACGTCAGGATGGCTTTGGGATACTGCGCCTTGACCTCATCCTGGGGCAGATAGTGATAGACCATGCTCAGCCGCAGACCGGCCAGGCCTTCAGTCAGCGAGCGGGTCTCGCCTTCGCGGGTAACCAGAACCGGCTGATCGATGGCGTAGGGCGTTGAAAGCAGGATATTTGCGTTACTGGCCTCGAAACCGTTGGCCGTACCGAGCATGTCGACCTGACCTGCAATCAACGCCTGCAAGGCGGCTTCCCGTGAGGCAAAGCGCTGGACCCGGATTGGCAACCCGACAGCCTGTTCGAGCAGACCGGCGTAGTCGGCGGTAAAACCTTCGTAATCACGACCGCTGGCGGTCATGTCGAACGGCGGATAGTCCGGCGCGGAAGTGCCCAGTACCAGTTCGCGGCGACTCTCCAGCCATAGCCGTTGCGCGGGTTCAAGGGACACGGATGGCGCTTCGTGGCCCGAGCGGCTGCGCAGCACATAATCTTGCGCGGTGACGAAGCTGGCCTGCACCTGAGTCGTCAGGCACAGGCTGACGCAACATAGGGCGAGACAGATCTTTAAACGACTGGGCATTCAGGCTCTCACACTAGCGCGTTGCGTTTGGCCATCTCGATCAGTTCCACCAGAGATCTGGCCTTGAGTTTTTGCATCAGGCGTTTTTTGTAGGTACTGACTGTCTTGTTACTGAGAAACATGCCCTTGGCTATTTCCTTGTTGGTGCGTCCCTGGGCAAATAATTGCAGGACCATCAGCTCGCGGTCGTTGACGGATTTGAATAACTCCAGTTCGGCATAACGCACGTCGTCGAGGCGTACCGGATTCAATGCCTGGCTGGGGAAATAGTTGTAACCGGAAAGTACCGCCTTGATCGCACTGACCAGTTCACTCAAGTCTTCCTCTTTGCAGACATAACCGGATGCACCGGACTGCATGCAGCGAATGCCGAACAGCGTCGGGCATTGCGCCGTCAGTACCAGGGTTTTGAGCGGGGTGCCCATGGCGTTGAACCGGGCGAGAACTTCCAGGCCGTCGAGTTTGGGTATGCTGATATCAAGGATGATCAGATCGGGCATGCATTCGCGGACCATTTGCATGGCATCGACCCCGTTATCGGTTTCGCCGACGACCTTGTAACCTTCATGCTCGAGCAGCATTCGAACGGCAAGTCGGATGACGGGGTGATCATCGACAATAAAAACGGAGTTCATAATCAAATCCCATACGTGCGCGAATAAAGGGCGCACCTTAGCTCAGATAAATGAGCTGCCGCATGAACTCCCGGGGCTGTTGCGGCAATATAGGATAAGTCCTACGCACTAAAAGGAAACCGACTACGACCAAACTCTGTGTCGCGTAAGGAAGTGTTGTGCTGATTTGTTTATCTGAATGTTTTAAGTTGCTTGTCGAACCTTGAATAAACAAGGTTTTGTTTGCGTAGTTGGCTGTTAAACGGATTTACCTTTCAGTCGATCCGTTTGCCTGAGACCAGAGAACCGGTTCAATCGAGGTATCGCTCATCCGGGCAGTTGCCTGACCCGGTTGAGCAATTTTTTCTGTCAGTGGCTGGAACGCCCGGTCATTTCCAGCGCCATGTCACTGGCGTAGCTGTCGGTCATCCCGGCGATGAAGTCGATCATGCGCAGGAACGAGGTGTGCAGCGGGCCATGGGGATCCGGCGCATTGTTGCCCAGCAGATCGAGGATCCGGCGGCTCTTGAACGACGGCGTGCGGCCGCCATGTTGCTCCAGGGCCGCGCCGCAGAACGCGTTGAGAAGGATTTCCAGGGTGGTGTAGGCGCCGATTTCATGCAGCGTCTTGCGCTTGTCCTGGAAGATTTTCTTGCGGGCGATGTCCTTGGCGTTGAGTACGCAGCGTTTGGCCGGGCCGTGCATGTGTTCCACCAGGTCGCCGTGCAGGGTGCCGGCCAGCAGCGCATCCTGTTGCTCGACGAATGCCCGGGCAGCGGCGTTGGTCAGGTGCTCGATGGCCTTGCCGCGCAGGATCGCCAGTTTGCGTCGACGCGAATCCTGCGGGCCGAGCTGGCGATAGGTTTCCGGCAGATCGTCTCCCACCAGACCGAGCAGCAGCGATTCGACTTCCGCGTACTCCAGCAGCTCCATTTCCAGGCCGTCTTCGAGGTCGATCAGCGCGTAGCAGATGTCGTCGGCAGCCTCCATCAGGTACACCAATGGGTGGCGCGCCCAGCGCTGGTCTTCCAGTTGTGGCAGGCCGAGCTTGTGGGCGATCTGCTCCAGCAGCGGCAGTTCGCTCTGATAGCAGCCGAACTTGTGTTTCTTGTAGCCCAGCGAGTCGGCGTGACGTGCGGTCCACGGATACTTCAGATAGGTGCCGAGGGTGGCGTAGGTGAGGCGGGTACCGCCGTCGAACTGGTGATACTCCAGCTGAGTCAGCACCCGGAAGCCTTGCGCATTGCCTTCGAAATTGAGGAAGTCACCGCGCTCGGCTTCGCTCATGCCGTCGAGCCAGCCGCGCCCGGCCGCCTGCTGGAACCAGTGCCGAATCGCATCTTCACCGGAGTGGCCGAACGGCGGGTTGCCGATGTCATGGGCCAGGCAGGCCGATTGCACGACCATGCCCAGATCGCTCGGGTCGCACCAGTCGGGCAGGGCGCTGCGCAAGGTTTCACCGACGCGCATGCCCAGCGAGCGCCCGACGCAGCTGACTTCCAGCGAGTGGGTCAGGCGGGTGTGGATGTGGTCGTTACTCGACACCGGATGCACCTGGGTCTTGCGGCCCAGACGGCGGAAGGCACCGGAGAAGATGATGCGGTCGTGGTCTTTGTGGAACGGGCTGCGGCCAAGCTCTTGCGGGCTGTGCAGCGGTTTTCCAAGGCGTTCGCGGTTGAGCAGGGTCTGCCAATCCAAGGCTGGTTCTCTCCGTCGGTGACTGGGATGACTGTTGCCCTAGCTTCCCGGTTCAGCCACACACCTGCAAGCGGAACTACAAGCCCGCGGCATCAATATCGATCAGCAGCAGGCGCTCGCCGTTATCGAAGAACTGCCCGGCGGTCAGGCAATACTGGTTGCTGGTGGCATCGCGGTAGGTGCTGGACAGGGTCAGGCGCCGCTCTTCCCAGCCTTCGGCGAGCAAATGATAGAAGTACGGACGCCATGACCAGTTGTGGCCCAGATAGCGGTTATCGGCGACCCAGCCGTTGTTGCGCCATTCGAGGTTGGGCGTGAGTTGGGTGCCGTGACGGTCGCATTGGTAGAACCGCAGCAACCACGGGAAGGCTTCGAGTTGCGGCAGCGCACTCAGCGGCGCGTGGGCCTGAGCCCAGCTCTGGAGGATCGCCATCAGTTCGCCGAGTTGCTGGCGCATCTGCATCAGGCGCCCGCGTTCGGCCAGTTTCTGCCGAACGTAACGCTGGCGCAGTTCGGCGAAGCGCTGCACGAAGGCGTCGGTCGGATAAAACGCCTCCTGCGCCCGGGCGAACAGGAAACCCTGAACGTAGCGCGAACCGCATTCCAGGGCGAAATTGAGCTGGGCCTCGGTTTCCACGCCTTCGGCGATGATCCAGCAGCCGGTTTTTTCGGCCATTTGCGCCAGAGCCTTGACCACGTCACTGCTCGGCCCGCCCAACGCGGCGGCCTGAAACAGGCGCATGTCGAGTTTGAGAATGTCCGGCTGCAACGCCAGCACCCGATCGAGCTGCGAGTAACCGGCGCCGAAGTCATCGATAGCGATCCGCGCTCCGGCCTCGCGATAGCGCGCGACCACTTCGGCCAGACGCTGACCATTGCCGCCCAGTTCAGTGATCTCGAACACGATGCGTTGCGGATCGACGCCGTGGCGCAGCATCTGCTTGAGGCTGGGCAGCGGTTGATCGGCGCGCAGGCGACTGATCCAGCGCGGCGACATGTTCAGGCTGAGAAACCACTCGGCGGGGGCTTCATGCAGTCGGCTCAGGGCGTTGTCGCGGATCTGCCGGTCGAGCCGGCGCAGGGCGATGGCGGGTGTGCGTGGGTCGGCAAACAACGGCCCGACCGAGGCCAGTTGGCCGTCAGGCTGGCGCAGGCGACCCAATGCTTCGACGCCTGCAATACGTCCGGTGGCGGTATCGATGAAAGGTTGAAAGCAGGCGAGCGGTTGCCCGTCGATCACGGGGCCTCCTTAGTCGTTCTTGTTCTGGATGAACCCCGCCGACCGGGTAGGCGCGCGGGATTGAACCTCCGGGTAAAGAGGTTCATCCCGCGGATATTGCAAGAATGTAGCCAGATGCGTCGGCTTAGCGTTTGCCCGAACTCTGCATGACCAGTTTGATCAGTGGCCCGAGGCTGGTGCCCAGCCGTATCAGCCGGGTCAGCCCGCCAACACCGCCGCTTTTTGCGCCTTTGCCGGTGATGAAGCCCAGCAGGGTGACGGCGGCCACGCCCCAAAGCGGCGCGTGCTTGATGCCGAAGCCGCCTTGCAGGTTTTGCGTCATGCCGCGCATGCGCTGCAAGGGCTGCAGCACTTGCCCGGCTTCGTGGCGGATTTCCTGACGATGCATTTCCATGCGCAGGCGGATCAGCGCCTTGCGCATTTCCCGGCGCGAGCTGTTGTGTGGCAGTTCAGGCAGGCTCATGGCAGCAGGCGCTCCCGATCATTGGCCAATTCTTCCAGCGTGCCGTGGAAGGGCGAGGATTCATCGAAGACTGCTGCCTTGAGACGCAGCCCGCAGAAAGCGGCCGCCAGGGTGTAGAACACGCACAGGCCGATGATCGCTGCCAGACGATAGGTATCCCAGAACACGATCAGCACCAGCGTCGACAGACCCACCAGCAACAGCAGGGCAAACACCAGCGCCAGCCCTGCGAACAGCAACAGGCTGACGGTGCGTGATTTCTGCTCCTGCAATTCGATGCCGAACAGTTCGACATGGCTGTGCAGCAAGCCGAGAACAGCGGCGCCCAGACGCCGCGTGGAAGAGGAGGTGCCCGACCCCAGGCCGGATTCGCCGATCGACATGATCAGCGCCGAGTGGCCAGCAGGCCAATCAGAAAGCCCACGCCGGCGGCGATACCCACTGATTGCCAAGGGTTGGCCGACACATAATCTTCGGTGGCGGTGACGGCAGCCTGGCCGCGATCACGCAGGGTGTCTTCGGTCAGCTTCAGGGTTTCCCGGGCGCGCAGCAGGCTGTCGTGGATCTGATCACGCAGCTCATCGGCCTGATCGCCCGCCAGGGACGCGGTGTGTTCGAGCAGCCGCTCGGTGTCGGCGACCAGAGTCTGGAAGTCGTTCATCAGGATTTCTTGAGCAGTCTTTGCCTTGATGCTGGCCATGGGTGGATCTCCGTAAGTGACGTCTAAAGCGTTCGAGTATGAGCCTTGCGCGAAGGTTCAGTACAAATGACTGGTACAGCTTTTGCTATGTCGTGGTGCGTTCTGCTGCCGCCGTGCGCTGTTGGCGGGCGTACATGCAGCAAAACCTTAACTCAAATAATCCTGGTTCGTGTCAGGACATCGACCTTGTGCGCCAAACCGGTTCATCGCAGCTTCATTGCGCAGACCGACCGGTCGCAACTTGGTGCATGAATTGTCCGCGCGAACCGCTTTGGTGCCTTTTTAGCCTTCAGGTCTGCCTCTTTATGGAAAATCTGCAAAGCGCTGTGGACACGCTGGTTCACAGCTCCAACACGTTGTTCATTCTGATCGGTGCGGTGATGGTGCTGGCGATGCACGCCGGTTTCGCCTTCCTTGAAGTCGGCACGGTGCGCCAGAAAAACCAGGTCAACGCACTGTCGAAGATCCTCAGCGACTTTGCCGTTTCGACCCTGGCCTATTTCTTTATAGGCTATTGGATCTCCTATGGGGTCACCTTCATGCAACCGGCGGCGGTGCTGAGTGCCGATCACGGTTACGGTCTGGTGAAGTTTTTCTTCCTGCTGACGTTTGCAGCGGCAATTCCGGCGATCATCTCCGGCGGGATTGCCGAGCGTGCGCGCTTCGTTCCGCAGTTGTGTGCAACGGCGCTGATCGTGGCGTTCATCTACCCGTTTTTCGAGGGCATGGTCTGGAACGGCAACTTCGGTCTGCAGGCCTGGCTGACGGCGCGCTTTGGCGCGGCGTTCCATGATTTCGCCGGATCGGTGGTGGTGCACGCCATGGGCGGCTGGCTGGCACTGGCGGCGGTTTTGCTGCTCGGCCCGCGTAACGGCCGTTATCGCGAAGGGCGGCTGGTGGCGTTCGCGCCGTCGAGCATTCCGTTTCTGGCGCTGGGCTCGTGGATTCTGATTGTCGGCTGGTTCGGCTTCAACGTGATGAGCGCGCAGACCTTGCAGGGCGTCAGCGGTCTGGTGGCGGTCAACTCGCTGATGGCCATGGTCGGCGGCACGGTGGCGGCGCTGATCGTCGGGCGCAATGACCCGGGCTTCCTGCACAACGGTCCGTTGGCCGGGCTGGTGGCGATCTGCGCCGGTTCCGACCTGATGCACCCGGTGGGTGCGCTGGTGACCGGCGCGATTGCCGGTGCACTGTTTGTCTGGTGCTTTACCGCCGCGCAAGTCAAATGGCGTATCGACGATGTACTCGGCGTCTGGCCGTTGCACGGTTTGTGCGGGGTGTGGGGCGGGATCGCTTGCGGCATCTTCGGCCAGACTGCGCTGGGTGGCCTCGGTGGCGTCAGCCTGATCAGTCAGTTGATCGGCACTGCGCTCGGTGTGGTGGTCGCATTGCTCGGCGGATTCGCCGTTTACGGCGTGATCAAGGCCTTGCACGGCCTGCGCCTGAGTCAGGAACAAGAGTATTACGGCGCCGACCTGTCGCTGCACAAGATCGGCGCGGTCAGTCAGGACTAAGTTTCCTTGTCGTCGGTGCCGGGGTAAAAGCCATGCAACAGGCGATAGCGATTGATGCGCACCTGGTCGACTTTCTCCTGTACCTGATGAGCTGGCAGACCGAGCATGATCAAGGCGTGGGAGGCGAGCATCAGGCTCGACTCCAATAACTCCGGCACCACTTCGGTGGCGCCGGCCGCTTTGAGTTCAGCCCATTGGCTGTCATCGCGGGTGCGCACCAGAATCGGTATCCGCGCATTGAGCCGGCGCGCTTCCTTGAGAATTCGCAGACTGACATCGCTCTGATCCACGGCGATCACCAGCAGTTTCGCGCGCAACAATCCGATGGCCGTTAGCAAGTCACCGCGCGATGAGTCGCCATAATGCACATCACTTTCCTCGGACGCGGCTTCCTGCACGCGCACCGGATCGTTGTCCAACGCGATGTAAGGTTGATTGGCATTGCGCATGAAGCGGCCGATGGACTGGCCAACGCGCCCGTAGCCGCAAATCACCACATGTTGATCCAGACCGGCATTGAGGGCGCTGATTTCCTCGATTTGCGCCTCCTGATTCGGCTTGCGATGCAGGCGCAGGGCAATTTTCGGTGCCCCGCGCAACAATAGCGGGGTCAGCAACATCGAGCAGAACGTCGCCGCCAGCAGCAGGCCGCCGAGTTCGTCAGGCAGCATGCGGTTTTGCTGCATCTGCGCCATCAATGCGAAGCAGAATTCCCCGCCCTGCGCCAACGCCAGGCCGCTGCGCCAGGCAGTTTCGTGATCGCTGCCGCGCCACTTCACCAAAAGCGCGACGACCGTGCCTTTGATCAGCATCAGACCGAGGGTCAGGCCGAGAATCAGCAGGCTGTGACTGACGAACAGTTGCAGGTCGATCAGCATGCCGATGCTGACGAAAAACACCCCGAGCAGGATGTCGCGAAACGGCCGGATGTCGGCCTCGATCTGATGGCGATAGTGGCTCTCGCCCAACAGCATGCCGGCGAGAAATGCGCCAAGGGCAGGGGACAGGCCCAGCAGGTGTGTCAGCCAGGCGGTCAGCAGCACAATCACCAGCGCCAGCAGGACGAACAATTCCGCCGAGCGCGAGGCCGCCACTTCGTGGAACAGCCGTGGCAGCAACCAGCGGCTGGCCAGCAGCAGACCGAAAAACAGCACCACGGTCTTCACCAGCGTCAATGGCAAGGCCCAGTACCAGGCTTGCGTGCTGCTCCCGGCGAACACTGGCACCAGGGTCAGCAACAACACCGCGACCACGTCCTGAAACAGCAAGACCCCGACCGCGTTCTGCCCGTGGCTGCTGAACACTTCGCCCAGGCTGCTCAACTCCTTGGTGACAATCGCCGTCGACGACAACGACAGCCCGGCCCCGAGCAACATTGCCGGGGCCAGCGGCATGCCCAGCAGGATCAGCACCAGCCCGAGCACCCCGGTGCTGAGCAATACCTGCTGACTGCCCAGGCGAAACACCACCTGGCGCAGCGCGATCATTTTCGACAGGGAAAACTCCAGGCCCAGCGAAAACAGCAGAAACACCACGCCCAACTCGGCCACGTCCGGCAGGTGCTCGCTCTCGTTGACCCAGTTGAACGCGGTCGGCCCCACCATCAGGCCCACGCACAGATAGCCCAGCACCGGCGGCAAGCGCAGGCGGCGAAACAGGGCAATCATCACCAGGGATGAGGCGAGGATGATCAACAGGTTGGCAAACACAAGACACTCCGATGTCAGGCTCAGGCTTCTCAAGCGTAGAGGCAAAAAGCGCGGGAGCATGGCCTGATTGGCTTTTCTCTGGACTGATTTGCGTCAGGGTTTTGCGTACTGGTTGCCGTGCTCGGGCCTTTGGGCGGCAGCGGCTCGACGGGTTTTCGAGGCAGGCCTAGAATGAATGCTCATTTTTCCGGTTGAGCGATCATGCCTCCTGAATGTCAGTTGTTCGGCACCTTGGGATGCCATTTGTGTGAGTTGGCAGAAGCCGAGTTGATGCCTTTCGTCGAGCACGGTCTGCTGGTCGAACTGGTGGATATTGCCGACGATGAGTCCTGGTTCGAGGCTTACAGCCTGCGGATTCCGGTGCTGCGCCGTGTTGATAATGGTGCGGAGCTGAGCTGGCCGTTCAATGCCGATCAGGTCGTGGCATTCCTGCGCTGAGCCTTTTCTTCGGTGACGCGACATGGCTTTCCGCCGGTCGTGACCGTGCATCCTTCCCTTGGCACTCTGTGGTTTATTCGGTTACTGTATGTGCATACAGTAATTGGGTTGGCCTGCTGCTTTGCATGACTTGAGCAGGTGAATCCGGCAGTCAGAGGGACGAACCGTGGTCAATGTCGAACAGTTGAAGAACAGCGTGAACCGGATGTCGGTTGACGTGGTGCGCGAGGCGGTCCTCGAGTTGCGCCTGGACGGGCTGGTCACGGAGGGCAAGACGCCTTTCAACAAACTGCATTTCAACACCTGTTTTGCCGAGATCGAGGCGCTGTTCCAGCGTGCCGGTTATCACAAGCAGCTGGATGTGGTCGGTTATCAGGGCTTGCTGTACGCCTTGTATGACCCGGGGCGCTGGGAGGCGGTCGATGTGCTGCGCTGGCTCAAGGAGTTCACCGAAGCCGCGGCGCTCAAGTCGATTCCGGCCTGAGCGGGCCGCAGATTCTGCGCTAGGTTCGTTGCGCTCAGTGTTGGATAATGCCGGCCTGCATTGAGGGTTCGAATTTCCGTATGTCCACACCAACGTTTTCCGCTGCGCAGAATCAGGCCAGCACCCTTTACCTTCCTCCGGGCAGTTGGCCTACCGTCCTTGATTGCCTGTGTGAGCATTTCAGTGCGATCAGTCGCGAGCAATGGCTGGACCGGATCGCCCGGGGCCGGGTACTGGATGGGCAGGGACAGCCGATTGCGCTGGATCTGCCGTACAAGGAAGGCCTGCGTATTCACTACTTCCGTGAAGTGCCGGATGAAAAACCGATCCCGGTGGTCGAGTCGATCCTGTATGCGGACGAACATCTGGTGGTGGCGGACAAGCCGCACTTCCTGCCGGTGACACCGGCCGGCGAGTACGTCGAACAGACGTTGCTGCGCCGTCTGATCCGTCGCCTCGATAATCCGCATCTGGTGCCGCTGCACCGCATTGACCGGCACACGGCAGGGCTGGTGATCTTTTCCGCCAACCCGCAAACCCGCTCGGCTTATCAGTCGTTGTTCCCTACGCGGCAGATCGATAAACGTTATGAAGCGATCGCCCGTGCGCTGCCGGAACTGGAATTTCCCCTCGTGCATAAAAGTCGCCTGATCGACGGCGAACCGTTCTTCCGCATGCAGGAAGGCCCAGGTGTCGCCAATACTGAAACGGCGGTGGAAGTCCGGGAAAAGAATGGTGATCTGTGGCGCTACGGCCTGTACCCGGTGACTGGCAAGAAGCATCAGCTAAGGGTGCATATGACCGCGCTAGGGGCGAGTATCTGTAACGATCCGTTCTACCCGGATGTGTTGAAAGACGTTGAGGATGACTATGCCAATCCGTTGAAGCTGTTGGCACAGGGGCTGCGGTTTGTCGACCCGGTCACCGGCGAAGAACGCGAGTTCGAAAGTCAGATCACCCTGCAGTGGTGACGCCATTCACTTCCCCGCACCCATGAAAAAGCCCGCATTAATGCGGGCTTTTCTGTATCTGGTGTCGACGTAAAGCTTACAGCTCTTTAACGGTACGAACCTGATCCTTGTTGATGCGGGTCTCTTTGCCGTCGAGTTGTTTGAACTCGTAGAAGCCCGAATCTTCATCGTATTTCGGGGTGTCGACGGCCTGGATTTCGCGACCGTCATTCAAGGTGATCACTGTTGGCGACGAGCAACCAGCGAGAGTTGCCAGGCCCAGTGCGAGCATGAAAGTGGCGAGGGTCCGTTGAGTCATGGGTGTGTCTCCGAATGGGAATACTTTGGTTACTGAGCTTGAGACGTGTACAAGGCGTGAGAGTTCCTTGAATGCTGTCAGTCTGACACAGTGTTATGCGCATTTAACAGTTCGGGGGTGTTCAGGTTGGCCAGGCGCGGGTCATTGTCGGGGCATTGCAGGGCAGTCGCGCCGAGATTGCGCATGATTCGGCCGGGGCTGCGTTCGCCGGCGTTCCACGCGGTTTCGAAGGCGGGCAACAGGGCGACGGGAATTACACACAGCAGGGGTTCCCAGTGGTCGTCGTGACGCAACATTAAAGGTTTTTCAGGAAACAGGCCGGCGGTTTCACGCATGTCCTGCAACAGCGCGGCGTCGATTCGCGGCACATCGCAGGGCAAGACCAGCAGGTGTGGCTGGCGGGCTGCCTTGAGTCCGGCGAGGATGCCGGCCAGGGGACCGGGAAAATCGCCTTGCTCATCGCTGACCAATTGATCGGCGTAGGCTGCATAACGCTCGTGATTGCGATTGCAGGAGATGATCAGATCGTCAGTCAGCGGTCGGACCTTGCGCTGCAAATGCGCAATCAGCGGCTCACCCTGCCATTCAACCAGCCCTTTGTCCTGGCCGCCCATGCGCTGGCCGCGTCCGCCTGCCAGGAGCAGAATGGAGCAGGGGGGCAATGGCGTATTCGAGGTCATGGCAGCTCTCCAGCGGGGCGGCGAAAAATTCAGGCGCTGTGATATAACACCGGGCTGTTTCTCCTACAACTGGACGAGCCTAATGAAAGCCAAGGCCGATGTACCTTTTGCGCCGCTGAACATTGCGGTGCTGACTGTCAGCGATACCCGAACCCTGGAAACCGACACCTCAGGCCAGGTCTTCGTCGACCGCCTGACTGCTGCCGGTCACCGCTTGGCCGAACGGGTCCTGCTCAAAGATGACCTGTACAAGATCCGCGCGCAAGTTGCCCACTGGATTGCCGAGGACGTCGTGCAGGTCGTGTTGATTACCGGCGGCACTGGTTTCACCGGGCGTGACAGCACGCCTGAAGCCGTGGCTTGTCTGCTCGACAAGCAGGTTGACGGCTTCGGTGAACTGTTCCGCCAGATCTCGGTGGCCGATATCGGTACTTCGACCGTGCAGTCGCGGGCACTGGCCGGCCTGGCCAATGGCACACTGGTGTGCTGCCTGCCAGGTTCGACCAATGCGGTGCGCACCGGTTGGGACGGCATTCTCGCCGAACAGCTGGATTCGCGGCACCGTCCGTGCAACTTCGTCCCTCACCTGAAACAGGCGGCGCCCTGTGAATCCCGTGGGTAAGCCGGGCAAGACCGGCAGCCTGATGCCTGTCGAGCAAGCGTTGGCCCGCCTGCTGGAGATGGCTGAAGCCTCGCCGATTGTCGAACGCGAGTTTCTGCCCTTGGCCGAAGTCGAGGGGCGGGTGCTCGCCGAGGACCTGGTTTCGACCCTGGACCTGCCACCCTGGCCAAATAGCGCCATGGATGGTTATGCCCTGAATCTGGCCGACTGGACCGGCGCACCGCTGCCGGTCAGCCAGAAAGTCTTTGCCGGGCAGGCGCCTGAACCGTTGAAGCCCGGTACCTGTGCGCGGATCTTCACCGGTGCGCCAGTGCCTGCCGGGGCCGATTGCGTGGAAATGCAGGAGAACGCCGAAGTTCAGGACGATGGCAGCGTGCGTTTCATCGAAACCATGAGCGTCGGCCAGAACATTCGCCCGCAAGGCCAGGAAACCACGATGGGTGAGTTGATTCTGGCTGCAGGTACCCGGCTGGGACCGATCGAACAAGGTCTGGCGGCGTCGCTGGGGTGTGCCGGGCTGAATGTGGTGCGCAAGGTCCGAGTGGCGGTGCTGTCCACCGGCGATGAGCTGGTTGAGCCGGGCCGGCCGCTGGGGCCGGGGCAGATCTACAACAGTAATCGGGTGGTGTTGTGCAGTTGGCTGCAGCGCCTGGGTTGTGAAGTGATTGATGCCGGTATTCTTCCGGACGATCTGGCGACCACGCGGGCGCGCCTTGGCGGCTTGCAGGGTGTCGACCTGATTCTCTCGACCGGAGGCGTGTCGGTCGGTGAAGCGGATTTTCTTGGCATCGCATTGCGGGAAGAGGGCGAGCTGGCGCTGTGGAAACTAGCCATCAAACCGGGCAAGCCGCTGACAGTTGGCCATTTTCGCAAGGTGCCGGTCATCGGCCTGCCGGGCAACCCCGCTTCGACGCTGGTGACCTTTGCTCTGCTCACGCGGCCCTACTTGCTGCGGCGTCAGGGCGTACAGGATGTCGAACCTCTGAAGTTTACGGTTCCGGCAGGTTTTGTCTGGCCTGTGGCCGGCAATCGGCGCGAATACCTGCGCGGTCGTCTCGAGCAGGGGCGGGCGATCATCTACCGCAATCAAAGCTCCGGTGTGCTGCGCAGCGCGGCCTGGGCGGATGGTCTGGTAGAGGTGCTGGAAGGCCGCACGCTGGTAGAAGGCGATGAGGTCGGGTTCATTCCCCTGAGTGACCTGCTCGGCTGATCCGCTTCCGGTAATTGCAGGCTCGACCGATACCGCGTCGATGCCTGCATTCCTCTGTCAATGGCTCATCAGTGTGACCAACTGATCGAACCGGCTGTTGGCAACCCATCCCAGCAGTCCCAGGACCACCGCCGTCGCACCCGCCGAATAGGCGAGACGGTGCTTGATGGTCTTTACATCCCCGCGAACTTCGTCCATATCCCGACGAATGTATTTGAGGTGGGTTTCCAGTTCGGTCACGCGCGGTTCCATATCAACTTCTCCAGCGGTTCTGGCGTTCTTTCTGAAATCGGATTTGTGACTGGCGCGACTTTCGTCCAGAGGGGCAACCGGACTATTTGCAATTCTGGCTTCATGGCTTGGCATGGAAATGTCCATCGGCTGTTTCAAGTGTAAGCGCACCGGCCTTCCCGTCATCCAGACTGCCAACAGCTCCGAGGGTGTATCCAATCATTACCTGCACATCCTTGTGTTGTTGAATCGAAAATTGATACCACCTGCACAAGGTGAATCAAGGATCGTGTCCGGTCAATTGAGCCGATTCCTCACATGTTGTAAGAAAAAATACCGTCGCGTAGGACGCAACAGGTCAGTCGCTTGAATTAAATGGTGTTCCCATGGCTTTTTTGCCTGCACCAGTGGTCAAGATGTTTCATACCGATTCAATCTTGGGGAGTGACCGTAATGAGTGAACGCAGGGCGCTGTTGATTCTGCATGGCAAGCAGGCACTCAATGAGGCGGTTCGCGCCGCCGTCGAAGGCAAACGCAAGCAGGGCTGGGAATTGGCCGTACGGCTGACCTGGGAGGCCGGTGACGCTCAGCGTCTGGTGGAAGAAGCACTGGCGAGTGGCTATCGGAAGATCATCGCCGGAGGCGGAGATGGCACGTTGCGCGATATCGCTGAAGCGCTTGCCGCGCATCCGGACGAGGCCAGTCTGGTGCTGTTGCCGCTAGGAACGGCTAACGATTTTTCCCGCGCGGCGGGGATCCCGCTGGAGCCGGCCGAAGCACTGGAAATGCTCGACGTGCCACCGCGCAAGATTGATCTGGGCGAAGTCGGTGGGCAGATTTTCCTGAACATGGCGACGGGTGGTTTCGGCAGCCAGGTCACGGCCAATACCTCTGAAGATCTGAAAAAAGTGCTCGGCGGGGCCGCTTATCTGTTCACCGGATTGTCGCGCTTCAGTGAGCTGCACGCGGCTTACGGTGAACTGCAAGGGCCGGACTTTCACTGGAGCGGCGAGCTGCTCGCATTGGGCATCGGCAACGGTCGTCAGGCAGGCGGCGGACACGTCTTGTGCCCGCAGGCACTGGCGGACGATGGTCTATTGGACATCAGTATTCTGCCGGCGCCACAGGAGTTGGTGGGCACGCTGAAGAACCTGCTCAGCGACGGCTTCGGCCTCGACAATATGTTTGTCCGGGCCCGTTTGCCCTGGGTCGAAATCAAGGTCGCCGAGGGGCTGAGCATCAACCTTGACGGCGAGCCGCTGGAGGGCGACAGCCTGCGTTTCGAGGCGCGCCCCGCCGCCTTGCAGGTGCATTTGCCGGAGCATTCGCCGCTGTTGGGCGGCGCGGGTTCGATCAGTCGTCCAGACTGATGATCTGTTCGCGCACCGCGAACAGCACCAGACCCGCCACGTCGTAGATCTGCAGGCGTTTCATGATCTGCGAGCGGTGGGTCTCGACGGTCTTGATGCTCAGGCCCAGGCCGTTGGCGATCTCCCGGGTGGATTTGCCGCGTACGATCAACCGCAGGATTTCCAGCTGGCGTGCCGTCAGATTGTGCGAGTCGGCCACTTCCGGCTGGTTTTTCTGCGTGCGGGTCAGCGCCTGGTTGATCACGGTGTGGGCGATGGCCGGACTCAGGTAACGCTCGTTATTACGCAAGGCTTCGAGGGCGTGTTCAAGCTCGGTGGCCGTGGTGTCCTTGAGCAGGTAACCGTGCGCGCCGGACTCCAGCGCCTGCATGATCAGCGCCGGATCGGTGTGCATCGAGAGAATCAGCACCTTGCTTTGCGGGCGCACCCGCTTGAGCCGTTGCAAGGCTTCCAGGCCACCGGTTTCCTTCATCGAGATATCCAGCAACACGATGTCGGGCGCCAGTTGCTCGACCATTTCGAGCAACTGCGAGCCGTCGCTGGCTTCGCCAACGACCGCGTAACCGGGAATATCGAGCACCAGAGCGCGCACGCCGGCCCTGATCAGCGAGTGGTCATCCACCAGAAGTAAGTTACAAGTCAACGCATAACCTTATTCGTACTGGCCCGCTCGAGTGCACGGGGCGCCCAGGGGAATAGTGCTTCGATTTGAGTGCCTTTGCCCGGCTCGCTGATGACGTTCAGCGTGCCGCCCAACTGTTCGATCCTTTCGGCCATCCCGGCCATTCCGCGCTGTCCTTCCCGGCCCGGGTCCGCGGCAGGCGCAAAGCCTTGGCCGTCGTCGCTGATCAACAGCGTCAGGCCTTTTGGCAAGCGTTGCACGCGGATCAGCAGATTGCTGGCCTGCGCGTGACGCAGAATGTTGGTGACCGCTTCCTGGGCAATGCGAAAGGCAGCGACCGCCATTTCTTCCGGAATGCCATTGAGCCGTTGCTGGCAATCGAGGCTCCAGTGCACCGAGGTGTTCGCCAGGGTCTTGAGCAGGTGCGCGCGCAGACTGGCCTCCAGCCCGAGGCTGGTCAGTTGGCGCGGATTGAGAATGGCGGAAACGTCGCGCACCTTGTTGAGGGTTTCATCAAGGGTGTCGCAGAGTGTCGAGCATTGCGCTTGCAAGTCGGCTGGCAGGCGTTTTTTCAGCCATTCACTTTGCAGCTTGGCCGCTGTCAGTAACTGGCCGATATCGTCGTGCAGTTCACGGCTGAGACGGTGGCGTTCGTTTTCCTGGACTTCCAGCAAACGGTCGGCGAGTTCCTGAGGCTGAAACTTGATCGATTTGCGCGACAGTCGATATTGCACCCAGACACAAGCAGTGGCGGCAATATTCAACAGCAGCAGACCCAGTGAGAGCGGAGCAGACAATCCGTAGGTCAGCAGGCTGCCAGCGGCGGCGATGACACTCAATATGAGAGTGAACCGGCGTGCATTTTCCCGGGACGGTGGCCATTTGATGATTGACTTGAGGCTGGCGTACATAACGGATGGAGCCAATGGATGTTCGCTACGGGCAGACCGGCCGGTGGCTGGCGGATCTCTGTCTGAAAATGCTGTCAATTATGTTATTGATTTTAACGAAGTACAGTGAACGATATTCGACCATCAAGTTCGTTGGATGACAGTCGCTGAATCACTGTGCCATTAGTTGAAAGCAACTAACGGTCGGCATAATACCACTTAAGATACCGTTGGTCGCGTTTGCGATATATGTCCAATGAGTCAGGAAATACGTCATGTTGGACGTGAGTTCCATTATGGAAAATGTCGTTTTATTGTGCTTGGTAGAGATCCGTACGGTTCGAAGTTGATCGTTACACAGATACAGGCAAACCCTGAGGCCGCGGCAGAATATCTGCTGGTGTCAGGTGTGATTATTTAATTCGAATTGTCGCTGGCAGGTATGAACTATCCAATTGCGACAATCAGCGATTCCCGTCTTCAGCCTGGATTTACGCTTTGAATGCGGCGGATCACGCCTGACGCTCGGAATAAGACAACAGCGAAACCGGCTGAGGCCGGAGCGGTGGCTTGAACTGGTTTTGACCGACCTGAAACGCGAAAGCTTCGATCAGTGAGGTTTGTTCGCTGCCATCCAGGCTCAATTGGCCGGTATTGTGATCGACCAGTTCAATCTGCCAGGCCATCAAGGTGAAACAGTCCTGCAGCGCATTCAGCGCCTGTGCGTGCAGATCGATATGATCCGGCGCGTGGTCGAGCAGGCTGTGAATATGCAGGGAAAACTCGGAGATCGCCTCCAGTGCCAACGCTTCAGCCCGACTCGCCAGTTTGAGCAGGGTGTTGCGCATGCAGTCGATGGCGTCTTTGTCGTTGCTGATCAATTGCAGGTGGCTCAGGCACTCTTCGGACTTGGCCAGGAGTGTTTCAGCTTCGACGAGGAATTCGGGAAAGCGTTGCGCCCAGTCTTTACGGTCGATTGGCATGCTTATCTCCACAGCGTCATGTCTGATGAGGGAATGCCGTGTGTGTCGACGTTCGTGGATCGTCGGGAGATCGCGCCCCACCGTGCAATTGCACTGGCTGAGGTTTTCCAGAGGGTGGGGTTCCACTGACCTGCGATCGCACACAATAGCCTGACTCCGTTCATGCAATGAGAATGGCGTCACATTAATGGCTATTGGATATTGCGAACATCAGGTTGGGCCTGATTGTTCCTAGGGGATTCCCTTACGCGCGGGAACCTGTGGCGCAAACTGTGGTCGCGCCAGAAGAGAATGTAGCAGATGAAAACACCGGGTCAGTAAACCATGATGTTAATGTGACATCAATGCCCATGTGTGGCATTTTGATGGTGAATTTTGTGGGGATCAAGAATCGCCATAAACAGCCGATAACCCCACTTAGTAGTGAATTCATCAGAACAAGCCCAGGAGTCATTGATGGCCGGCATTCTCGACACGGTAGACCAACGCACGCAACTGGTGGGTGAGAATCGCCTGGAAATTCTCATGTTTCGACTGGCCGGACGCCAATTGTTCGCGATCAACGTGTTCAAGGTTCAGGAAGTTCTCCAACTGCCGAAGTTGACCCTGATGCCACAGCGTCACCCGTTTGTCTGCGGCGTGGTCAACCTGCGTGGGCAGACGCTGCCGGTGATCGATCTGTCTCAGGCGATCGGCATGCGCCCGCTGGTGCCGGGCCCGAACAGCACCATCATCGTCACCGAGTACAACCGTTCGGTGCAGGCTTTCCTCGTCGGTGGCGTGGATCGCATCGTCAACATGAACTGGGAAGCCATTCTGCCGCCGCCGACCAGTGCTGGCCGCCAGCACTACCTGACTGCAATCAGCAAGGTTGACGATCAATTGGTGGAAATCATCGACGTCGAGAAAGTCCTCGCCGAAATCGTCCCGTACAACGCCAAGGTCTCGCGTGACAAGCTCGATGATCCGGTGCTGGAGCGTGCCCGTGGCCGCGAAGTGCTTCTGGTGGACGACTCCAACGTGGCGCTTTCGCAACTGCGCGACACCCTTGGCCAGCTCGGGGTGAAAATGCACATCGCCAGCGACGGTCTGAAGGCGCTGAACATGCTCAAGGCCTGGGCCGATACCGGCGTGAACATGACCGACAAACTGCTGATGGTGTTCACCGACGCGGAGATGCCGGAAATGGACGGCTATCGCCTGACCACCGAGATCCGCAACGATCCGCGTCTGCGCGGTCTGTACGTGGTGTTACACACTTCACTGTCCGGCAGCTTCAACGACTCGATGGTGAAGAAGGTCGGTTGCGACAACTTCCTCTCCAAATTCCAGCCGGACAAACTGGTCGATGTGGTGCGTCAGCGTCTGATGCTCGATGAAGTGCCGGCCTGACGAAAACCTGTAGCGAGGGGATTTATCCCCGATGGACTGCGCAGCGGTCCCGCTTCTTGATTCAGGTGGGGCCGCTTCGCGCCCCATCGGGGATAAATCCCCTCGCCACAAAGTTATCTTTTCAGGGGGGCGCGCATCTGTCTTTGATTCGCCGATAAAGCTCGTATAGGGTGGCTTTTTTGCCCACCAGGGAGCTGGCCATGCTGCGTCTGAGCGCGCTTTATCGTTATCCGTTGAAATCCGGCAAACCCGAGATTCTGCAATCGATTGGCCTGGACAAACTGGGCCTTGCAGGGGACCGACGCTGGATGCTCGTGGATGAAGCCAGCGGCCGCTTTCTGACCCAGCGGGCCGAGGCGAAAATGAGCCAGTTGTCGGCGCTTTGGAATGCGCAGGGCGGTCTGACCCTGAGTGCCCCCGGGCTTGCCGCGCTGGACGTGCCATTGCCCGAGGCCGATTCCGACTTGCGCGGTGTGACCATCTGGCGTGACACCCTGCGCGTGCCGGATGCCGGTGATGCAGCGGGCCGCTGGGTCAGCGATTTCATCGGCAAACCGACCCGTCTGGTGCAGGTGCCGCTTGATCGCGCGCGCATGACGCAGGCCGGTTATGGCCGTGAGGACGATCAGGTCGCGTTCGCTGACGGTTTCCCGCTGTTGCTGATTGGCGAAGCGTCACTTGAGGATCTGGTGCAAAAGGTCGGACGACCGCTGGAGATGTTGCGCTTTCGGCCGAATCTGGTGATCGAAGGCAGCGCGGCGTTCGCCGAGGACGGCTGGAAGCGCATTCGTATCGGTGACGTCGAGTTCCGCGTGGTGAAGCCTTGCTCGCGCTGCATTCTGACCACCATCGATCCGCAAACCGGCGAACGCAGTGCTGATCGCGAACCGCTGGCAACCCTGCAGAAATACCGTGCTCAGGCCGATGGTGCGATGTTCGGGCAAAATTTGGTCAACGACAGCAATGGTCAGCTGGAAGTCGGAATGCCGGTGGAAATCCTCGAGTAACCTGCCGGAAATGAAAATGCCCGTGTCCATGGACACGGGCATTTTTTTGCACCGGGAAAAACCGTGGGCTTAGCCGCGGTATTCGCACAGGTAAGCAGTCTCAACGGCGACTTTCAGCTGGAACTTGCTGTTGGCCGGAACGTTGAACTGGCTGCCGGCGGCGAAGGTTTCCCAGTCGCTGCTGTCCGGCAGTTTGACGGTCAGCGCACCGGAGACCACGTGCATGATCTCGCGCTGAGCGGTACCGAATTCGTATTCGCCCGGGGCCATGACGCCGATGGTCGCCGGACCTTCAGCGGTGCCAAAAGCGATCGACTTGACGGTGCCGTCGAAGTACTCGTTGACTTTGAACATGGGCGATTCCTCTCGAAAAGGGCAAAAAAGGGTTAAAAAAGGCTGGCCAGTATGCACAACGCTCCCGGCGCCGTCACCTGCCCGGGGCGTGTCCGGCGAGTTCTCGCCCTGACTTCAGAGTGGCAAGACCAACGGCAGCAACCGCGCGGTATTGCGCGCATCTTCCAGGGCTCGGTGCTGTTGACCGCTGAACTGCATGCCGGCCAGTTGCAGCGCACCGTTCAAGCCCAGCGGTCGTTCCAGGCGCCGGGCCTTGGCGAAGCGCTGCTTGAGGTTCATGTGTGGCACCCGGCTCAGCAGGCTGTCGAGCTGCAGGCGCTGCCATTCCTGGAGCAACTGCTTGCGGTCGTAATCGCCCCAACTGGCCCAGCCTTCGAGGCGCGTCTGGTGTTGCCCGAGCCAGCGTTCGAAGGCCGGCCAGACCTCGTTCAACGGCTGCGCGGCGTCGATGTTGGCCTGGGTGATGTGCGTGAGCTCACGGCAGAACGGCGTCAGCAACGGCCGCCGGGTCGGTTTGACGAACCGCTGAAAGTGATCCTGCTCGCGACCGGCACGGTCGACCAGCGTCGCGCCGATTTCGATGATTTCCATTTCCGTAACCGGCCAGCCACCTTCATCTGTGGTGGCTTCCAGATCAATGACCAGCCAATGGGGCATCGCAGGTTTCCTGATTTACGCGTCCTGATAGATCAGAGCGTAGTCAAACCTTGCGTTTGCGCCTGGCGACTCACTCGACCTGCAACAGAACCTGACGATTTTTTACCTGATCGCCGACCTTGACCTGCACCCGCTTGAGCACGCCGTCGATGCCGGCCTTGAGCGGATGCTCCATTTTCATTGCCTCCAGCACCACCAGCAACTGACCCTTGCTGACCGGGCTGCCTTCGCTGACCAGCACGTCGACGATGGCACCGTCCATCGGCGCCTTCAGGGTGCCGGAGCTGACGCTGCTCTGACTGCTGATCAGCGCATGAGTTCGATCCTCCAGGCGCAGGTTGCCGGGGTGGGTGAACAGCCAGAGTTCTTCGTCATCGATCCGGTAGGCGTGACGCTGGCGCAGGCCGTCGACTTCCAGTGTCACCGCGCGCTCGTCGCAATTGATGACGGTCAGTACCAGTGCGCGCTGCATCACGTTCACGGTGAAGCGGCCAGCGCTGCCAGCGTGCAGTTGCAAGGTCCAGTCCTGCTGTTCAAGCCCGAGGCGGTAATTGAGCGGCGCGCCGACATTGTTGCGCCAACCCTTGAGCGGCGCACGATGCACCTGCGCGCCAGCCTGATAAAACAGCACGGCGGCGATGGCCAGCTCCTCGGCAGTGGGGGCGTAAGTGTGCAGGCATGGGTGGTCAGTGAAATGCTGAGCAATGAACGCGGTGCTGAACTCGCCGCTGATGAACTGCGGATGCTGCAGCAGGCTGACCAGCAAACGCTGGTTGCTCTGAACGCCGAGCAGCACGCTGTCCTGCACCGCGCGCAGCAGCTTGCGCCGTGCCTCCTCGCGAGTGGCGCCGTGGGCGATCAGTTTGCCGAGCATCGGATCATAAAACGGGCTGATCGACTGACCTTCGCGCAAGCCATGATCGATCCGCGCCCCCGGACCCAACGCCGGTTCCCAGGCCTGTACACGACCGGTCTGCGGCAGGAAATTCTGCGTCGGATCTTCGGCATACAGACGCACTTCCATGGCGTGACCGTTCAGCGCGACCTGATCCTGAGTCAACGGCAGCGGCTGCCCCTCGGCGACGGCCAATTGCCAGGCGACCAGATCCTGCCCGGTGATCAACTCGGTCACCGGATGCTCGACCTGCAGACGCGTGTTCATTTCCAGAAAGTAGAACTGCCCACGGGCATCGAGCAGAAACTCGACGGTGCCGGCACCGACGTAATTCACCGCTCGGCCAGCCTTCAATGCCGCTTCGCCCATGGCCTGGCGCAACTCGCGGGTCATCACCGGGCAGGGTGCTTCCTCGACGACTTTCTGATGGCGGCGCTGCACCGAGCAGTCGCGCTCGCCGAGGTAGATCAGGTTGCCGTGATGATCGCCGAACAGTTGTACCTCGACGTGCCGTGGTTCGATCAGTGCCTGTTCGAGGATCAGTTCGTCGCTGCCGAAACCGTTCAGCGCTTCGGAGCGGGCGGTGCGCAATTGCGCCGGCAATTCCTCGCTGCTGTGCACCAGACGCATGCCGCGTCCACCGCCGCCAGCACTGGCCTTGATCATCAGCGGGTAGCCGATGCGCTCGGCTTCACGCAGCAGAGTGGCGTCGTCCTGCGCGGCGCCTTGATAGCCGGCGATGCAAGGAACACCGGCGTCGAGCATGGCGATTTTCGACAGGCGCTTGCTGCCCATCAGTTCGATGGCCTCGGCGCTGGGGCCAATGAAGGTCAGACCGGCCTCTGCGCAGGCGCGGGCGAATTCGGCGTTTTCCGAGAGAAAGCCATAGCCGGGATGGATCGCGTCGGCACCGCTGCGGCGGGCGGCGTCGAGGATCGCCGGGATGTTCAGGTAGGACTGTTGCACCGGTGCGGCGCCGATGTTCACCGCTTGATCGGCCATCTGCACGTGCAGGGCATTGGCGTCGGCATCGCTGAATACGGCGACGGTGCGATAGCCGAGGGCCTGGGCGGTGCGCTGGATGCGGCAGGCGATTTCACCGCGGTTGGCGATCAGGATTTTGTGGATGACGGGCATGGCTGTTCCCTCGGAATTTGCGGTGTCGGTGCTGGCCTCTTCGCGAGCAAGCCCGCTCCCACATTTGGAATGCGTTCCGTCTGTGGGAGCGAGCCTGCTCGCGAAGCTTTTAAGGGGCCCATCGCGGTTTACGCTTTTGCACGAAAGCCAGGGTGCCCTCGATCCCTTCGGCCCCGGTCACCGCTTCGCTGAAACACCGCGACGCTTCATCCAGCAATTCACTCGAAGGCTGCCCGGCACTGGCGAGCAGCAGCTTTTTGGTCGCCGCATTCGCTTCGGGCGCGCAGCACAAAACATGGTCGAGCACTTCGTCGAGTCGTTCTGCCAGTGCCTGCGGATCCTGCTCGACGAAATGCACCAGCCCCAACCGCCGCGCCTGATGACCATCGAAACGCGCAGCGGTCAGTGCCAGTCGGCGGGTCTCGGTCAGGCCGATGCGCTGCACCACGAATGGCGCGATCTGCGCCGGCAGCAGACCGAGGCTGGTTTCCGGCAGGCCGAACTGCGCCTGATGATCGGCCATGGCGATATCGCTGACACATGCCAGCCCGAAACCACCACCGAGCACTGCGCCCTGTAAAACGGTGATCAGCACTTGTGGTGCGTCCTGAGCCTCTTGCAGCAGGGCTCCAAAGGCGCGGTTCAACTCGCGGTAAGCGTCGGTGCCTTGGGCACGGGCATTGGCCATGTCCTTGATGTCGCCCCCCGCACAGAAATGCCCACCGGCACCGCTGAGGACCAGAGCGCGAACCCCGCGGTCATCGCGCACCGCCGCCAATACCGCGCGCAGTTCGGCGACCATTTGCAGGCTCATCGCATTGCGGCTGTCCGGGCGATTGAGGGTGATGTGCAGCACGCCGCCGTGCAGTTCCAGCAACAGAGTCTGGCAATCGGGCAGGGGGCTCATTTCTTTTTCCCCGGCAGGATGCCCATGAGTTTGCAGATGATCCCCAGCATGATTTCGTCGGCGCCGCCGCCGATCGAAACCAGCCGCACGTCGCGATAGGCGCGGGCCACCGGGTTGTCCCACATGAAGCCCATGCCGCCCCAATATTGCAGGCAACTGTCGCTGACTTCACGACCGAGACGGCCGGCCTTGAGCTTGGCCATCGACGCCAGACGCGTGACGTCCTGACCTTTCACATATTGCTCGGTGGCCTGATAGACCAGCGCTCGCAGGCATTCGATTTCGGTCTGCAGTTCGGCGAGGCGGAAGTGGATCACCTGATTGTCGATCAGCGCGTTGCCGAAGGTCTTGCGCTCCTTGCAGTACTCGATGGTGCTGTCGACGCAATATTCCAGACCCTTGATCATGTTCGCCGCGCCGAACAGGCGTTCTTCCTGGAACTGCAGCATCTGCATCATGAACCCGGCGCCTTCGTGGCCGATGCGGTTGCGCTGCGGCACACGCACGTTATCGAAAAACACCTGGGCAGTTTCCGAGCTGCGCATGCCGAGCTTGTCCAGGTGCGAGCTGAGGCTGATGCCCGGGGTGTTCATCGGCACCATGATCAGCGACTTGTTGATGTGCGGCTTGTCGTCCGAGGTATTGGCCAGCAGGCAGATGAAGTCGGCGCTGGGCGAGTTGGTGATCCACATCTTGCTGCCGTTGATCACGTAGTCGTCGCCGTCCTTGCGCGCGCTGGTCTTGAGTCCGGCGACGTCGGAGCCGGCACCGACTTCCGAGACGCCGATGCAACCGACCTGCTCGCCGGTGATCGCCGGACGGAGGAATTCGTCGCGTAATTCATCGGAGCCGAAACGGGCCAGCGCCGGGGTGCACATGTCGGTCTGCACGCCGATCGACATCGGAATGCCGCCGCAGTGGATAGTGCCGAACTCTTCGGCGGCGACAATCGAATAGCTGTAGTCGAGGCCCATGCCGCCGAATTTTTCCGGCTTGGAAATCCCCAGCAGGCCGAGGTCGCCGGCCTTGCGGAAAATCTCGTGGATTGGAAAGCGTCCGGCCTTTTCCCATTCATCGACGTGCGGGTTGATTTCGTGCTCGACGAATTGGCGGACGGTGCGGCGCAGTGCTTCGTGTTCCGGGGTGAAGATCATTTTTATTGTTCTCCTTGGGATCCGTGGCAGTCAGAAGCGGCTGACGCCGAAGCTGTTGGGTTGCAACGTGCGGATGTCGGCTTCGTGGCAGATATCCAGCAGGTAACCGAGCAGGGTGCGCGTATCGCGCGGATCGATCAGGCCGTCATCCCACAGGTTGGCGCTGCCGTAGAGCGCGGTGGACTGGCTGTCGAGTTTCTGCGCGGTGACCTGTTCGAGCATGTCGAGCATTTTCGGATCCGGCACCAGGCCTTCCTTGAGCTGTTTGGCCTCGGTGACGATGCGCAACACCTTGCCGGCCTGCGCGCCGCCCATTACCGCGGTGCGGCTGTTGGGCCAGGCGAAGATGAAACGTGGATCGAGACCGCGTCCGCACATCGCATAGTTGCCGGCACCGTAGGAGCCACCGACGACAATCGTCAGTTTAGGCACTCGCGCATTGGCCACCGCTTGAATCAGTTTCGAGCCGTGTTTGATCACGCCTTGCTGCTCGGACTCGGTGCCGACCATGAAACCGGTGGTGTTGTGGAAAAACAGCAGCGGCGTCTGGCTCTGGTCGCACAGCTGAATGAACTGCGCGGCCTTGCTCGCGCCGGCGGGGGTGATCGGGCCGTTGTTGCCGATCAAGCCGCAGGCGCGGCCGTGGATTTTCAACTGGCCGCAGATGGTTTGCTGATCGAACTCGCCCTTGAATTCGAGAAACTCCGATTCATCGGCAATCCGCGCAACGATTTCGCGCACGTCGTAGGGCTTCTTCGGGTCGTCGGGAATCAGCCCGAGCAGCTCGTCGATCGGGTACAGCGGCGCCTTGTATTGCGGCTCGGGCAGCCACGGCAGTTGCTCGTTCCACGGCAGCATGCGCAAGATCTCGCGGACCAGGCGCACGCCATCGGCATCGTTCTCGGCCAGATACTCGGCGGTGCCGGCGACCTGCGCGTGCATCTCGGCGCCGCCCAGCTCTTCATCGGTGGCGACCTCGCCAGTCGCGGCCTTGAGCAGTGGCGGTCCGGCGAGAAACAGCTTGGCCTTGCCGCGCACCACCACCACGTAATCCGACAGCCCCGGTTGATAGGCGCCACCGGCCGTCGCCGAGCCGTGCACCACGGTAATTTGCGGCAACCCCATGGCCGACATCCGCGCCTGATTGGCAAAACTGCGTGCGCCTTCGACGAATATCTCCGCCGCATAATTGAGGTTGGCGCCGCCGCTCTCTGCCAGAGTGATCACCGGCAGTTTGTTTTCCAGGGCGATCTGTTGCAGCCGCAGGGATTTTTTCAGGCCGGTGGGGGAGATCGTGCCGCCCTTGATCGCGCTGTTGTTGGCCACCACCATCGCCCGTATGCCGGACACGTAACCGATGCCGGCGATCAGGCCGCCACCGGCAGCGCTGCCGTCCTTGTCGTCGTGCAGCTTGTAGCCGGCCAGGCTCGCCAGTTCGAGGAACGGCGCGCCGGGGTCGAGCAGCAGGTTCAGGCGTTCGCGGGGCAGCAGTTGCCCGCGCTTGTCGAATTTGCCCTTGGCTTCGGCAGCCTTGTTCAGCAGGTTCTGTTCCAGTTGCTGGACTTGCTCGATGGCCGTGAGCATCGCCGCGCAGTTGCGCGCGAAAGCTTCACTGTGCGGATCGAGTTGGGACTGGATCTGCGGCATGGCTTACTCCTTGTCCTTGAGCACGTCGGGCAGGTACGCCCGATGGAAACCGTTGAACGACTCGCTGTGGCTTGCCTTGTGCAACGGCCATGCGCGGCTGCCGAGACTGGCCGCACCATCGATTTTCAAGGTGCTGCCGCTGATGAACGCCGCCGCCGGGCTGAGCAGAAAAACGATCGCCGCACTGACCTCCGATTCGGTACCGATGCGTTTGAGTGGCACGTGTTCGCGCAGGGTCGGGATCACGGCTTTGAAAGCGCCTTCATAAGTGTCCATGCCGCTGGACGCGATCCAGCCCGGCGCCACCGCATTGACCCGCACCCCGGCGTACCCCCACTCGAACGCGGCGGTTTTGGTGAAGTTGTCCATCCCCGAACGTGCCGCGCCCGAGTGGCCCATGCCGGGCATGCCGCCCCACATGTCGGCAAGCATGTTGACGATGTTGCCGCCGTGTTTGCTCATCGACTGGTTGAACACTTCCCGGGCCATCAGGAAGCCGCCGACCAGGTTGGTGCGCAATACGGTTTCAAAGCCTTTCTGATTGATCGCGGCCAGTGGCGACGGGTACTGGCCGCCGGCATTGTTGACCAGACCGTGGATCGGCCCGTGTTCGGCGATCAGCCCGGCGACCAGTTGTTTCACCGCGTCTTCGTCACGGATATCGCAGGCCTGCCAATGGGCGCGGCCGCCGTCTTCGCTGATTTCGGCGGCGACCTTTTGCAGCTTCTCCGGTTTGCGCCCGACCAGCAGCACAGTGGCGCCGAGCGCCGCCAGTTCATGCGCGGTGCAACGGCCGATGCCACTGCCGCCACCGGTGACGATGATGGTCTGGCCGCTGAACAGATCGGCTTTGAAAATCGATGCGTAAGCCATGAAGCCCAACCTCTAGTCGAGTTGTTCGGCGATGCTCTGCGGCACCGGGATCTGGATTTCCAGCAGTTGCTGAGCGAAGGCCTTGCCCTGGGGATCGATGCGCAGACTCGCCACGCCACCGCCGCCAAGCGCGTTCTCCAGCAGAAAATTCAGGCTGTGGGTGCCGGGCAGGTACCAGCGTTCGACCCGGCCGTGAATCGGGTCGAGCACATGGCGCATCCAGTCGACGATCACCGCTGGCGTCAGCGCTTCGGCGATCCATGGCAGGTATTCCGGTCGACGCGGCAGGACACCGATGTTGCTGTGGTTGCCCTTGTCACCGGAGCGCGCCACCGCCAGTTTCACCAACGGCACACTGGCGTCGGCGCGGCCTTGGGGTTTGGGTGGCTGGTCGGGGGTTGGCAGGTCATGGCTGTCGAGCGGCATTTGCGCGGGGAGGGCGCAGGGATGCTGTTCACCGGCCATGTCGATGTGCAGGCTGCAGGCGGTTTTATCGATCAGGAACGAGAACAGACGGATCAGCGGATACACCGTCGGCCGTCCGCCGACGATGCCGGTCAGTCCCGGTGCCATGCCGGTGGCAGCCTGGGCGATTTCCCGGGAGAACAGGATCAGCGCCGGTTTCAGTGGATGGCGCACCGCAAGTTTGATCACCACCTCGCGGCTGTCACGACGCTGGCCGTGAGGGCCGTATGTGGCTTCGCTGCCGAGCAGTTCAATGTTGACTTCGCTGTAGGGTGGCCAGCCGCGCTGGCTGAACATTTCTGCAGTCTTGTCGATGATTGCCTGACTGACGCGGCGCGCCTTGTCCACCGCATCGATGCCGGCGATCAGGCAACTGGCTGTGCAGCGGAATCCGTCCGGCCAGGTCGCGCTGACCTTGTATTTATCGCTGGGCGGCAGGCCTTTGGCTCCGTGGACGTGCACGGCGTTTTTGCCCTGTTGCTGCAGTTTCACTTGAGTGAAATCGCAGACTACATCCGGCAACAGATAGGCCTGCGGATCACCGATTTCATAGAGCATCTGCTCGCCAACGGTCAGCGGCGTCACCAATCCGCCGGAGCCTTCGGGTTTGCTCACGATGAACTGGCCGTCGGCACTGACTTCAACGATGGGAAAACCGATGTGTTCGTAGTCCGGCACGTCGCGCCAGTCGGTGAAATTGCCCCCGGTGCATTGCGCGCCGCATTCGATGATGTGCCCGGCGAGCGCGGCCTGGGCCAGTTTGTCGTAGTCGTGCCACGCCCAGCCGAACTCATGCACCAGCGCCGCACTGACCACCGCGCTGTCGACCACACGCCCGGTGATGACGATGTCGGCGCCCAGGCGCAGGGCTTCGACGATGCCCGGTGCGCCGAGGTAGGCGTTGGTCGATACGCACATCGGCGGCAGCGGCGTGCCGTTGAACATTTCGTGGATGCCTTGGGCGGCAAGTTGCTTGAATTGCGGTTGCAGGTCATCGCCGAGCAGCACGGCGATTTTCAGACTGACCCCGGCCTTGTCGCAGGCAGCCTGCAGGGCGGCGGCACAGGCTTTCGGATTGATCCCGCCGGCATTGCTGATGACGCGGATTTTCTGTTCAGCCAGTTGCGGCAGCAGCGGCGCGAGCACCTCAACGAAGTCCCCGGCGAACCCTGCCTGCGGGTCCTTCATGCGCGCGCCGGCCATGATCGACATGGTGATTTCGGCCAGGTAATCGAACACCAGATAATCCAGCTGCCCGCCGGCCACAAGTTGTGCGGCGGCGGTACTGGTGTCACCCCAGAATGCGCTGGCGCATCCGATCCGAACGGTGGTTGGCATGGTTGTCTCCGACTCAGGAACCTGCGACAGAAGTGTCTGGAGGCTACCAAGCAAGCGCTTGGTTTGTAAACCACTGAAATATCTTCTGCCCAAGCGCTTGCTTGGTTGCGGCCCGCGGCTTAAATTGCGCGCAACCCTGCGTGTTCAGGGGGCAACAGACTGATCGACTGTAGGAGAGAACGGGTGGACGAGCAAAAAGCCCTGAGGGTCATGCGCGAACTGGTCGACCAAGGCCAGTTGACCGACCCTGACAGCGCCCGCGGCAAACTGCTGCAAGTGGCGGCTCACCTGTTCCGCAACAAAGGCTACGAGCGCACCACGGTGCGTGACCTGGCGGGGGCGGTGGGGATCCAGTCCGGGAGCATTTTTCATCACTTCAAGAGCAAGGATGAAATCCTCCGGGCGGTGATGGAAGAAACCATCCGCTACAACACCGCGCTGATGCGCGCCGCGCTGGCCGAAGCCAGCAACGTGCGCGAGCGGGTGCTGGCGCTGATTCGCTGCGAGTTGCAGTCGATCATGGGCGGCAGCGGCGAAGCCATGGCGGTGCTGGTCTATGAATGGCGTTCGCTGTCCGAAGAAGGTCAGGCCCGGGTGCTGGCCCTGCGCGATGTCTATGAAGACCTCTGGTTGCAGGTGCTGGGCGAAGCCAAGGAGGCGGGGTTTATCCGTGGCGATGTATTCATTACCCGACGTTTTCTCACCGGCGCACTGTCCTGGACTACCACCTGGTTTCGTGCCGGCGGCAGCCTGAGCCTCGATCAGTTGGCCGATGAAGCGCTGATTCTGGTGCTCGAAGAGCGTTAACCCACGTTTCAACAGGTCAGGAAACTGGCTAACTGGGCGAAACCGCCTAGCTTGAATGCATTGATCGGTATTTTTTCGGGGAGTGGGGTGTTTTGAAGTCTTCGCCAATTCGGACGGCCACGGGGCTGGTACTCGTCGCGCTGACGGCATTTTCAGGGCTGCCTGCGCAGGCGGCGCAACTGGTTCGAGTGGGCGCCGCGCACTTTCCGCCTTACACCATCCGCCCGGAAAACGGTGCCGACACCGGTCTGCTGCCGGAATTGGTCGAAGCGCTGAATGCGTTGCAGAAGGAGTATCAGTTTGTCCTGGTACCGACCTCGATTCCCCGGCGTTTCGGTGACTTGAAGGAAGGGCGCACCGACATGGCGATTTTCGAAAACCCGGAGTGGGGCTGGAAGGACATTCCACACACCACGGTCGATATGGGGCTGGAAGATGCCGAGATTTTCGTCGCGCAACGCGAAGAGGGTCGGCAGCAGGATTACTTCTCGGACCTCAAGGGCAAGCGGCTGGCGCTGTACAGCGGTTATCACTACGAGTTCGCCAATTTCAACGCCGACCCCAAATTTCTCGCGGATACGTTCAAGGCCACGTTGACCTATTCCCATGACAGCAACCTGTTGATGGTGCTGCGCGGGCGCGCCGACATCGCCTTGGTCACGCGCTCCTACCTGTTCGACTACCTGAAACGCAACGAAAAGGTGGCCGACAAGTTGCTGGTGTCGCAGCGCATCGATCAGGTTTATCACCATTACTCCATTCTGCGCCCGGCCGCGCCGATCACCGGCGAGGCGTTTGGCAAATTGTTGCAGGAGCTGCGGGACAACGGGCAGATGCTGAAGATTTTCGAGCCATACAAGATCGCTCTGGTACCGGTACCGCAACACTGATTTGACCCCGCCGGCTAAATTTTCCCGTGCGGCTCACGTCCCATCGTTGAACTGTCGACGATTATCGTGAGCCCGACCCATGTCCAATCTGAATGACCTGACTGCCCTGGCCTTGCCTTCGGGCAGTGAACTGGTAGCCGATGCTACTGAAAGCCGTCTGAGCCTGAGCCTGGACGGGCAACCGCTGGTTCGCTTGCGTCTGAATCGTGACGGCACCGGCCCGATTCAGCTCGATGAGCGTTTTGCCCTGCCCCCCGGCCTGGCGTTGTGGGCTGCCTGTTACTGGTTGTTCGCCCGTGAGCCGGAGCGTCAGCAATTGCTCTGGCAACTGGACCAGCCGCCCACCGAAGCCTTGCTCAGCGGCTTGCTGGTCAGCACCGAAGTGGCCGGCGAATACCGTTGCGAGCGCACCCTGTTCTGGCAATTGCCGCAGCCATGGCTCGGTACATCGCTGAGCGGCAGCTACCCACAACAAATGGTGATCAGCCAGGGCAAGCGCCATCCGCTGCGTCCGATCAAGCCGCGCGGCGAAGTCTATCGACGCTTCGATGCACGCCTCGGGGCGTGGATTTCCCTGCGCACGCTGGAGATCGAGCAGGATCTGGCGCGGTTCAATCGCTGGCAGAACAGTCCGCGTGTCGCCAGTTTCTGGCAGGAGGAGGGCAGTCTTGAGCAGCATCGCGAATACCTGAGCAAGCTCGACGCCGATCCGCACACGCTGACGTTGATCGGCTGTTTCGACGATCAACCGTTTGCCTATTTCGAGGCCTACTGGGCCAAGGAAGACCGTATCGCGCCGTTCTATGATGTCGACAATTACGACCGTGGCATTCACATGCTGGTGGGGGAAGAGAATCACCGTGGCCCGCACAAGGTCGCGAGCTGGTTGTCGGCGCTGGTGCACTATCTGTTTCTGGATGATCCGCGTACCCAGCGCGTGGTCGCCGAACCGCGTGCCGACAACGCGAAGATGATCGGCCACATGCAGAATCAGTGCTTCCACTGCGAGAAGGAATTCGACTTTCCGCACAAGCGCGCGGCGTTGATGATTCTGGGGCGTGAGCGGTTTTTTGATCGGTGCAAGCTGGCCTGAAGTGACAAGGCCTGGGATCTATTGCGGTTTCAAGTCTGCCTTCGCGAGCAAGCCCGCTCCCACATCGACCTGTGTACGCCGGTCAAATGTGGGAGCGGGCTTGCTCGCGAATGGCTTGACGCCGAATTCAGGGCTTAGCGACGACCCATCGAAGCCGCACCCCCACGACTGCCCGACACCTTGCGGCAGTGCACCAGCGCATCGCGAATCATGAAATTGACCAGGGTTGGCGAGACGCCGAGTTCCTTGGCGATGTCCTTTTGCGGCACGCCGTGCAGACGGTACATCTCGAAGGCGTAGCGGGTGCGGCTGGGCAGTTCGGTCAGCGCGTCGGCGATGTGTTCCAGCGTCGAGAAATTGATGTGCGAGGTTTCCGGCGAAGCGCCCTGAATGACCACATTCAACCCTTCCTCTTCCGGGCCTGAGTACTTCTGTTCCAGCGCCTGTTTGCGGTAGTGATCGATGGCGAGGTTGCGCACGATCTGGAACAGATAACTCAATTGCGCCTTGATCGACGACGTGATCGGCGGGGCCGACTGCAAGCGGAAGAACGCATCCTGCACCACGTCTTCGGCGCGCGAACGGCAGCCGGTAATGCGCGCTGCGATCTTCACCAGAATCAGTCGATTGTCGACGAAGGCCTGAAGTAGCGGTGAATCGCACCTGCTTGTGGATACTTGTTCCGTCATGGAAATCACCTTGCTGCCAATAGGTTAGTGGGACGCCGGGGGACGAGGCCGTCCTACACATCGAGCGACAAATTATGTTGAATGATAATGATTGTCAATTGAGAAAGAGAACTAATGCTCCTTAAAGGTGCGAATCGAGAACTGCGACACACCGCCACACCCCAGCCCCCGTTGGCGATCCAGCCTGCCGACTAATTATTTCAAGACGTCATCCGTTCTCATTGGTGAATGGTTCCGGGTACCGAGCCCCGGCCAGACAGCATTCCGATGCCTTGCGCGGTCGGCACAGACCGCGCCCTGCACGCCCTCGACCGGCGTGACGCAGCAACTCGATTCCACTTAGCAAGCCGAATTCAGGCAGGAAACCTCATGACCGACGCGTTCGAACTCCCCAGCACTCTGGTCCAAGCCCTCCAGCGCCGTGCGGCACAGACGCCGGATCGCCTGGCCCTGCGCTTTCTCGCCGAAACCGAGGAGCAGGGCGTGGTGCTCAGTTACCGCGAACTGGATCAACGCGCGCGGACCATTGCTGCCGCGTTGCAGGCCCAGGCTGAATTCGGTGATCGCGCGGTGCTGCTGTTTCCCAGCGGCGCGGATTACGTCGCGGCGTTTTTCGGTTGTCTGTACGCCGGGGTGATCGCGGTGCCGGCCTATCCGCCGGAATCCGCACGTCGGCATCACCAGGAACGCCTGCTGTCTATCATTGCCGACGCCGAACCGCGTCTGCTGCTGACCAGCGCCGACCTGCGCGATGCCTTGCAGCAAATCGATGGCGCGCCGCCGTTGCTGTGCGTCGATACCCTCGACAACGCCCTGGCCGAGCGCTGGGTCGAACCGACTTTGCCGCAAGACCACATCGCCTTCCTGCAATACACCTCCGGCTCCACCGCGCTGCCCAAAGGCGTGCAGGTCAGCCACGGTAATCTGGTGGCCAACGAGCTGCTGATTCGCCACGGTTTCGGCATCGACGTGAACCCCGACGATGTGATCGTCAGCTGGCTGCCGCTGTACCACGACATGGGTCTGATCGGCGGATTACTCCAGCCGATTTTCAGCGGCGTACCGTGCATCCTGATGTCACCCGCGTACTTCCTTGGTCGCCCGTTGCGCTGGCTTGAAGCGATCAGCCAATACGGCGGCACCATCAGCGGCGGGCCGGATTTCGCCTATCGTTTGTGCAGCGAGCGGGTCAGCGAATCGGCGCTGGAGCGCCTCGACCTGAGCCGCTGGCGCGTGGCCTATTCCGGCTCCGAACCGATCCGTCTCGATACCCTTGAGCGCTTCGCCGAGAAGTTCACCCCGTGCGGCTTCAGCGAAGACAGCTTCATGGCCTCCTATGGTCTGGCCGAGGCGACCCTGTTCGTCGCCGGCACACCACGGGGCACCGGCATTCCTGCGCTGCGCGTCGATGATCAGGCACTGGCGCAAAATCGCGCTGAACCGGGCGACGGCAGCCCGATCATGAGTTGCGGCATCAGCCAGCCTGAGCATGCGGTGCTGATCGTCGAGCCGAGCAGTCTGCAAGAACTCAATGACAATGCGGTCGGCGAAGTCTGGGCCGCCGGCCCGAGCATCGCTCACGGCTACTGGCGCAACCCCGAGGCCAGCGCCAAAACCTTCGTTCAGCACGCCGGCCGCACCTGGCTGCGTACGGGCGACCTGGGCTTCATCCGCGACGGTGAACTGTTCATCACCGGGCGCCTGAAAGACATGCTGATCGTGCGCGGTCACAACCTCTATCCGCAGGACATCGAGAAGACCGTCGAGAACGAAGTGGAGGTGGTGCGCAAAGGTCGCGTCGCGGCATTCGCGGTCACTCAAGGCGGTGAAGAAGGCATTGGCATCGCCGCAGAAATCAGCCGCAGCGTGCAGAAAATCCTGCCGCCCGAAGCGCTGATCAAAGCTATTCGCCAAGCGGTGGCCGAGGCCTATCAAGAGGCGCCGAACGTGGTGGTGCTGCTCAACCCGGGCGCGCTGCCGAAGACGTCCAGCGGCAAGCTGCAACGCTCGGCGTGCCGCAATCGTCTGGCCGATGGCAGCCTCGACAGCTACGCGGTGTTCCCCTCCGCCGAGCTGCAAAGTACCGAGTCGACCCTGGCAGCTTCCGAGCTGGAAGCGCTGATTGGCAAGATCTGGGCCGAGCAACTCAACCTCAAACAGGTCAACGCCGACGATCATTTCTTCCTGCTCGGCGGCAACTCGATTGCGGCAACTCAGGTGATCGCCAAGGTGCGCGAAGAACTGGGCCTGGAGCTGAACCTGCGCCTGTTGTTCGAAGCACCGACCCTGTCGGCATTCGCCGCTGCCGTGGCGCAGCAGCAACAGGATGGCGGTAACGCCCAAGACGCAATCAACGCCTTGTCGCGCAGCGAAGCACTGCCGCAATCGCTGGCGCAAAACCGACTTTGGATCACCTGGCAACTCGACCCGCACAGCAGCGCCTACAACATCCCCGGCGCCCTGCGTCTGCGTGGCGAACTGGACGAAGATGCGCTGCGCGCCAGCTTCCAGCAACTGATCGAACGCCACGAATCGCTGCGCACGCGCTTCTTCGAGCGCGACGGCGTAGCGCTGCAACAAGTCGACGCCGCACCTGAATTCAACCTGCAACTGATCGACATCAGCGACCTGCCGGCGCACGAACGTGAAGCCCGCGCGCAACAGATCCGCGAGGACGAGGCGCGCACCCAGTTCGATCTGGAAAAAGGCCCACTGCTGTGGGTGACACTCGTACGCCTCGACGATGAAGATCATCAGCTTATGGTGACCCTGCACCACATCATCGCCGACGGCTGGTCGCTGAACGTGCTGATCGACGAATTCTCGCGCCTGTACGCTGCGGCATCCCAAGGCCAGCGCGCCGAACTCGCGCCGCTGCCCACCCAATACGCCGACTACGGCAGTTGGCAGCGCCAATGGCTGGCGCAAGGCGAGGGCGAGCGGCAACTGGCGTACTGGAAAGCCCGACTGGGCGACGAACATCCGGTGCTGGAACTGGCCACCGATCATCCGCGTTCGGCCAAACAATTGCACAGCGCTGCGCGCCACAGTGTGCGCCTCGGCGTCAGCCTCAGCGACGCGATCAAGCAGACTGCGCAGGCGCATCAATCGACGCCGTTCATGCTGTTGCTCTCGGCGTTCCAGAGCCTGCTGCACCGCTACAGCGGTCAGCGCGATATCCGCATCGGCATCCCCAACGCCAACCGTCCGCGCTTGGAAACCCAGGGCTTGATCGGCTTCTTCATCAACACCCAGGTGCTGCGTGCCGAGGTTGATTCGCGGCTGTCGTTTGTCGAGTTGCTGGCGCAGACCCGCGAGGCTGCACTGGGTGCTCAGGCCCATCAGGATCTGCCGTTCGAACAACTGCTCGAAGCGTTCCCGCAGGCCCGTGAACAGGGTCTGTTCCAGGTCATGTTCAACCACCAGCAACGCGACTTGAGTGCGCTCAAACGCCTGCCGGGCCTGCTCGCCGAAGAGTTGCCGTGGCACAGCCGCGAGGCCAAGTTCGACCTGCAACTGCACAGTGAAGAGGATCGCAACGGACGCCTGACCTTGTCCTTCGACTACGCCGATGAACTGTTTGACGCGGCGACCATCGAGCGTCTGGCCGAACACTTCAGCAATCTGCTGCGCGCCGTCTGCGAACAACCGCAACAGGCGATCGGCGACCTGCCATTGCTGACTCCGTGCGAGCAGGAACAGCAACAAGCGTGGAGCGTCGCCCCGTGCACCCCGGCGCAACACTGGCTACCGGAATTGCTCAACGAACAGGCGCGCCAGACTCCGGAACGCACCGCGCTGGTGTGGGACGGCGGCAGTCTCGATTTTGCCGAATTGCACGCCCAGGCCAACCGCCTCGCGCACTATCTGCGCGATAAAGGCGTCGGCCCGGATGTGTGCGTGGCAATTGCAGCCGAGCGTTCGCCACAACTGTTGATCGGCCTGCTGGCGATCATCAAGGCCGGTGGCGCTTATGTGCCGCTGGACCCGGATTACCCGGCCGACCGTCTGGCCTACATGCTCAGCGACAGCGGTGTCGAGCTGCTGCTGACTCAGACTGCATTGCTCGACCGTCTGCCAGCCAGTGACGGCGTCAGCGTGATCGCCATGGACGCGTTGCACCTGGAAAACTGGCCCAGTCAGGCACCGGGTCTGCACCTGCACGGCGACAATCTCGCCTACGTGATTTACACCTCCGGCTCCACTGGTCAACCGAAAGGCGTCGGTAACACCCACGCCGCATTGGCCGAACGGCTGCAGTGGATGCAGAACAGCTATCGCCTGAACGACAGCGACGTGTTGATGCAAAAGGCGCCGATCAGTTTCGACGTGTCGGTGTGGGAGTGCTTCTGGCCGCTGATCACTGGCGCGCGTCTGTTGATCGCCGGCCCCGGTGAACACCGCGATCCGCATCGCATCGCGCAGTTGGTTCAGCAGTACGGCGTGACTACGCTGCACTTCGTGCCGCCGCTGCTCGCGCTGTTCATCGATGAGCCGCTGAGCGCCGAATGCACCAGCCTGCGCCGGTTATTCTCCGGCGGTGAAGCGCTGCCGGCGGAACTGCGCAACCGCGTGCTGGCGCAGCTGCCGGCGGTGCAACTGCACAACCGTTACGGCCCGACCGAAACCGCGATCAACGTCACCCACTGGCACTGCACCACGGCCGACGGCGAGCGTTCGCCGATTGGCCGGCCGCTGGGCAATGTGATCTGCCGCGTGCTCGACGCCGATCTCAATCCCGTGCCGGCCGGTGTGCCGGGTGAACTGTGCATCAGCGGCATCGGTCTGGCCCGGGGTTACCTCGGTCGCCCGGCGCTGACGGCCGAGCGCTTTGTAGTCGACCCGTTGGGCGAGCAGGGCGCACGTTTGTACCGCACCGGCGACCGTGCACGTTGGACCTCGGACGGCGTGATCGAATACCTCGGGCGTCTCGATCAGCAGGTCAAACTGCGTGGCTTCCGCGTTGAACCGGAAGAAATCGAGGCGCGGCTGCTGGCCCAGGACGGCGTCGCTCAAGCCGTGGTGCTGGTGCGCGACACCGCAGCCGGCGCGCAACTCATCGGCTACTTCACCGCTGTCGATGCCAGCGAAGATCAGCACGTGCAGATCGCCCGCCTGAAAACCGCGCTGGCCGGCGAACTGCCGGAATACATGGTCCCGGCGCAACTGATGCGCCTGGACGCAATGCCCCTGAGCCCGAGCGGCAAGCTCGACCGTCGCGCCTTGCCCGAGCCGCAGTGGCAAGTGCGTGAGCATATCGAACCGGTCACCGAGCTGGAACAACAGATCGCCGCGATCTGGCGCGAAGTGCTGGGTCTGCCACGGATCGGTCTGCGCGACGACTTCTTCGCCCTCGGCGGGCACTCGTTGCTGGCCACACAAATCATCTCGCGTAGCCGTCAGGCCTGTGACGTCGAGTTGCCGTTGCGCGCCTTGTTCGAGCACAGCGAACTCGGCGATTTCGCCGAGCAGATCCGCCTGATCCAGGCCAGCGGCCAGACCAACCAACAGCCGCCGATTGCCAAAGTCGATCGCCGCCAAGCCGTACCGCTGTCCTATTCGCAGCAACGCATGTGGTTCCTCTGGCAGATGGAACCGGACAGCCCGGCGTACAACGTCGGTGGCATGGCGCGCCTGCGCGGCGTGTTGCACGTCGAGCATTTCGAGGCAGCCTTGCAGGCGTTGATCCTGCGCCACGAAACCTTGCGTACCACGTTCCCGAGCGTCGATGGCGTGGCCCGTCAGCAGGTGCATGCCGAGACCGGCGTGCGCATGGGCTGGAAGGATTTCTCGAAACTACCGGCTGACCAGCGTGAGCAGCAGGTCCAGCAACTGGCCGATGACGAGGCGCATCTGCCGTTCGATCTGGAAAGCGGTCCGCTGCTGCGCGCCTGTCTGGTGAAGACCGCCGAGCACGAACACTACTTCGTGCTGACCCTGCACCACATCGTCACCGAAGGCTGGGCGATGGATATTTTTGCCCGCGAGCTCAGCGCGCTGTACGAAGCGTTCGTCGATGAGCGCGATTCGCCGCTTGAAGCGTTGCCGGTGCAGTACCTCGATTACAGCGTCTGGCAGCGGCAGTGGCTGGAGTCCGGTGAGCGTCAGCGCCAGCTCGACTACTGGACCGCGCAACTCGGTCGCGAACATCCGTTGCTGGAACTGCCCGGCGACCGTCCGCGGCCACCGGTGCAAAGTCATCAGGGCGAACTGTTCCGTTTCGATCTGAGCGACGATCTCGCCGCCCGCGTCCGTGCGTTCAATGCGCAAAACGGTCTGACCCTGTTCATGACCATGACCGCCGCGCTCGCCACCTTGCTCTACCGCTACAGCGGCCAGACCGACCTGCGCATCGGCGCGCCGGTGGCCAACCGGATTCGTCCGGAAAGCGAAGGGCTGATCGGTGCATTCCTCAATACTCAGGTACTGCGTTGCCAGCTCGACGGGCAGATGTCGGTCGGCGAGTTGTTCGAGCAAGTGCGTCACACGGTGATTGAGGGCCAGTCGCATCAGGACCTGCCGTTCGATCATCTGGTCGAAGCGCTGCAACCACCCCGCAGCGCGGCGTACAACCCGCTGTTCCAGGTGATGTGCAACGTGCAGCGCTGGGAATTCCAGCAGAGCCGCATGCTCGCCGGGATGACCGTCGAGTACCTGGCCAACGATGCGCGGGCGACCAAGTTCGATCTCAACCTGGAAGTCACCGACCTCGACCATCGCCTCGGTTGCTGCCTGACCTACAGCACCGATCTGTTCGACGAACCGACCATTGCACGCATGGCCCAGCATTGGCGCAACCTGCTGGAAGCGCTGATCGCCGACCCGCAACAGCGTTTGAGCCAGTTGCCGCTGCTCGACCCGACTGAACAACAGCAGCTGCTCGAAAGCCTCGGTGTTGAACCGGGCGAACGTCGTCTCGATCAGTGCATCCATCATCTGTTCGCCGAGCAGGCGCTGGCGCGCAAAGATGCCCCGGCCCTGACCTTCGCCGGGCAGACCCTGAGCTACGCCGAACTCGACGCTCGCGCCAATCGCCTGGCCTGGGCCCTGCGCGAGCGTGGGGTCGGCCCGCAGGTGCGGGTCGGTCTGGCGCTGGAGCGCTCGCTGGAAATGGTCGTCGGCCTGCTGGCGATTCTCAAGGCCGGTGGCGCCTATGTGCCGCTGGACCCGGAATACCCGCTCGATCGCCTGCACTACATGATCGAAGACAGCCGCATCGGTCTGCTGCTCAGCGACCGCGCGATGTTCAAAGCGCTTGGCGCTCTGCCGTCGAACGTGGCGCGCTGGTGCCTGGAAGACGACTGCGCGGCGCTGGCGGATTACCCGGCCACTGAGCTGCCCTTTATCAGCCTGCCGCAGCATCAGGCGTACCTGATCTACACCTCGGGTTCGACCGGCAAGCCGAAAGGCGTGGTGGTGTCCCACGGTGAAATCGCCATGCATTGCCAGGCCGTGATCGAACGTTTCGGCATGCGTCCGGACGACTGCGAACTGCACTTCTATTCGATCAACTTCGACGCCGCCACCGAGCGTCTGCTGGTGCCGTTGCTCAGCGGCGCGCACGTGGTGCTGCGAGCGCAAGGGCAGTGGGATGCGGAAGAAATCTGCGGGTTGATCCGCACCCATCGGATCAATGTGCTCGGCTTCACCCCGAGCTACGGCAGCCAGCTGGCGCAGTTCCTCGCCACGCAGAATGAAACTCTGCCGGTGCGGATGATCATCACCGGCGGCGAAGCGCTGACTGGCGAGCACCTGCAACGGATTCGCGCCGCGTTCAAACCAAGCCTGTTCTTCAACGCCTATGGCCCGACTGAAACCGTGGTCATGCCACTGGCCAGTCTCGCCCCGGAAGTGCTGGAAGAGGGCGCCGGCAGCGTGCCGATCGGCAGCGTGATCGGTGACCGCGTGGCGTACATTCTCGACGCCGATCTGGCTTTGGTGCCGCAAGGCGCGACCGGTGAGTTGTTCGTCGGCGGCGCCGGTCTGGCGCAGGGGTATCACGACCGTCCGGGCATCAGCGCCGAGCGTTTCGTGGCAGACCCGTTTGCCGCCGATGGCGGGCGCATGTACCGCACCGGCGATCTGGTGCGCCAGCGCGCCGATGGTCTGGTGGAATACCTGGGCCGGATCGACCATCAGGTGAAAATCCGCGGTTTCCGTATCGAGCTGGGTGAGATCGAAACCCGTCTGCTCGATCACGCTTCGATCCGCGAAGCGGTGGTGCTGGCGCTGGATGCGCCGAGCGGCAAGCAACTGGTGGGCTACCTGGTCAGCGAAGTTGCCGAGCAAGGCGAAGCGCAACAGGCCGAACTGCGCGAAGCACTGAGGTCGCACCTCAAGGCACAACTGCCGGATTACATGGTGCCGACGCACCTGATCCTGCTGGCGAGCATGCCGCTGACCGCCAATGGCAAACTCGACCGCCGCGCCTTGCCGGCGCCGGATCCCGAGTTGAACCGTCGGGACTATGTCGCCCCGAGCAACGAACTCGAACAGACCCTGGCGCAGATCTGGTGCGAGGTGCTCAACGTCGAGCAGGTCGGTCTCAACGACAACTTCTTCGAACTCGGCGGCGACTCGATCCTGTCGATTCAAGTGGTCAGCCGTGCGCGGCAGCAGGGCATTCATTTCAGTCCACGGGATCTGTTCCAGCATCAGACGGTGCAGACCCTGGCCGCTGTCGCCAGCCGCAGCGAGCAAGTCACTGCCGAGCAGGGACTGGTGGTCGGTGAGTCGGCCATGACGCCGATCCAGCACTGGTTCTTCGATACTGATATTCCTGAGCGTCAGCACTGGAACCAGGCGCTGCTGCTGGAGCCGAGCGTGGTGCTGGAACCGCATCGTCTGGAGCAGGCGCTGCTGGCAGTGATCGAACAGCACGACGCCCTGCGTCTGCGCTTCACTCAGGCCAACGATCAATGGCAGGCAACGCATCAACCGGTGTCCGACGCCGAGGTGTTGTGGCAGGTGCGGGTGGCGGCGATGGACCAGTGCGCAGCACTGTTCGCCGATGCCCAGCGCAGTCTCGATTTGCAAAACGGCCCGCTGCTGCGCGCCTTGCTGGTCGATGGTCCCGAAGGGCAGCAACGCCTGTTTATTGCGATCCATCACCTGGTGGTCGACGGCGTGTCGTGGCGCGTCTTGCTCGACGATCTGCAAACCGTGTACCGCCAGCTCGAAGCCGAACAGTCGGTAAAACTGCCGGCGAAAACCAGTGCCTTCAAGGACTGGGCGGCACGTTTGCAGGCCTACGCCGGCAGCGAATCACTGCGTGAAGAACTGAACTGGTGGCAAACCCAACTGGCCGGATCGAACGCCGATCTGCCGTGCGAAAACCCGCAGGGCGGACAACAGAATCGTCACGCGCAAACCGTCAGCGTGCGCCTCGATGCCGAGCGTACCCAACAACTGCTGCAACAGGCACCGCGGGCCTACCGCACGCAGGTCAACGATCTGCTGCTGACCGCGCTGGCCCGCGTGCTGTGCCGCTGGAGCGGGCAGCCGTCGGCGTTGATTCAACTGGAGGGCCACGGCCGCGAAACGCTGTTCGACGAGATCGACCTGACCCGCACCGTCGGCTGGTTCACCAGCGCCTATCCATTACGCCTGACCCCGCACAACATCGAAGAGGCCGCCGGGCAGGGCGCTTCGATCAAGGCGATCAAGGAGCAACTGCGCGCGGTACCGCACAAAGGCCTCGGTTATGGCGTGTTGCGTTATCTGGCCGATGACCTCAGTCAGCGCAGCATGGCGGCGTTGCCGAATGCTCCGGTGACCTTCAACTACCTCGGCCAGTTCGATCAGAGTTTCGCCAGCGATGCGCTGTTCCGTCCGCTGGACGAGCCGGTCGGTGCGGCCCACGATCCGCAGGCGCCGTTGCCCAACGAGTTGAGCATCGACAGTCAGGTGTACGGCGGCGAACTGCTGCTGCGCTGGACTTTCAGTGCCGAGCGCTACGAGGCGCAAACCATCAACGATCTGGCCGACGCCTACCTCGGTGAGCTGCAAAGCCTGATCGAACATTGCCTGCAAGACGAAGCCGGCGGCCTGACGCCGTCGGACTTCCCATTGGCGAAACTGACCCAGGCGCAACTCGATGCACTGCCGGTGCCGGCGGCGCATATCGAAGACGTCTACCCGCTGACGCCGATGCAGGAAGGCATGTTGCTGCACACCTTGCTCGAACCGGGCACCGGTCTGTACTACATGCAGGATCGCTACCGCATCAACAGCGAGCTCGATCCCGAGCGTTTCGCCCAGGCCTGGCAAGCGGTGGTCGCCCGTCATGAAGCGCTGCGTGCATCGTTCTGCTGGAACGTCGGCGAGGACATGCTGCAAGTGATCCACACCCCGGGTCGTACGCCGATCGAGTACCTGGACTGGAGCGCCATCGCCGAGGACGAGCAAGAACCGAAGCTGCAAGCGCTGCTGAAAAGCGAGCGTGAGGCCGGGTTCGATCTGCTCAATCAGGCACCGTTCCACCTGCGCCTGATCAAGGTCGGCACGGCGCGTTACTGGTTCATGATGAGTAACCACCACATCCTCATCGATGCCTGGTGCCGTTCGCTGCTGATGAACGATTTCTTCGAGATTTACACCGCCCTCGGTGAAGGTCGCGAAGCACAGTTGTCGCTGCCGCCACGTTACCGCGACTACATCGGCTGGCTGCAACGCCAGAGCCTGGCCGAGGCACGTCAGTGGTGGCAGCAGAACCTGCAAGGTTTCGAACGCACCACGCCGATCCCGAGCGACCGACCGTTCCTACGCGAACACGCCGGCGAAAGCGGCGGCATGATCGTCGGTGACCGCTACACCCGTCTCAACGTTGAAGATGGCGTCCGGCTGCGCGAGCTGGCCCAGGCTCATCAACTGACCATCAACACCTTCGCTCAAGCGGCATGGGCCTTGGTGCTGCGCCGCCTGAGCGGTGATCGCGACGTGCTGTTCGGCGTAACCGTGGCCGGGCGCCCGGTGGAAATGCCGGAAATGCAGCGCACCGTCGGCCTGTTCATCAACAGCATCGCGCTGCGGGTGAAAATGCCTGAGGACGATCAGCGCAGCAGCGTGCGGCAGTGGTTGAGCGGGCTGCTCGACAGCAACATGCAACTGCGCGAGTACGAATACCTGCCGCTGGTGAACATCCAGGAACAGAGCGAATTGCCGAAAGGCCAGCCGCTGTTTGACAGTCTGTTCGTGTTCGAGAACGCGCCGGTGGAAGTCTCGGTGCTGGACCGTGCGCAGAGCCTCAACGCGACTTCTGACTCCGGTCGAACCCACACCAACTTCCCGCTGACGGCGGTGTGCTACCCGGGCGATGACCTCGGCCTGCATCTGTCGTATGACCAGCGTTACTTCGACGAGTCGACCATCGAGCGCATGCTCGGTGAGTTCAAGCGCCTGCTGCTGGCACTGGTCGATGGTTTCCACGGTGATATGGCTGATCTGCCGCTGCTGGGGGCCGAGGAGCAGGACTTTCTGCTGCACGGCTGCAACCAGAGCGCGCACGATTATCCGCTGGAGCACAGCTACGTGGCACTGTTAGAAGCGCAGGTCGCGGCGCATCCGCAGCGCATCGCCGCCACTTGCCTCGATCAGCAACTGAGCTATGCCGAGCTCAACCTCAACGCCAACCGCCTCGGCCATGCACTGGTCGCCGCCGGGGTGCAGTTGGATCAACCGGTAGCGTTGCTGGCCGAACGTAATCTGGATCTTTTGGGGATGATCATCGGCAGCTTCAAGGCCGGTGCCGGTTACCTGCCGCTGGATCCGGGCCTGCCGAGCCAGCGTCTGCAACGCATCATCGAACTGAGCCGCACGCCAGTGCTGGTGTGCAGCGAAGCCTGCCGCCAACAGGCGCAGACTTTGCTCGATGAGTTCAGCTGCGCCAACCGTCCACGGCTGTTGGTCTGGGAAGAAGTGCAGGCGCTGGCGACATCGCTGCAGAACCCGGGAATCTACAGTGGCCCGGACAACCTGGCCTACGTGATCTACACCTCGGGTTCGACCGGGTTGCCGAAAGGCGTGATGGTCGAGCAGCGCGGCATGCTCAACAACCAGTTGAGCAAGGTGCCGTACCTGCAACTGACGGACGCCGATGTGATCGCGCAGACCGCTTCGCAAAGCTTCGATATTTCGGTCTGGCAGTTCCTCGCCGCGCCGCTGTTCGGGGCGCGGGTGGACATCGTGCCAAATACCATCGCCCACGATCCGCAAGGCTTGCTGGTGCATGTGCAAGCGCAGGGCATCACCGTGCTCGAGAGTGTGCCGTCGTTGATTCAGGGCATGCTCGCCTCCGAGCGCCTGAGCCTCGACGGTCTGCGCTGGATGCTGCCGACCGGTGAAGCCATGCCGCCGGAACTCGCGCACCAATGGCTGCTGCGTTATCCGCAGATCGGTCTGGTCAATGCTTATGGCCCGGCGGAATGCTCCGATGACGTGGCGTTCTTCCGTGTGGACATGGCTTCGACTCACGGCAGCTATTTGCCGATCGGTACGCCGACCGACAACAACTTGCTGTATCTGGTCGATGGCGCGCTGGAACTGGTGCCGCTGGGCGCGGTGGGTGAGTTGTGCGTGGCCGGGACCGGTGTCGGTCGCGGTTACGTCAGCGATCCGCTGCGCACCGCGCCGGTATTTGTGCCGAACCCGTTCGGCGCGCCGGGCGAGCGTCTGTATCGCACCGGTGACCTCGCGCGGCGGCGCAGTGACGGGGTGCTGGAGTACGTTGGCCGGGTCGACCATCAGGTGAAGATTCGCGGTTACCGGATCGAACTGGGTGAAATCGAAGCGCGTCTGCACGAACAGCCGGAAGTCCGCGATGCGGCGGTCGGCGTGCAGGAAGGCGTGAATGGCAAGCACTTGGTCGGTTATCTGGTCGCGGCGGATTCGGCGCTCAACCCGAGCGAACGTCTGGAGCGGATCAAGCAACGCCTGCGTAGCGAACTGCCGGAATACATGGTGCCGCTGCACTGGTTGTGGCTCGATCAGCTGCCGCACAACGCCAACGGTAAACTCGACCGCAAGGCCTTGCCGGCCCTGGAAATCGGTCAGTTGCAGAGCGAGGATTACCTGGCCCCGCGCAACGAACTGGAGCAGACCCTGGCCGACATCTGGGCCGAGGTGCTCAAGGTCGACAAGGTCGGGGTGCGCGACAACTTCTTCGAGCTGGGCGGACATTCATTGCTGGCCACGCAGATCGCCTCGCGGGTGCAGAAAACCCTGCAACGCGATGTGCCGCTGCGGGCGATGTTCGAGTGCAGCACGGTGCAGGAACTGGCCGAGTACATCGAAGGCCTGGCGGCCAGTGACATGACCGAGGACAAGGTGGATCGCTTGAATGATCTGATGGCGGAGCTGGAGGGGCTTTGATTCTCTAGTGCCTGCACTGGCCCTTTCGCGAGCAAGCTCGCTCCCACATTTAGTACTGTGTACGCAGAACCAATGTGGGAGCGAGCTTGCTCGCGAAGGCGTCAGTAGCATCAACACACACCGCATCATTTCCCAGGTTGACGATCGACAACCGGCAGCTCAGTCTGCCGGTTCTCTTTTTTGTCTCGGGGGTGGTCGATGCCTTTCTTCACGGTTGACGGACAAGCGCTGCACTACATTGATCAAGGCACCGGCCCGGCCGTGTTGCTGGCGGGCAGTTATCTGTGGGACACGGCGATGTGGGCGCCGCAGATCGCTGCACTGTCGCCGCACTACCGGGTGATTGCGCTGGACCTTTGGGGCCATGGCGAATCCGGGCGCTTGCCGCCAGGCACCACCTCGCTGGATGACATCGCAAGACAGGTCGCGGCCTTGCTCGATCATCTGCAGATCGAGCAGATAACGCTGGCGGGGCTGTCAGTCGGCGGCATGTGGGGCGTGCGTCTGGCGTTGTCGGCACCGCAGCGGATCAACGGTCTGGTACTGCTCGACACCTACGTCGGCGTCGAGCCTGAGCCAACCCGTCAGTACTATTTCTCGCTGTTCAAGCAGATCGAGGAAAGCGGCGAGATTGCGCCTCAGTTGCTCGACATCGTGGTGCCGATCTTCTTCCGCCCGGGCATCGATCCGCAGTCGGCGCTGTATCAGGACTTCCGCGCCAAACTGGCGGCCTACACCGCGGATCGCCTGCGCGAAAGCATCGTGCCGATGGGGCGTATCACCTTCAGTCGTGATGATCTGTTGCCGCGCCTGGGCGAACTGAATGCCGCGACCACCCTGGTGCTGTGCGGCGATCAGGACAAACCGCGACCGCCGTCGGAGGCACAGGAAATGGCTGAATTGATCGGCTGCCCGTGGGTGCTGGTGCCGGAGGCGGGGCATATCTCCAGTCTGGAGAATCCGCAGTTTGTGAGCGAGGTGTTGTTTACTTTTTTGGCTGAGCGCAACCGCTAAACCGTGTCATCGTTCTTTTCGCGAGCAAGCCCGCTCCCACAGTGACCGCGGTGATCCCTGTGGGAGCGGGCTTGCTCGCGAAGAGGCCCGATCAGGCAATAAAGAAGCCGGACTCACTTTGGCCCGAGAATTTTCGCCAGTTTCTCCGGCGAAGGCGCGCCTTGCTGCTGTTGCAGCTCGCCCTTGTCATCCATGTAGAAAATCGCCGGTGTCGCCTGCAGTTCCAGGTCTTCCATCAACTGCATGTTGGCGGCCAGTTTGGTCTGCACCGCTTTTGGAATGTCTTTCAATGGTTTGAGGGTGCTGGCCTTGCCGGCCTTTTCGTGATCTTCCAGGGCCTTGGCCGGATCTTTCGCCGCCAGCAGCGCGGCGGATTTCGCCGGGCTGTCTTCGCGGATGATCCCGACCATGATGTGCCGCAGCTGCACCTTGCCGGCCTTGACCCATGGTCGCGCCTGTTCCCAGAACATGTTGCAGTACGGACAGTTGGGATCGCTGAACAGGTACACGGTGCGCGGCGCGTCCTTGTTGCCGTCCTGAATCCAGTTGCTGGCTTCGAACTTGCCCCAGATTTCCTTGGCCATCGGCGCATAGACCAGTTTCTGCAACGGCTCGCTGCTCAGATCCTTGCCGTCGGCGTCGTACAGATTGCCGAGCAGCACGTGTTTCCCGTCCGGCGTCAGGTACAACGCCATGCCACGGTTCTGGTACTGCGCCGCATAACCACGCAAGCCGTCCGGGGCGTCGAACTGGCCAACGATTTTTGCGCCCTTGGCTTCGATCTGCTTGATCGCGGCGGGCAATTCTTCGGCGGCCTGCACCGACGGCAGGTGCAGCAGGGCAGTGCCCAGAGTCAGCGTCAGCAGGTGGCGGAGGCGGGGCATGGCAGTTTCCTTGCAGAGGTGGCCGGTGCGGCGGTTGGATTCGGGATGTCGAAATTTTCCAGGGCGCGGGCCAGGCTGGCGTTCGACAGTTCGCCCAGATGACTGCTCAGCAAGCGACCGTCAGGGCTATAGAACAGCGTAGTCGGCAACGCCATGGAGCCCACGGCCTGACCCAGTCGACCGCTGCGGTCGAACAGCACGTTGTTCAGGCTCAGGCCCTGGGTTTCCAGGAAGGTGGCAACGCTTTGCATGCTTTCGGCCTGATTGACGAACAGAAAGGTCAGGTCCGGGCGTTGTTGTTGAGCGTTTTCCAGCACCGGCATCTCGCGCCGGCACGGTGGGCACCAGGTTGCCCAGAGGTTGATCACCAATGGTCCGCCCTGATAGTCGCTGAGCTGGATGGTCTCGCCTGCGGCGTTGCGCAGGGTGATTTCCGGCAGGCGCGTGCCTTGTTCGTAGATGTTCAGTGACAGGGTCGCCAACAACCAGAACAGCACGCCGCTGGCCACGCCAAACCCCAATGGCCGACGCAGGCCCGGGCGACGCCAGCCGCGATAGAGAGCGGTGAGCAGCAGCACGATCACCCCCGGCCAGGCGAGGAATCCACCATCGCGCAGGTCGATGATCTGCCACGGATCGTTGCGATAGTGGCCCCAGTACAGGGCGACAAACGCCACGCGTGCCGCGAGCATGCCCAGCAGAAACAGGCTGAACAGCGCCGACTCGGGGTTATCGCCGCCACGCTTGGCCACCCGCCAGCCGACAAAGGTCGCCAGCGCCAGGGCACTGATCAGCAGCAGGTGGTTAAGCGCGATGGCAAAGGTGCCGAGGGTGAACGTCAGCATTTAATTGGCGTCTCGGGTGGTGGTCCAGCGTTGCAGGAACGTCTCGGCATCCACCTCACCGGTGATGCGCTGGCTACGTCGTTCTTCGCCGTCGGTGCCGATCCAGACAAAACTCGGTGGCCCCGGGACTTTGTAGCGGCCGAGCAGCTCGCGGCTGGCGGCATTGTCGGCAGTGACGTCGAGGCGCAGCAGGCGCACATCGCTCAACGCCTGCATGACCTTGTCCTTGCCGAACACCTGTTTCTCCATGACTTTGCACGACACACACCAGTCGGCGTAGTAATCGAGCAGCACCCACTGGCCTTGAGCCTTGGCGCTATCCAGTTCGCGCAGCAGGGCGGCCGGATCCTTTATCGTGGTGAACGCGTCATGCCCGCTCGGCGTGGTGCTGGCGACCCTGCCGGCGCTGTACACCTGCAGCGGTTGATAAGGGTCGTCACTGCCACCGGCAGCGCCGATCAGCAACAGGCTGCCCCACAGACCGAGCAGCAACGAACTGGCGCCGAACACCTGGGCAACCCGGCCGAAGCCGTCCGATTGCTTCCAGGCACAGAACGCGGCGATCAGCAGCAGCGCGCCACACAGCCCCAGCCACAGCGACGAGTCCAGCACCGGGCGCAGCATCAGCAGCGCGGTCGCGAGGAACAGGAAACCGAAGATGCCCTTGAGCAGGTTCATCCACGCGCCAGGCTTTGGCAGGAAGCGATTGCCGACGGTCACCAACAGCAACAGCGGCACCCCGATACCGATGCCCAACGCAAACAGAATCAATCCACCGTGCAGCGCATTGCCGCTCTGCGCGATGTACAGCAAAGCGCCGGCCAGTGGTGCGGTCATGCACGGGCCGACCAGCAGACCGGACAATGCGCCGAGCACCCCGGCACCGATCAGGCTGCCGCCATTGCGACTGCGCGAAGCGTGTTCGAGGCGGTCACGCAGGGCCACCGGCAATTGCAATTCGAAGAAGCCAAACATCGGTAGCGCCAGCACCACGAACACTGCTGCAAATGCACCGAGCAGCCATGGATTTTGCAGCCAGGCCTGCAGGTTGGCGCCGAGCAGCGCAGCGATCACCCCCATCGCCGCATACACCAGCGCCATGCAGATCACATAGCTGCTGGCCAGGGCAAAACCACGGCGCGGGGTGGCGCCGCTGCCGACAATCATGCCCGCCAGAATCGGTAGCATCGGCAACGAGCACGGAGTGAACGCCAGCAACAGGCCGAGGCCGAAAAACACCAGCAGGCTCCAGCCCAGCGCCCGTTGTTGCAGGCTGCTGGCCAGGGCCTGATCCGGTGCTTCGGCACTGGCCGTTGGCGTCGCTTTGCCGCCCAGATCGATGACCCGGGTCTGCGGCGGATAACACAGGCCGGCATCGGCGCAGCCCTGATAACTGACCTTGATCTGACCGCTGGCCGAGGCCGGAATTTTTACCTCCAAGCCCTGGCGATACACCGGTTGTTCACCGAAGAACTCGTCACTGTGCGACTCGCCCTCGGGCAGCGCAGGCTGCTGCTCGGCCGTCAAACCGTCGAATTTCAGGCGTTTCTGGTACAGGTAATAGCCGTCGGTGATTTGCCAGAACAGCTGGGTTTCCCCGGACTCAAGGCGTTCGGAGGTGAGCACGAAGGCTTTGTCGACCGGCAGAAACTCCGGTTTGGTCTCGAATGGGTTGTTTCCTGCCTGGGCCAGGCCGGAGATCAGCAGTGCAAACAAAAGAAAAAAATGACGCATGGAGGAGCCTTGTCCCTGTGCAAGTGTGGGCACAATGGTGGATGGCGATTAACCGATGATTAACCGTCACGCCCTTGTCGCTATGGCGTTGGGCGCCATAATGTCAGCTTAATCGGCCAACGGCCTAATCGGCTTTTTTCTACGGGACGGATCATGCACGTACTGGTTTGCGAAGACGATGAACTGATCGCCAGCGGTATCGTTGCCGGTCTCACGGCGCAGGGCCTGACGGTCGAGCACGTCAACACCGCCTCGAAAGCACGGGCGATGCTCAAAGTTGCCGAATTCGACGTGATGGTGCTCGATCTCGGCCTGCCCGACGAAGATGGCCTCAAGTTGCTGCAACAACTGCGTCAGCAGGGCCTGGAAATTCCGGTGCTGATCCTGACCGCACGCGACTCGGTGACCGACCGGGTCGATGGCTTGCAGGCCGGGGCTGACGATTACCTGCTCAAACCCTTCGATCTGCGGGAATTGTTCGCCCGTCTGCAAACCCTGCTGCGCCGGGTCGCCGGGCGTAGCGTCAACCTGATCGAGCACGGCGCGCTGACCTACGATCCAAGCAGCCGCGAAACCACGTTGGCCGGGCAACCGGTGGACTTGTCGCGCCGCGAGCAATCGCTGTTGCAGGCGCTGCTGCACAACCGTGGCCGAGTACTGTCCACCGAGCAGTTGAAGGACAGCGTCTACGGCTTCAATGACGAGCTGGAGAGCAACGCGCTGAACGTGCATATCCATCACCTGCGCAGCAAACTCGGCAAGGGCATCGTCGAAACCGTGCGCGGTCTGGGCTATCGCCTTGGGCCGGCCGATGGTGGAGAGCAGCAGAAGTGATGAGTCTGCGTCTGCGCCTGAGTCTGACCCTCGGCGCCGCGTTCGCCCTGATCTGGGCACTGGCTGCGGCCTGGATGCTCAGCGACTTGCGCAATCAAATGATGTTTTCCCTCGACCAGCGGCTGGTAGCCTCGGCGCGCATGGTCGCCGGGCTGCTGGAGCAACTGCCGGCGCTGCCGAGCAAGGGCGAGGGCACCCATTTCAGTGCCGAACAATTGAACATTCCCGGCGGCATGGCCTGTCAGGTCAGTTCGTTGCGCGGGGAAATTCTGGCCCGTAGTCACAGCAGTCCCGAGCAAACCCTGGAAGCGGAAAAAATGGGCTTCCACGATCAGATGATCGATGGCGCGCCGTGGCGCAGTTTCACTCTCGCGCGGGGGGATGTGCGGATCACCACGGCCGATCGGCAGATCGAACGCGAAGCGCTGAACATGTCGATCCTGCTGGCGGCCTCGGTGCCGGTGGGCGTGGCGTTGCTCGGTTGCCTGTGCCTGTTGTGGCTGGGCATCGGCCAGGGGCTGGCGCCGCTCAATCGGCTGCGCGAAGCACTGATGCGACGTAATGCCGACTCGCTTGAGCCGCTGCAATTGCAATCGTTTCCCAGCGAACTGAAACCGTTGCTCGATACGCAGAACCAGCTGTTCCAGCGCATCGGCAAGACCATCGAGCGCGAACGCCGCCTGACCGGTGATGCCGCCCACGAACTGCGCAGCCCGCTGACGGCGATCAAGACCCACCTGCAAGTGGCACGCATGACCGAAGGCAGTGCCCGCGATCAGTCGCTGGCAAGGGCCGAAGAGGGCGCCGACCGCATGCACCGCACCCTTGAGCAACTGCTGTTGCTGGCGCGGGTCGAGGGCAGTCTGTCGTTCGATGACGGCGTGCAGTGCAGCGCCGAACAGGTGGCGAAACTGGCGATGCAGGATGCGGCTGGTGGCGAGCGTCAGCGCATCAAGCTGCAATTGCCCAAGCAGCTCTCCAGTGCGCCGGTGCAAATGCCGGCGGTGCTGTCGATTGCCGCGTTGCGCAATCTGCTCGACAACGCCCTGCGCCATACCCCGGCGGATGCTGAGGTGGAGCTGAGCCTGGAAACGGTCGGCCAGCGCGCCCGTTTTGTGGTGCGCGACCACGGCCCGGGGATTGCGGCGCAAGATCTGCAGCATCTGACCCAACGCTTCTGGCGCAACGGCCAGAGCACCGGCTGCGGTCTCGGCCTGGCCATCGTGCAAGCCATCGTCCAGCGCTGCGCCTGCACCCTGCATTTCGACAGCCGGCCGGATGGCTTGCGCGTCGAGTTGACCATGCCGCTGCAACCTGTCTGAACCAGCAAAAATCCCCTGTGGGAGCGGGCTTGCTCGCGAAGGCGTCCGGTCAGTCGACAGGTTGCTGACTGGCACGCCGCCTTCGCGAGCAAGCCCGCTCCCACATTAGGGGATCCGTGGTGTGGCACATCAAATGTAACGTCTCTGCGTTGGTGATTCGCCAGCCTCGGCGCTAAGCTCGGGGCTGCTCTGACTCAATGGATTGAGGGAACGCGCCATGGAAGCATCGATCTGCATCTGCCCGGCGAAACCTGCCGACGCCGGCATCATCAGTCGCATCATCGAGCGATCGATTCGCGTCGGTTGTGCGCTCGAACACCGCAACGATCCGCAACTGGTCAGCCGCTGGATCGGCCGACAATCTGCCGACGTCATCAGCGCGCACCTTGCCGACGCGCATTGCTACCTGAATATCGCCTTGTTGCAGGACAAACCGGTGGGTGTCGGCATGGCCACGGCCAGCGGTGAGATAGGTTTTTGTCATGTGCAGCCGGAATGGTTTCGCCGTGGCGCAGGGCGCGCCCTGATGACCGACCTTGAAGGCTGGCTGCGGATTCGTGGTGTGCCGCAGGCGCGCATCGCCAGCACACGTAGCGGCGCGGCTTTTTATCGGCATCTGGGCTACTGCGATGCAGTGCCACGCGCCAGCGATCAGGGCTTGCACCGCGTTACGCTGCACAAGCTGTTGCCATTGTCCGACTGACATCTCGATCAAGGGTCTAAATCCTCGCCCCGCTTAAGCGTTTCCAGAACAGGAAAACCTGCATGTGCGCCCCGCGACCGGAACGCGCACCTGTGCGGTGTGCTGTTTTGGTCACTATCCATAGCGTATTGAGGGGTCGAGAGATGTCAGTCGCCACCAGCCTTATCGAAGAGTCGTCGGCCCGGATCAGCTCCGCGCCGGCGGAAACCCTGTATCAGTTCAACGAATCACCACTACTGGCCCGGCAGAGCCAGCAGGAATCCAATGCCCGCAGCTATCCGCGACGCATTCCGCTGGCACTCAAGCGCGCCAAGGGCCTGTACGTCGAAGATGTCGAAGGCCGGACCTTCATCGATTGCCTGGCCGGTGCCGGGACTCTGGCCTTGGGGCACAACCACCCGGTGGTAATCGAGGCGATCCAGCAAGTGCTGGCCGATGAGCTGCCGCTGCACACCCTCGACCTGACCACGCCAGTGAAGGATCAGTTCGTCCAGGACCTGTTCGGTTTGCTGCCGCCATTACTGGCGGCCGAAGCGAAAATCCAGTTCTGCGGCCCGACCGGTACCGATGCGGTGGAAGCCGCGTTGAAACTGGTGCGCACCGCCACCGGGCGCAGCACCGTGCTGTCGTTCTCCGGCGGTTATCACGGCATGAGCCAGGGCGCATTGAGCCTGATGGGCAGTCTGGGGCCGAAAAAGCCGCTGGGCGCCTTGCTCAGCAACGGCGTGCAATTCATGCCGTTCCCTTACGACTACCGTTGCCCGTTCGGTCTCGGCGGCGCGGCCGGGGTCAAAGCCAACCTGAGTTATCTGGAAAACCTGCTCAACGATCCTGAAGCCGGCGTGCAGTTGCCGGCAGCGGTGATCGTCGAAGCGGTGCAGGGCGAGGGCGGGGTGATCCCGGCCGACATCGAGTGGCTGCGCGGCTTGCGTCGAATCACCGAAAAGGCCGGTGTGGCGCTGATCGTCGACGAGATCCAAAGCGGTTTCGCGCGTACCGGCAAGATGTTTGCCTTCGAACACGCCGACATCGTCCCCGACGTGGTGGTGTTGTCCAAAGCCATCGGCGGCAGCCTGCCGCTGGCGGTGGTGGTCTATCGCGACTGGCTCGACACCTGGCAACCGGGTGCCCATGCGGGCACGTTCCGTGGCAATCAGATGGCGATGGCCGCCGGTTCCGCGGTGATGCGTTATCTGCTTGAACACAAGGTCTGCGAACACGCCGCCGCCATGGGCGAACGCCTGAGCGAACACCTGCGCATCCTGCAACGCGACTTCCCGCAACTGGGCGACATTCGTGGTCGTGGCTTGATGCTCGGCGTCGAACTGGTTGATCCGAACGGCGCGCCGGATGCGCTCGGTCACCCACCCGCGTTCGCACGTCTGGCACCGTTGGTGCAGCGCGAATGCCTCAAGCGTGGGCTGATTCTCGAACTGGGCGGCCGGCATGGTGCGGTGGTGCGCTTCCTGCCGCCGCTGGTGATCACCGCCGCCGAAATCGACCGCGTCGCCGAGATCTTCGGCCGGGCCCTGGCCGCCGCCACCGCCGCCGCCGCCGAGTAAATTTTTCGCAGCGCCGAACGTTCTATCTACATACCCGGCTGCACCCCTGGTGCAGCCCACCCTTACAACGATGGAGAACCAGCATGACGTCAGTATTCGACCGCGAGGACATCCTCTTTCAGGTCGTGGTCAACCACGAAGAGCAATACTCGATCTGGCCGGATTACAAAGCCGTGCCGGAGGGCTGGCGCACCGTGGGCAAGAGCGGCCTGAAGAAGGAATGCCTGGCCTACATTGAAGAAGTCTGGACCGACATGCGTCCGCTGAGCCTGCGACAGAAGATGGAAGGGCAGGCGGCCGCTCAATAATCTGCCAGGCAAAAACAAACCCGCTGGACTGGTGACAGGCAGCGGGTTTTTTCATTGCTCGCAATGGTGTTGTTCTGGCGGGCCTCTTCGCGAGCAAGCCCGCTCCCACATTGGATCTGCGCTGCACACAACCCCCCTGTGGGAGCGGGCTTGCTCGCGAAGAACGATAACGCGGTGTAACTGAAACTACGCCCCACTCAACTCCTTGAGCAGCAAATCGACATTGCCTTCCAGCTCCGCCACCGGATCTTCGGCATCGGTGCTCAACACCAGCAAATGACTCCCCGACTCGGCAATCGCCGCTTTCACCGCTTCCGACGGCTGACGATGATGCAGCACCATCGCCACGTCGTTGTCCTTCAGCGTCGCCGTGAGCTTCTTCAGATCTTCGGCTGTCCACTCGGCATCTGCTCGCGCGTCCTGGCCGATCAGCTCCAGATTCAGGCTGCCGATCAGGTAACCGAAGTGATCGCTGAGGCTCATCACGCTCAGGTTTTCAGCCTCGGCCAGGCGCGCTTCGCTGTCGGCGCTGAGCTTGAGCAGGCGCTGTTTCAGTGCCGCCAGATTAGCCTCGATCTTCGGCTTGGCGGACGGCGCCAGACGCACCAGATCCGCCGCGATCACGTCGGCCATCCGTCCCATGTTGTTGCTCGCCAGCCATGGCTGACTGTTCAAGCCATCGACCTTCAGCCCCGGTTGCACGGCGATCCCCGGCAGGGCGCCATCAACCGGGCGCGCCGCGTCGACTTCGACAATGCGAATGTTGCTGCGCCGCGCGATCGGGTACAGCGGATCATCGGCCCACAGCGAGCGCACGCCGATCACCGCGTCGGCATTGCTCGCCAGTTTGCCCAGCGCCGGAGCGCCGCGACCGGTGAAGTATGCGGTCTGACGGCTGCCCGGCAGATTCGCCGGGGCCGCGCGCTCCAGGCTGACGTCGGTGCCTTTGAGCAGCACTTCGCCGAGGCCGTAGGTGATGGGCAGCGAGGCCAGTACGCGCAATGGTTTGGTGTTTTCAGCCGCCAGCAACGGGCTGCCGACCACGCCGCACAGGGCCATGGCCAGGGTCAGTTTTCGCAGTGAGAATATCATTTATCCAAGGTTCCCTTTCAGACTCGGGACAACCCCGCGCGCGATGGCGGCGAGGGCGAAGGCGATGCCGGCGACCAGAATGATCGCGGCGCCGGACGGGATCGGCAGATCGAAGACGATCGGCGCGAGGATCCCGCACAGCGTGCTGACGGTAGCAATCAGCACCGAGCACCAGAAGAAGCCCTTGAGCGACTGGCTGAGCAAGCGCGCTGCCGCCGCCGGAATCACCAGCAATGCGCCGACCAGAATCGCGCCGATGACCTTCACCGCCGCGACGGTGATCAGCGTCACCAGAATCACGAACAGGTAATCCAGAGTCTTCACCGCGACGCCGCGCACCGCCGCCAGTTGCGGGTTGAAACTGGCGAGCATGATCCGGTTGTACAACGGCAGCGCCAGCGCCATGACCAGCGAACCGACGATGGCCAGCACCAGCAGATCGTTGCCGTTGACGGTGAGCACCGAACCGAACAGCACGTTCTCCAGAATGTGCACGTTGATCTTGCCGGCCAGAATCAACAGCAGGCTCGCGCCAAGCGCCAGCGACACCGAGAGAAACACGCCGATCAGGGTGTCGGGCGCCAGGCCGGTGCGGTTGCGCAGGTAGTTGAGCAGGATGCCGAACAACAGGCAGTAACCGAACAGGCTGCCGTACGGCCCGGTGTAGGGTTCGCCGAGCAGAATGCCGATGGCCACGCCGGTCAGCGCCGCGTGCCCGACCGCTTCGGAGAAAAACGCAAAGCGCTTGACCACCACCAGCGTGCCGAGGCCACCGAGCACCGGACCGATCAACAGGCCGGCGAGCAATGCGTTGACCACAAAGCCGTAGGCCAGCGCTTCCGGCAGGTAACCGGACGACGCCCAGCCCTGAACCATCAGACGAAAGGCTTCGTAACTCATCAGACCGCGCTCCGTGGATGGGTGGAAAACAGACTCAACAGGCGTTCCGGGGTCAGTGCCTGTTGCGGCGTAGCGTCGAACAGCACGCGGCGGTTGAGACCGGTGACCCGGTCGGCCAGACGCTTGACCGCTTCCAGATCGTGCTCGATCCACAGCACGGTGATGCCAGCGGCGCGCCAGTCGCCGAGCAGGCGTTCGAACACCTGGATCCCGGCTTCGTCGAGGGCCGACATCGGCTCATCCAGCACCAGCAATTGCGGAGCCGGGATCAAGCCTTGAGCGAGCAACACGCGCTGCCGTTCGCCACCGGACAACGCGCCCATGCGCCGCTTGCGTTTGTCCTGCATGCCGACCCGTTCCAGCGCCTCGCCGATGGCCTTGGCGTAGTGCTTGCTCAGGCCGAGAAACGCCGGGCGGCGCTGGCACATGGCGGCCATGAAATCGTCGACGGTGATTGGCAGGCCGCGATCGAACTCCAGCGCCTGCGGCACGTAGCCGATGGTGCCGGGTTGGCCGGGCCAGTGCAGGCTCAACTGGCCTTGATGCGGCATTTGCCCGAGCAAGGTCTTGATCAGCGAACTCTTGCCGCCGCCGTTGGGGCCGACCAGGGCGTGCACGTGGCCGGGTTGCACCTGTAAGGTCACGTTGTCGAGGATCGTGGTGCGCCCGAGGGTCAGAGAGACTCCCGCAAAATCCAGAGTCGGCCCACTTACCCCTTGTGGGAGCGGGCTTGCTCGCGAATGCGGTGGTTCATTCAATAATGATGCTGACTGACCGGACGCCTTCGCGAGCAAGCTCGCTCCCACAGGGGATGGCGGGGTGTCAGAGAGGGTTTCTTTTGCTGTCATGCCCCGGACTCCTGAATCGCCCGCACCACGGTGTCGAGGTTGCCGGTCATCTTGTGGGAGCGAGCCTGCTCGCGAATGCGGTGTGTCATTCGATAAAGATGTTGGCTGACCCGGCGCCTTCGCGAGCAGGCTCGCTCCCACAGGGGATGGCGGGGTGTCAGAGAGGGATTCTTTTGCTGTCATGCCCCGGACTCCTGAATCGCCCGCACCACGGTGCCGAGGTTGCCGGTCATCTTGTGGGAGCGAGCTTGCTGGCGAATGCGGTGGTTCATTCAATAATGATGCTGACTGACCGGACGCCTTCGCGAGCAAGCCCGCTCCCACAGGGGATGGCGGGGTGTCAGAGAGGGTTTCTTTTGCTGTAATGCCCCGGACTCCTGAATCGCCCGCACCACGGTGTCGAGGTTGTCGGTCATCTTGTGGGAGCGAGCTTGCTCGCGAATGCGGTGTGTCATTCGATAAAGATGTTGGCTGACCCGGCGCCTTCGCGAGCAAGCTCGCTCCCACAGGGGATGGCGGGGTGTCAGAGAGGGTTTCTTTTGCTGTCATGCCCCGGACTCCTGAATCGCCCGCACCACGGTGTCGAGGTTGCCGGTCATCTTGTGGGAGCGAGCTTGCTCGCGAATGCGGTGTGTCATTCGATAAAGATGTTGGCTGATCCGGCGCTTTCGCGAGCAAGCCCGCTCCCACAGGGGATGGCGGGGTGTCAGAGAGGGTTTCTTTTGCTGTCATGCCCCGGACTCCTGAATCGCCCGCACCACGGTGTCGAGGTTGCCGGTCATTTCCTTTTCGTACTTGTCGGCGCTGTATTCGCCATAGGAAATGTGCGACAGCGGGTACAGCTTCACGCCGGACTCACGCTGGATGGTTTCGACGTAGGTGGAAGGGAAATCCATCTCCGAGAAGATCACCTTCACGTCGAGTTCGCGCAGTTGGTCGATGGTCTTTTTCAACTGGCTCGGACTGGGTTCGATGCCGTGGGCCGGCTCGACCACGGCCGTCACTTCCAGGCCGAATTCGCGCAGCAGATAGTCGTACGCGGCGTGCACCGTGGCCACGCGCAGTTCGGCGTTCGGTGCCTGAGTCAGTTTGGCCAGCGCATCGGCGCGCATCTGCCGCAGGCGTTTGCCGTAGGCGCGGGCGTTCTGGGTGTAGGCCCTGGCGTTGTCCGGATCGAGTTTGCCCAGCTCGCGGGCGATGTTGTTGACCTGGGCAATCGAGGCGCTGATCGACAGGAAGGTGTGGGGGTTGACCACTTTGCCGGCGCCGCGCGCAGCGGTACCGGTGGCCGCCAGCAGCGGCACGTTTTCGTTGGCTTCGATGGTCTTGATGTTCGGCGTTTCGCTGGCGGCGATCATGCGGTCGGCGAAGTCGTCATGACCGACCCCGTTGAGCACGATCACATCCAGCCCGCTGATGCGCTTGATGTCTTCGGCGCGTGGCTCGTAGGCGTGCGGGTTGAAGCCGGCGGGAATCAGCGGCACCACCTCGGCCTTGTCGCCGACGATATTCGCCACATAGCTGTAATACGGGTGCAGGGTGATGCCGATGCGCAGGCGTTTGCCCGGATCGGCGCTGGCCAGCGGGCTCAGCAGGCACGCGCACAGGCCTAACAGCAGGGTGCGCAGGAGGGGACGGCGAGTCAGGGAAATAAGCATGGGCAAGCGGTCTTCTCTCGGGTGAAGGCGAAGGTTCAGTGGCGATGCTCGCGGGTCACGCCGGCATCGAACTGCGCGACGATCTGTTTCCAGCCGGCGGCGGACAGCGCGGCGTCAGTCAGTTCGGTGGGCGTCTGCAGCTCGACGGCGCCGTTGAGCCAGATGTCCGGCGCGGCAGTGGCGTCGGCGCTCAGTAGCATCACGAACGAACCGGCGACGGCGGGCGCCTGGCTGTGGCCGAAATAGGCCGTGTCCGCCAGCAATTGCCAGGCATGGCCACCACGGCTGACCGAGCTGGCGTCCTGAGCGAACGGGGCGAAACCTTCCTCGGCCAGATTTTGCGGGGTCGGCAGGCTTTGCTGCTCTTCACGCAGCAGGCGGATCTCGTCGAGGGTCACCCGCAGGTCGGCATAGATGCCTTGCTCGGCGGCACTCAGGTCGCGCCGTGCATCGAGTTGATGGCTGGAAACCGGCTCCGGTTCATGGGACACCCCGCGCCATGCCACCACCGAGCCGGCGACGGCAAGGATCAGTAAACACAACAGCAGAACATTGAGGGTTTCATGCCCGGCACCGGCCGGGCGGACGACTTGGGTGGTGGGCGTGCTCATGGGGCCTCGATGTCGGCTTGGTCGATTTCCACAACGTGGCCGGGGCCGGCGTCGAACAGCACATAAAATTCGGCCGCCGGTTTCTTGAACGTCACGGTCGAGTCGGCGCCGAGCTTGCCCGGCAGCAGAATGGTTTCGTCGTAACCGATCACATCAAGGGTTACTCCCGGTGCGCCGCTGCCGTCGGAGAAGCCGCCGGTGCATTTGATCTGCTCGGCATCGACGGCTTTGCATTCGCACATCGGGTTATGGGCAAGGGCGCCGGCGCTGAAACCTGCGCACAGCATCAGCAACGCGGCGCGCAACCGCAGGCGGGAAGGGCGTTGAACGCGGTTCATGGTTTGGCTCCTTGTTGGTTCAGCCAGGCGAGGGTGGCGGGGGAGGCCTGGCTCAGGGGAATCGAGGCCTGATGCATGCTGCCGTCCCAGCCTTCCATGGTGATCCACAGTTCGGCATCGGCTTTGGTTTTTTCCGCCACCGGCAATTGCGCGCCCATGCGATACGGCGTGCCAAAGAAAATCACCCCAGCGGCGCGCAGGCTGCGCGGTTTGCCGATGCGCAGGTAGGTGGCCTTGACCTGTTCGACACAGGCGTCGCAGAGGGCGGCATTGAAGTCCTTCATGTAGCCGGCGGGGCCACTCAGGCGCGGTGCTTCGTTACGCAGTTCGGCCAGGCGCAGGCTCCACGGGCCGACCTGGATTTCGCCGACCTCATGCTCACCGAGGCCGACGTCACCGCGAAACAGCGCGGCATCGGCGAAATACTTGGGCATGAAGCCCAACGGAATCAGCAGCAACAAGGCGTTCAGGTGAAAGCGCCATTTGTGCCAGAAGCGGCGCAGGGCGGACGGTTGGGCAGTGCGGTTGGACGGGCTCACGGGCTGACCTCCGCCGGTTCACGGCTGACGCGAGGGCTGCGGGCCTTTTTATTTTCGCGCTTGAGGGCGTTGGCGGTGGCCAGCGCGGTGCGCTTGGTCCAGATCAACAGGCCGCTGAGGACCATCATGCTCAGCAGCAGACCGAAGAAGAACCAGATCAGTTTGATCCACAGACCGCCGAAATCACCGGTGTGCAGCGGGCGCATCGACTCGGTGACGAACTCCAGCGAGGAACGGTCGGTCAGCAGTCGCGTGGCGGCCATCTCACCGTTGTACGGGTTGAGCGTGGCGGTCTGGAACATCAGCGGATACCAGCCGCGCCCGCCAAGGCTCAAGTGGCTGTAGGCATTGCCCGGCAGGCTGACGAAACTGACTTCCAGCCCGGGGATGTGCTGTTCGGCGATCTGCACCGCGCGATCAAGGCTGATCCGTGGGGGAGGACTGGCGTCGCTCGACATCGGAACGCTTTCCCGGGACATGGCGGGAATGATCGGCTCGCTGCTGATGGACACCTGGTTGTCGGCCAGAATGGCCTGGATCAGAAACCAGGTGCCCGTGATCGAGATCACCGCGATGAACCAGATCGACCAGATGCCGCTCAGTCGGTGGAAGTCGCCCCAGAAGATCCGCGCGCCGTGGCGAAAACGCAGGGTGGGTTTGAAGAAACCTTTCCAGAAGCGCTTGTACACCACCAGCCCGGTGACCAGCGAAGCGAGCATTGGCAGGCCGAGGAACGACACCAGGTACCAGCCCCAGCTGAAACCGTTGGTGAACGGCACCAGCCACCAGCCGTGCAGGGCGCGGGTGAACGCCTTGAAGTTGAAGTCCGGCGCCGGGCCTTGAATCACCCCGGTGTAAGGGTTGACGTAGACCGTTTGCGAGCGGCCATCGGGGTAGCTGACCTCGACATCGAGGGCGAAGTGCGACTCGTCGGGACGGCTGATGCTTTCCACCAGCGTCTGCGGTTCGGCCTGTTTGATCGCGGCCAGCACCTGATCGTAGCTGAGCCGTGGTGCGTCATCCGATGGCTGGCTGGCGCGCATTTGCGGGTTGGCCAGCCAGACGATTTCCTGGCTGACCACCGCCAGCGTGCCGGTGACACAGACGATCAGGACAAAAAACCAGATCGGCAGCGCGAGCCAGCTATGCACCAGGAACCACAGTTTGGAACGGGATTTCTTCGACATGTGTGCGCGTCTTGATTTCGATGAAAGGGCACGCGGCTACGGGCTTCGCAGCGCGGGTGTCCGCAAAAGGCGCGGTCGTGGCTGTTGCCTGTGCGAACGGCCTGCATCTCTATAGGACGGATGAGCCGGACAAATCCCGAAAGGTGATATGAAAGCAAATGTTTCGCAATTCCCCCAGTGACCACCAACCCCTGTGGGAGCGAGCTTGCTCGCGAATGCGGTAGATCATTCAACTTTGATATCGACTGACGCGACGCCTTCGCGAGCAAGCCCGCTCCCACAGGGGCAGTCATTGATCAGCCGATCAAACACGATTCATGAACGCCGCTCTCACTGCCTGCCAATTGATGCCATCAAAGCGCTCCCTATGATGGAAAGCACCGCATTCCCTTGAGCGAGCGCCCTGATGAACCCCAGAACCCTCTACGACAAACACATCGATTCGCACACCGTGTGCCGCCTCGACGATCAGGGCCATGTGTTGTTGTATATCGATCGCCAGGTGATCAACGAATACACCAGCCCGCAGGCGTTCAGTGGTCTGCGCGCCGCCGGGCGCAAGGTCTGGCGGCCGGGTACGGCGTTGGCGGTGGTCGATCACGTCAACCCGACCACGCCGCAACGGGTGGCGGCAATGCCCGATGCCGGCGGTGCGCGGCAGGTGGCGTATCTGGCGGAAAACTGCCGGGATTTCGGCATCGAACTGCTGGATATCCTCGACAAGCGTCAGGGCATCGAACATGTGATTGCCCCGGAGCAGGGCTTCATTCTGCCGGGCATGGTCATCGCCGCCGGCGACAGCCACACCACCACGTACGGCGCGCTGGGGGCGTTCGGATTTGGCATTGGCACCTCGGAAATCGAGCACCTGCTGGCCTCGCAGACGCTGGTCTACAAACGCCTGAAAAGCATGCGCGTGACGGTGGATGGCGAGTTGGCGACGGGGCTGACGTCGAAGGACGTGATCATGGCGCTGATCGGCCGCATCGGTGCGTCGGGCGCCACTGGCTATGCGATCGAGTTCTGCGGATCGACCATCGATGCGCTGAGCGTCGAAGCGCGGATGACCATTTGCAACATGGCGGTCGAAGCCGGTGCACGCGGTGCGTTCATGGCGCCGGACGAAAAAGTCTTTGCTTATCTCAACGGCAAACCCCGCGCACCGCAAGGCGAACGCTGGGCGCGCGGCGTGGAAAAATGGCGTGAACTGCGCAGCGATCCCGGCGCCGTGTTCGACCGCGAAATCCACCTCGATGCCAGCCTGCTGGAGCCGATGGTCACCTGGGGCACCAGCCCCGATCAGGCCGCGCCGATCGGTGCGCAGGTGCCGGACCCGCAACGCATCGACGATCCGATCCTGCGTCAGGACATGCGCCGCGCCCTCCAATACATGGGCCTGGAGGCGGGGATGGCGCTGCGCGATATCGTCATCAGCCACGCTTTTATCGGCTCCTGCACCAACGCGCGGATCGAGGATCTGCGTGACGCCGCCAGCGTGGTGCGCGGTCGGCGGGTGGCCGGGCATGTGCGGGCGATGATCGTGCCCGGCTCCAGTGAGGTCCGCGCTCAGGCTGAAGCCGAAGGGCTGGCGCAGATCTTCATCGACGCCGGGTTTGAATGGCGTCAGTCCGGCTGCTCGATGTGCCTGGCGATGAACGATGACGTGCTCGCGCCCGGCGACCGTTGCGCCTCCAGCACCAACCGCAATTTCGAAGGCCGCCAGGGTGCCGGGGCGCGCACGCACCTGATGAGCCCGGCGATGGTCGCCGCCGCCGCGATCAGCGGTCACCTCACCGACATCCGCCACTTTGGAGAACGCCCATGAGCCTGCAACCCTTTACTCAGGTCAGCGGCCGGGCCGCGCCGCTGCTCGCGGCCAACGTCGATACCGACGTGATCATGCCCAAGCAGTTTCTCAAGGGTATCGATCGTCAGGGGCTGGATCGTGGGCTGTTTTTCGATCTGCGCTTTCTTGCCGACGGCACGCCCAACCCGGAATTCGTGTTGAACCAGCCAGCCTGGCAGGGCGCGAGTTTTCTGGTAGTCGGGGCGAATTTCGGCTGCGGTTCCAGCCGCGAACACGCGGTGTGGGGGTTGCAGCAAATGGGCATTCGCGCGCTGATCGGCAGCAGTTTTGCCGGGATCTTTTACGACAACTGCCAGCGCAACGGGGTGTTGCTGATTACCCTGGACGAGGCACAGGTGCAGCGCATTGGCCGGTTGGTGAGTCAGCCTGAAACGGTACTGATCAATGTGGATCTGGAGGCGCAGCAGATACGTCTGGCGGACGGTGAAGTCATCGATTTCCAGATTGATGACTTGCGCAAGACCGCGCTGTTGCTGGGGCTGGATGCGATTGGCAGTACCTTGCAGCGGCGTGAGCAGATCGAGGCGTTCGAGCGCGAACATCTGGCCGCCAACCCATGGCTGACCTGACACCCAACTAGCCCTCCGTAGGCCTTCGCCTGCTCGCGATGGCGTCGTGTCAGTCGAAATAATCATTGGCTGAATGACCGCCATCGCGAGCAGGCTCACTCCTACAAGGGTTTGGTGTTGCACCCGCTATAGCGACAAATCCTTGAAATGCCCCTGCAAAAACTCCACACACGCCCGCAGCTTTCCGGAGTTGGCCAGCCGCGTCGGGTACACCGCCCAGACATTGGCGCTCTGGCTGTAAGCGGCCAGCACCGGCAGCAGTCGGCCCTGTTCCAGCAATGGTTTCACATCCCACAATGAACGCAGCAACACGCCGCGTCCGTCGAGCGCCCATTGCAGGACAATCTCGCCGTTGTTGGAAGACAGCGGCCCACTGACCCGCACGCTTTCCTGTGTGCCGTCACGATCCAGATGCCAGACGCCGAAAGCGTTGTCGCGCTCCTTGATCACCAGGCAGTCATGTTGTTGCAGATCGTCCAGAGTCTGCGGTGTGCCGCGGCGCTCAAGGTATGCGGGCGCAGCGCACAGCACCCGGCGGTTACTCACCAGTTGCCGGCCGATGTGCTGGCCGGGCAGGTCGTCGCCGACGCGGATTTCCAGATCGAAACCCTCGTTGACGATGTCCACTGCGCGGTCGAACAGGTCCAGGCGGATCTGCAACTGCGGGTGAAGCTCGGCCAGCCGCGAAACCGCAGGCGCCACATGGTTGCGGCCGAAACCGAAACTGCTGCAGATGTGCAAGCGCCCGCGTGGGCTGTCGTGAGCGTCGGCGAGATCGTCATGCAGTTGTTGAAAATCATCGAGGATGCGCAAGGCCCAGCGCTGCACCCGCTCGCCGTCTTCGGTCAGCGACACCCGGCGACTGGTGCGGTGCAGCAGGCGGGTGCCGAGGGTCGATTCGAGAATCTGGATGCGTTTGCTGACGTAGGCCGGGGACAGGCCCAGTTCATCAGCGGCAGCGGCGAAACCGTTCTTGCGGATCACGGTCAGCAGCACGCGCAGGTCTTCGGGCAGGGGCACGGGGTCTTGGTTCTGGGACATGTGGGAACGAGCACTGGCGGCACAAGCCGCCAGCATAGCATCGGCGGTACAGGGCTCGATTCAGCGCAGGAAATCCAGCGCTTCGGCGAGCAACAGTTCGGGCACTTCTTCGGCCAGATAATGCCCGGCCGGCAGCGCCTTGCCACTGACGTTGGTCGCCACATGCTGCCATTCCTTGAGCGGGTCAAAGCAGCGCCCGACTGTGCCTTGCGCACCCCACAGCACCCGCAGCGGCAGGTCAAGATGATGGCCGGCAGCGATGTCGGCCCGGTCATGTTCCAGGTCGATGCTGGCGCTGGCGCGGTAGTCCTCGCAAATGCCTCGGGCGCTGCCGGGACGTTGCAGGCAACGCAGGTATTCGCCGAACGCTGGCTCGGTGAACGGCGCGAGTCCGGCGCTGCGGCTGCCCATCACGCTGCGCAGATAGGCTGCGGGATCGGCCTCGATCAGGGTTTCCGGCAACGGCGCCGGGCGGATCAGAAAGAACCAGTGCCAATAGGCGCGGGCAAAGGCTTCGTTGGTCTGCGTGTACATCGCCAAGGTCGGGGCGATGTCCAGCAGCATCATCCGTTGCACCGCAGCGCGGTGGTCGAGGGCCAGGCGATGGCCGACCCGGGCGCCACGGTCGTGGGCCAGAATCGAAAATTGTTCGAAGCCCAGCGCCTGCATCAACTCGAGGTTGTCCCTGGCCATTTCGCGTTTTGAGTAACGGCGGTGTTGTTCATCGGCAACCGGTCGGGCGCTGTCGCCATAGCCGCGCAGGTCGGCGGCGACCACGGTGAAATGCTCCGCCAACTGCTCGGCAATCTTGTGCCAGATCACGTGGGTCTGCGGGTGTCCGTGCAACAGCAACAGCCCCGGGCCGCTGCCGCCAAGGCGATAGGCGATGTCGACGCCGTTGACGTGGCGCTGGTCTTTGACGAATCCGGCAAACATCGGGCTGATCCTTGTTCAGGTGCGGGTGGGATGCATCCTGAAAGTGTTCGGCATTCGGGGCAAGGGTTGAAGCGTGGTGTGGTGGTTCATGAAGTGTGATGTGTGTCGCCAGGGCTGGCCCCTTCGCGGGCAAGCCCGCTCCCACAGTGTTTTTCTGTGTGACACCCATCGTATAAACACCGGAGATCCCTGTGGGAGCGGGCTTGCCCGCGAAGAGGCCAGCCCAAACCCTGAAAATCTCAACCCTGACTGAACATCTCCATCGCCCGCTGCTTGATCTGCTCTTCCGTCAGATCCTCCTTGCGCGTCGCCAGAAACCACAGGTGCCCATAGGGATCCTTCAGCGTCCCGCTGCGATCACCATAAAATTGATCCTTGACCTCCGACACCGCTTTCGCCCCGGCATCCAGCGCCCGTTGAAAGGACTTATCGACATCAGTGACATACAGATGCAGACCGACCGACACGGCATTGTCCGGACCACTCAACGGCCCTTGATCGCACGGCGTTCCGAGCATGATCGCGCTGTCGCCAATGCGCAGTTCGGCGTGGCCGATGCGCCCGTCGGGCATGTCCAGGCGCATGACCTGGGTCGCGCCAAAGGCTTTCTTGTAGAACTCGATGGCTTCGGCAGCCTTGAGGATGCCGAGGTACGGGGTAATGCTGTGATACCCCTCGGGAATGGGTTTGACGCTCATGACGTTCTCCCTGTTTTTGTTTTGCGAGGTATGGCTCCACCGGATTTGTGGAAGATTCACTATAGAACTGTCTGCGCGGCCAGGATTTTTCCCCGACGAGCAGTCAGTCCAGAAAGTGCGCCCCCGGCCCCTGATCACCGAGCACATCGCCCTGATTGCGTAACGGGCAGGCCTCCATCGACAGACACCCGCAACCGATGCAACCGGTGAGCCGGTCACGCAACAAGGTCAGCTGATTGATCCGCTCGTCCAGTTCGCGGCGCCATTGTTCGGACAGGACTTTCCAGTCTGCTGCTGTCGGAGCGCGGTCGTCGGGGAGTCTCTTCAGCGCCTCGCCAATCTCCGCCAGCGGAATGCCCAGACGCTGCGCGACCTTGATCAACGCCACCCGGCGCAACACTGCCCGTGGATAACGGCGCTGATTGCCGGCATTGCGCTGGCTGCTGATCAGGCCTTTGGCTTCATAAAAGTGCAGGGCAGTGACCGCGACTCCGCTGCGCGCGGCGACTTCGCCCACGGTGAGCTGTTTGTGCAGATTTTCCGGGGTGATCATTTTGCAAAAGGACTCTTGACCTTGACTTAACTAGAGGTTTTACCCTGCAGGCCTTCGAGTCGCAAGACTCGGCTTAATGATGAGTGGGGACTTCTCATGCAAACCTCGACGAAAAATCGCAGTTTTACCCAATTGATCGAATTCGAGATCGAGCCGCGCCAGCAACCGGCATTGGTCAGTGCGCTGGCGCAGCAGAGTGAACACCTGGCGCAGCGCTACGCAGGCTTCGTCAGCGCCAGCGTCCAGGTCAGCGACGACGGTCGGCGGGTGCTGAGCTTGCTCCAGTGGCAGAGCCGCGAGGCCGGGGAGGCGGCGTTCTGTCGCTATGAAAGCGGCGAGCAGGATTTCTGGCAGCTGATCCGCGCCCATCAGGCGAAGACCGTGACCTTCAATTCATTTCAGGTGTTGAGCAGCATCGCCCGCAGTCATGACGATGCGCTGCACTGCAATCTGGTCGGCTAGATCGACAACTGGATCAGGCGTTCACCGTGCAGGTTCTCCGTGAGTCGCCGCTTGTTCACCGCCAGTTCGCCGATCTTGATCAGCCGCGTGCGGGTGACATTGCGGCTCAGACCGAGCAGCGCGGCGGTGTGCACCTGGTTGTAATGGCAGAAGCGATAGGCGGCGCGCAGCAGGGCGTCTTCGACCTTTTCGTGGAGGGCGCCGGCCTGTTGTTCGAAGAGCTTCTGGAAGGCTCGCTCCAGCAGCGCTTCCGGTGAATCGTCGGCGTTCGACTGCTGATCGTCCGGGCGCTCGATGCGCAGGCTCGACAGGCGCAGATCGTCGCGCTCGATCACGCCGTTACGGCAGATCAACAGGGTGTGGTGGATGACGTTTTCCAGTTCACGGATGTTGCCCGGCCAACTGTAGCTGCGCAGTTTCTGTTCGGCACCGGGGCTGATGCTGACCCGTCCGTAACCCAGGCGCTGGCTGTAGGCCTCGATGAAATGCCGGGTCAGCGGCAGGATATCGCCGGGTCGTTCGCGCAGCGGACTGAGTTCCAGATTGACCACGTTCAACCGGTAGAACAGGTCTTCGCGGAAGTTTCCGGCATTGATCGCTTTCTCCAGTTGCACGTTGGTCGCGGCCAGCACGCGCACATCGATCGGAATGCTTTTGCGCGAGCCGAGGCGCACCACTTCGCGCTCCTGCAACACCCGCAGCAACTTGACCTGAATTGCCATCGGCAAATCGCCGATTTCGTCGAGGAACAAGGTGCCGCCATCCGCCTCTTCGAACCACCCGGCCTTGGCGCTGAGCGCGCCGGTGAAAGCGCCTTTTTCATGGCCGAACAACTCGGCTTCCACCAGCGATTCGGAAAACGCGCCGCAGTTGACCGCGACAAACGGCCGATGCCGGCGATTGCTCAGGTTGTGGATGTGCCGCGCCACCAGCTCCTTGCCGGTGCCGGTCTCGCCGATGATCAGTACGCTGGCTTCGCTCGGCGCGACCTGTTGCAGATGCGCGAGCAGGGCCTGGGACTTGGGGTCTTCGAAGACCTGCGCGGTGGCGCGGATCGATGTCGCCAGCGCGGGTGAGGGCGGAAGGGTCAGCAGTTGCATGGGGCTCGCTCCAAAAAGGCAAGATCAGGAATAGAACGTCGGCACCGGCAGCGCCTGGTTCAGCGCCCAGTCGCCCAACTCGTGAAGTTTGTAGTCGAGCGGGTCGTGCAGGGTCTGCGTGCGCAGGTTGCGCCAGTGCCGGTCGAGGCGCAGCGAGGCGTGGGTCGAACGTGCGCCGGTGACTTCGAACAAACGGCTGCAAATCTCCAGCCCCTGACGACTGGCGGCGACCTTGGCGGTGGCAATCGCCGTGGCCAGATGTCCACGTTCCTCAGCGGTCAGGTTCGGGCCTTGGGCCCAGGCCTCGTCAAGCAGCGCGGCGGCCCGTTCGACCAGCAGGCGGATGCCTTCCAGCGCCACCCAGAACTCGCCGTAATGCGCGAGTACGTACGGGTCTTCACGCACATTGCGGGCGGCGGATTTGTGCCAGAGCCGGGTTTCGCTCAGCGTGTACTGGCGCGCTTCCTCAAAGGCACCTTCGGCGATCCCGAGGAACATGTGGGTGAAGGTCAGTTGCGCGATCAGCGGACGCAGGCACGCGAACGGTGTGCTCAACGGACCGGGGTCAAGCAGCAGCTCGGATTCTTCGACCCGCACCCGTTCGAACGTGGCGCTGCCGCTGTCGGTCTGGCGCTGGCCGATGTTGTTCCAGTCATCGTGCAGGGTGATGCCGCTGCGACCGCTGGGGATCGCCGCGATCAGCAATTTGCCACCGGCACTTTCGTCGACGGCCGAGGCGATCAGCATCTGCGAATCGCTGGCGCCGGAGCAGAAGCTTTTCTTCCCGGAAAACTCGCGCCAACCGCCGAAGTCCTTGACCACGGTGCGGGTGTCGAGCGGGTTGAGGGCGTTGCCCCAGAACCAGTTCTGCCGCGCGGTCTGTTCGAACCACGGCTGCCATTGTTCGGGCCGCGAGAACAGGCGCACGGTGGCGAGCATCAGGTGATGAAAACCGAAAACGTGGGCGATGGAACTGTCGACCTTGGCGAACTCGCGCACGATCTGCAGGGTTGCGCTCCATGTCGCGCCGAGGCCGCCGTAGCGGGTGGGAATGCTCAGGGCCAGCAGGCCGCTGTCGCGCAGGGCATCGCGTTCAGCCTTCGGCGTGCCGCCGCGCTCGTCACGCTCGACGGCGGTGAGGGCGAATTCAGCGGCCAGCTGGCGGGCAGTCTGCAGCGGGGAGAGCAGGGTGCTTTGTGGTTTGGCGGTCACGCGGTGTTCCTCAAAATCGATGCAATCCCTGTAGGAGTGAGCCTGCTCGCGATGTGGTCAGCACAGTCGACATCACCGTCTCAGATACACCGCTTTCGCGAGCAGGCTCACTCCTACAATGGGCGTTTTTAGGCCTTGGCTTGGGTGGGCAACACATCGTTGGCAATCATTTCGCCAAACGGCCCGGTGAGGTTGGTCACGCCGCGTCCAGCCAGGCTTGCATACGGTTCGGGCAGCAGCGGGAACACCAGTTCGGCAAAGCGGTAAGCCTCTTCCAGGTGCGGATAACCGGAAAAGATGAAGCTCTCGATACCGAGGTCGGCGTACTCCTTGATCCGCGCGGCCACTTGCTGCGGATCGCCCACCAGCGCGGTACCGGCGCCGCCGCGTACCAGACCGACGCCGGCCCACAGGTTGGGGGCGATTTCCAGGTTGTCGCGACGCCCGTCGTGCAACGCCGCCATGCGCCGCTGGCCTTCGGAGTCGAAGCGCGAGAAGGATTTCTGCGCGGCTTCGATGGTCTCGTCGCTGATGTGCTCGATCAGTTTGTCCGCAGCCTTCCACGCCTCTTCGGCGGTCTCGCGAACGATGACGTGCAGGCGAATACCGAACTTCACCTTGCGTCCATGGCGAGCGGCACGTTCACGTACATCGGCGAGTTTTTCGGCAACGGCGGCGGGCGGTTCGCCCCAGGTCAGGTACACGTCGACTTGCTCGGCAGCGAGGTCATGCGCCGCGTCGGACGAGCCGCCGAAATACAACGGCGGATACGGTTTCTGCACCGGCGGATACAAGGCTTTGGCGTTCTGCACTTTCAGGTGCTTGCCCTCGAAATCCACCGATTCGCCTTGCAACACCCGGCGCCAGATCCTGAGGAATTCGTCGGTGACTTCGTAGCGTTCGCTGTGGCTCAGGAAGCTGCCGTCGCCACGGTTTTCGTCGGGGTCGCCGCCGGTCACCACGTTGATCAGCAGACGACCGTTGGACAGTCGATCGAGCGTCGCCGCCATGCGCGCCGAAACGGTGGGCGAAATGATCCCCGGGCGGATCGCTACCAGATAACGCAGGCGTTCGGTCAACGGCACCAGCGCCGAGGCGATCACCCACGAGTCTTCGCAGGAGCGCCCGGTGGGAATCAGCACGCCGTGATAGCCGAGGCTGTCGGCGGCTTGCGCCACTTGTTTCAGATAATTCAGGGTGACCGGGCGCGCGCCTTGGGTGGTGCCCAGGTAATGGCCGTCGCCGTGGGTCGGCAGGAACCAGAAAACATCCATGCACAGCTCCTTAAGCGATTTTCAGCAACGGTTTGATTTGTGTGCCGAACAGCGGCGCGGCGCGTTCGGCGGCCAGACGGATCCGCGCTTTCAACGGTTCGCTGGTGATCTGGTAGTCGGCGAAATCGGCTTCGGTGGCGTAGACCCCGATCGGCAGGGTCACCGCCTGGAAGAAACTGAACAGCGGCCGCAACTGATGATCGAGCACCAGCGCATGGCGCTCGCTGCCGCCGGTGGCGGCAAGCAGCACCGGGGTGTCGATCAGTGCGTTGAGGTCGATCAGGTCGAACAGATGCTTGAGCAGGCCCGGGTAGGAACCGCGATACACCGGCGCGGCGACGATCAGCAGATCGGCCTGTTCGATGGCTTGCAGTTCGGCTTCGACCTCGGCGCTCAGCTCCTGACGCGACAGGGCAGCACCCAACGGCCGGGCGATATCACCGAGTTCGATCAGATGACTCTCGACCGGCAAGTGTTCGGCCAGTTCGGCCAACAGCGCTTGGGTCAGCACCAGCGTGCGCGATGGACGCCAGGTGCCGCCGGAGAGGGCGACGACTTTCAGGGGACGCGACATGATCAGTTCCTTTTTATCAACAGTTGCTCAGCGAGCAGTGAGTAAGTGCCAAGGCTTGAGCAAGCGCTGTACCAATTCCTGAGAGGCCCGGTTTACTTGGGCCTTAGCGCTATGGCGTGAGTCGGTTGTGCAGATATCAGGCGGGTTTGTTGATCTGCTGTTGCCTGGGCAACAGTTGCTGGAGCAACAGTTGTTCGCCGTGTGCAGGGATTTATAGCGGCTGCTGGTTATTCCGTAAAAGAACGTTAATAGATATTTATAGATCGTTAGGAGATATAGCGCGGATCAAGCTGAAATCCTGATAGCCACTATTGAGAGCGTTGATTTTTGCCCGGAGAGGCGCGGGCGTAGCCTTTGTCCATCGACTACCACCGCTCGCCAGGACGCTCCTCATGAATCGTTTACTGACTGTTTCGCTGCTGCTCGCTGTCTCCGTACTCGCCGGTTGCGCGACCCACGTTTCCCCCGAACAACGGCCGTACACCGCCGAAGAAACCCGCGAACTGGCAATGGAAGCGCTGAACCGCAGCGGCTTGTCTTTCGACGAATATCACGCGAAGAAAGCTGCACTACTGGGCGAATCGCAATTCGACAAGAAAGCTGAAATGAGCGCCGGGCGAGCCATACAGCTGCACGGTCGTCCAAGCTAATCGCAAACTGTACTGCTTGAATTTTCGCGTAACTGTCCGTGGGTTTGCGCGCTGCCGTGCGATAGGGTCAACACCTGAATGACCCTGACGGATTGTCCCATGACCCTCTCGCTTGATCTGCTGTTGGGCTTTGCCCTGTTTGCCCTTGTCACCTCGATTACACCGGGGCCGAACAACACCATGTTGCTGGCGTCGGGCGTGAACTTCGGCTTCAACCGCACCATTCCTCACATGCTCGGCATCACCTGCGGTTTCTTTGTATTGGTAGTCGCGGTGGGCTTTGGCCTGGGCGCGGTGTTCCAGACTTATCCGATTCTCTACACCGTGCTGCGCTATGTCGGCGCCGCATATCTGTTGTATCTGGCGTGGAAAATCGCCCATTCGGGCCCGGTGGGCGATGGCGTGGAAGGCGAGGCCAAACCGATAAGCTATCTGGGTGCCGCGGCGTTTCAGTGGGTCAATCCCAAGGCCTGGATCATGGCCATCGGCGCGATCAGCACCTACACGCCGATGCAGGGTTACTTCACCAACGTGGTGGTGATCGCCGCCGTGTTCGCCCTCATCAACCTGCCCAGCGTCGGCGTCTGGGCGGCGTGCGGCACGCTGTTGCGTAACGTGCTCAAGGACCCGCGCTGGTTGCGGGTGTTCAACTGGGGCATGGCGGCGCTGTTGGTGATTTCGCTGTACCCGTTACTTCTCGAAAGCTTTCACTGACGCATTGCTTCAACCGCCGGCCCGATGCCTGTTAAGCTCGGCTTCAGGAGCGTTCCTACGCACTTTTAAATGAAGTTGTTCTTCTTTAACGGCATCCGATCAGGTATTGATGACGGTCTCGAACCCAGGCGCAGCTCACAAGGCTGCGCTGTGCCGTTTGCAGACACGAGCCTCCTGATCCCGGAACACGCTCTGCGAGTCTTTTATGAATAAACGTCCGTTGTATTTCGATTACGCCGCCACCACCCCGGTGGACGAGCGGGTCATCCAGGTGATGATCGATTGTCTGGGGTTTCACGGTAACTTCGGCAACCCGGCGTCCAGCTCCCACGCCTTCGGCCAGCAGGCCCGGCAAACGGTCGAGCAGGCCCGTCGGCAAGTCGCCGAACTGGTCGGCGCCGAGGCCACGCAGATCGTCTGGACTTCCGGCGCCACCGAGTCCAACAACCTCGCCCTCAAGGGCGTGGCCCAGGCGCGCGGCGTTGCCGGCGGCCACATCATTACCAGTCAGATCGAACACAAAGCCATTCTCGATACTGCCCGGCAATTGCAGGATGCCGGCGTCGCGGTGACCTATCTGGTACCGGACGCCGAAGGCCTGATCACCCCGCAGGCAGTCAGCGAAGCCATGCGCGACGACACCTTTCTGGTGTCGCTGATGCTGGTCAACAACGAACTCGGCACCCTCAACAATATCCCGGCGATCGGTGAAGTCGTGCGCGGCCGTGGCGCGTTGTTTCATGTCGATGCTGCGCAGGGCGCCGGCAAAGTGGCGATTGATCTGCAGCAGTGGCCAGTGGACTTGATGTCGTTTTCCGCGCACAAGCTTTACGGTCCCAAGGGGATCGGCGCGTTGTATGTCGGCCCGCGCGCGCAGCAGCGTTTGCAGGCGCAGATTCATGGCGGCGGTCATGAAGGCGGGCTGCGCTCCGGGACCCTGGCGACGCATCAGATCGCCGGCATGGGCGCGGCATTCGCCTTGGCGGCTGCCGAATTCGATGCCGAGAAAAAGTCCATCGTGGCGCTGCGTGAACGGCTGCTCGAACAGTTGCTGAGTCTGCCGGGCGTACGCCTCAACGGCAGCGCCAGCCAGCGTATCGCGCACACGTTGAGCCTGACTTTCAGCGAAGGTGAATTCAACAGTGCGGCCTTGAGCCAGTCGATCGCCTTTTCCGCGACCTCGGCCTGCAACTCGGCGAGCAACACGCCTTCTCACGTGCTGCTGGCACTGGGGCACGACGCCCGGCTGGCCGGTCGCACCATTCGTCTGAGCCTCGGCCGTTTCACCACCGCCGACGATATCGATCAGGCGGCAGAACTGATCAAAAGCGCCTGCGCCAGTGCCCCGGCATTCTGGGCGACAGGGCTTTAACCAGCCGTTTTCACGGCTACGAACAATAACGATGAAGTGATTGGCAGGAGACATGATGAGTACCCAGACTTTGACCGAAGGAACGGTTCCCCAGCGCCTGGCGCACACCCGTGAATTGATGCGCCGTGAAGGCATTCATGCGTTGCTGGTGCCATCGGCCGACCCGCATCTGTCGGAATACCTGCCGGGTTATTGGCAGGGGCGGCAATGGCTGTCGGGCTTCCATGGTTCGGTCGGCACTTTGATCGTGACTGCTGATTTCGCCGGGGTCTGGGCCGACAGTCGCTATTGGGAACAGGCGACCAAGGAACTCAAGGGCAGCGGCATCGAACTGGTCAAGCTGCAACCGGGTCAGCCGAGTCCGCTGGACTGGCTGGCAGAGCAGACACCCGAAGGTGGTGTGGTGGCGGTTGACGGTGCGGTGATGGCCGTGGCTTCGGCACGTACCCTGAGCAGCAAGCTTGAAGCGCGTGGCGCGCGTCTGCGCACCGACATCGACTTGCTGAAGGAAGTCTGGGCGGATCGCCCGAGCCTGCCGAATGCGCCGATCTATCAGCATCTGCCACCGCAAGCGACAGTCAGCCGTGGCGAAAAACTCGCCAAACTGCGTGAGACCCTGCAGGAGCGCGGCGCCGATTGGCACTTCATCGCCACCCTTGATGACATCGCCTGGTTGTTCAACCTGCGCGGCGGCGACGTGTCGTTCAACCCGGTGTTTGTTTCTTTTGCGTTGATCAATCAACAGCAGGCCACGCTGTTTGTGGCCTTGAGCAAAGTCGATGCCGAGCTGCGTGCAGTGCTGGAACAGGACGGCGTGACTCTGCGCGATTACCGCGAAGTCGCTGACGCCTTGCGCGCCGTACCGGGTGGTGCGAGCCTGCTGGTGGATCCGGCGCGGGTGACCAGCGGTTTGCTGGATAACCTCGACAGCGCGGTGAAACTGGTCGAAGGCCTGAACCCGACCACCCTTGCCAAGTCGCAGAAGAGCGAGGCCGATGCACAGCACATTCGCCAGGCCATGGAACAGGATGGTGCGGCATTGTGCGAATTCTTCGCCTGGCTGGAATCGGCCTGGGGCCGTGAACGTATCACCGAGCTGACCATCGACGAAAAACTCACCGCTGCCCGTGAGCGCCGTCCGGATTACGTGTCGTTGAGCTTCAACACGATTGCCGCGTTTAACGCCAATGGCGCGATGCCGCACTATCACGCCACCGAAGAAGAACACGCGGTGATCGAGGGTGACGGCTTGCTGCTGATCGACTCGGGCGGCCAGTACCTGGGCGGCACCACCGACATCACCCGAATGGTCCCGGTCGGAACCCCGACGGACGAGCAGAAGCGTGATTGCACTCGCGTACTCAAAGGCGTTATCGCGCTGTCGCGGGCGCAGTTCCCGAAAGGCATTCTCTCGCCGTTGCTCGATGCCATCGCCCGCGCACCGATCTGGGCGGAGAACGTGGATTACGGTCACGGCACCGGTCATGGGGTCGGCTATTTCCTCAACGTGCACGAAGGCCCGCAGGTGATCGCCTATCAGGCAGCACCGGCACCGCAAACGGCGATGCAAGCGGGGATGATCACCTCGATTGAACCGGGCACCTATCGTCCGGGGCGTTGGGGCGTGCGCATCGAGAACCTGGCGATGAACCGCGAGGCGGGGAGCAGCGAGTTTGGCGAGTTCCTCAAGTTTGAAACGCTGACCCTGTGCCCGATCGACACGCGTTGCCTGGAGCCATCCTTGCTGACGCAGGAAGAGAAACAGTGGTTCAACGCCTACCATGCCGAAGTGCGTGAGCGTCTGAGTCCATTGCTTGAGGGGGCCGCGCTGGAGTGGCTGAACACGCGCACAGCGGCGATTTGAATGGCTGAAACCCGGGCGCTGTTGGCAGCGTCCGGGTTCTGAGGTTTTTCTAAGCCTGACGCAGGGCCTCTTCGACGAAGTCGAGGCGGTCCTGTCCAAAGAACATCTGGTTGCCGATAAACATGCTCGGCGCGCCAAACACCCCGCGTTTAATGGCTGTTTCGGTGTTGTCCTTCAGGGCTGCCTTTACCGCCTCGTCGTTGGTCAGGGCCAGGACTTCATTGGGGTCGAATCCATGTTCGCTCAATACCGCAGCGACAGTTGCCGGCTCATCGAGAGCGCGTCCCTCCACCCACAATGCCTTGAACAGACAATCGATAAATGCGTGAAAGCGTTCCGGCTGGCGCAGTTGGATGCCGGTGACCGCGCGCATCAGCATCAGCGTGTTGATCGGGAAATGCGGATTGAATTTCAGCGGCACGCCATAACGTTTGGCGTAGCGATCCAGATCCTGAAACATGTAGCGGCCCTTCGCCGGAATCATCGCCGGCGACGCGTTGCCAGTCGCCTTGAACACGCCGCCCAGCAGCATCGGGATATAGATCAGCTCGCTTTGAGTTGCGGCACATATTTTCGGTAATTGGGTGTAAGCCAGGTAGGTGGCAGGGCTGCCGAGGTCGAAATAGAACTCCACGGTTTTCGTCATGTTCGCTGCTCTCTGATTATTGTTATGGAGGAGGCGGGGCTTACCAGCGTTCGTTCCACGGGCGCAGATCCAGCTCGAAGGTCCAGGCATCCCGTGGCTGACTGTGCAGATACCAGTAGTTTTCGGCGATGTGTTCGGGATTGAGAATACCGTCCTGATCCTTGGTCGCGTACTTCTCCGGGAAACTGTTGCGTATGAAGTCGGTATCGATCGCGCCATCGACCACTATATGGGCGACGTGGATATTCATCGGGCCCAACTCGCGAGCCATGCTTTGTGCCAGTGCACGGATACCGTGTTTGGCGCCGGCAAACGCGGCAAATCCGGAAGCACCGCGCAGCCCGGCGGTGGCGCCAGTGAACAGAATGGTGCCGCGTTGGCGGGTGACCATGCGCTTGGCCACTTCGCGGGCATTGAGAAAGCCCGAGAAACAGGCCATTTCCCAGATCTTGAAATACTTGCGCGCAGTTTCTTCGAGAATGCTGCAAGGCACGTTGGCACCAATGTTGAAGACAAACGCTTCGATCGGGCCGAGGTGGGTTTCAATCTCTTCAATCAACGCAATGACGTCTTCTTCCTTGCGCGCATCGCAGGCAAAGCCGTGAGCTTCGCCACCCTCGGCCTGAATCGCCTCGACCAGCGGCTGCAATTTGTCGGCGCTGCGCCGGGTGACGCAAGCGATAAAACCTTCTCTGGCAAAGCGCTTGGCAATCGCTCCGCCGGTGGCATCGCCAGCACCCACCACCAACACGACCTTCTTGTTATTCATGGGTAGATCCCTTTAGTAAACGATCGTTAAGTGAACGAACGTTATGCTAGGATCCGGACAACGTCAAGGCGGTCGATCAAGAGGGCAAGCACATGCGGTATTCCGCCGGTCACAAGCTGGAAACCCGAGAAAAACTGCTGAACAGCAGCGCGCTGTCAGCCAAGCGTTCGGGCTTTTCCACAGTCGGTGTCGATGGTTTGATGAAGGCTATCGGCCTCAGTGGCGCAGCGTTTTATAGCCACTTCTCGTCGAAAAACGAGCTGTTCACGGCGATCGTCGAGCGTGAACTGTGTCAGAGCCTGGAGCGACTGGGAGGGCAGGGGGCGCAGGATCGTGAGCGGCTGGAACGCTGTCTGAAACAGTACCTGAGCATGGCTCACGTGGAGCAGCCTGAATCGGGCTGCGCCTTGCCGACACTGGGTGCGGAAATTGCCCGTTCAGATGATCAGGTTCGCGAGCAGGCAGAGTTGTGGATTTGTCGGTTGCAAGCCAGCTGGGCGCAGATTCTGGAAAGCGACAGCCTGGCGTGGGCGATTCTGTCGCAATGCGTCGGAGCACTGGTGGTGGCGCGGATGCTGGTGACACCGGATATTCAGCGAACGGTATTGAAATCCAGTCATGAGGAAATCGGGCGTCAGCTGGCTGCTCGACAAGGCGAGCAGCCAGCATGATTCATTTGCAGATGACGATCATGCTGCGGCTGGTATAACCGGCCGGATTAAGACCGAACGGGTAGTCGCCGGGTTCTTCCACGGCGTCCCCTGATTTGGCGATGACTTTGTAGCCCTTTGGGGCGCAGGCATTGGCGGCGCTGGTGTAGCACTTGTCCCAAGAGGACGACAGCCCGGAACAGTTGATGTGCAGCCCTTTTTTACCGTGCTTCACTTGGGTCTTGGCGGTGGCTGCGCACCCCGCTACTGCCAATACAGCGATCAGTATCAAAATTCGTTTCATTACCGTCCTTATGGTAGCCACGAGTCTGGCGCTCGGGTCTGCCTGTATTCGCCTGCGCTTTAAGCGGTTCGATATCCCTGTCCGAAAAAATCCATGCCTGGCACTGAGTTAAGGGGTCTAAACATGGCCTAAATGAACGCCAATTGCCAGACCTTCGTCAAATCCTGTTTCAATCTGCCGCTACAACGGGTTTGGCGCTACTGCCCATGGTCATGGTTGCCCCGACGGAAGCCAGAATAATGCACAGGATCGCCATCCATTGTGACAGCGTGAGGTACTCCTGCAGGAATAGCAGCCCGGACAACGCGCCAAAGGCCGGTTCGATGCTCATCAAAGTCCCAAAGGTGCGGGCTGGTATGCGGGTGAGGGCGACCATCTCCAGCGTGTAGGGCAAAGCAGTCGAGAGGATGGCGACGCCGATGGCCACCGGGATCAGCGACGGGGTGAGCAATGCCGCGCCGGCATGCACGATGCCGATCGGGGCGACAAACAGTGCGGCAATCATCACGCCCAGCGCCGCGGTCGTCACGCCGTTGTCGGCGCCAGCCTTTTGGCCGAACAGAATGTACAGCGCCCAGCACACGCCGGCCCCCAAGGCGTAACCGGCACCGACCAGATCAATTCCCGTGGAGGTCGCTCCGGTGGGGATCAACAGGAGCAGGCCAGCTGCCGCCAGAGCAATCCAGAGGAAGTCGATCGCACGGCGAGAGGCGTAGATGGCGACGGCCAGCGGACCCGTGAATTCAAGCGCGACTGCGATGCCAAGTGGCACGGTGCGCAATGACATATAGAAGAGGAAGTTCATGCCGCCCAGCGCCATTCCGTAAACGATCACCGTGCGCAGGGACTGAGCTGTCAGCCTGGCGCGCCACGGACGCAGTAGTAACAGCATGATTACGCTGGCAAAGACCAGGCGCAGGGTGGTCGTCCCCTGAGCGCCAACCACCGGGAACATGCTCTTGGCCAGAGAGGCGCCAGACTGAATGGATGCCATGGCTATTAATAAGAGGCCAACCGGGAACAGCATTGAGGCCAGAGAGCGAGGTTGGTCAGTCATTGCGAGGCATCATCCGAAGGTGAGAGCAGGGTTGAGAGCAGGGTGTTGTTTTAAGTGTTGGGCAATATACTGCGCATTCGCTGACGTTGCA
>NZ_JAFGZB010000007.1:0-375373 GCF_017947305.1 Pseudomonas sp. MWU347
ATTTTTACTTAGGCAGCGAACAATTTTGCACAGTTATTTTCGAATCAGAACACTAGAATAACCCCCATCTTCTTCGGAGCCAGAGCCTTTATGTCAGATCCGGTTGACGCCCAAGGGCTGTCAGATTTACCGCTGGAAGACTTGGTGGCCTGTCATGAGTGCGACCTGCTGATGCGCAAGCCCAAGCTTGCCCATGGCGAGAAAGCACTCTGCCCGCGCTGCGGTTACGAGTTGTACGCCCATCGCCATAATGTGGTGCAGCGCAGCCTTGCCTTGGTGATCGCAGCATTATTGCTGTACATCCCGGCAAACTTTTTACCCATCATGCAACTCAATATCCTCGGACAATCTTCGCAGGATACGGTCTGGAGCGGCGTGCTCGGCTTGTTCAATACGGACATGCAGGGCGTTTCGATCGTTGTATTCCTGTGCAGTATGGCTATTCCGTTGCTGAAGTTGCTGTGCCAGTTATTCGTTTTGCTGACGATTCGATTCAACGTCGGACGCAGTTACGGCTTATTGCTCTACCGCATTTATCACCACCTCAAAGACTGGGGAATGCTCGAGGTCTACCTCATGGGCGTCCTCGTGGCGATCGTCAAACTGGCGGACATGGCGGCCATCACCGTCGGCCTCGGTCTGGCGTGTTTCATCGGTTTGTTGTTGGTTCAGGTCTGGCTGGAAGTGGTGATGTCACCGCATCAGATCTGGCAGGCGTTATCAGGAGAGGATGCCCATGCGGGCGATTGATGCGGGCATTCTGATCTGTACCGAATGCCATGAATTGAACAAACGGGATGCGGACACCGACGAGCAGACCTGCACCCGCTGCGGTGCGCTGGTTCACGCTCGTCGTCCGAACAGTCTGGCCCGAACCTGGGCCCTGCTGATCACGGCTGCGATTATCTACATCCCGGCCAATGTGTTGCCGATCATGACGGTCAGTTCGCTGGGGCAGGGCGACCCGAGCACCATCATGTCCGGCGTGATCCAGTTGGTGCAGCACGGCATGATCCCGATTGCCGCCGTGGTGTTCATCGCCAGTATTCTGGTGCCGACCTTCAAACTGGTGGGCATCGCACTGCTGCTGTTTTCGGTGCAGCGACGTCAGCCGTTGTCCGCGCGGCAGCGGATTTGGATGTACCGCTTCATCGAGTTCATCGGTCGTTGGTCGATGCTCGACATCTTTGTGATCGCCATTCTGGTGGCGGTCGTCAACTTCGGCCGGCTTGCCAGTGTCGAAGCCAACCTTGGCGCCATCGCCTTCGCCAGTGTGGTGATTCTGACGATGCTTGCCGCAGTAACTTTCGATCCCCGACTGATTTGGGATAACACGGAGTCGGACGACGACCATGACTGATTTGCCTGTAGCGAAAACCCGACCGGCCTCGAACTGGTCTGCCATTTGGGTACTGCCTCTGATTGCCCTGATCATCGGCGGCTGGCTCGGCTGGCGTGCCTATAACGAAACCGGCATCGAGATTCAGGTGCGTTTCGAAAGCGGTGAAGGCATCCAGGCCAACAAGACCGAAGTGGTCTACAAGGGCATGCCGGTGGGTAAGGTGAAGACGCTCAAACTTGATGACGAGGGCAACTCCAAAGGCGTGATTGCCACCGTCGAGATGAACAAGGACGTCGAGCAGTACCTCAAGACCAGCACGCGTTTCTGGCTGGTGAAACCGAGCGTGACCCTGGCCGGCATCACCGGTCTGGAAACCCTGGTTTCAGGTAACTACGTGGCCATCAGTCCCGGTGAAGGCGAGCCGACCCGCAAGTTCAAGGCGCTGGCCGAAGAGCCGCCGCTATCGGACTCCAAGCCCGGCCTGCACCTGACGATCAAGGCCGATCGCCTCGGTTCGCTGAACCGCGGCAGTCCGGTGTTCTACAAGCAGATCAAGGTCGGCCAGATCAAAAGCTACGTGCTGTCTGAAGACCAGAGCACCGTTGAGCTCAAAGTGTTCATCGAGCCGACCTACGCCAAACTGGTGCGCAAACACACACGTTTTTGGAATGCCAGCGGCATCAGCATCGACGCCAACCTGTCCGGGGTGAAGGTACGCAGCGAATCCCTGGCGAGCATCGTCGCCGGCGGTATTGCCTTCGCCACTCCGGAGAATCGCAAGGACAGTCCGCCCACCGATCCAAGCCTGCCGTTCCGTCTGTATGAAGACTTCGACGCCGCCGCTGCCGGCATCCGGGTCAAGGTCAAACTCAGTGACTTCGAAGGCCTGCAGGCCGGTCGTACGCCGGTGATGTACAAGGGCATTCAGGTCGGCAACATGAAGGCGCTGAAAATCGATCCGGATCTGAACAGTGCCACCGCCGAGCTGACGCTGGATCCTCTGGCGGAGGACTATCTGGTCGAAGGCACGCAGTTCTGGGTGGTCAAACCGTCGATTTCCCTGGCCGGTATCACCGGGCTCGAAGCGTTGGTCAAAGGTAACTACATCGCCGTGCGTCCGGGCGACAAAGGTGCCGCGCCGAAACGCGAATTCGAGGCGCGGCCAAAAGCGCCGCCGCTGGATTTGCGTTCGCCGGGTCTGCACCTGGTGCTGTTTACCGATGTTCTCGGTTCGATCGAAGTCGGCAGTCCGATTCTGTACAAGCAGGTCAAGGTCGGTTCGGTACAGAGCTATCAGTTCTCCAAGACCAAAAAGCAAATCGTCATCGGCGTGCATATCGAGAAGGAGTACGAAAACCTGGTCAACGCGTCGACACGCTTCTGGAATGTCAGCGGCATCACCCTCACCGGTGGTCTGACAGGTGGTATTCAAGTGAAGAGCGAGTCGTTGCAGACATTGATGGCCGGCGGTATCGCTTTCGAAACGCCGCAAGCCAAGGCGCCACTGCAGAAGCGTATTCCGCGCTTCCGTCTGTTCGCCAATCATGACGAGGCCAACCAGAAAGGCACGCTGGTGACGATCAAGGTCGACCGCGCCGACGGTTTGCGCCCGGGCACACCGATTCGTTTCAAAGGGCTGGATGTCGGCAAGATTGAAGACGTCGATCTGACCGACGATCTGCAAGCCGTGATGATTACCGCGCGGATCACCGAAGTGCCGGAGCGCATTGCGCGGGTCGGCAGTCAGTTCTGGGTGGTCAAGCCGGAGTTGGGGTTGATCAAGACCCAGAACCTGGAAACCCTGGTCACCGGGCAGTATGTGGAAGTGCAGCCGGCGGCGAAAAATCTCGGCCCGCAGAAGAACTTCGTTGCGCTGGCCAGTCCGCCGGAAGTGAGCAAGCAGGAGGCTGGCTTGAGTCTGGTGTTGAGTGCCGCGCGTCGTGGCTCGCTGAAACCGGGCGTACCCGTGACCTACCGCGAAATCACCGTGGGCAAGGTCACCGGTTACGAACTGGGCCAGACGGCTGACCGGGTGTTGGTGCACATTTTGATCGAGCCAAAATACGCGCCGTTGGTGCGCAGCGGCAGCCGATTCTGGAACACCAGCGGTGTCGGTTTCGACATCGGCTTGTTCAATGGTTTGACGGTGCGCACGGAGTCGCTGGAGACAGCGATTCAGGGAGGCATCGCCTTCGCCACGCCGGACGGTGAGCGCATGGGCAACCCGGCACGACCTGAGCAGACGTTCCCGTTGTTCGACAAGTTCGAGGATGAGTGGCTGACTTGGGCGCCGAAGATTTCGCTCGGTAAATAACCCGTCATTGATGTGGCGTCTGGAAGGACGCCTTCGCGGGCAAGCCCGCTCCCACAGGGTTTGTGTCGTATACAGAATGTGTATTCAACGCAAAAACCTGTGGGAGCTGGCTTGCCAGCGATGAGGTCCTCCTGATCAGCACAAACCCAAAGCCATAAAAAAGGGCCGCGATCCCAACAGATCGCGGCCCTTTTTGGTTTTCAGCTAAAGTCGATCAAACCTCATCCAGCTCCGGCTCATCGGCTTGCACATTGACGGTGGCCTTCACCACATCATGCCGGCGGATGTACTTCCAGTCCGCCTCGTCGATGTAGATCCCCGCCGGGCCGCTGCCGCCCTCCAGGTCGATGGCGACACTGGCGCAGACTTGCGGCTTCACACTCGCCAGAATCGGCACGAAGCCCAATTGCAGGCTGGTTTCCAGCAGCGCTGCCTGGTTCTTCTCGTCGATGTCCGCCGCCTCGTCGAGGTAGTACGGCAGGCGCACGCGACCGGCCAGATCGCGGTCCATCAAGTGCAGCAACAAGTACATGTTGGTCAGCGCCTTGATGGTCATGGTGGTGCCGTTGGACGCCGCGCCGTCGATGTCGGTGTGAATCACCGGCTGACCGTTGACCTTGGTGATCTCGAACGCCAGTTCGAACAAGTCCTTGAGACCGAGCTGGTTGTGGTTCGCCGCCACCAGCCGCGCCAGGTACTCCTTGGCCTCTTCGTTCTTGTTGTCCTGTTCCGCGCTTTGGCTCAGATCGAACACCGACAGGGTTTCGCCTTCTTCGTACTGACCGGCGCTGTGGATGATCTGATCGATGTGCTTGAGCGCTTCCTTGTTCGGCGCCAGGACGATGCGGAAGCTCTGCAGGTTGGACACCTGACGCTTGTTGATCTCGCGGTTGAACAGCGCCAGTTGATGCTCGAGGCTGTCGTAGTCGCTGCGGATGTTGCGCAGGGTCCGGGCGATGTCGGTGACCGCCGCACGCCGGGCCTTGCCCAGCGTCAGGGCTTCGTCGGTACGGTGCGCGTAAGCGTTGATCAGCAGCGACAGACGGCGCTCCATGTCGTCTTCGCTGTCGAACTTGGCCACGCCTTTGAGGCGCACCTGCGCGTACAGCGCTTCGATCTGCCCGTCAGCGCGCAGCAAGCCTTGCCAGCTGTCCTGATAGTCGTTGAGCAGCGGCAGCAGGTTGTCCATCGAATCGTCGACCGGATCCATAAACGGCGTGCCGAACGGCAGATCCGCCGGCAGCAACTGACGGCGGCGCAGGGCGTCGTCGAGAGTGCGCTGCTTGGCTTCCATGTCGGCGATCTGCCGACCGACCAGTTGCAGCTTGGCTGACAGTTGCTGGACGCGCTCGGTGAACGCATCGCTGGAGCGCTTGAGTTCGTCCTGCGCCGCTTCCATCTGCGCCAGTTGCTCGAGCTTGTCGCCTTCTTCGGCGCTCAGGGTCTGGGTGCGACGGAAATCTTCCAGGGCTTTCTGCGCATCCAGCACTTGCTGGTACAGCGCTTCGGTCTGGGTCTTGCTCGCGGCGCGGTCGGCGGCCACGGCTTGCTGGGTCTTGAGTTGCTTGAGCTCTTTTTCCAGACGTTCTTTCTGGTCACGCAGCGCGGCGCGGTCGGCCAGCGCTTGCAGAGCCGGCGGCTCGATGTGCGAGATGTCGATCGACAGGCCCGGCACTTCGAAGCGCTCGCCCTTGAAGCCATCGAGGATCAGCTCGACCGATTTGACCCACTCGCCATCCTCGTCGAGGGTGATGCCATGTTCGCCCAGCGGCAGGCTGAACAGCGCGCTGTTGAACAGACGCATCAGGCGCTCGACGTCCTGCTGCGAGAACTCTTCGCGCAGGCGGGCGTAGCTGTTGTTGTCGGCGTGATCGAGTTGCTGCTTCACCGACTTCAGGCGTTTTTCCAGATCGCGCAGACGTTCTTCCAGATCCTCGGCGCTGAACTGCCGCGACTGTGCCAGCGCACCAGCCAGTTCGTCGTGCGCGTCCTTGGCCGCGAGCAGTTGTTGCTCCAGCACTTTGACGTCATCGACCAGCGCAAAGCGATTCTTCAGCACCGACAGTTCACCCAGCCAGCGCTGGATGCCGGAGATTTCCCGTTCCAGACGCATCAGCTCCTGCGTGCCACCGCGCTGATCGTTTTGCAGATCATCCTGTTCGCGACGGTAGTGTTCGGCCTGGATCGTCAGCTCTTCCTTGCGCGCCGTGGCGTAGTCCGACCAGGTGCCGAGCAACGAGTCGAGCAACGGCGACAGGCGATGCAGTTTGCCACGCAGCACATCGCGCTGTTTCACGCCGTTGGCCAGAGCTTCGACCAATGGGCCGGCAGCGACCAGCGAGTTGTAGTCCTGCTCCATCCGGCGCACATCGCGGAAGGCTTCTTCGCACGCGGCGATGTAGTCGACGCTGCCGGAACGCAGGCTGTGCTCGAAGGCATCGAGGAACAACTGCTTGAGCTTGGCCGCAGTGATTTCGCGCATGTGCAGCAGGTTGATGAACAGCGCGCGGAAGGTCTTCAGGCTCTGCTCGCTGGTGGAGCGCAGCGGAATCAGGGTCAGGTCCAGCGGGATCGACGTGTGACCGCCCACCAGCAAACGACGCAGTTCGTCCGGCTTGAGTTCGTAGGCTTTCAGGCCTTCTTTCTCAAGGTTGCTGAACAGTTCTTTTTGACGCAGGCAAGTGTCGTTCTTCTGGTAATGCGCCAGATCGAGCTTGCCGGCGTAGGCGAAGAACTGGTGACCGAAACCACCACCCGGGCCGCGACCGACCACGCCGATCACGTGCGGGCCGTGGGGCAGATTGACTTCGACGAGGATGTAACTGGTGTCGGAGGCGAAGTAGAAACGCCGCGATTGTTCCAGGCTGTACTTGCCGAAACTCATGTCCGACATGCGCGCCAGAATCGGGAACTGCAAGGCGTTGATCGAGGCGGATTTGCCGAGGTTGTTCGCGCCGTAGACCGACAACGGTTCTTCCAGCGGGAACAGGCCGAGGCTGTAACCGGCGGTGTTCAAAAGGGCAAAGCGGCGGATGCCGTAGCGTTCCTGGCTCATGCGTCGGACTCCTGTTCTTCGGCAATGGCCCGGGCCAGTGCGTCTTCTTCGCTCTCTTCCTCAAATTCGCTGAGATCAAGCGGATCGTCGGTCTCGAGGAATTTGGCTTCGGCCTCTTCGTCGATCAGCACCGGTGCCGGCAGCGGCAGCACGCTGTGTACGCTGGCCGCCAGATCGCGGTCCTGCTGCACCGACAGGCAGACATCGAGGAAACGGTGCATCGGCGGCAGGAAACGGTACACGCCGTTTTCTTCGCCGGCGAAACCGAGCTGGGTCATGCGACGCATGATTTTTTCTTCGAGTTCTTCGACGGTCTGCACTTCGGCCTGGATGAACAGGTCGCGGTATTTATCCAGCAACGACGGCAGTTCTTCACGGCCGAGGCTGCCGCCGTCGAGCACGGCGATCGGATCGCGGCCCTGATCGGCCAGATGCTCGACGAGAATGAAGGTGAACAGCGCCAGGCGCTGAGCGGTCTTGTTCACCGCCGCAGCGGCCATGTCCGGCACGAAGTAGTAGAAACCACGGGTGTCGCAGACCAGCTCGAACCCCAGCGCCTTGAACAGCGTGCGGTATTGATCCTGGAAGTTCGACAGTTGCGCGTACAACTCCGGGTCGCGGCGGCTGACGTGATAGCCCTTGAACAGCTCGCGGAAGATCGGCGCCAGTTGGGACAGTTCGGATAGATCAAGATGCATTGGGGATGCTCGCAGAATCCTCGGCGGCGGAGTCGCGGGCCGAGAGCAGGGCGAAGGAGCGCAGGCTGACCTGGTGCTCGTGAGTGTGGTATTCGCGGCGTTCCAGACGCTCGCGGGTGAAGCGTTTTTCCCGCGACAGACGCGAGAACCAGTAGAGCAATTCGTCGGTGGCGCCGTCCGGTTCCTGCTCCAGCAACCAGGTCATCAGATCCGGCATCGGCAGGGACTCTTCGCAACGCTCGACCATCTCGCGCACGGTGCGCGGTGCACGCGGGGCATCGCCGGATTTCTGGGTCTTGTGCGCTTTGGGGAAACGCGCCGGTTTCGGCTCGAAACGCGCCAGGGCGTAGACGTAGGCTTCGACCTGACTGGCGCTGCCGAGGAAGGTGCTTTGCGGCCGGGTGAACAGCGGCATCGCCGCTTGCGGCACGGCGTCGATGCCTTTGCGGCGAATCGCCGCCAGCGCCAGCGCGGCGCCACGGGTCACGGCGTTGTGCCGGCGCGCTTCTTCACGCAGCGGCAGCAGCAGTTCGCGGGCGTGGCGCAGGGTCAACTGGGCGCTGGTCTGCATTTCGAGGATGCGCGCGTGGGTGCGCAGCAGCATGTCGTCATCGACCAGATGGCCGAGGCGCTGCTGTTCGCTGAGCATCTTCAGCAGCACGGTTTCGACCTTGCGCACGCCTTGTTCGAAGGCGCCGTCGGCGTTCACCAGGTCGATCATCGGCTCGACGTATTCGTCCCAGGTCGCCAGGACTTCGGCGTATCGCTGACGCAGCGGAATCTGCCGGTCGCTGGTCTTGGCCCGTTCGGCCACGGCGACCAGTGCCTGCTCGTCGTTGTCGAGTTTCTTCAGCACGTCGCGCACGCGCATGTCGAGCAAACGCAGCTGACGGGCGAGGTCGTTGCCGTCGCGCACATCGAACGCGTCCTGAATGTAGCCGGCCAGACGTTCGAGGTGACGCAAGTAGGCTTCGATTTCCAGGCACAGGCCCAGACGGTGCTCACGGCGCAGGTAGGCGAGGAAGTCGTGGATCTGCGCGTTGAGCTCGAAACGGTTCGGGCTTTTCGCCACGGGGACCAGAATGTCCAGGCGAATCCACACGTCGAGCAGGCTGGTGATGTCCTGCGGCGTGCTGTCCAGTTGTTGGGCGGCCAGTTGCGTGCGCAGTTCGTTGAGGCTCAGGGTGCCCTGGTCGAAGTGCTCGCACAGTGGCTCCAGAAGTGCCCAGTGTTCAGCGAGGGCGCGCAAGACGCGCTTGGGTTCGATCATCGGAATGGCCGGCTGGTTGGCGATTAAAAGCCGCGATTGTACTGCATCACGAGGGATGCGATTCACTCTCGGGACGGGCTGTCGCATTTTCTCAGGGAGCGAGCCCTGGTAAAGGCTATCGATCAACAGCAAGCGATCTTGAACGAAGGGCTGTAGAATCAGCCCACTTCAGTTATCCACAAGTGGCCGACCCTTTGCTTATCGAGTCCCGCCGCCGCGCCTATTTGAACGCCATGCAGGTGGTCAACTGGCTGCCGCGCACCGAATTGCCTTTCGCCGCCCCGTCGCGGCCCGAGCTGCTGGACATGCCCGAGCCTGAGCCAGAGGTCGTGGTGATGCCGGTTGTACAGGCCGAAGCTCCGGCGCAGCCCGCCCGTCCGGTCGAACGGCCGAAGATCGAAGTGCCACGCCCGTCGCTCGCCAGTACCCGCAATGGCGCCAAACCGGTGGAAGAGGTCGAGGAGGCGCCAGTTGTCGCCAGACCCGCGCCCGTGCCGCCACCGCGTTTTGCCCTGCAGTTGCTGCGCGCCGGGGCTTGCCTGCTGCTGGTCGAGTTACCCACAGGCGAAGCGTTCCAGAGCCGCGATCCGGCCTATCTGCTGCTTAAAGACATGTTGCGCGCCGCCGGTCTGCCGGATGCGCCACAAATCGTCGGCGAGCCGGTGCGCTGGCCGTGGCTGAACCGCGGCACCATGGATCAGGGCCCGGAAGCGGCGCGCGACTTTGTTCAGGGTTTCCTCTCGGTACAGATGGAAGCGGCACCCTGCGCCTGCCTGTGGCTGATCGGCCTGCCGGCGGTGCGCTTTGCCGGTGAAGCGGACGCCGAAGCGTTCAATAGTGAATTGCAGATCGAAGGCCTGGGCCTGGCATGGGCCATCCCCGGTCTGGAATTGTTAATCGAAGAGCCACAGCGCAAAGCCGCTGTGTGGCAAGCCATGCGTCGGCTGATGGCGCGCTGGAAACCATCGAATGAGTGAAGCTGTATCGTTCCGCCCGATGACCGAGGCGGACCTGGACGCGGTATTGAAGATCGAATACGCGGCGTACAGCCATCCCTGGACGCGCGGGATTTTTCTCGACGGGCTGGGCAAATACCAGATCTGGCTGATGTTCGAAGGCCAGCAGCAGGTCGGCCATGGCGTGGTGCAGATCATTCTCGACGAGGCGCATCTGCTGAATATCACGGTCAAACCGGAGAATCAGGGACGGGGGCTGGGGCTGACGCTGCTCGAGCATCTGATGTCGCGGGCGTATGCGGCCTCGGCGCGGGAGTGTTTCCTGGAAGTGCGCGACAGCAATACTGCAGCCTTCCGGCTATACGAGCGGTATGGTTTCAATGAGATTGGCCGGCGTCGCGATTATTATCCGGCGGTGGGCGGGCGCGAAGACGCCGTAGTGATGGCCTGCACCCTGGTCGACTGATCTTGTTTAAAAGCTTCGCGAGCAAGCCCGCTCCCACATTGGTTTTGAGCCGAGTCTCAATTCTCTGTGGGAGCGGGCTTGCTCGCGAAGGCGTCCTTACAGGCAATACAGATCAGCGATTGCCATCCAGCGGATCACGCCGCGCCAGCTCCGCCTCATCCAGACCATTGCCGCCGCCGATGTCATCCTCATCGACAATGCTCAGATCCCAATCGGCCTGATTGCCCTCGCCAGCCTCTTCGGCATCGCGTGCGCCATCCTCGTGAATCAGTGTTTCCGGGCTCAAGTCATCGTCGGTCGGTTCGTGATCAGCCGTCGATGCACCGGTAAGCCCGGCCTCGCGCACCCGTTCAGCGGGCATCAGTTGCTCGCGTTCACGTTCCGGAATCTCGTCACCGATTTTCGCGCTGGGTTCGTCTTCATCGAAATCCAGCTCATGCACCGAGCCCATGCGGTCTTCGTTGTCATCGATGGATTCCGGTTGCACCGCATCGAACGGACGTCGTGAATCAGTCATGGCAAATCCTCATACTGTGGGCCTTACTGAGTGGACTCACCGTGCACCCGAGAATTCCAAAGAAAAACACCTGCGGTTCTTGCGTGACCCCGACGGGCGGTCGTCTGTCATACCAGCGCATCTTTCTTGAGGCCTTAACCATGCACGACTTACAAGACCTGATTGATAACAACGAGCGTTGGGCTGACGCGATCACCAAGGAAGACCCGGATTTCTTCTCCAAGCTGGCGCGCCAGCAGACCCCGGAATATCTCTGGATCGGCTGCTCCGACGCGCGGGTGCCGGCCAACGAGATCGTCGGCATGCTGCCGGGCGATCTGTTCGTACACCGCAACGTCGCCAACGTGGTGCTGCACACTGACCTCAATTGCCTGTCGGTGATCCAGTACGCGGTTGATGTACTCAAGGTCAAACACATCCTCGTGACCGGCCACTATGGCTGCGGCGGTGTGCGCGCCTCGATGCAGGATCGCCAGTTCGGTCTGATCGATGGCTGGCTGCGCTCGATCCGCGACCTGTATTACGAAAAACGTGAAGAACTGGCCAAGCTGCCGACCGAGGAAGAGCAGGTCGATCGGCTGTGCGAACTCAACGTCGTCCAGCAAGTGGCCAACGTTGCGCACACCAGCATCATCCAGAACGCCTGGCACCGCGGCCAGAGCCTGTCGATTCACGGCTGCATCTACGGCATCAAGGACGGTCGCTGGAAAAGCCTGAACACCACCATCAGCGGTTTCGAGCAACTGCCGCCGCAATATCGTCTGCGTCCGGTCGGGGCGTTGTAATCCCGATCAGTGTGGATGCCGCCAGTGCTGCAAAAAGTGCTGGCCCTCGATACTGGGTGGCTCATCGTAGCCGGTGATCCACCCACGACAGCGCGGCGAGCCACAGGTGCAGGCGAACTGTTGCAGCAAACGGTCTTCGGTGGCGGCGAAGTCGATGGTCAGGCGTTCACCCGGCTGAATGTCGCGAAGTGCCCACAGCCACAGCTCACTCATGTCCAGAAACACATTCGGATCGCAGGCGTGTTCGAGCAACCCGCAAAAGCGCGGATCGTAGAGATGGATGCCGGCCAGTAACTGACGCGTCTGTCGGCAGCGATAGGGCAACAGTTGTCCGGATACCCGACACATCCGGGTGATGCGCAAGAACGCCCGGCGCGCCACCACTGCCGCGTGACCGTGGTGGTCCTGCACGATTTCGAAATCCTCGGTGGATGGGAAACCCAGACGCACCGGCAATCCGGCAAACGGGTAGATGCCGGGTGCGTCGCGTGGGATGTTGTGTTGATGGGCCTGATTATTCATAACGGTCCCTGTCGGCAAATGCTGCGACTTCCCTGGTCTGACGTCCTGTCAGCGCTGCAACATGTTTGGATCCAATATTCCGGTGTATCCCTCAAACTGTCTACTGTCAGATCTGACAGGCGTGATTGGCTGCTCCCCGCGTCAGCATTGACTGACACGGGAAGCTTTTTCAGCGGATCAGAGGTGTGGTGCAGGAACGGCGGTGGCCGGCAATTCGCCCTGAAGCTGTTGCAACTGGGCCTTGATTGGCGTGGTCGAGCACTTGGCGGCGGCCTGTGCCGGGGTCAGGTTGCGGATCGAGGTGTAGAACAGTTCGCAGGTCTTGCCCTTTTGCGTCACTTGCCAGGTCTGCGTGCAGCTGTTGAGCAGGGCTTTCGCATCGGTGCCCGGTTTACTGCCCATCCCGGCTTGCCAGCAAGCGGCGCTCAAGTCCTGACCCATGACCTTCAAACCGGCGGCATCGGCCTTGGCCTCATCGCCGTCATAGCTGGCCGGGTCGGCGGCGTACCAGATGTAGCTCGGATGGTTCGATCCCAGCACCGGCACGTTCACCCCCGCGCTCGGGCTGATGGTCGCCAGACCCAATACGGCCACGGTCGGGCCGTATTGCTGCTTGATCCAGTTACGCACCGGCGCACCGAACGCGACCATCGGCAGGGTGGTGCCGGCGCTGGTCTGGCTGAACTGCTTGACCAGCGTGGTCTGATAATCCTTGAAGTAGTCGTAGACGCCCTCCAGATCACTACCGGCGTTGGACGGCGCGGCGATTGGCGCGATGTCGATGATGGTTTGATAGGCCGGCGTCTGCTCGGCCGGGATGCCGTTGACGGTCAGCAGCGTGGCCCAGCGGTCGGTGGTGTTCGAACGCAGGTAGTCCTGCGCCTGAGTCAGCGAATAGTCCGGCGGGAAGTGCAGCAGTTCGACGCTCTTGCGGTTTTCCAGGGCCATGCCCAGCGGCAGGAACAGATACCAGCTGTACGCCCATTTGCCATCGGCATTGAGCTTGCTGGCGCCGTTATAGGCCAGATCACCGGCATCGAGCAGCGCCGACAGCGGCTTGTCGTAACCTTTGGGCACGCCGCTGATCTCGGCGTAAATCTGCCCGTTATCGTTCTTCACCAACACCTTGGCATCGCTGTAACCATCGCGCTGCACGCTCTGGCTCAGGTAATGGGCGACGGTCTGCTCCAGGGACCAGTTGCGATAACAGATCACGCTGCAATTGTTGGGGTAGGCGAAGAGGCGGGTGACGCGCTCGGTGCTGCCCAGCTTCAGGTCGACATCGGCGTGGGCAGCCGCGCTCAGGGTGAGCGCGGCGAGGGTAAGAACTGCGGGGGTAAATCCTGCGAGTTTGAACATGCTCAGATCCTTTTCAGCGTGGGTTCCCCGGGTTCGGGGCGCTTCATATTGGATCAGCCGTGTTGCACAGAGAAGCGGTCATTCACGGATTTTTGCGTCAGCCCGCAGAACTCGGTTTCACGCCTGAAAATGCAGGGCGTTGGTCAGATCGCCCATCGGTTTCTGGCCACGGGCGATCATTGCCTCATCGCGCTGCTTGAGGCCGTCGAGGGTTTCCAGTTGGAACACTCGGGTGATCAGGCGCAGGATCGACGCCGTGTCGTAAACCGTGTGATCCACCGTGCCTTTGCGGGCGAATGGCGACACCACCAGCGCCGGAACCCGCGACCCCGGGCCCCAGCGATCGCCCTTGGGTGGCGCCACATGATCCCACCAGCCGCCGTTTTCATCGACCGTCACGACCACCACCATGTTTTTCCACTGCGGACTTTCGCGCAGCACCTTCAGGGCGCGCACGATGTGCCGGTCACCGGAGGCGACGTCGGCATAACCGGCGTGCATGTTCAGGTTACCCTGCGGTTTGTAGAAAGTTACCGCCGGCAGCTTGCCGGCCTCGGCATCGGCGAAGAACTTGTTGCTGCTCGACTCATCGCCCAGGCCGGCATCGCGCAGACGTTTGTTGCGCTCTTGCGGGTTCTCCGGGCCTTGCTGCTTGAAGTAGTTGAACGGCTGGTGGTGGTACTGGAAGTTGGGGATCTTCGGAATCCCGCCCGAGTCCTTGTACTGCTCCAGCGTCGCCTGCCAGGCGCCGGCATACCAGGCCCAGTCGACATTCTTCTTCGACAGTTTGTCGCCGATATGCTCGTGGGTCTGCGGCACCATCACATTGGGCAGATCCGGCTTGGAGTACGCCGGACGCTCCGGATCGCGAATCCACGTCGGCCAGTACGGCGGGGCGAGGGTGTTGACGCCGAAGCCGTCCGGGGTCAGCGCACTTGGGCCGAACTGCGGCGGGCCGGTCATGGCGCCGGCGGGTGACTGTTCCAATGGCTTGAGGCGCGGGTCAGTCGGATCATCGCTTTGCAGGGCGGCAATCTGTGACTTGGCCACCGAATTGGCTACGTCCGGATAGAACGGCGCGGTGGCGCTGATCAGGTATTGGTGATTGAGGAACGAGCCGCCGAAAGCGCCCTGGAAGAAGTTGTCGCACAGCACGAATTCCTGGGCCACATCCCACAGACGCAGGGAATAACGGCTCTGTGCGTAATGACCCATGGTCAGCCCACCGGAATCGGCCCAGGCGACGAAGCCGTCGTTCTTGCCACCATTGATCTGCATCTGGTTCTGATAAAACACGTGCCACAAATCACGGGTCACCAGACCGAACGGCAAGTCTTCGGCATTCGGGCCCTTGAGGGCGAAAGGCGCGTTGGGCAGGTTTTCCTGAAACTGCGTGGCGCTGGGGTAGGTCACGCCATCAAGCGTTTGCGGGCCGATCTGCAGCACGCCACCCCAGACTGGCGGCAGCGTCTGCAGCAGGCTGCCGTCGCGGTCACGTTGCTGGTAATCGGCAGGCTTGAGCGCCGACAGCGGCTTTTCGACACCGGGGAAATCACCGAACAGGTTGTTGAAGCTACGGTTCTCGGCGTAGATCACAACCACGGTTTTCACCTGCTCGCGCAAGGCCTTGTCCAGCTCGGTCGGGCTCAGCGGGCGCTCGACTGGTTTACCCGGTTGATCGCTGGCGTTGCCGCAGCCGGCCAGGGTCGCGCCCACGCCGAGGACGGCGACACCGCCGAGAAAGCGGCGGCGACTGGTGTCGGTGGGGTTGTCGGATTCAGGTGCGTCAGTGCCGTCTGTCTCGTCTTTCATCTGTCAGCCCGTTCTGCTTAATTGTTTCAGTTTGTTTCGGGCGGACGCTAGCAAGGCAATGTGACAGTTGGGTGACACTTTCAGGTGCAGCAAAACAAATGTGGGAGCGACCAGGTCGGCTCCCACAACGATTCACTCGATTACAACAGGCGCAACGCAAGCCCGCTGCTGTTCTAGCCGGGCATCAGCGAGTGCAAGGAATAGCCGAGCCTGCTGGCCGCCGTTATCGCGGTCATCACCACCAGAAACAGCAGTTGCAGCGGACTGAAGTGCGCCCAGTGCAGCGCGGTCAGCCAGGGGTGGTTATTGCTCAGCTGCGGGTCGAGCGAGCCGATTCGTCGTTTGTGCACCAGTCCGATCAGGATCACGCCCACGTAAGTGAGTGCGCCCAGTGGCCCGAGCAGCAGCGAAAACAGCAGCACCATGACCACCTGCGGTAGCCCGTGGCGTATTACCAGCCAGCGGGTGTCAGGGTTCCATCGGCGCGGAATCAGCCCTTCGGTGAGCCAAAGATCCGCAACGATCACGTGAGACGTCAGCACCACCCACCAACTCAGCGCAAAACGAAAAAACCACACCGGCACACACGCTAACCCCAGCGGAATGAAGGCCAGGGTTGCCGCATCTTTTTGTGGCGAAGCCAGATAGAACAGGAACAGCGCCAAGGCAATGGCCGTCCAGACCCGCACCCAGGTCTCGTCGGCGATGGGCCGTGGCAAAAACCGCCGCCAGTAAAAAACGTCGGCGTAGGGCAATCGCGCGAGCAGCTCCGGGAAGCGCCATTTGAGCTTTTCCGACAGATCGTGGCAGGCCTGCCATTCATTCTGACCAAAGCCGTCGATGATCTTCTTCTGCTGCATCGTTTTGAGCGGGTTGATCAACAGATGCGCTGCCTGCACGTCGGCCGCCCACGTACGATCGCTTTCAGCCTTGGCCCGCAGGTTGTCGTAGAAACTTTCCTGATTGCAGCGTTCGATCAATTTTTCCCAAAGCCAGTCTGGTTGCGGGTGCAGACCTTTGGTGTGATCCCAGCCGAACAATTGGCCGATACGGTCGAACAGCGGCACGCTCCACTCATGGTCGTTAAGCAGATGCAGCAGATTTTGTTGCCATTGCTCGCGGCGATCGAATACCTGGAGCCACGGCTGGCCGCTGTAGTGTTTGAGCAAGTTGAGGAATTCGCGCTCGCTTTGGCTTTCGAGCAGCGCCTGCAAGGCGTTTCGATAGTCGGACATCAGGCTCTCGGCGAGCATGTCGCGCTGGCGATCATTCATCAGCACTTCTTGCCAGGGGCCCAACCATCCCAACTGCTCGACGGCCCAGTGCAGTACCGGGCCGCGCAGTTGTGGATGCTCAAAACATAATTGCAGCAACAGCCTTTCGAATGCCTTGGCGCAGCCTTGTTGTTGCGCCTGCTCCCAGCGCTCGCCGAGGTTGTCTGGCGACAGATCTTCAAGCAATCGCCATGCGGCCTGCGCTTCAAGACTCTGCGCGTCGGCGCCCGCGTCCGCCGCCAGCGGCTCGACACGCAGGGCGTCGTCCTTCGATGGCGGCACAAACGGCTCCGGGGCTGCCGGACTGACGGGCGAAACCTCCAGAGAGGCGAAATCCCACGCCTGGTTTTGCGCCTGGCTGGAGCTGTTGGCCAGGGCATTATCGAGCGCCAGTGCAGCAAAGGCGCTGGACGCCGTGGCGACAGCGACGTCGGCGTCCTGCTCGTCTTCCTGTTCGGCGTTTTCCAGGCGCCATTGGGCAATCGCCAGCGCGCGTTCGTAGGCTTCGCGCAAGCGCTGGAAGCCTTCGGGATCTTCATCGGGCCTGAAGGTTTTCAGCAGGCGTGCATAGCTGCGCTTGATATCGCGGACGTCAGCGTCATCGGGCAAATGCAGGAAGGACCAGCAATCCATGTCAGCGCTCCCTTATTGCCACGGCGTGCGATCAAGTTCGCTCAGGTGCCTGCTCAGCTCGGTGCGCACTTCACGAATCTGGCGCTCGTCCTGCGAGTCGAGCGCGATCTGGAATTGCTTGGCCCAATGGCCAATCTGATCGCGCAGGTCGCCCAGGCTTTCCTGGTAGAGCCGTTCGAGACGGGCACTGAGCAGCGTGTTGACCTGTTGCTCGCGCGGGTGAATCTTGAGCTGAGCGAGGTTCTGCAAGCGTTGCTGAATCTCTTCAGGCGTGAGCACGCCGGGGTTGTTTTCGATGACCAGCGAATGTTGTTGCCCGGTCAGCGGAATATTCACCTGGGCCTCCAGCAGGCCGTTGTTGTCATAGGTGAAACGGACATCGAGGGACACTTCGCCGGCCTTGCGTTTCGGCACCTTGATCGCCAGTTCGCCAAGCGCAACGTTGTCTTTGACCAGACGGCTTTCGCCCTGGAAGATCCGCACGACCACCTGCTCCTGATTGTCCTGCAAGGTGTACACGGTCTTGACCCGGCTGACCGGGACGATGCTGTTGCGCTCGATGATGGGCAGGTAGTGACCGGCCTCATAATTGCGGCCAATCTGAGTCGAAGTTTCGATGCCTAGGGTGTAGGAGCAGACGTCGGTCAGCACCACTTCTTCAAGTGCGGCCGAGCGGGCCTTGAGTGCTGCCTGAATGGCTGCGCCTTGCGCCACCACCTGATCCGGATCGAGGGTGATCGACGGAAAGCGGCCGAACAACCCGGCGGCAAGTTTGCGCACCAGCGGCATCCGGGTAGTACCGCCGACCAGCAGAATCTCATCAAGGTCGCTGACCCGGATGCGTGCGTCGCGCAGAGCCCGTTCGATCGGCGCGCGCAGGCGCTCGAGCAGTGGCATGTAAAGCGTCGCCAATTCTTGCTGGGTGATGGTGTGGGTCCAGTGGCGGTCACCCAGTTGCAGCCGGAACTCGGCGCTGCTGTCCTGACCCAGGGCCTTGCGCACACGCTCAGCCTCGCGGCGCAGGGGCTGGATGACGCTGTTGCGGTCAGGAAAGTCGGCGACCGAGCGGTGCTGGTCGATAAAGTGTTCCAGCAGCACGCTGTCGAAGTCTTCACCACCGAGGAAGTTGTCGCCGGCGCTGGCGCGGACCTCCATGACCCCTTCGAACAACTCCAGAATCGACACGTCGAACGTGCCGCCCCCGAGGTCGAACACCAGGAACGAGGTTTCCTTGTCGCGTTGGTGCAGCCCATAAGCGAGGGCGGCGGCAGTCGGTTCGTTGATCAGCTTCTCGACTTTCAGCCCGGCCAGCTCGCCGGCGATCCGCGTGGCTTTGCGCTGGGCGTCGCTGAAGTAGGCCGGGACGCTGATCACCGCTTCAGTGACGGTTTCGCCATAAGCCCGTTCGACGTCTTCTTTCAGACTTTTCAGCACCAGCGCGGACAGCTCTTCCGGACGAAACGCCTTGTCGGCCAGATAGACTTCCGTGGCGCTGCCCATGTGACGCTTGAACAGCGACGCCGTCAGGCGCGGATGGGTGTGCAGACGCTCGCGCGCAGCCTGGCCGACCAGAATCCGGCCCTGATCATCCAGCCCCACCACGCTCGGTGTCAGGAACTGACCGAGGGCATTGGGCACCAATTCGGAGGATTCGCCACGCCAGACGGCGACGAGGCTGTTGGTGGTTCCCAGGTCAATCCCTACGATCATTGCAACAACTCCCTTGGCGCTTGGCAAAAAAATGAAACATATTTTCGGCGCGCAAGGATATTACCGAGGCGGTAATGCGGTAAAGGACGATGATGGCGCTGAGCCATTATTTGCGACAGAAAGCCATGTCGGCCTCAACACGGCGCTGTCAGGAAGGGAAAGGCGGGGCGTCGGCCGATTGACCGCGCCCCGCACTGACTCAAGGAATGGCCGGCGGCGTATACGCCAATGTCGTCCCCAGCACCCACAGCAAGAACAGCACCAGCGGCGTGTGCACCAGCAATTGCACGAACGAGAAGCCGATCAGGTCTCGCGCCTTCAGACCGAGCACGCCCAGCAGCGGCAGCATGTAGAACGGGTTGATCAGGTTCGGCAGCGCTTCGGCGGCGTTGTAGATCTGTACCGCCCAGCCGAGGTGGTACTGCAGATCGTTGGCGACTTGCATCACGTAGGGCGCTTCGATGATCCACTTGCCGCCGCCGGACGGGATGAAGAAGCCGAGAATCGCCGAGTACACGCCCATCAGCAACGCGTAGGTGTCGTGGGAGGCGATGCTGACGAAGAAGGTCGAGATGTGATGCGCCAGCGTCTGCGCATCGGCGCCTTTGACCGTGGTCAGCAGCGCGGCGATCGAGCCGTACAACGGGAACTGGATCAGCACGCCAGTGGTGGTCGGCACCGCCCGGGCCACCGCATCGAGGAAGCTGCGTGGCCGCCAGTGCAGCAGGGCGCCGAGCATGATGAACAGGAAGTTATAGGTGTTGAGCCCGGAAATCGCGGTGATCGCCGGTCTGCTCGAGAACTCGTGGAACAGCCAACCGGCCGCCAGCAACACCAGCAGAATGATCAGCAGCGGACTGTGCTCCAGCCATTCGCCGGGCCGGGTACGCGGTTGCAGCGGTGGCAGGTTGAACGCCGGGTCGATGCCACAATCCTTGGCGTCGCGCGCAGAGTTCGGGCCGGGCGCGGTGGCGTAGGCGACGATGATCGAAATCACGATCAGCGCCAGCAGCATGGCGCCGGATTGCCAGAGGAAGATGGTCTGCGTGAACGGAATCACCCCGGTGATCGACAGGATCGCCGGCGGCAGGCTGGCCGGGTTGGCCTGCAACTGCGCCGCCGATGAGGACAGGCCCAGCGCCCAGACCGCGCCCAGGCCCAGATACGCCGCCGCACCGGCCGCGCGGTAATCCATTTTCAGATCGGTGCGGCGGGCGAGGGCGCGCACCAGCAAACCGCCGAACACCAGCGACAGGCCCCAGTTCAGCAGCGAGGCGACCATCGAGATCAGCGCGACCCAGGCCACGGCAGAGCGGCCGTTTTTCGGGATGCGCGCCAGTTTGTCGATCAGTTTGACCGCTGGCGGCGAACTGGCGACGACGTAGCCGCCAATCACCACGAAGGCCATTTGCATGGTGAACGGGATCAGGCTCCAGAACCCGTCGCCGAAGGCCATCGCGGCATCGGTGGGTTTGGCGCCCATGGCCAAAGTGGCCAGCGCGACAATGATCACCGCCAGTGCGGCGAATACCCAGGAGTCGGGGAACCAGCGTTCGGCAAAGCTTGAACAGCGCAAGGCAAAGCGCGCAGAGCGGCTATCTTCGATATCAACGGCCACAGGGAGTACCTCGGATTTTTATGGTTATTGTGGGTCTGCAGCACGCTGAGTGCTTTGGGTGGGAGCGGGCTTGCTCGCGAATGCGGTGTGTCAGTCGACGCTGATTTGGCTGACACAGCGCATTCGCGAGCAAGTCCGCTCCCACAGGTTTTCACCAGGTGCGGCTGGAGACTGGTCTAAACAGTAAATCAAGCCTGGCTGTTTTGTGAGCTGGTTTTGCGAAACCGGGACTATGGTCTAACGGGTTGTCCCCAGGCAGATTTGCGTAGACCATGGGCGCCTTGGTTTTTTGCCTGCCAGAGTTCTTTGCCATGACTGCCCAATCCACAGCCCGACCGGCGCCGTTCAGCCGCTCCGACTACAAGACCCTCGGTCTTGCGGCCCTCGGCGGGGCGCTGGAGATCTACGATTTCATCATTTTCGTGTTCTTCGCCCTGACCCTCAGCCAGTTGTTCTTCCCGCCGGAAATGCCCGAGTGGCTGCGTCTGCTGCAAAGCTTCGGGATCTTTGTCACCGGTTATCTGGCGCGCCCGCTGGGCGGAATTCTGATGGCGCATTTCGCCGATCGTCTGGGCCGGAAAAAGGTTTTCAGTCTGAGCATCCTGATGATGGCGCTGCCGTGCTTGCTGATCGGGATCATGCCGACTTATGCCCAGATCGGTTATTTCGCACCGCTGCTGTTGCTGGCGCTGCGCATCCTGCAAGGCGCGGCGGTCGGCGGCGAAGTGCCGAGCGCCTGGGTGTTCGTCGCCGAGCACGCGCCTGCCGGGCATCGCGGTTATGCATTGGGCTTCCTGCAGGCCGGACTGACCTTCGGTTACCTGATCGGCGCGCTGACCGCCACGTTCCTCGCACAAGTGTTCACCCCGGCAGAAATCCTTGATTACGCCTGGCGGTATCCGTTCCTGCTCGGTGGTGTGTTCGGCGTGATCGGTGTCTACCTGCGCCGCTGGTTGAGCGAAACCCCGGTGTTCATGGCCATGGAAGCCCAGCGTGAAGCGCGGGTCGAACTGCCGCTGCGCACGGTGCTGCGCGAGCATCGTCTGGCGATGTTGCCGGCGATGCTGCTGACCTGTGTGCTGACGTCGGCGGTGGTGGTGTTCGTGGTCATCACCCCGACCATGATGCAGAAAACCTTCGGCATGAGCGCCAGTCACACCTTTGCCCTGAGCGCGTTGGGCATCGTCTTCCTCAACATCGGCTGTGTGATTGCCGGGCTGCTGGTCGATCGCATCGGTGCCTGGCGCACGGTCATGCTTTATAGCCTGCTGCTGCCATTGGGCGTTGGCGTGCTTTACAGCTGTTTGATCACGGGCGGCAACTGGGTGGGTCTGGCATACGCCATCGCCGGTCTGGCCTGTGGTGTGGTCGGCGCGGTGCCGTCGGTGATGGTCGGATTGTTTCCGGCGCGGATTCGCGTGTCGGGCATCTCCTTCACCTACAACATTGCCTACGCCGCGTGGGCGAGCATCACACCGCTGTTGCTGATCGGTCTGATGCCTTGGAGTCCGTGGATCTGCGTAATGTTCTGTGCGGTGATGGGGGCGGTTGGCATCGTCAGCGCGGCTTACTTCGGTGTGCGCATGCCCGGTGTCGGGCGCCGTTCGGTGGCGCCCTGTTCCTGAAGGCTGATCAGGTCAGCCAGTGCCACCACAGCAACGTCCCGACCAGTCCCACCACCGAGACAATGGTTTGCAGGATCGACCAGACCCAGATGGTCTGTTTGAGTTGCAAGCCAAAGTACTCGCGAACCATCCAGAAGCCGGCGTCATTCACGTGGCAGAAGAACACGGAGCCGGCGCCAATCGCCAGCGCCACCAGTGAGCTTTGCGTCGCGGCGAGCCCCGCCATCATCGGCGCCAGAATCCCCGCCGTCGTCGTGGTCGCGACTGTCGCCGAGCCGGTGGCCTGACGCAGTGCCACGGCAATCAGCCAGGCCAGCAGCAGGTACGGCATGTGCGCGCCTTCGGCGACTTTGCTGATGGTCTGGCTGACGCCGGCATCCAGCAAGGTCTGCTTCAAGCCGCCGCCGGCACCAATCGTCAGCAGCAACACGGCAATCGGCGCCAGGCTTTTGCGCAGCGTGCCGCCGACTTGCTCGCGCGGCATGCCGTTGGCCCAACCGAGGCAGATCACCGCCGCCATCACCGCAATGCCCAGCGCCACCAACGGTTCGCCGAGGAACTTCAGGGTCAGGGCGACGCTGCTTTCGGGGGGCATCGCGACTTTGGCCAAGGTGCTGCCGAGCATCAGTAGCACCGGCAACAGAATGATCAGCAGCGACAGGCCGAAACTCGGCTGGCGCGGCGCTTTCGGCGGGGCGCTGAACAGTGCGCCGAGCTCTGCCGGCTCATCGACGTGCATGCGTTTCGACAGCCAGTTGCCGTAGATCGGCCCCGCCAGAATCACGGCCGGGATCGCGATGCTGAAGCCCAGCAACATGGTCAGCCCAAGGTCGGCATGCAATGCGCTGACCGCGATCAGCGGCCCGGGATGCGGCGGCATCAGGGCATGCAGGGTGGTCATCCCGGCCAGCGCCGGAATCGCAATTTTCAACAATGGCTGACCCGAGCGGCGGGCCATGACGAAGATGATCGGCACCATCATCACCAGCCCCACTTCGAAGAACAGCGGCAGGCCGATCACCATCGCCACCAACGCCATGACCCACGGCAGGGACTTGCCTTTGCCCAGCCCGAGCAGCGTCGAGGCGATACGGTCGGCAGCGCCGGACTCGGCCATCAGTGCGCCAAGCATCGAACCCAGGGCAATGATGATCCCCGCTTCTCCGAGAATCGCCCCGGCGCCTTTGCTGAACGCCTTCGCTACATCCTCTGGCGGCAGACCGGCGCCGACACCGGCAATAAAAGTGCCGATCAGGATCGAGAGAAAAGGTGGAAGTTTGGTGGCGCTGATCAACACGATAATCGTCGCAATCGCCAGCAGGCAGCAAAGAATCAGGCGGGTGTCATGCATCATCCAGGCAGCGGTCGATAAATCCAAAACGGCACTCCTTATCGGGCGGATACCTGCAACATGTTGTTGCAATTTGACCTGAGAATACCTGAAGTGGCCGGGCCAGAGCGGCGGCTTTTGTAACGGCTCAGTGGAGTGATCGATAGGAGTAAAAGCCCGGCGGGATTATTTTTGACTGGCCGGTCTCAAACGCTCTTCAGAAAAGTTTTCCAAGGCCGATGGTTAAGCTGCATCCCGCTTTCTACCCTGCCTATCGGTATTTCCCCATGTTCAACAAACGCCTCAAGCAAGAGCTGGCCACTCTTCGTGAAGAACTCTCCAGCCTGCTGCAGGTGAAGGAAAGCCTGGAAAGCGAGATGCTGGTGCTGACTCTGGAACCTGATGGCCGGATTCAGTCGGTCAATCAGAACTTCCTTGGCGAGATGCTCTACAAGAGCCAGGATCTGGTGGGGCGCGCCATTGAAGATATCGTTCCGGCGCACGTGAAGGCCGACGACTTTCATCACCGTTTCAAGGCCGCACTCACCCGTGGCGAGCATTTCGCCGGAGCCGTGCGCCTGTTGCGTGGTAATGGCGAAGAGGCGTGGCTGCGCTCCATCGTGCAGCCGGTGCGCTCTTCGGACGGGCGGATCAAGCATTTCTCGATCTTCTCCAGCGACCTGACCCGCACCATTGAAGCCTCCCGCGAACACGAAAACCTGATCGGCGCGCTGGTGCGTTCGACGGCTGTGATCGAGTTCGACCTCAATGGCAACGTGCTCAATGCCAACGAGCGCTTTCTGCATGGCATGGGTTACAGCCTGGCGCAGATCAAAGGCAAACATCACCGGATGTTCTGTACGCCCGAGGAGTACAACAGCGCCGAGTACCAGAATTTCTGGCGTCGCCTGAACAACGGCGAGTTTGTCGCCAACCGCTTCAAGCGGGTCGACAGCCATGGTCGTACGGTGTGGCTGGAGGCGTCCTACAACCCGGTGGTCGATGCCAACAACAAACTGTACAAAGTGGTGAAATTCGCCACGGTGATCACCGATCAGGTCAATCGCGAACAAGCGGTAGCCGACGCGGCCAGCATTGCCTACAGCACTTCGCAGCAAACCGACAGCACCGCTCAACGTGGCACTACGGTGGTCACCGAGGCAGTGAATGTGATGCGTGATCTGTCGCGCCACATGCAGGCGGCTGGTGAGGGCATCGAGGCACTGAACGAGCAGTCGCAGGTGATCGGTACCATCGTCAAAACCATCAGCGGCATTGCCGAACAGACCAACCTGCTGGCGCTCAACGCCGCCATCGAAGCGGCTCGTGCCGGCGAACAGGGCCGGGGCTTTGCGGTGGTTGCCGACGAAGTGCGGCAACTGGCCTCGCGCACCAGTCAGGCGACCGAAGAGATCGTCACTGTGGTGCGACAGAACCAGGAAATGGCGCGTAACGCCGTGGCCCTGATGACCGATGGCAAGCTTCAGGCTGAACAGGGCCTGGCACTGGCGGCGGAAGCGGGCACGGTGATCGTCGAGATCCAGGACGGCGCGCAGAAAGTGGTGGATGCGGTCGGCCAGTTTGCCAATCAACTCTCTAACTAATCTCCATTGATCCCATGTGGGAGCGAGCTTGCTCGCGAATGCGGTGTGTCATTCAACATTGATGTAACTGACCTATCGCCTTCGCGAGCAAGCTCGCTCCCACAGGTTTTTCATCCGCCTTCTTTCTGTGGTCTGGCGCTACAATCTGTTCCTTTTTCCCCGGAGCAGATCCCCATGAGTGCTTCCCACCGCCGCCCGGTGCCCCTGAACAAAGCCTATCGTCTGCTCAATCACGGGCCGACCGTGCTGGTCAGCGCTGCCCATGACGGCCAGCGCAACATCATGGCCGCCGCGTGGGCGATGCCGCTGGATTTCGAACCGCCGAAAGTTGCGGTCGTCCTCGACAAGTCCACCTGGACCCGCCAGTTGCTCGAAGCGTCCGGCACTTTTGTGCTCAACGTGCCGTGCGTCAATCAGGCTGACATCGTGCAAACCGTCGGCAATACCTCGGGTCTGGAGATCCAGCAGAATCAGGGGCAGGACAAGTTTCAGGCTTATGGCCTGCAAACCTTCGCTGGTGAAACCGTCGAGGCGCCTCTGCTCGAAGGCTGCGTGGCCTGGCTCGAATGCCGCTTGCTGCCGGAGCCGCGCAACCACGAGCAGTACGACCTGTTCCTCGCCGAAGTCATCGCCGCTCAGGCGGATGAGCGGGTGTTCAGCGACGGGCGCTGGCATTTCGACGGGCATGATGGCTTGCGCACGCTGCACCACGTGGCCGGCGGGCATTTCCTGACGATTGGCGATGCGGTGGACGGTAAAATCCTGCCGGTTTGATTAGCTAGCCTCTTGCGGCAGAGGAGCACAATTTACAAGGCACAAAAAAGGCTTACCTCGCGGTAAGCCTTTTGTTTTTTCCTGCGTAATCTCAATCCCCCAACGCTTCCCCCTCACGCCGTGGATCCGCGCCACCTTCCAGCGAGGCTTTCCCTTGCGCATCCTTGATCCGCACGATCGCCTGCGTGCCGCTGGTCATGTCGATTTCATTCACAACATGTCCCTTGTCTTTCAACGCTTGAATCAGCGCCGGACTGAACTGGCCTTGTTCCAGTTCGGTCGGGCCGTTGCGGCTGCCGAAGTTGGGCAGGCTGATGGCGCTTTGCGGGTCGAGGTTCCAGTCGAGCAGGCCGACGGTGGTCTTGGCCACGTATTCGATGATCTGCGAGCCGCCCGGCGAGCCGACGCTGGCGAGGAATTCGCCGCTGTTGCGGTCGAAGATCAGCGTCGGCGCCATCGACGAGCGTGGGCGTTTGCCGGGTTCGACGCGGTTGGCGACTTTCTGCCCGTGCTCTTCGGGGATGAACGAGAAGTCGGTCATCTGATTGTTCAGCAAAAAGCCCTGAACCATCAGATGTGAGCCGAATGCCGCTTCGATGGTGGTGGTCATCGACACCGCGCCGCCCAGATCATCCACGGCGACCACTTGCGAGGTGGAGATGCGCAGCGGCGAGCGATCCGGGGCGTAGGCCACTTGCACGCCCGGCGGTGTGCCCGGCTTGGCGCTGCCCATGCTGCGCTCGCCGATCAGGCTGGCGCGGCTGGCGAGGTAACCCGGGTCGACCAGGCCTTTGACCGGCACCGGAACGAAGTCGGTATCGGCCACGTATTGCGCGCGGTCGGCGTAGGCCAGGCGTTCGGCTTCGGCGATCAGGTGCACGGCTTGGGGATCGGGTTCGATACCGGCCGGTTTGTTGGTTTTCACAGGTTTGAGCGGTGTCAGCGACAGACGCGGGTCGCGGCTTTCCAGCGCCTGCAAGGTGCCGAGAATCTGCGCCACGGCGATCCCGCCCGACGACGGCGGCGGCATACCGCAGACCTGCCAGCGTTTGTAGTCGGTGCACAGCGGCGCGCGCTCTTTGGCCTGATAGCGCTGAAGATCATTCAGTGACAGGCTGCCGGGATTGGCGTGGCCCTGCACCTTGGCGACGATCTCTTCGGCGATCGGACCTTTGTACAGCGCGTCCGGACCTTCGGTGGCGATGCGCTTGAGCACGGCGGCCAATGCCGGGTTTTGCAGACGGGTGCCGACGGCTTTGACGCTGCCGTCGCGGTTGAGGAAGTAGGCGGCCATGTCCGGCGATTTACGGATCACCGGGTCGGATTCCAGCAGCGAATGCAGGCGCGGTGAAATCGCAAAGCCCTGCTCGGCGAGTTTGATCGCCGGCTCGAACAGCGTGGCCCACGGCAGGCGACCGTGTTGTTTGTGTGCCATTTCCAGCGCACGCAGCACGCCCGGAGTACCCACCGAGCGCCCGCCGATCTGCGCCTGCGGGAATGGCATCGGTTTGCCGTCGGCCTGCAGGAACAGCTTCTCGGTGGCACCCGCCGGGGCGGTTTCACGTCCGTCGTAGGTGCGCACCTGTTTGCCGTCCCACAACACAATCATCGCACCGCCACCGATCCCGGAGGATTGCGGTTCTACCAGAGTCAGCACTGCTTGCATGGCAATCGCCGCGTCGATGGCCGAACCACCCTTGCGCAGCATCTCGCGCCCGGCCTCGGCGGCCAGTGGATTGGCGGCAGCGGCCATGTGTTTACTGGCGTGACGGGTCTGCAGGTCGGTGCGGTAACCGGAAGCGGCTTCCGGCGCCAGCGGCAAGGTCGAGGAGGGCGGGGCGTTGCACGCGGTGAGGGTCAGGGCGCTGATGATCAGCGTCAGGGCAGGCAGGCGAAAGCGGCTCAGGGGCAGGGCTGGAAACACGTGGGGCTCTCCGTCCGTGGGGTGAAAGGTCTGACGGACTTTATCGACCGCTCGGTCGCGACGCAAACCGGCGGGCATTTTTGTCTTTCTTTTCCGGGCGGATATTCGCTAGGGTCAACGTCAAACTCATCGAACTGAAACAAAGCCCCTGTGGGAGCGAGCTTGCTCGCGAATGCGGCGTGTCAGGCAACCAAAATGTTGAATGCACAATCGCTTTCGCGAGCAAGCTCGCTCCCACAAATACAAAACCAACAAGAGGCGACGCATGCACAGCGAGTTCCCCACCGAATCCAGCTACCGCGATCAACGTGAACGGTTTCTTGCCGCCACCAACGCCGCTGGCGCCACGCTCACCTCCTACGCCCATCCGCGCTGTGGCCCTTTCGGCGAACCGCTGAGCACTGATGTCGCGGTGCTCGGTGATCCGCAGGCAAAGCGCCGGCTGGTGGCGCTCAGCGGCACTCACGGAGTTGAGGGCTATTACGGTTCGGATTGCCAGATCGACTGGCTGAAGACTTTCGTGCCGGGCTCGCTGCCCAAGGATGTCGCGGTAGTGATGATCCACCTGATCAACCCGTGGGGCACCGCGTGGCTGCGGCGGGTCAACGAAGACAACATCGACCTCAACCGCAATCACCTGGATTTCACCGGGCCGTTGCCGGACAACCGCGCCTACGCCACGCTGCACGAGATCTACGCCTGCACCGAGTTGCACGGCCCCGAGCGTCAGCGCGCCGACGCTTTGCTCGACGCACAGATTGCCGAACACGGCTGGCCGGCGGTGATGTCGATAGTCGAGGGCGGTCAGCACAGTCACCCCGATGGTCTGTTCTACGGCGGCCGCGCGCCGAGCTGGTCGAATCGCACGCTGCACCAGATCATCGACGCGCATCTGGCGGGCGCGGAAACCGTGATGTGTTTCGACCTGCACACCGGCGCCGGCGAATACGGTCATCCGATGTTGCTGACCATCACCCAGGCGCCTTATCCGGCGTTGGCGCAAGCACAGTCGATCTACGGCCCATGGTTGTACACCTTGCACACCGGCGCCGAAACGTTGAGCGAAACCGGTGTCGCCGCGACGGCTACCGGCTACACCTCACAGGCATTGCTCAGTGCGTTGCCGGGCGTGCAACTGATGCCGTTCGTGATCGAATGCGGGACGTATCCGGGGCCGGAGGTGCATCGTTATTTGCGCGATGATCACTGGTTGCATCTGCATGGCGATCCGCTGGATGCGACGGGGCGGGCGATCAAGTTGAAACTGCTGGAGCAGTTCTATCCGGCCGATCCGGATTGGCGGGCGATGGTCGGGTTGCGCACTCGGCAGATCTGGGCGAAGGGGCTGATAGCCTTGTCGGCAGAGCAGACCTGAATAGGTCGGGCCTGGCATTGTGGCGAGGAGATCAATCTCCTCACCACAGATGACGGTTTTCTCGAGGCATAAAAAAACGGCCTACCTTTCGGTAAGCCGTTTTTAGTACTTGGTGGCTACACAGGGACTTGAACCCCGGACCCCAGCATTATGAATGCTATGCTCTAACCAACTGAGCTATGTAGCCAAGTGGCGCGCATTATTCCCCTGAAATGGAAAAGCGTCAAGCGTAAATTTAAAATATTTCTTCTTATTTTCAACCGCTTATCCTCCGACCCCGGAAATCGGGGGCGGGCAGGGCGTCAACGCAGCTGGAATCTCGCGGTATTGGCGCTCAACGCATGGCTGCCTTGGCTCAGCGTGTCCGCTGCGAGGTTCACCGCCCGCGCACCTTCAAGCAAACGCATCGCCGCCTGATCGACCTGCTGGATATTGCCGCTGACTTCATCGGCGGTGCTCGCCTGTTCCTCAACGGCGGTGGCGATCTGCGCCAAGGTGTCAGTGACACTTTGCACCGCGCTGGCGATTTCACCAAGACGTTCACCAAGACCGGTCACGGCTTCAGCATCCGATTGTGCCTGGCCGCACGCGGCCTCCATCAGGCTCACCGCTTCGTTGACCGTGGCGCGCAAGCTGTCGACGGTGCCGGCAATCTGCGCGGTCGATGACTGGGTGCGCTGCGACAGGCTGCGCACTTCATCGGCGACCACGGCAAAGCCGCGTCCCTGTTCGCCGGCCCGTGCCGCCTCAATTGCGGCATTGAGCGCCAACAGATTGGTCTGCTCGGCGACGCCACGAATGGTGTCGACCACCAGTTGAATCTGCTGGCCCTGTTCGCTGACTCGACCGAGTGCCGCTGCGGTTTCGTTAAGGCGTTGATTGAGCTGCTGAATGCTCGCCGTGGTGCGCTGGCTGTCGCGGCTGCTGTCGGCGGCGATGCGCCGGGTGTGCTGGGCGCTGCCGGACGCCTGTTCGCAACTCTGCGCCACACCTTGCGAAGTGGCGGCCAGTTGCGTGGCAGCGGCGGCGATCTGGCTGATCTGCAACTGCTGCGCTTCGACTTCGCTCAGCGCGCCGCTCGAATGATCGTTGAGGCTGCGCACCGCGTGACTCAGTTGCGAGGTTTCGTGATCGACCCCGAGCATGCTCGCGCGCAGTTGCACCACGGCAACGTTGAGCGCGGTGCTGATCGCCGCCAGCTCATCGCGGCCCACCACCGGCACTTGCAGGCTGAGATTGCCGTCACGCAGGGCCTCGGCCAGCAGAGTAATGCCGCTGGCGCTGCGGCGGATCGAAGCCTGCAGGCAGACGAACAGATACAGCGCCGCCAGCAGCAGGCAACCGAACACGGCGGCGACCACGATGAACTGGCGAATCGCCGAGGCGTGGTAAGCGTCCAGGCGCTGATCCAGTGACAGCAGTGATTGCTGGCGCAACGACGCGAGATCACCCAGCAGAGCATCGAGGCTGCGTTCGAAGTCTTCAGGCTTGAGGGTAATGCTGCCGCCGAACACGCCGTCATCCAGCACCTTCAGCCCAGCGTCCAGACGCTTGAGGCTGTCGTGGTATTGACCGGCCCAGGTTTGCAGATCGCTCGGCAGGCGCGCTTCGAGCAGGCCTGCCGTTTTGACAAGCTGCTCGCGGGCGTCGCCGATGCGGCCGCGCAAGTCACGCAGCTGCAAGCGGCTTTGCAGGGTGAATTGTCCCGAGACCACCGAAGCCTGGCCGACGGCGGCGAGGCGACCCACACGCTCGATCAGATCCGGTGCGTGTTGCGTGGATATCTGCGTCAGCAGATAGGTTTCCAGCCATGGCGCCAACGTCAGGCGGTTGTCCATGACGATCTGCTCGCGCAAGGCTTGCAGGGCGCTGAGGGCGTTGGTGAAACGATCGTAACCGTCCGGCCACCAACCGACGCTGCTCAGGCTTTTCGAATCCAGACCACCGAGCGCGGTTTGCAGGGCTTGATAGCGGGCGAGGGTTTCGCCTTCGGCACCTTCATTTTTCAGCGCGTTGCCCAAATCACTGGTGGCTTGCTGGACGGCTGGTTGCACCGCGTCAAACGCAGCCATGGCGGCGAGGGTGGCCGGGGTTGGCTGGCGATTGGTTTCGGTGGCGCGCCAACGGGCGGCGCGGTCACGCTGGGCGGCGAGCAGGTTGTCCAGCGCATCAAGGCTGAGCAACTGGCGTACGCCGGCGCGTTCGCCGGAAATCAGATTGAGCTTGTCGCGATAGTCCTGGCCGATCATCAACAGGCTGCCGGCCAACGGCAGAATGAACAGCAGAAACAACAGCTGGAATTTACGCGCGAATCCAAACCGCCCCAGCAATTTGATCCCCGGTGACAAGAAAGCCTGCATGCCTCATGACTCCTCTGGACATCACGCACCATTGGCGTGCATCACGGTCGTGCGACCTCGATGTCGTGCCCTGCTAAAAGGCCCCGAAAGTTCACTCTCGCCCGCTCTGTAGGCCGGCTCTGTAGCGAAACTTCCCATTCTCGGAGGCCTTTGTAAGGCCGCCGCGTTCGAGGGGAGAAGCAAGGCAAGATTCAGACCATGGCGTTGCGCTATCACTTCGCGTGCGACGGTCAGTCAGTTAGTTAGCTGGCTAAGGGGATGGCGCTGGCGCACCGAAAAATGGCACATTGACGCACCTGCCTGCGTGCACCCATCTGCTGTACGGAAACTTTCATGGCTATCAGCAACGCTCAGACCGCCGCTGCCTCGGCGTCCGCTCCCCCCCAAAGCAGCCCGTTGGTGATGCGTATCATCGGCGCGGTGGCGCTGGCGCATTTGATCAACGACCTGATTCAGTCGGTGCTGCCGTCGATCTATCCGATGCTCAAAGCCAACTATGGCTTGAGCTTCACCCAGGTCGGCCTGATCACGCTGACCTTCCAATTGACCGCGTCGCTGTTGCAGCCGTGGGTCGGTTATCACACTGACCGCCATCCGAAACCGTGGCTATTGCCGGCAGGTTCGGTTTGCACGCTGATCGGCATCGTGATGATGTCGATGGTCGGCAGTTTCCCGTTGATTCTGCTGGCGGCGGCGCTGATCGGTATCGGCTCCTCGACCTTTCATCCCGAGGCTTCGCGGATCGCGCGGTTGGCCTCGGGCGGACGCTTTGGTCTGGCGCAATCGACCTTCCAGGTCGGTGGTAACGCCGGTTCCGCGTTCGGCCCGTTGCTGGCGGCGGCGATCATTATTCCGTTCGGTCAGGGCAACGTGGCGTGGTTTGGCTTGTTCGCGGTGTTTGCGCTGTTCGTGCTGTATCGCATCAGCCGCTGGTATGCCCATCACCTGAACCTGTTCAAACTCAAGGCCGGTCAGGCGGCGACTCACGGGTTGTCGAAGGGCAGAGTGATCAGTGCGCTGGTGGTGCTCGGTCTGCTGGTGTTCTCCAAGTATTTCTACATGGCCAGCCTCACCAGCTATTTCACGTTCTACCTGATCGAGAAGTTCGACCTGTCGGTGGCCAGCTCGCAACTGCACCTGTTCCTGTTTCTCGGCGCGGTGGCGGCGGGGACGTTCTTTGGCGGGCCGATCGGCGACAAGATCGGGCGTAAGGCGGTGATCTGGTTTTCGATCCTCGGCGTGGCGCCGTTCACGTTGCTAATGCCGCACGTCGATCTGTTCTGGACCACTGTCCTCAGCGTGGTGATCGGCTTCATTCTGGCTTCGGCGTTCTCGGCGATCGTGGTTTACGCGCAGGAACTGGTGCCGGGTAATGTCGGGATGATCGCCGGGGTGTTCTTCGGCTTGATGTTCGGGTTTGGCGGGATTGGCGCGGCGCTGCTTGGGCATCTGGCGGATGTACACGGTATCGAGTACGTGTATTTCCTGTGCTCGTTTTTGCCGTTGTTCGGGGTGTTGGCGATTTTCTTGCCGCGCACCAAAAAAACCTGACCTACACAATTCCAACTGTGGGAGCGGGCTTGCTCGCGAAGGCGGTATATCAGTCGATATTAATGTGGCTGACACATCGCCTTCGCGAGCAAGCCCGCTCCCACAGGGGGATTGGTGGTGTTGCAAACAAATCTGTCAGGCACAAAAAAGCCGCGTATCAAACGCGGCTTTTTCTTGGGCGTGTCGCTTACACGTTGAAGCGGAAGTGCATCACGTCGCCGTCTTTGACGATGTAGTCCTTGCCTTCCAGGCGCCATTTACCGGCTTCCTTGGTACCGGCTTCGCCCTTGTACTGGATGAAGTCGTTGTAGGCGATGACTTCGGCGCGGATGAAGCCTTTCTCGAAGTCGGTGTGGATCACGCCAGCAGCTTGTGGTGCAGTGGCACCGACGCGGACGGTCCAGGCGCGGACTTCTTCGACACCGGCGGTGAAGTAGGTCTGCAGGTGCAGCATTTCGTAGCCGGCGCGGATCACGCGGTTCAGGCCAGGCTCTTCCAGGCCCAAGGCCTCGAGGAACATGTCTTTCTCTTCGCCGTCATCGAGCTCGGCGATTTCCGCTTCGATCTTGTTGCACACCGGAACGACCATGGCGCCTTCTTCTTCGGCGATGGCCTTGACCACGTCCAGGTGCGGGTTGTTCTCGAAACCGTCTTCAGCGACGTTGGCGATGTACATGACCGGTTTGGTGGTCAGCAGGTGGAAGCCCTTGATCACCGACTTTTCGTCAGCGCTCATGTTCTTCATCAGGCTGCGCGCAGGCTTGGCCTCGGTGAAGTGCGCGATCAGTTGCTCAAGCAGAGCTTTCTGAACGACTGCGTCCTTGTCACCGCCCTTGGCGTTGCGCGCGACTTTCTGCAGTTGCTTCTCGCAGCTGTCGAGGTCGGCGAAGATCAGTTCCAGGTCGATGATTTCGATGTCGCGCTTCGGGTCGACGCTGTTGGAAACGTGGATCACGTTGTCGTCTTCGAAGCAGCGCACCACGTGAGCGATGGCGTCGGTTTCGCGGATGTTGGCCAGGAACTTGTTGCCCAGACCTTCACCTTTCGAGGCGCCGGCCACCAGGCCTGCGATGTCGACGAATTCCATGGTGGTCGGCAGGATGCGCTTCGGATTGACAATGGCCGCCAGGGCTTCCAGACGTGGATCCGGCATCGGCACGATGCCGCTGTTCGGCTCGATGGTGCAGAAGGGGAAGTTCTCGGCCGCGATACCGGATTTGGTCAGGGCGTTGAACAGGGTGGACTTGCCGACGTTAGGCAGGCCGACGATGCCGCAATTGAATCCCATGGTGTTTCCCCTCGGATTAGAGTCAGGCCTTCTGGCTGTGCAGGTTTTTCATCGCGCGGTTCCATTCACCGGCGAGGATATCCGGCAGCACGCCGAGGGCAAAGTCGATGCTGGCATCGAGTTTTTCCTGTTCGGCGCGTGGCGCACGACCCAGGACGAAATTTGAAACCATACTGGCGACGCCCGGGTGGCCGATGCCAAGCCGCAGGCGGTAGAAAGTATTCTGATTGCCCAGTTGCGCAATGATGTCGCGCAACCCGTTGTGACCGCCATGGCCGCCGCCCTGTTTGAGCTTGGCGACGCCCGGAGGCAGGTCGAGTTCGTCGTGCGCCACCAGGATTTCTTCAGGCTTGATGCGGAAGAAACCGGCGAGTGCCGCCACGGCCTGGCCGCTGCGGTTCATGTAGGTGGTGGGAATCAGCAGACGAACATCCTGACCCTGATGCGAGTAGCGCCCGGTCAGGCCGAAATATTTGCGATCGGCCACAAGGTTCACACCTTGCGCGGCAGCGATGCGCTCAACAAAAAGGGCCCCTGCGTTATGCCGGGTCTGTTCGTATTCAGCGCCTGGATTTCCCAGGCCAACGATCAGTTTGATGGCAGTCACGATAGGGGCCCTTCCTTGGAGTGGTGGATAACATCGCCGCAAGCAGTGAAGGCGGCGAAAGTGGACGAAAATTGCTCATTTACCATGAATGTAAACTCCGCGTTCTCGCCCGCTTTCTCGCTACGTTCCAGTCCGCGATGTTTCACTCACTCCGACGAACAGAGTGAAATTACTCTGCTGCGCCTTCTTCGGTAGCTTCTGGAGCAACACGTGGAGCGTGGACGTTGGCTACTGCCTTGTCATCGCCGTGTGCCAGAGCAACGAACTCGACACCTTTAGGAGCTTTGAGGTCCGACAGGTGAACGATGGTGCCGATTTCAGCGTCAGCCAGGTCGACTTCGATGAACTCAGGCAGGTCTTTTGGCAGGCAGGAAACTTCGATCTCGGCAACAACGTGCGAGATTTCGCCGCCTTTCTTCACTGGAGCAGCTTCGTTGATGAAGTGCACAGGAACGATAGCGGTCAGTTTCTGGCCAGCTACAACGCGTACGAAGTCAGCGTGCATCACGTGGCCTTTGGCCGGGTGACGTTGCAGGGCTTTGATGACGACGTTTTGTTTCTTGCCACCAACGTTCAGCTCGATGATGTGGCTGTAAGCCGCTTCGTTTTCGAGCAGTTTGGCAACTTCTTTGGCCAGCATGCTGATGGATTCAGGGGCTTTGTCGCCACCGTAAACAACAGCTGGAACCAGAGCGGCGAGACGACGCAGGCGGCGGCTCGCACCTTTCCCCAGGTCGGAACGCACTTCAGCATTCAGAGTAAAATCGTTCATTTTGTATCTCCAAAATAGCCATGACCGAGTGGCGTTTGCGACCAGCGCCAAACACGGTATGGGCAAAAAAGCCCCGCCCCGACAGGAATGCCGGGGCGGGGCGCTTTTCGTCAACGAGACATTTCGAGAAGGGCAGGGCCCTTAACGGAACATCGCGCTGATCGATTCTTCATTGCTGATGCGGCGAACCGCTTCGGCAACAACCGGTGCGATATCCAGTTGACGGATACGTGCACAGGCTTGTGCTGCAGCGGACAGCGGGATGGTGTTAGTCACCACCAGCTCGTCCAGCACGGAATTTTCGATATTCTCGATGGCCCGACCCGACAGCACAGGGTGTGTGCAGTAGGCAAAGACCTTGGCTGCGCCATGTTCTTTCAGGGCCTTGGCCGCGTGGCACAGAGTGCCGGCGGTATCGACCATGTCATCGACCAGAATGCAGGTACGCCCTTCGACATCACCGATGATATGCATCACTTCAGAGTGATTGGCTTTCTCACGGCGTTTGTCGATGATCCCGAGATCCACGCCCAGGGATTTGGCAACAGCCCGTGCACGCACGACGCCACCAATGTCCGGGGACACGATCATCAGGTTTTCGAAGCGCTGATCTTCAATGTCATCCACCAGAACCGGGGAGCCGTAGATGTTATCTACCGGAATATCGAAGAAGCCCTGAATCTGGTCAGCATGCAGATCAACCGTGAGAACACGGTCGATGCCGACTACGGTAAGCATGTCAGCAACGACTTTCGCGCTGATAGCCACACGTGCGGAACGCGGACGGCGATCCTGACGGGCATAACCAAAATAAGGAATAACAGCAGTAATACGAGTAGCCGAGGAGCGGCGGAAGGCATCAGCCATCACTACCAGTTCCATCAGGTTATCGTTGGTCGGAGCGCAAGTCGGCTGAATAATGAAAACGTCTTTACCGCGAACGTTTTCATTGATCTCGGCAGTAATTTCGCCGTCGGAGAATTTACCGACAGAGATGTCACCGAGAGGGATATGCAGCTGACGTACAACACGCCGAGCCAGATCGGGGTTAGCGTTCCCCGTAAAGACCATCATCTTGGACACGCGCAGTACCTAGAGGCTGAGGGTAACCTGGATGAGTATAGAAAATGGCAGGGGCGGCTGGATTCGAACCAACGCATGGCAGGATCAAAACCTGCTGCCTTACCGCTTGGCGACGCCCCTGTATCTGTTGCTTCAAGTGCCTTGCACTTGATTCCTTTTAGAGCAGACTTTGCAGCTTGCGATGCAACATCGAAACGTTGCTTCCTTTCGCTACAAACCCTGTAAGGGTCTCTGTCAGAAGGGCCGAGACTTTATCAGCTTCAGCTTTGCTTGGGAAGCCCCCAAACACACAACTTCCAGTTCCGGTGAGTTTTGCTTCGGTAAATTTACCTAACAAATCCAATGCGTTACGTACTTCTGGATAACGCCTTGCAACCACCGGCAAGCAGTCATTTCGACTGTTTCCCTCGGGAACGGGGCGCACTTTAATGGGCGGCGTGTTACGTGTCAACAAAGGATCGGAAAAAATTTCTGCCGTACTTACAGAGACTTGCGGCACAAGCACCAGATACCACGGTTCTTCGGGGTCGACCGGGGTCAGTTTCTCGCCCACGCCCTCGGCAAAAGCCGCGTGACCACGGACGAAAACCGGCACGTCGGCGCCGAGCGACAGGCCCAGCGCGGCGAGGCGATCTTCATCCCAGCCCAGTTGCCACAAGTGATTGAGGCCGAGCAGGGTGGTCGCCGCATTCGAGCTGCCGCCACCGATGCCGCCGCCCATGGGCAGCACCTTGTCGATCCAGATGTCGATGCCGAGTGTGCAGCCGGACTGTTGCTGAAGCATTTTCGCCGCGCGCACGATCAGGTTGCTGTCGTGGGGCACGCCAGCGAATTCGGTGTGCAGATGAATCACGCCGTCATCGCGCACGGCGAAGGTGATTTCGTCGCCGTAATCGACGAACTGAAACAGCGTCTGCAGTTCGTGATAGCCGTCTGCCCGGCGACCGAGAATGTGCAGCATCAGGTTGAGCTTGGCCGGCGATGGCAGCGTCAGACGTGGAGCGGTCATGCGTTATTGCCCCAATTTACGCGGTTGCCAGGTCTTGATTACCAGCGTCACGTCCAGATCGGTGCCGTGCAGCTTGATCCGCTCGGGCAGCCAGTAACCGTTTTGCTCGGCGTAGCTGAGGTACTCGACCTTCCAGCCGTCCTGTTCCAGATTGGCCAGGCGACTGTCGTTATCGAGGGTCAGACGGCTTTTGCTGCTGGGGGCCGGCAGGCCACGGACCCACCAGGCCAGATTCGACACCGGTAGCTTCCAGCCGAGTTGCTCTTCGAGCAGCGCTTCCGGTGACTCGGAGTCATAGCGGCCCTGATTGGCGACTTCCAGCGAAACCTTGCCCGGGCGCCCGGTCAGACGTGCCGCGCCACGACCCAGCGGGCCGGACAGGCGAATGTCGTAGTAGTCCTGGCGTTGCAGCCAGAACAGCGTGCCGCTACCGGAATCTTTCGGTGCGCGAATGCCGATCTTGCCGTCGATCTGCCAGCCGTCGAGGCCGGTCAGCTGTTGTTTGTTCGCGGCCCACTGAGCCGGACTGCCGTGGCCCTCGACCGATTCGCGAGCGCCGAAGCCCGCGCAACCGGCGAGCAGGGCGATGAAGCTGAAAACAATAACGTGGCGCAAAAACATGAGTTAAAGAGTCTCGGATCCGGTCAGGCGCTTGATGGTGCTGCGCAGGATGGTGCTGTCGGGCTGATCTTTGAGGTACTTGCCCCAGACTTGCTTGGCCTCGCGCTGATTGCCCTTGACCCACAGAACTTCGCCCAGGTGCGCGGCGACTTCGTGGTCCGGGAAACGCTCGAGCGCCTGACGCAGATATTTTTCGGCGTCGTCCAGATTGCCCATGCGGAAATTCACCCAGCCGAGGCTGTCGAGTACCGCCGGGTCTTCCGGATTGATCTGGTGCGCCTGTTCGATCAGGGCCTTGGCTTCAGCGTAGCGGGTGGTGCGATCGGACAGGGTATAGCCCAGCGCATTGAGCGCCATGGCGTTGTCCGGGTCGCGCTTGATGATCAGGCGCAGGTCTTTTTCCATCTGTGCCAGATCATTGCGTTTTTCCGCGAGCATGGCCCGGGTGTAGAGCAGATTCAGATCGTCCGGGTATTGCTGCAAGGCTTTATCCAGCGTTTTCCAGGCCTTGTCGTCCTGTTTGTTGGCCGACAGGGTTTCGGATTCGATCAGATACAGCTGGATCGCGTAATCCGGTTGGGCATCGCGCTCGGCCGCCAGTTTGCTCTGGGCTTCAGCGGTCTTGCCGTTGTTCATCAGAATGTCTGCCTGACGCAGTTGCGCCGGCAGATAGTCATTGCCAGGGCCGACCTGCGCGTATTCGATCAGCGCGCCCTGCGGGTCGTTGCGTTCTTCAGCGATGCGCCCCAGGTTGAGGTGCGCCGAGTCAACGTGGCTTTCCCGGGCGATCAGGTCTTCCAAGTAACCCTTGGCCTCGTCCCAGGCCTTGGCTTCCAGGCACACCAGTGCCAGCGAATAACGCAGTTCGTCGTCTTCCGGGTATTGCTGAACGAGGGTGGAGAACTCGACCTTGGCGTCATCCATCCGGTCCTGTTCAACCAGCGTGCGCGCATAAGTCAGGCGCAGGCGTTTGTCGTCCGGGTATTTCTTGATGCTTTTGCGCAACAGCGGCAGGGCTTCGTCGCCACGATTCATGGTTTGCAGCAGACGCGCGCGCAGCAGGATCGGCGCAATCTCGCCTTCTTCCGGCGGGTTGTCTTCGAGCAGTGTCAGGGCGGCTTTATTGTCGCCGTCCTGTTGCAGCAGCAGGGCCTTGCCGAAAATCAGCTGGCTGTTCTTCGGGTGGCGCTGCAGCAGACGGTCGAAACTTTTCATCAGGCCGTTGCGGGTTTCCTGATCGGTATCGGCGGCCGATAGCGCGAGGAAGTCGAAATGTGTGTCGCCCTTGCCCTGCAGGACTTTCTCCATATAGACCATGGAGTCGTCGTAACGCCCGGCGCGAGCCAGTTGCACGGCGGCGGCGCGTTGCGCTTCAAGGTCGTCCGGGGCGTTTTTTGCCCAGATCAGTGCGGTGTCCAGCGCAGGCTGGTCGGCACCGAGATATTCGGCGATGCGGAACGCGCGCTCGGAAACCCCCGGGTCCTGAGTATTGATCGCCTGGGTCACGTAGTTGTCCAGGGCAATGTCGAACCGATTGCGCTGGCCGGCGAGTTCGGCGCTCAGCAGGCTGAAAACGGTTTCCTCGCTGAACGAGCTGTAAACCTTGGGTTTTTCAGGCGGGGACGCGGTGTCTTCGACCGGCGGGGTACCGTCCGGCGAAACGGGTGCCATGGCCTGGCAGCCGCTGAGGAAGACAAAAGCAAGGAGCAACGCGGAAGATCTATTCATATAGGAAGAGGACGACTAACCTGCGGTCGGATCATCATGACACAAGCCTTCGGCCAAACATAACCGAGTCTCGAATGTGGCCTTTATAGTGGCCGACAATTGGGACAATAGTCAGCGGTAGTTGTTCTGAATCTGACGAAGTAGGACAATTGCCGGCTTCACGTCACCATCAGCGACCTTGAATGGCCTTCCTTGCACTCGGTATTAACCACAAGACTGCTTCAGTAGACGTCCGCGAGCGCGTGGCCTTTACCCCTGAGCAGCTGGTGGAGGCCTTGCAGCAGCTCTGCCGACTCACCGACAGCCGCGAAGCTGCGATCCTCTCCACCTGCAATCGCAGTGAGCTGTATATAGAACAGGATCAGGTTTCGGCTGATCTGGTTCTGCGCTGGCTGGCCGATTATCACCATTTAAGCCTCGATGAGCTGCGCGCGAGTGCTTATGTGCATGAAGATGATGCGGCAGTTCGTCACATGATGCGCGTCGCCTCCGGGCTCGACTCGCTGGTGCTGGGCGAACCGCAGATTCTCGGCCAGATGAAATCGGCTTACGCCGTGGCTCGCGAGGCCGGGACCATCGGCCCGCTGCTGGGGCGGCTGTTTCAAGCGACGTTCAATGCCGCCAAGCAAGTGCGTACCGACACCGCCATCGGCGAAAACCCGGTGTCCGTGGCGTTTGCCGCGGTCAGTCTGGCCAAACAGATTTTCAGCGACCTGCAACGCAGTCAGGCCCTGCTGATAGGCGCTGGCGAGACCATCACGCTTGTCGCCCGCCATTTACATGAGCTGGGGGTCAAGCGCATCGTGGTCGCCAACCGCACGCTGGAACGTGCCAGCCTGCTGGCCGAGCAGTTCGGCGCGCACGCGGTGCTGCTGTCGGACATTCCGGCGGAACTGGTGCGCAGCGATATCGTGATCAGTTCGACCGCCAGCCAGTTGCCGATCCTCGGCAAGGGCGCGGTGGAAAGCGCGCTGAAGCAGCGCAAGCACAAACCGATCTTCATGGTCGACATCGCCGTACCCCGCGACATCGAACCGGAAGTCGGCGAACTCGACGACGTTTACCTGTACAGCGTCGACGATCTGCACGAAGTGGTCGCCGAGAACCTCAAGAGTCGTCAGGGCGCAGCCCAGGCGGCGGAAGAGATGGTCTCGGTCGGCGCCGACGATTTCATGGTGCGTCTGCGTGAGCTGGCGGCGGTCGATGTGCTCAAGGCTTATCGGCAACAAAGCGAACGCCTGCGCGACGAGGAGCTGCAAAAAGCCCTGCGTCTGCTGGCCAACGGCGGCAACGCCGAAGAGGTGCTCGGGCAACTGGCCCGTGGCCTGACCAATAAACTGCTGCATGCGCCCAGCGTGCAATTGAAAAAGCTTTCTGCCGAAGGCCGCCTCGATGCGCTGGCCATGGCCCAGGAACTCTTTGCCCTCGAGGGCTCACCGGATAGTTTTTCGGATAAAAAACCGCAATGAAAGCGTCACTGCTCAACAAGCTGGACACCCTCCAGGACCGTTTCGAGGAACTGACCGCGCTGCTCGGCGACGGCGAAGTCATTGCCGATCAGGCCAGATTCCGCGCCTATTCCAAGGAATACGCCGAACTCGAGCCGGTGGTACAAGGCTACAAAAAGCTGCTCGGCGTACAAAGTGATCTTGAAGGCGCCCAGGCGCTGCTCAAGGACAGCGACCCGGACATGCGTGAAATGGCCGTGGAAGAAGTCCGCGAAGCCAAGGAATTGCTGATCAGGCTGGAAGATGATCTGCAGCGCATGTTGCTGCCCAAGGATCCCAATGACGGGCGTAACGTCTTTCTCGAAATTCGCGCCGGTACCGGTGGCGACGAGGCGGCGATCTTCTCCGGCGATCTGTTTCGCATGTACTCGCGTTACGCCGAACGACGTGGCTGGCGCGTGGAGATCCTTTCGGAAAACGAAGGCGAGCACGGTGGCTATAAAGAAGTCATCGCCCGCATTGAAGGCGACAACGTTTACGGCAAGCTGAAGTTCGAATCCGGCGCGCACCGCGTACAGCGTGTACCCGCTACCGAATCCCAGGGCCGTATCCACACCTCGGCCTGCACCGTGGCGGTGATGCCCGAACCGGACGAGCGCGAAGCCATCGAGATCAACCCGGCGGATCTGCGTGTCGACACTTACCGCTCCTCCGGGGCCGGTGGTCAGCACGTCAACACCACCGACTCGGCGATCCGCATCACGCACATACCGACCGGCACCGTCGTCGAGTGTCAGGAAGAACGTTCCCAGCACAAGAACCGTGCCCGGGCGATGGCCTGGCTGTCGGCCAAACTCAACGATCAGCAAACCGCAGCGGCGGCGAATGCGATTGCCAGCGAGCGTAAGTTGCTGGTGGGTTCCGGTGATCGTTCCGAGCGCATTCGCACGTACAACTTTGCCCAGGGCCGGGTCACTGACCATCGCGTCAACCTGACCCTGTACTCCCTTGATGAAATCCTCGCCGGTGGCGTTGAAGCGGTGATCGAGCCTTTGCTGGCCGAATACCAGGCCGACCAACTTGCAGCGATAGGTGAATAAATGACCATCATCGCCAGTCTGTTGCGCGCTGCCGAATTGCCGGACTCGCCCACCGCGCGCCTGGATGCCGAATTGCTCCTGGCAGCGGCACTGGGCAAATCGCGAAGCTTCCTGCACACCTGGCCCGAGCGCATCGTACCCAGCGAAGCGGTGCTGATTTTTACCGAGTACCTGCAACGGCGTCGAAGTGGCGAGCCGGTGGCCTACATCCTTGGTCAGCAGGGGTTCTGGAAGCTCGATCTGGAAGTCGCGCCGCACACGTTGATCCCGCGCCCGGACACCGAGTTGCTGGTCGAGGCCGCACTGGAACTGCTGGCGGCAACGCCGGCGAAAGTCCTCGATCTGGGCACCGGTAGCGGCGCGATTGCCCTGGCCCTGGCCAGCGAACGCCCGGCGTGGAACGTCACGGCGGTGGATCGCGTGCTGGAAGCCGTGGCCCTTGCCGAACGCAACCGTCAGCGCTTGAACCTGAACAACGCCACGGTGCTGAGCAGTCACTGGTTCAGCGCCCTCGAAGGCCAACGTTTCAACCTGATCATCAGCAATCCGCCGTACATTGCGGCTGCCGATCCGCATCTGGTCGAGGGCGACGTGCGCTTCGAACCGGCCAGTGCGCTGGTGGCCGGTGTCGACGGGCTCGACGATCTGCGCCTGATTGTCGCGCAGGCTCCGGATCATCTGGAAGCCGGCGGCTGGCTGATGCTCGAACACGGCTATGATCAAGCCGAAGCCGTGCGTGATCTGTTGCTCACTCGCGGTTTTGAACAAGTCCACAGCCGCACCGATCTGGGCGGCCATCAACGGATCAGCCTGGGGCGTCTGCCGTGCTGAATGATCAGGAATTGCTGCGCTACAGCCGGCAGATTCTGCTGCAACACATCGACATCGACGGGCAACTGAAGCTGAAAAACAGCCGCGTGCTGATCGTCGGCCTCGGCGGTCTCGGCGCCCCGGTCGCGCTGTATCTCGCGGCGGCCGGTGTCGGTGAATTGCATCTGGCGGATTTCGACACGGTCGACCTGACCAACCTGCAGCGCCAGATCATTCATGACACCGACAGCGTCGGCATGAGCAAGGTCGACTCGGCGCTCAAGCGCCTGAGCGCGATCAATCCCGAGATTAAACTGGTGCCTCATCGTCAGGCGCTGGACGAGGATTCCCTGGCCGCCGCCGTGTCGGCGGTGGATCTGGTGCTCGACTGCTCCGATAACTTCTCCACCCGCGAGGCGGTCAACGCCGCGTGTGTGGCAGCGCGCAAACCGCTGGTCAGCGGCGCGGCGATTCGTCTGGAAGGGCAGTTGTCGGTGTTCGACCCGCGCCGCCCGGAAAGTCCGTGCTACCACTGTCTGTACGGGCATGGCAGCGAAGCCGAACTGACGTGCAGCGAGGCCGGTGTGGTCGGGCCCCTGGTGGGGCTGGTCGGCAGCCTGCAGGCGCTTGAAGCGTTGAAAGTGCTGGTCGGTTTTGGCGAACCGTTGGTGGGTCGTTTGCTGTTGATCGATGCCTTGGGTTCGCGCTTCCGTGAATTGCGGGTCAAGCGTGATCCGGGTTGCAGCGTCTGTGGTTCGCAGCATGCGTGAGGCGCCGATCGCGGTGTTCGATTCCGGTGTCGGCGGCTTGTCGGTACTGGCTGAAATCCAGCGTTTGCTGCCCCATGAATCACTGCTGTATTTCGCCGATTGCGGGCATATTCCCTACGGCGAGAAAACCCCGGAGTTCATCCGCCAGCGCTGCAATGTGATGGCCGGTTTTTTCCGGGAGCAGGGCGCCAAGGCCCTGGTGATCGCCTGCAACACGGCGACGGTGGCCGCGGTTGCCGATCTGCGCCGGGATTTCCCCGAGTGGCCGATCGTTGGCATGGAGCCAGCGGTCAAACCCGCAGCTGCCGCCACCCGCAGCGGTGTGGTTGGCGTGCTCGCCACCACCGGCACGTTGCAGAGTGCCAAGTTCGCCGCGTTGCTTGACCGCTTCGCTGCTGACGTTCGCGTCATCACCCAGCCGTGCCCCGGCCTGGTGGAACTGATTGAAAGCGGTGATCTGCACAGCGCCGAGTTGCGCACGTTGCTGCAGCACTACGTCGACCCGCTGCTGGCCAACGGTTGCGACACGATCATTCTCGGTTGCACTCACTATCCGTTTCTCAAGCCGATGCTCAAGACGATGATTCCCGACAGCATCAGCCTGATTGACACTGGCGCAGCCGTAGCGCGGCAACTGCAACGGTTGCTGGCCGAACGTGATCTGCTCGCCGAAGGGCCGAACCGCCCGGTCAGATTCTGGACCAGTGCCGACCCCGCGTTCTTCCGCAAGACCCTGCCCCTGCTGGGTCAGGTTGCCGGCGACGTCGAAAAATTCAGCTTGTAAAAAAAATGTGAAATAACTAAAAAAACAGCTGAACTTCTAATCAGGCGCTAGCTTCTATAGCGATGAGTTATCTAGAAAACCAAACGATCGTTCCGGAAAAGGAAGTTTCAAAGTGAAGCGACTATTCTGCTTGGCCGCGATTGCGGCCGCACTGATGGGGCAAAGTATTACCGCGCAAGCTGCAGGTGTTGAATTTGCAGTGGGTGCGACCAGCGATTCGACCATGACTTATCGCCTGGGCATGAATTTCGATTGGGACAAGAGCTGGCTGCAAAGTGATGTCGGTCGCCTGACCGGTTACTGGAGCGGCGCTTACACTTACTGGGAAGGTGACAAGACTTCCAGCAACAACAGCCTGTCGTTCTCGCCGGTGTTCGTTTACGAGTTTGCCGGTCAGTCGGTCAAGCCGTATGTTGAAGCGGGCATTGGTGTCGCAGCGTTCTCCAACACCAAATATGAAAGCAACAACATCGGCGGCTCTTTCCAGTTCGAAGACCGTATCGGTTTTGGTCTGCGCTTCAATGGCGGGCATGAAGTGGGGATTCGGGCGACGCACTATTCCAACGCCGGCCTGGCCAGCAGCAACGACGGTGTAGAAAGCTACGCGCTGCATTACACGATGCCGCTGTAACTGCAGCTTGCACAAATCTTTGTGGGAGCGGGCTTGCTCGCGAATGCGGTGTGTCAGTCGACAACAGAATTGACTGACACACCGCATTCGCGAGCAAGCCCGCTCCCACATTGGTTTTGAGCTGCTGTTGAAATCAGCGGTAAGCAGTGGCAATGCCTTTGCGTTCTTCAATGCACTCCGGTGCACCCATCTCGAATTCGCGACAGATCAGCGGACGTTTCTCATAGATCGTGCACATCATGCTGTCGCGATCCAGCGCCGCACACCAGCCGTCGTCCAGCCGCAGCATCACTTCACCACCCCACTCATCGGTATCGATAAAGCGTTCAGGTACGCCGGTGTCGGTGATCAGCATCACTTCGAGCTGGCAACAGCACGCTGCGCAGGTCGAACAGGTGACCGCTGGCTCGGTGATTTGCTGGTGGGGAATGGTTTTCATGCTGCGCAGTGTAAGGCAGCCACCGGTTGCTGTGTGAAAGGCCTGACAGACGCTCAGTGGCTCAGGCGCCGTGCCATGGCATGCAGCAGCGGAAACAGCAGCGTCCACAGCAGGCCGATGCCGATCAGGGTCGGCACTTCACCGTAAGGAAATTGCACGCCGGCCAAACGTCCGCCGCCGTAATAGGACACGGCGCCGCCCACCGCGCCGAGCACGCTGGTCAGCCACCACGGGCGGGCGCTCCATTGCAGACAGTGACGCAACGTGGTCGCGAGCAAGGCCCAGAGCAGCATCAGCCACAGCGGAATCAGTGGCGACAGGTCCTGGAATTCGAACACGCCGGCAGCGCGCAACAGACTGTCTACGGCTGTACCGACAAGCACCACGCTGAGGATCAGGCGACCTTCCTCCGCCCAACTGCTGATCCAACCAAAATGGACCACCAGCACCGCCAGCGCCAGCAGCAGCCACAGACTGTCGCCGCCGATGACACAGGCCAGCCAGCCGACCTGGAACAGCACGGCATTGGTCAGCCGCTCAAGCATCGAAGCGTCCGAGCAACGGCGCCGGCATCGCGGCCGGTTTGGCCAGCAGCAGTTGCGCGGTGCCGATGGTGCGCTCCAGAAACCCGCCCTCGCAGTAGCACAGGTAAAACTCCCACAGTCGCAGGAAGTAATCGTCGTAACCCAACTCGCTCAAACGGCCATGGGCGCGGCGAAAGTTTTCGTGCCACAGGCGCAGGGTGCGGGCGTAGTGCAGGCCGAAATCTTCCATGTGCAGCAGGTTCATATCGGTCTCGCGGCTGACCACTTCGAGCATCTTCTGCACGCAGGGCAGGGCGCCGCCGGGGAAGATGTAGCGCTGGATGAAGTCGACGCCGCGCTTGGCCTGCTCGTAGCGCTGCTCGCGGATGGTGATCGCCTGCAACAGCATCAGGCCGTTGCTCTTGAGCAGGTGCGCGCATTGCTTGAAATAGGTGGGCAGGAAGCGGTGACCGACCGCTTCGATCATCTCGATCGACACCAGTTTGTCGTATTCGCCGGTGAGGTCGCGGTAGTCGGTGAGCAGCAGCGTTACCCGATCCTGCAACCCCAGTGCTTCAATGCGCCTGGCGGTAAACGCGTACTGCTCTTTCGACAGCGTCGTGGTGGTGACACGGCAGCCGTATTGCTGCGCGGCGTACAGCGCCATGCTGCCCCAACCGGTGCCGATCTCCAGCAGGTGATCTTCGGGTTTGAGCGCGAGCTTCTGGCAGATCCGTTCCAGCTTGTTCAACTGAGCCTGTTCCAGGCTGTCGTCGGGGCTGAGGAACTGCGCCGCCGAATACATCATGGTCGGGTCGAGAAACTGTTCGAACAGGTCGTTGCCGAGGTCATAGTGCGCCGCGATGTTTTTCTGCGACCCCTTGCGCGTGTTGCGGTTGAGCCAGTGCAGGCCTTGCACCAGCGGCCGGCTGAGGCGGGCCAGACCGCGCTCCATGGCGTCGAGCACGTCGAGGTTGCTGACGAACACGCGCACGACCGCCGTCAGGTCCGGTGAACTCCAGTAACCGTGGATAAACGCTTCGCCGGCACCAATCGATCCGTTGCCGGCGACCATGCCCCACACCGCTGCATCCTGCACATGGATTTCGCCGAGCAGGTGGCTGCCCGGTGTGCCGAACATCAGGCGTTCGCCATCCTCGACCACCAGCAATTGCCCGTGTTTGAGCTGACTGAGTTGCCGCAAAACGCCGCGACGCAGCAGCGAACCGGTCAAACCGTTGGTGCTGAAGCGACTGACCGACAGGCTAGAGGATTTCATGGTGGTGCTCCTTGGGAGGCACAGTGGCGATCTGAAAGCTGCCGTCGGCAGCCTGATGAGCAAAAATCGGAGCACGCTTGAGCAACAGGCGCACGGCTTGCCAGTAAATCGCCAGACAGGTTTTCGCGGTCATCCACGGAAAACGTCGCAAGTAGCGGTGCAGGCTGTGGCGGTCGAGGGGTTCGCGCTGCAGATTGAGCTTGGCGTCGAACAGCTTGTGCTCACCCTGCCAGTCGGCCATGTGCACGCCGAGATTTTGCGCAGCCGGGCTGAAGCTCATGCGGTACTCGAGGTCACGCGGCAAAAACGGCGAGACATGAAAGGCCTTGGCCACGGCGAAGTGCTGGTGAAAGTCTTGCAGGTCGGTCGGTGTGCGGGCCGGCAGCACGTAGTGATAACGCTCGCACCACGGCGTGTTGGTGACTTCGCAGAGAATCGCCGCCAGTTGCCCGTCGGCCTCGTGGCAATAAAAGAAACTCACCGGATTGAACGCCAGACCCCAACTGCGCGGTTGGGTCAGCAGGCAGATCGAACCCTGCGGTTGATGGCCGATGGCGACGCCGACTTGCTGGCGTACCGCATCGATCAGGCGCATGCCGCTGCCGGTAAAGGTTTTCAGGTAGTCGGTTTCGCGAAACGAAAACGGTGCAAAGCGGCTGCGACTGGCAAACGGTGACATTTCGAACACGGCGTCCTGTTCCGCCAGATCGAGGTACAACAGACCGATCCGGTAACGGAATTCGTGGCGTCTGGGCGAAAAGCGCCGATGGCCAATCCAGCCGCTGTACAGGGCGCTGTTCATAAGCTTTCCCCGAACGCGGCGGCCACGCGCAACGCGCTGACCACGCCGTCCTCATGAAAGCCGTTGGCCCAGTAGGCGCCGCAATAATGGGTGTGCTGCTGACCGTCGAGTTCGGCCCAGCGGTTTTGCGCCGCTACCGCCGCGAGGCTGAATTGCGGGTGGGCGTAGGTGTATTTGGCGAGCACCTTGAACGGGCTGATCCCGGCGCTCTGATTGAGGCTGACGCAGAACGTAGTGTCGCTCTGAATACCCTGCAGGATGTTCATGTCGTAAGTAACGGCCGCGTGGGTATGGCCGGCGCCGCTCAAGCGATAATTCCAGCTGGCCCACGCCAGTTTGCGGGTCGGCAGCAGACGGGTATCGGTATGCAGCACAACTTCGTTATCGGCATAGGGCAGGGCGCCGAGGATCGAGCGTTCCGCCTGGCTTGGCGTGCCAAGCAATTGCAGAGCCTGGTCGCTGTGGCAGGCAAGCACGACTTTGTCGAAACGCTCGATGCCGGCCGGGCTGTGGATAACCACGCCGTGTTCATCGCGATCGATGCGCGTCACCGGGCAACTGAGGCGGATCTTGTCCTGGAACGCTGCGGTCAGTGGCGCGACATAGGCACTGGAGCCGCCCTCGATCACCTGCCATTGCGGGCGATCACTGACTGACAGCAGGCCATGATTCTTGAAGAAGCGCACAAAGAATTGCAGCGGGAAATTGAGCATCTCGGCCATCGGCATCGACCAGATCGCCGAGCCCATCGGCACGATGTAATGCAGGATGAAACGTTCGCCATAACCGCCAGCCTTGAGGTAATCGTCGAGCGTGGTATCGGCGGCAATGCGCTGTTCGGCGAGGTCGCGCTGGGCTTCTTTATTGAAGCGCAGAATGTCGCGCAACATGCCCCAGAACCCCGGGGACAGCAGGTTGCTGCGCTGGGCGAAGAGGCTGTTGAGGTTGTTGCCGTTGTATTCCAGACCGGTGTCCGGGTCGGTGACCGAGAAGCTCATTTCCGTCGGTTTGAACGACACGCCGATCTGGCCAAGCAATCGAATGAAGTTCGGATAGGTCCAGTCGTTGAACACGATGAACCCAGTGTCCACGGCGTATTCGCGGCCATCGACGGTCACCTGCACGGTATGCGTGTGACCGCCGACCCAGTCGCTGGCCTCGAACACCATGATGTCGTGTCGGCGATTGAGCAGGTGGGCGCAGGTCAGGCCGGCGATTCCGCTGCCGACAATGGCAATCTTCATATCGGGTCCCGCAGCGGTGGGTTGCTGCGCACCATGCGCTTGCCGATCGCCAGTTGCAGGCGCGCCGGCAGCTTCGACAGTGGCCACAGCGCCGCCATGAACAGTGCCGGAAAGGCGATCTCCAGCGGACGATCCTTGAGCTTGGCGAAGATGTGCCGCGCCGCTTTATCCACAGGCCAGCTCAACGGCATCGGGAAGTCGTTCTTGGCGGTCAGCGGGGTTTCGACAAAACCCGGGCTGATGATGGTGACATCGATGCCCTCGACGGCCAGGTCGATCCGCAGCGATTCGAACAGATAGCGCAGCCCTGCTTTCGACGCGCCGTAGGCTTCGGCTCGGGGCAGCGGCAGGTAGGTCACGGAACTGGCCATGCCGATCAGATGCGGCGCGGTGCCTTTGCGCAGCAACGGCAGGGCTGCTTCGATGCAGTAGCTGCTGGCGAGCAGGTTGGTGCGCACCACGTGTTCGATGATCGAGGCATCGAACTGTCGCGCATCGACGTACTCGCAGGTGCCGGCATTGAGAATCACGCTGTCCAGCGAGCCCCAGGCCTGTTCGATCTGCTGGCCGATTTCGCGCACGGTCTGACTGTTGGTCAGGTCGCCGGCCACCACCAGCACTTGCCCCGGGTAGCGTTGCGACAGCACTTTGAGCGGTGCCACCTGACGCGAGCTTACAGCCAGATGCGCGCCGCTTTTCAGAATGTCTTCAGCCAGTGCTGCGCCGATGCCACTGCTGGCACCGGTCAGCCAATAACGCCGTGGAGGTGTACGACTCATCCCATTCTCCTTTTCAACCAGGCGATCACCCGGCCCAATACGGGTAAATGTTCATACAGCATGGCCCCGGCATCGAAATAATCCCGGTGGCGATAAACCTTGTCCCGCCACAGCAGGTGCGAACACCCGGCGACGCGAATTAATTGACCACCGGCCAGACGCGGGTGGCGGTAACTCATGACCCAGCGCAGGTAACCTTCACCGTCAGCGATCTGGTCGAAGCCGTGGAAATCGAAGCGCAGCTCGCTGACGTTGGCGTACAGCTCGCTGAAGTAATGGCGCAGTTGCACCAGCCCCTGCACTTCATGCAGCGGGTCGGTGAAGTGAATGTCATCGCTGTACAGCTCGCCCAGACGTTGCAAGTTGTCTTTGTTCAACTCGGCGAACTGGCGGGCGAAGCGGCGCAGGAATTCACTCATGAACTTCTTCCATAGACGAGCGCGACGGCAGGTTCTTGAACGCCGCCAGCGCGCGTTCGCGCGAAGCCCCGAGATTGACGATCGGCGCCGGATAATCCGCCACGCCGAACAGTCCGCCGGCGCTGGCCGGGTTGTGTACTTCCTTCTTGTTCAGGCCGGCCAGTTCAGGCAGCCAGTGCTTGATGAACAGGCCTTCGCTGTCGAATTTTTCCGATTGACTCAGCGGATTGAAGATGCGGAAGTACGGCGCCGAATCGGTGCCGGTCGAAGAACTCCATTGCCAGCCACCGTTGTTCGCCGCCAGATCGCCGTCGATCAGGTGGCGCATGAAAAAGCGCTCGCCTTCACGCCAGTCGATCAGCAGATTCTTGGTCAGGAACATCGCCACAATCATCCGCAGACGGTTGTGCATCCAGCCGGTTTCCAGCAGTTGGCGCATGGCCGCATCGATGATCGGCAAACCGGTACGCGCCTCTTGCCAGGCCGCCAAATCGTCCGGCGCATCACGCCAGGCCAAGGCTTCGGTTTCCGGGCGAAATGCGCGGTGGCGCGAAACCCGTGGGTAGCCCACCAGAATGTGTTTGTAGAACTCGCGCCACAGCAGCTCGTTGATCCAGGTCACCGCGCCGACCTTGCCGCTGTCGAACTCGCCCTGATTGCTTTGCAAGGCCGCATGCAGGCATTGGCGCGGCGAAATCACCCCGGCGGCGAGGTACGCGGAAAGTTGACTGGTGCCGGGTTTGGCCGGGAAGTCGCGTTCGCTCTGGTAGTAGTCGATCTGCGCGTCGGCGAAGGTGTCGAGACGGCGCCGGGCTTCCTGTTCGCCGGCCGGCCACAGTGTGCGCAAAGACTCGCTCGGCGTTGCAAAACCGGCGACGGATGCCGGCACCGGATCGCTGTCGATGTTCAGCTTTGCCTGTTTGCCGGGCGTCTTGACCAGCACCGGCATCGAGCGGTGCAGGCGTTCATAGCAGACCTTGCGGAACTGGCTGAACACCTGAAAGTAGGTTTCGGTTTTGGTCAGTACCGTGCCGGGCTTGAACAGCAGTTGGTCAAGGTAGCTGTGGAAAGCGATGCCTTTGGTCTTCAGGGCCACCGCCACCGCGGCGTCGCGCTGGCTTTCGTGGATGCCATATTCTTCGTTGACGTGCACAGCTTGAATATTCAATTGCACACAAAGTTCGAGCAGCACCGCCGGGGCCTGATCCCAATGATTGGCGGTGCGCAGCAGCAACGGGATGTTCAGCTCGCCGAGGCGACTGCTCAGCTCACGCAGGTTGCGCAGCCAGAAGTCGACCTTGCACGCGGCGTCGTCATGTTCCAGCCATTGCTGCGGGCTCAACAGATACACGGCAACCGTCGGACCGCGCGCTGCGGCGGCCGCGAGGGCGGTGTTGTCATGTTGGCGCAAGTCGCTGCGCAGCCAGATCAATTGCATGGCGGTTTCCATTAAATCAGCCCACGCTGAACCAGTTCCTGATGTGCCGAGAGCGGGTCTTCGGCCAGGATCAGATCAGCGATCTCAGGGGTTCTTACGGACAACTCGGTCTGGTGGATGCATACCGTTGGTCCGACGAGCATTTTTGCAGTGCCGATGCCATTCAGCAGTTTTGGCAGCTGCGCCAGATTCATCGCCTTGCTGGAATACAGCAGCACTCCCCGCGCTTGCAGATGATCGACCGCGAGCGCCAGTTCTCCGGCCGGTAGCGGCCAGTCGAACACTTGCACCGGGCAGTCGGCACTGCTGATCAGCCACGCGCATAGCCACAGGTGAGGTTCCAGTGCCAGGTCCGAGTGATTGATCAGCAGCAACGGCGCAGCGTGTAATTGCCGATTGTTATGGTAGATGCGCGCGCCGAATTTGCTGCGTAACCAGGAATAAAAGAACACCCGTTCCATCTGTGCGCCGAACTGGCCTTGCCAGCGCTGCTCGAGTTCGGCCAGCAGCGGCAGGAGCAATTGCTCGCACAGGGTGCGTGGCGGGTACAGGGCCATGGCCTGGTTGATGCTGTCGTCGAGGTTGCGCTCATTGAGCTGGATGACGGCGCCGAGCAAGGACTGGCGCTGCCGTTGCCAGTCGTTTTCCACCGTCTCGGTAAAGGCTTGCGGAGCATCGAGCAACGGTTTGACCTGACTGACGGCCACGCCGCGGTTAAGCCAGGTCAGGATGGTCAGGATTCGTTGCACATGTTCGCTGGAATACAGGCGATGGCCCTTGGGCGTGCGCTGCGGCACGATCAACCCGTAACGGCGCTCCCAGGCGCGCAGGGTGATGGCGTTGACCCCGGTCTGCCGCGCCACTTCGCGGATCGGCAGCCAGCCCTCGTCGAGGGCTTTCTTGAAGTCGGCGCCGAGGTCTTCCTGGGCGCTGGTGTCGAGTTTGTCGTTCATCAAATGGCGTTTCGCAGGCTGAGGTTTTCCGGATGCGGCTGCAAGTAAACCTGCCGCGCAATGTACGGATCCGGGTGTTGGCGAAAGTGGTGTTTGAGCAGAGTCAATGGCACCACCAGCGGCACGATGCCGTGGCGGTACTGGCCGATGACATGCTGCATTTCCTGTTTGTCTTCCGGGCTGATCGCCTGTTTCAGGTAGCCGCTGATGTGTTGCAGCACGTTGCTGTGGGTGCGGCGGGTAGCGCATTTCTTCAACGCGCTCATCAACTCGCTGAAATAGCGCGGGCCGAGTTCGACCGGATCGGTCTTGGCCATGTTGCCCAGCAGTTTGCCCAAGGCTTTGTATTGCTCAGGGTTGTGTGCCATCAGCAGGTATTTGTAGCGTGAGTGGAATTCGGTCAGTGCGCGGCGGCTCAAGCCTTGTTCGAGCACCTGCTGCCAGGCGCTGTAGGCGAGCACGCGGGTGATGAAGTTTTCCCGCAACACCGGATCGTTCAGGCGTCCGGCTTCTTCCACCGGCAGGTCAGGGTGCTGCGCACAGAACGCCTGAGCGTAGATGCCACGGCCGCCGCCGTTCACCGGCGCGCCGTTGGCGTGATAGACCTTGACCCGCTCCAGACCGCACGAAGGCGACTGCTGCATGAAGATATAGCCGCAGATGTCATTGAGCTCGCCGGCCATTTTCTGCCCGTAGGCTGCCAGTGGTTCGGTGACATTGATTTGCGGATTGACCGTACCGATAGCTTCAGGAGCATCGGGATCGCCAACCAGGCGGATCGGTTCGCGCGGGATGCCCAGGCCAATCGCGACTTCCGGACATACCGGCACGAATTCGAAATACTCGGCAAGGGTGCGGCTGCACAACCGCGATTCCTTGTGCCCGCCGTTGTAGCGCACTTCGGCGCCCATCAGGCAGGCGCTGATGGCGATTTTGGGCCGGGAAGCAGAAAGATCGGACATGCACACCTCGAATCTATTCCTGTACAGATATTTATCTCTGTACAACTTTTCCTCAGCATAGATTCATGCGTGTACAAGTCAACTCATTTGTATAAGTTTTTCCAGGTTTACCACGATCGACTGTGGGAGGCAGCATTGATGTTGAATGATGCGACGCCATCGCGAGCAGGCTCACTCCTACAGGATCTTTATTGCCAGCCCAGTAACCAGTGATCGTTGTTCTTCAACGTCTGCCAATCGAGGCGTTCGGCGCGCTTGGTCAGCACCGCCTGCAACTCAATCTCCAGCACCGTGCCTTCCTCATCCCGGAACAGTTCGGTGACCAGAAAATGTTTTTCGCGGTTTTGCGGGTGGGCTGCTGTCCACTTCGACAGCAGCAATTTTTGCGGATTGATGCGATTCATTGCAGGTGTTCGTGCAAGCGGCGTGCAGCTTCCTGGCCACTGAGCCAGGCCCCTTCGACACGCCCCGACAGGCACCAGTCGCCGCAGGCGTACAAGCCCAGATCGGCGTCGGCCAGCGTGCCCCATTCGTGGCCGGTCGCAGGGCGTGCGTAGAGCCAGCGGTGGGCGAGGCTGAAAGTCGGAGCGGGCATCGCGCTGTGCAGCAGTTCGGCGAATGCACCGTGCAGTTGCTCGATGACCGCTTCCTTGGACAGGTCGATGTGTTGCCGACTCCAGGCGCTGCTGGCGTGCAGCACCCAGGTGTCGCACATGGTATCGCGCCCCGGTTTACTGCGGTTGCGTGCCAGCCAGTCGATGGGGCTGTCCTGCACGAAGCAACCTTCGATCGGCGTATCCAGTGGCGTATCGAAGGCGAGGGCGACGGCCCAGGTCGGGTCCATTTTTACCCCGGTGGCCGCACCGGCCAGTTTCGGTGCCGCAGCCAGCAACGCCGTGGCTTGCGGCGCTGGCGTCGCAATCACCACGTGACTGAAGGGACCGTGGGTGAAGCCTTCGGCGTCCTGCAGGTGCCAGTGTTCTTCACCGCGAAAGACTTCGGTGATGCGGCAGGCGAAGTGCACTTCCAGACCGTCGAGCAAACCCCGGGTGATCGCGCTCATGCGTGGCGTGCCGACCCAGCGCGTCTGTTCGTCCGGCGACAGATTCAGTTGCCCGCCCTGAAAGGTGTAGAGCTGCGGCGTCCACTCGGCGACCCAGCCCAAGCTCTGCCAGCGTTGCACCTCGGTGACGAAACGCCGGTCGCGGGCGGTGAAGTATTGCGCGCCCATGTCCAGCGAACCGGCGTCGCTGCGTTTGCTCGACATGCGTCCGCCACTGCCGCGGCTTTTGTCGAAGAGCTGGACGGTGTGTCCGGCCTCTGTCAGCGCCTGCGCGGCGGAGAGTCCGGCGATGCCGGTGCCGATGATTGCGATAGGTACAGTCATAGGGGCCTCGTTTACCTTTCTGTACAGACTACGCCGTCAATGAAACCTGTACAATTTTGTTTTTTGGTATAACTTCTAGCGTTCTCGTTCTGACAGCTTGGCCTATGGTTAAACAATAGAGCCTGCCCGATAGAAATGATCCCTGCTTATAAAAATAGACTAGTGATCCGGGTAAAACGCCACGCGAGGAAGAAGTCATGCGCATATTGCTGACCGGCGGTACTGGTTTGATAGGCCGTCAGCTCTGCCGACACTGGTCGGGGCAGGGCCATCAATTGACGGTGTGGAGTCGACGCCCGGAAAAGGTCGCGAAAATCTGTGGCGCGCAGGTGCGTGCAATTGCGCGTCTCGAAGACTTCGGCAACGAGCCGCTGGACGCGGTGGTCAACCTGGCCGGTGCACCGATCGCGGATCGGCCATGGACCCACCGGCGCAAGGCGTTGCTGTGGAGCAGCCGCATCACCCTCACCGAAACCCTGCTGGCCTGGCTGGAAACACGGCAGCAGAAACCGGCGTTGTTGATCTCCGGTTCGGCTGTTGGCTGGTACGGCGACGGCGGCGAACGCGAGCTGACCGAAGATTCGCCGCCAGTGATCGACGATTTTGCCAGTCAGTTGTGCATTGCCTGGGAGGAAACCGCCCAGCGTGCCGAAGGTCAGGGCATCCGCGTGGTGCTGGTGCGAACCGGGCTGGTGCTGTCGGCCGAGGGCGGCTTTTTGTCGCGGCTGTTGCTGCCGTTCAAACTCGGGTTGGGTGGGCCGCTGGGCAATGGTCGGCAGTGGATGCCGTGGATTCACATCGATGATCAAATCGCCCTGATTGATTTTCTTCTGCACCGCGATCAGGCGAGCGGTCCTTATAATGCGTGCGCACCGAAACCGGTGCGCAATCGCGAGTTTGCCAAGACGCTGGGCAGCGTACTGCACCGCCCGGCGTTCATGCCGATGCCGGCCCTGGCGCTGAAGGTCGGGCTTGGCGAAATGTCATTGCTGTTGCTGGGTGGCCAACGGGCCGTGCCGGCACGCTTGCTGGAAGCGGGTTTCACTTTCCAGTTCACGGATTTGCGCGCGGCTTTGGATGATCTCTCCGGCCGCCTTTGAAATAGGACGATGCATGACCGATCACGCCTTGCTTCTGGTCAACCTGGGTTCCCCGGCCTCCACCTCGGTGGCCGATGTACGCAGCTACCTCAATCAATTTCTGATGGACCCGTATGTGATCGACCTGCCGTGGCCGGTGCGGCGGCTGTTGGTGTCGCTGATCCTGATCAAGCGCCCCGAGCAATCGGCCCATGCCTACGCTTCGATCTGGTGGGAGGAGGGCTCGCCGCTGGTGGTGCTCAGCCGTCGTCTGCAGCAGCAGATGACCACCCAGTGGACCCACGGCCCGGTGGAACTGGCCATGCGTTACGGCGAGCCGTCGATTGAAACCAGGTTGCTGCAACTGGTGGCGGCGGGGCACAAGCGCATCACGCTGGCACCGCTTTATCCACAGTTCGCTGACAGCACCACGACCACGGTGATCGAAGAAGCCAAGCGGGTGATTCGCGAGAAGAAGCTCGATGTAAAACTCTCGGTGCTGCAACCGTTTTACGATCAGCCTGAGTACATCGACGCGCTGGTCGCCAGCGCTACCCCGCATTTGCAGCAGGACTACGATCACTTGCTGTTGAGCTTCCATGGCTTGCCGGAGCGGCACCTGACCAAGCTCGATCCGACTGGCAATCACTGCTTGAAAAACGCGGATTGCTGCAAGAACGCTTCGCCGGCCGTGCTGGCCACCTGTTACCGCGCCCAGTGCATGCGCACCGCCGCAGAGTTCGCCAAGCGCGCGGGCATTGCCGATGGCAAATGGTCGGTGTCGTTTCAGTCGCGTCTGGGGCGGGCGAAGTGGATCGAACCCTACACTGAAGCGCGGCTGGACGAGCTGGCGCAAAGCGGGGTGAAGAAGATTCTGGTGATGTGCCCGGCGTTTGTCGCCGATTGCATCGAGACGCTGGAAGAGATCGGTGATCGCGGCAAGGAACAGTTCCGCGAAGCGGGGGGCGAGGAGTTGGTGCTGGTGCCGTGCCTGAATGATGACCCGCAATGGGCGAAGGCGTTGGCAACCCTGTGTGAACGAGCGCCGCTGGCGCTTTAAAGCCAAAAGCTTCGCGAGCAAGCCCGCTCCCACATTTGATCTACGGTGCGCTGAAGATCAAATGTGGGAGCGGGCTTGCTCGCGAAAGCTATCTGTCAGACAACAAGGATCCAGACCCTTAAATCAGCGGCTCATCGGCCTTCTTGTTCTTCCAGCCATCATTGCCCGGCAGAATCAGGTTCAGCGCAATCGCCACCACCGCGCACAGCGCGATGCCTTTGAGGCCGAAGTCGTCCGGGCCAGTGCCGGTGCCGACCAGCACACCGCCGATACCGAACACCAGGGTCACCGACACGATCACCAGATTGCGCGCCTCACCGAGGTCGATCTTGTGACGGATCAGGGTGTTCATCCCCACCGCCGCGATCGAGCCGAACAGCAGGCACAGAATCCCGCCCATCACCGGCACCGGAATGCTTTGCAGCAGCGCGCCGAACTTGCCGATGAACGCCAGGGTGATGGCGAAGATCGCCGCCCAGGTCATGATTTTCGGGTTGTAGTTCTTGGTCAACATCACCGCGCCGGTCACTTCGGCGTAGGTGGTGTTCGGCGGGCCGCCAAACAGACCGGCCGCCGTGGTGGCGATGCCGTCGCCGAGCAGGGTGCGATGCAGGCCCGGTTTCTTCAGATAGTCACGACCAGTCACGCTACCCACCGCGATCACTCCGCCGATGTGCTCGATGGCCGGAGCCAGCGCCACCGGAACGATGAACAGGATCGCCTGCCAGTTGAACTCCGGAGCGGTGAAGTGCGGCAGGGCGAACCATGGCGCCGCCGCAATCTTCGCGGTATCGACCACGCCGAAATAGAACGACATGGCAAAACCGACCAGCACGCCGGAAATGATCGGCACTAGACGGAAGATGCCTTTACCGAACACCGCCACGATCAACGTGGTCAGCAGGGCCGGCATCGAGATCATCATCGCGGTCTGGTAGTGGATCAGCTCGGAACCGTCACCCGCCTTGCCCATCGCCATGTTCGCGGCAATCGGCGCCATGGCCAGACCGATGGAGATGATCACCGGGCCAATCACCACTGGCGGCAGCAGACGGTCAATGAAACCGGTGCCTTTGATTTTCACGGCGAGGCCGAGGAAGGTGTAGACGAAACCGGCTGCCATCACGCCGCCCATGGTCGCGGCGAGGCCGAACTGGCCCTTGGCGAGAATGATCGGGGTGATGAAGGCAAAGCTTGATGCAAGGAATACCGGCACCTGACGCCCGGTGACGATCTGGAACAGAATCGTCCCCAGACCCGCGGTGAACAGTGCCACGTTCGGGTCAAGCCCGGTGATCAGCGGCATCAGCACCAGGGCGCCGAAAGCCACGAACAGCATCTGGGCGCCGGACAGCACCGTGCGCCAGAGCGGATCGTTGAACTCTTGCTGCATGCTCACGCGTCCTTCTGCTTGGTACCGAAGATCTTGTCACCGGCATCGCCAAGCCCTGGGATGATGTAACCGTGTTCGTTCAGACGCTCATCGATGGAAGCGGTGTAGATGGTCACGTCTGGGTGAGCCTGTTCCACAGCGGCAATGCCTTCCGGCGCGGCCACCAGCACCATTGCGCGGATGTCCTTGCAACCGGCTTTTTTCAGCAGATCGATGGTCGCGACCATGGAGCTGCCGGTGGCGAGCATCGGGTCGATGATCATCGCCAGCCGTTCGTCGATTTCCGGAACCAGTTTTTCCAGATAAGTGTGCGCTTGCAGGGTTTCTTCATTGCGGGCAACGCCCACAGCGGAAACCTTGGCACCCGGGATCAGGCTCAGCACGCCTTCGAGCATGCCGATGCCGGCGCGCAGGATCGGCACGACGGTGATCTTCTTGCCGGCGATTTTCTCTACCGACACAGTGCCGCACCAACCTGCGATATCGTAGGATTCGAGCGGCAGATCTTTTGTAGCTTCATAGGTCAACAGGGCGCCGACTTCCTGAGCAAGCTCACGGAAATTCTTGGTGCTGATATCGGCGCGGCGCATCAGGCCGAGTTTATGGCGGATCAGCGGGTGGCGGATCTCGAGGATGGGCATGGAAAAACTCCGGCGGCGGGCAAAAAAACCGGCCTAGATTAATCTATCCGAGGGTGATGTCCTATAGGACATTGAGTACGTTAGTCCATTAAGGCTTGATTCGACCTCACGGGATGCGTACCTTTGCCCGCTTTTCCGAAAACATCCCCCTGGAGAGCGCCATGTCCGCTGATCTCGAGCATATCCGTCAAATCATGCGAGAGGCTGACTGCCTGTACACCGAATCTGAAGTCGAGGCCGCCATCGCCCGCGTCGGTGCACAAATCAACGAACAACTGGCCGACAGCAACCCGGTGGTGTTCTGCGTGATGAACGGCGGCCTGATCTTCTCCGGAAAACTGCTGACTCACCTGCAATTCCCGCTGGAAGCGTCCTACCTGCACGCGACCCGTTATCGCAACGAAACCAGCGGCGGCGACCTGTTCTGGAAAGCCAAGCCGGAAGTCTCGTTCATCGACCGCGACGTGCTGATCATCGACGACATCCTCGACGAAGGTCACACCCTGGGCGCGATCATCGACTTCTGCAAACACGCCGGCGCGCGCAAAGTGCACACCGCCGTGCTGATCGACAAGGATCACGACCGCAAGGCGCGTCCTGATCTGAAGGCAGACTTCGTCGGCCTGCCGTGCATTGACCGCTACATCTTCGGTTACGGCATGGACTACAAAGGTTACTGGCGCAACGCCAACGGGATCTTTGCCGTTAAAGGCATGTAAGAACCCTGCACTATCCCCTGTAGGAGTGAGCCTGCTCGCGATAGCGATCTGTCAGCAATGTTGATGTTGACTGATACGACGCTATCGCGAGCAGGCTCACTCCTACAGTTGTTTTGTGTGTGCTGATCCATCTGCTACACCCATGCTAGAGTGCTCGGCCCCGCCCCCGGAGCCTGCCATGAGCCTCTTGATCCGCAGCATTGTCGCCCTGTTGCTGACCCTCAGCCTGCCCTTGGCCGCCGCCCCGGCACCGATGCACAGTCAATTCCTGCCGCCGGACGACCAGACCCTGCGCGGTGCCGAACCCGAGCAGCAACAACTGCTGCAGGTCACCGATTATTCGGTGGTGGTCGGCGCACAACGCCAGTCCAATCAGCAGCCGATTCCGGTCACGTCGCCGCTGATGATCCGCCTCAAGGGCAAGTCGCTGAACAAGGGGGCGACCATCACTCAGGTGTTGATCAATTTCGACGGCGAAAGCAAAAGCCTGAAAAAACCGGTTTACGACGACAAGAGCAAGACCCTGACTCTGTTCTACCCGTTGGCCCAGTACCGGGTGGTGATCGATTTGCTGCGCAACGACACGGTGTATGTACAGTTCCTCAGTTATGCCAACGGCCACATCTGGGCCGATCTGCACACCGGGGCCGTTCGTGCGCGTTGAGCCTGGTGGCAGGGCAGGGGTAAACTGCCCGCCCCGTGTAATGTCTGCGAGCTGGAGTCGGCAATGCGTAAAGATAAGAAACAGGTGATTGGTGACGAGATCGGCGATGAGCAGATCAAGCTGTTCCTCGATTTTGAACCGGTCGACGCCACTTCGCCGTCGCTGCACAAACTGATCAAGGCCTACCGTGGCCTGCGCATCGACGATTTCGAGCGCTTTCTGACGTTCTTCGTGGCTGCCGGTTATGACGTGGATGGCAAGGACGAGCACGGTCAGACCTTCGTTGAGCTGATCAAGGATCAGCGTAACGCGGCCGAGTACATCGAGCTGATCGACAAGGCTCGCGGTTGAGATCACCCGATATCTGTGGCGAGGGGATTTATCCCCGATGGGCTGCGTAGCGGCCCCGAAGCCTGAGTGCAAGGGTGTCAGGTAAATCGCATCAATGGTTTTGCGACTGCTGCGCAGCCGATCGGGGATAGATCCCCTCACCACAAGTGTTGGTGAGCCAGCAGTATTGGTTTTTATCCCAGCAAAAAAAACGCCCCGCACTCACTGAGTACGGGGCGTTCTTTATGTCGCAAGATCAAGCGAAGCTTGGGGTCTCGCTGCTTTCTTCAACCAGTTCCAACGCGATGTTGTTCTGCGTGTTGATCTTGCGATACAGCGCAGCATCGGTTTCCAGAACCTTCTCGCGGGCCGGGAAGATCTCCGCCAGTTTGGCCGCCCACTCACCCTTGGCCTTGGCCGGGAAGCATTTCTCGATCAGCTCGAGCATGATCGAAACGGTTACCGAAGCACCTGGCGAAGCGCCGAGCAGGGCGGCGAGGGAGCCGTCTTTCGCCGCAACCAGTTCGGTACCGAATTGCAGGATGCCGCCCTTTTTCGGGTCTTTCTTGATGATCTGTACCCGTTGGCCGGCCACTTCCAGGCGCCAGTCCTCGGCTTTCGCCTCCGGGTAGAAGCGGCGCAGGGATTCCAGACGCTGCTCCATCGATTGCATCACTTCGCTGACCAGATATTTGGTCAGATCCATGTTGTTCTTCGCCACTGCCAGCATCGGGCCGATGTTGCCGGCGCGAACCGACAGCGGCAGGTCCATGAAGGAACCGTGCTTGAGGAACTTGGTGGTGAAACCGGCGTATGGCCCGAACAGCAGGGATTTCTTGCCATCGACCACACGGGTGTCCAGGTGCGGCACCGACATCGGTGGCGAACCGACTGCCGCCTGGCTGTAGACCTTGGCCTGGTGGTGCTTGACCACTTCCGGGTTGTCGCAACGCAGCCATTGCCCGCTGATCGGGAAGCCGCCGAAGCCTTTGCTTTCTTCGATGCCCGAAGCCTGCAGCAATGGCAGAGCCGCGCCGCCAGCGCCGAGGAAGACGAACTTGGCGTCGACTTCACGGCTGGCGCCGCTGTTGACGTCCTTGATGCTGACGGTCCAGCCGGCGCCGTTACGCTTGAGGCCGGTGACGCGCTTGCAGTATTTGACCTGGGTGTCCGGTGCGCTGGTCAGGTGCTTGAGCAACTGATTGGTCAGGGCGCCGAAGTTGACGTCGGTGCCATTCATCACGCGGGTGGCGGCCAGGACTTCATCCGGCGAGCGGCCCGGCATCATCAGCGGCATCCACTCGGCCATCTTGGCCTTGTCTTCGGTGTATTCCATGTCGGAGAAGGCGTGGTGCTTGTGCAGCACGTTGAAGCGTTCCTTGAGGAACGACACGCCTTTGTCACCCTGAACGAAGCTCAGGTGCGGCACCGGGCTGATGAAGGATTTGCACGAGCCGAAGGTGCCTTTCTTGGTCAGGTACGACCAGAACTGTTTGGACACTTCGAACTGGGTGTTGATGTGCACGGCTTTCTTGATATCGACGCTGCCGTCGGCTGCCTGCGGCGTGTAGTTCAGCTCGCACAGGCCGGCGTGGCCGGTACCGGCGTTGTTCCACGGGTTGGAACTCTCCGCAGCACCGGAATCCATCAACTCGACGACTTCCAGCTTGATCGCCGGGTCGAGCTCTTTGAGCAGTACTGCCAGGGTGGCACTCATGATGCCCGCCCCAACCAGAACTACGTCGACTGCTTCGTTATGCGCCATTTAACGCGTCTCCAAAATCTGCAGCACCAAATTGTCGGCATGGCTGCCAGGGAGTGACGGGGCAGGTCAGTTGCGCCCCGGATACCCATGGTCAGGTTCGTCATGTCCGAATCTTCGCAATTTTTCGCAACTTCGACGGATGCATGCGGCCTGGCTTCAAGAGCTCCATGAACTCATTTCAGCACGCGGCTGGCAATTCGACTTATGGTCGAGACATCCGTTTTTGTGCAACCAAATCCGTAGCGGACAGGCTTCAGGCTCCGATGTTCGAGGTATACCCGGTCCTGTGTCGTTGGGCTGTTTCAGACGCTAATGGTGCATGTTCAGACGCAAAACTTTTCATTTGCTCGCCACACTCTTGTGAAGTTGTGAAAACCCGTTTTTTTCACGCTCTTTTGAAGACGTGAACCTCAAAAAAGGGCTGTCCAGGCCTGGCACCCCGCCCGCAAGGGCAAAACAACGCGGTGGCCGAGCGTCATGACAGCTCTGCAGATTCGCGAAAAGCGGGGTTTTTGCCGGAAGAACAGGCAAGCGCGCCAACTTCACTCGATCTGTGTGGGCGGCTCTCTGTGGGCGATTTGGGTGTCGATGCATGCGCATTGACGGTGTTGCGGGGCCCGATCAGGAGACGTCCTTATAATCGGGGGGAGATTGTATCGAAGAAATGCGGGCAGTTGCTCGTGTTTAATGACTTTTATTAGGCATCCGGTCAGATGCTCAACATCGCTTGCACGCGTGCGCGGGGCTGCGACGGTATGACGCGGGCGCTGGCGGGCAGTGGCTGGTGCAACCAGTTGAGGCGGATTTCTTCGATTTCCACCCAACCATCGCCCATCGGTTGCAGGCTGCACTGTTTGAATGCCTGGCAATGACCGTTGCGGTCGAGCAGGGCAAAGCTGCGGTGCAGTGGGCGTGGGGCGAACAACGAGATCAGATAGCGCATGGCCGAGTACCTTGTTGGAGGACTGGTTTGAAGCTTGCCGGGCGGCCGTGACGCCAACGTGTATGGGCGGTGAATAATCTGTGACAGGAACCGCATTCCCACGGCTGGGTCAGACATTTGAGTATTCACTGTCGGGTGCTGGTGACCCGCAGTGGCCCACCGCTATACTGCCGGCCTGTTTGTGCCTGATTCTGGAGAAAAGAGCATGTTGCAACGCCTGTTGTTCGGTTTGATCACTGTGACCAGTTTGACCCTGGTTGGCTGCGCCCACAGCCCGCAACAACTGAGCCCGGAACCGAAGCTGACCACGCAGTTGGCCCCGGTCGGCCATGGCCAGCAAGTGGTGGTGCGTGTGGTTGACGGTCGTCCGTCGCCAACCCTCGGCACCCGCGGCGGCCTGTACCCGGAAACCAGCGCGATCACCGTGCAGCGTGAGCAGATCCTGCCCAAGTTGCAGGCGCAGGCTGAAGCCGCCGTACGTCTACTCGGCTTCACCCCGACCAGCAACGGGATGAACGCGCCGCAACTGACCGTGACCCTGACCGAGCTGAAGTACCAGTCGCCGAAAGAAGGCATGTACGTGACCGAAGCCACCATCGGCGCGACCTTCCGCTCCGACGTGCAGAGCGGCAACCGTCGCTACAGCGGGCGCTACGGTGCTTCGCTGGACCAGCGCTTCGGCATGGCGCCGAACCAGGAAACCAACACCAAGCTGGTCAGCGACGTGTTGAGCGATGCCTTGACCCGTCTGTTCAAGGACCCGACCGTGGGTCAGATCCTCGCCGAGTAAGCTGTGCGGTTGATGTGAAAAAGCCCGGCGCCAGTGATGGCTCCGGGCTTTTTTGTGGGGCATGGAATCGTACCCCCTCACCCCAGCCCTCTCCCCCAGGGGGGCGAGGGGGAAGGGAGCCGATCGGGGGCTTTTCAGAACCGGCGTTCACCTGGAGTTTTCAGGTCGATGCACCTCGAATAAACAACTCGGTCAGTCCCCTCTCCCTCCGGGAGAGGGTTAGGGTGAGGGAGCTTTTACTTTTCAGGCTGCTTGGGAATAAAAATCAAGCACGCTGACACCCGTCAGCAAATCCGTCTCCGGCAAATCCGCATGCTGATGCCCGCCGAGGGCGCAATACACCAGCCAGTGGCGATCCTGAACATTGAAGGCAAGACTGCCGACGAGGCTCTGTTGTTCGTCGGTCGGGGTGATGAGGTACAGGCGATCCTGGTTTTCGGCGTGAAGCATGTCGCGTTCCATGTGTGTTTCGAGGCGCGCATGGTGGCCGATGTAAATGACGATGCCGTGACACAGGGCAGCCATCGGTCGATTGTCAGGTTATTTGTCGCAAAGGGTAGGGTAGTGGAGGCGTGTTTCGGTAGAATCCGCGCCGCGGTCGTCGATCTGGCGCCTGCCACACCGATTCAGTTCCGAGGTCTGTGATGTCGCTGCACTTGATGACGCTGTTTACCGCCCATCCCGCCAAATTGATCAACCTGCTGGCACTGGCACTGGCCTTTCCAGGCAGTTGGCTGCTGCACGCGACCCGCCGTCGTGAACAACGCGCCATGGCCAGCATCGCCGCGCAACGCCAGGCCCAACCCAACGCCGAACCGATTCTGGATTGGGCGACGTTGCGCATGAACCGCTTTTTCTACCGCTTCGGTTTTGCCTGCCTCGGGCTGGCCCTGATCGTCTCCTGGATCAGCACGCGCTTCTGAAGCGAATGCAAAACCTTGTGGCGAGGGGATTTATCCCCGATGGCCTGCGCAGCAGGCCCATGATTATTCAGGCAGAATCCTGGGGCCGCTTCGCGACCCATCGGGGATAAATCCCCTCGCCACAGGGGCTCCGCTATGCCTGTTTACAACGGTAACCCAGCCTTCACTCGGTACTGATTGCGCACCGGCGTCGCATATTGCAGCACCAGATACGGACGGTGCTCCTCGGGGCAGGCGTCCAGCCGGCGCTGCCATTCTTCCTGCGCCTTGGCCAGCTCATCGGCCGGGAACACCTCGGCGGCCTTCGGCACGTTCAGTTGCGGATCGGCATCGGCCCACATCGCATACGCCAGGTAATGCACCGGGAACAGGCGATAACCGCCGAGAATCTGCTTGTCCATCTCGACCGCCAATTGCTTGGTGTCTTCGAACAGCTCGGTGATCGGCGCGGCGAAGTTCACGTGCACCCGGCCCTTATAACCGGTGATGCCCTTGGCAATGCTCACGTCATCCTCGCCCGGCGCCTTGGCGTAGGTGCCGGTGGTGGCGCGGATGTACAACTCGCGGGCCTTGGCCTGGTCGCACGGGTCGTATTCGTAGCTGATCGACACCGGGGTCAGGTTCAGCGACTGAATCACTTCGCCGAACGGCTCGTCCTTGCGGCTCATGTGGAACATCTTGAGGATCGCCGACTCGGTACGGTCGTCGCCATCCTTCGCCCGGCCTTCAGCCTGCGCGATCCAGATCGAGGCGCAATCGTTGCGGATCGAGTGGTTGATATACGCCGACAGCAATTGATACGCCGCCATCTTCTCGCGGCGCCCGGTGATCGAGCGATGCACGATAAAACTCTTGTTCAGGCGCATCAGGTCGCTGACGAAGGGTTTCTGCAGCAGGTTGTCGCCGATCGCGATGCGCGGGGTCGGCAGGCCGGCGTGGTACACCGCGTAGTTGACGAAGGCCGGGTCCATCACGATGTCGCGGTGGTTGGCGATGAACAGATAAGCGCTGCCGGACTTGAATTGCTCGACACCGGTGTAGGTCACGCCATCAGTGGCGCGCTCGATGGTGTGGTCGACGTAGAACTCGACTTTGTCCTGCAAAGTGGCCACGGAGGTCACGTCGGCAAACTCACGACGCAGCCGATGGGCTATAAGTGGTTTGAGCATCCAGCCGAAGGCACCGGCAAAACGCGGGAAGCGGAAGTGGGTGAGGATATCTAGAAACGCCTTGTCGCCGAGCAGTCTTGCCAGTACCGCAGGTACTTCGCTGTCGTCGTAAGGTCGGATGGCATCGAATTCGCCCATCATGCTCTCTTGTTGGAAACGGCTAGGGTAAGTAAAGGTTTTGATCGAAAACCAACGGGGCACGGTCTGAAAAAGTAGCCAGACAAAAATAGCCCTGCAAATAGACCGGCGATTATACGCACAAGTCACCTGGGAGACCGCGATGCTGGAAAGCGCACTGTATGAATGTCCGTATTGTGGTGAAGAGGTCGAGACGACGGTGGACCTGTCCGGCGGTGATCAGACCTACATCGAGGACTGCCAGGTGTGTTGTCAACCGATCAAGTTTGTCTTGCAGGTGCATGGCGAGGATTGGTTTCTGGAAGTCTTCAGCGAAAACGAGTGAGGGGCGCCCATGCAGCGAATCTACGAGCCGGAAAACCTGATGGAGGGCGAGATGCTCAAGGGCATGCTCGCCAGTGAAGGCATCGAAGCGCACCTGGTGGGCCGCGATCTGCTCGGCGGCACGGGGGAATTGCCGATTTTTGGCCTGTTGGGGCTATCGGTCGAAAACGATCAGGCCGAATACGCCCGCGAACTGATCACCGCGTACAATGCCGCGCTGCCGCTGCCCGGCGATGAACCGGAGAGCTTCCCCGGGACGCTGGTCTGTTAGGCTGGCGTTCGTTTTTTTTCTGAGTCGTGTTGCCCCATGTGTGGACGTTATGCCCTGTTTCGCTGGAACCGCGATTTCGCGGCCCTGCCCGGATTTCCCGCCGATCAGCAGGCGCAGTGGAACATTTCCCCCAATGATTCGGTGTTGATGCTGCGTGCCGAGGCCGACGGCCAACGCACCCTGGCCCGCGCCCGTTGGGGGCTGACGCCACCGTGGCTGACCGATCTGTCGCGTACCCCGGCGCATGCCCGGGCCGAAACCGTCGCCGAGCAACCGATGTTCCGCGAGGCGCTGCGCCTGCGCCGCTGTCTGCTGCCGGCCAACGGTTTCTACGAATGGCGCGGCAACCTGCGCAAGCGCCCGTACTGGCTGACGCCGGGGGAGGGCTCGTCGCTGTTTTTCGCGGCGATCTGGGAGGCGTATCCGGTGCAGGAGCAGGTGTGGCTGAGCACCGCCGTCATCACGCAGCCGGCGGCCAGTCAGCGCCGACCGTTGATTCTTGATGAGGCAGGGCAGGCGGCATGGCTCGATCCCGCGACGCCGTTGCATGTGCTGCAGGGCTTGCTCGCCAGTGAGCCGGCGGCATTGCGCGAGCGGGTGCTGGCGAATCTGGTGAATGATCCGAAGCTCAATGGGCCGGAATGCCTGACCCCGGGTTAAGTCAAAAGCCCCTCACCCTAACCCTCTCCCTGAGGGAGAGGGGACTGATTGGGGGATATTGACGAAATATACCGACTTGAACGCTCAGCTTTGAATCCATAATCGACTGGTTATTTCAGGTCGATGTATGACGGGAGGCAACTCGGTCAGACCCCTCTCCCTGAGGGAGAGGGGACTGATTGGGGGATATTGACGAAATATACCGACTTGAACGCTCAGCTTTGAATCCATAATCGACTGGTTATTTCAGGTCGATGTATGACGGGAGACAACTCGGTCAGTCCCCTCTCCCTCTGGGAGAGGGTTAGGGTGAGGGGCTTTTCGCTTTTCAGACCTTGAACTGATTGATCAACCGCCGCTGCTGCTCCGCCAATTTAGTCAGGCCGGCACTGGCCGAACTCGACTCATCCGCACCGCCCGCCACTTCATTCGCCACCTGACCGATATTGATCACGTTACGGTTGATGTCATCCGCCACTGCGCTCTGCTCTTCAGCGGCACTGGCAATCTGCGTGTTCATGTCATTGATCACCGACACCGCCTGAGTAATTGTCTCCAGCGCTTCAGCCGCTTTCGCCGCGTGCTGCACGCTTTCGTCGGTGCGGTTCTGGCTGTCCTCCATGACCCGCACCACATCGCGGGTGCCCTGTTGCAGCTGCTGGATCATGCTCTGGATTTCTTCGGTGGCCTTCTGGGTCTTCTGCGCCAGATTGCGCACCTCGTCCGCCACCACCGCAAAGCCGCGCCCTTGTTCGCCGGCCCGCGCCGCTTCGATTGCTGCGTTCAGCGCCAACAGGTTGGTCTGCTCGGCAATCCCGCGAATCGCGATGAGGATCGCGTTGATGTTTTCGCTGTCCTTGGCCAGCGTCTGCACGACCTCCACCGCTTTGCCGATTTCCACCGCCAGTACGCCAATCGAGTTCGAGGTATCACGGACGATCTGCATGCCTTGGCCGGCAGCCTGATCCGCGTGGCTGGCGGCTTGCGCAGCCTGAGTGGCGTTGCGCGCCACGTCTTGCGCAGTCGCGGTCATCTCCTGCACCGCGGTGGCGACCTGATCGATCTCGGCCATTTGTTTCTGAATGCCGATGTTGGTGCGAATCGCGATGTCGGCAGTGTGCTCCGAGGAATCGCTGACGCTCTGCACCGACGTCACCACCTGCGTGATCATCGCCTGCAACTTGGCGAGGAAGGTGTTGAAACCCTTGGCGATCGAGCCCAGTTCATCACTGCGATCACTGCTCAAACGACGGGTCAGATCGCCTTCACCCTTGGCAATGTCATCGAGCATGGCGACCATTTGCTTGAGCGGTCGGGCGATGCCGTGACCCATCAGCCAGATCACCAGCAAACCGATGGCGGCAATGATCAGGCCGACCATGGCCATGCCGAAGGTGTCGGACTTGCGTTGCGCATCAAGGTCGGCCTGGAGTTTTTGCAGATCCGCCATCACCGCGTTCAACGGCAGTTGCAGCATCAGGGTCCAGCGCGCGTCGGTCTGGCCGATGCCGAACGGCAGGTACAGCTCGATGCGGCCCTTGTCCTTGTTGACCGAGTAGGTGACTTCGCCGCGTTTGAGATTGGCCATGTTGGCGATCTGCTCGGCGTCGAGAATGTCGCTGACCTTTTCACCGAATTTGCTCGGATCTTTGGTATAGGCAACGATCCGGCCGTTGCCGCCGATCAGGGCCATTTGCCCGGCGCCGCTGTACAGCTTCTGGTTGGCGCCGAGGAGCATTTCCTGAATGAAGTTCACCGACAGGTCGGCGCCGACGATGCCCTGGAATGCGCCGTTGAGCATGATCGGCTCAATGAACGAGGCGAGCATCACGATCTTGTCGCCGACCTTGTACGGCGCCGGATCGATCACGCAGGGCTTTTTCGTTTCCTTGGAGCAGAGGTAGTACTCACTGGCGCGCACCCCGGTGGACAGGGTTTTCTGATCGTCGACATCGGCCAGTTTGTCCACGCCCAGACTGCCGTCGGTATTGCGGAACCACCACGGCAGGAAGCGTCCGTTGGCGGGATCGATACCGATCACGGCGCTGCCGATGTAGGCCGCGTCATTGTGGTCCAGTGCGTTTTTTTCCCAGCCGATGTAGGTGCCGAGAATCTTCGGATTCTTTTCGACGTTTTCCTTGATCAGGCTGATCAGTTGCTCGCGGCTCATGCTCAGTCGCGGCTGGCCATCGGCACCCGGTGTGCCGAGCAGCGCGTTGACCCGCACCAGTCCGCCGGCAATCAGCAACGGCGCTTCGAGTTCGCGCTGGATCTGGCTGACCTGAGTCTGCGCCAGCGAGGTCAGGCGCTGTTCGATGACTTGTTCGAACTGCGCCTGGGTGCGCTGTTGCACCATGTCTTGAGTGCGGGCACCGGAAAACAGCGCGTACAGCACCAGCGCGGCGACCACGCTGAGGACGATGGCGCCGGCCAGGGCGGCCACGGAAAACTGGATCGACTTGAACTTCATGGGAGCTCCGCACGCAAGAGGACGTCTGCGCTGTTGTATCGGCAGCAGGCATGGCGCCATGAGCGTTGAGCGGAACAAAGGGCGGAGGATGTCGCAAATGGATCGGTGCGCGACGCAGCGGCAGCAGACTTGCCGGGTGCTGTGAATTTTTTACGACAACAGCGGTGGGAAACTTCCGAAAGACGCTGCAACACGTCTGTTGTATCTGGCGCCGATACAATTCACCCCCTACGATACGCGGCAGGTTTTCAGGGAGCTTTTGAATGAACAAGACATTGGTTGTAAGTGCACTGAGCGCAGCGCTGTTGCTGGCCGGTTGTCAGTCGGTCAACACCACCAGCGGCGGAGCCGTCGGTGTGGAGCGCAAGCAGTACATGTTCAGCATGCTGTCCTCGCAAGAGGTCGACCAGATGTATGCCCAGTCCTATCAGAAGACCGTCGGCGAGGCGTCGAGCAAAGGCGTGCTGGACAAGACCAGCCCGGAGGCCAAGCGGGTTCAGGCGATTGCCAACCGGCTGATCGCCCAGGCACCGAACTTCCGCCCGGATGCGGCGCAGTGGCAGTGGGAAGTCAATCTGATCAAGAGCGACGAGCTCAACGCAAACTGCGGGCCTGGCGGCAAGATCATTTTCTACACCGGGCTGATCGACAGCCTGAAGCTGACCGACGATGAAATCGCGGCGGTCATGGGCCATGAAATCGCCCACGCCCTGCGCGAGCACGGTCGTGAGGCGATGTCCAAAGCCTATGGCATTGAAATGGCCAAGCAGGGTGCCGGTGCGTTGCTCGGTCTGGGTCAGGACAGCCTGGCGCTGGCCGACACCGTGGCCAACTACGGCATGACCTTGCCCAACAGCCGTGCCAACGAAAACGAAGCCGACCTGATCGGCCTCGAACTGGCCGCCCGCGCCGGGTACAACCCGAATGCGGCGATCACCTTGTGGAACAAGATGAGCAAGGCTTCGGAAGGCGCACCGCCGGAGTTCATGAGCACCCACCCGGCCTCGTCCAGCCGGATCGCCTCGCTGCAGGCAGCGATTCCAAAAGTCATGCCGTTGTACGAGAAAGCCCCTAAATCCTGAGTCCGTCGGGGCTTGAAGGGAACTGGCTTTATTGTGGTGAGGGGATTTATCCCCGATGGGCTGCGAAGCAGCCCCAAAACCTATGACTGCGGTGTACCGGGTGCACCGAGGTGGTCAGCTTGGGGGCGCTTCGCGCCCCATCGGGGCGGTGCGACGTTTCGCTAAATCCCCTCACCACAGGTTTTGGGTAGTTCAGTGGACGGGGGTTAAATCCAGCCACTGCTCTGCATCGCCTTGTACACCGCCACGATCGCCAGAATGAAGAACGCCGAAGCGGCCAGGCGACGGATCAGGGTCAGCGGCAGTTTCTCCGCAGCAAAGTTACCCGCCAATACCACCGGCACGTTGGCAATCAACATGCCCAAGGTGGTGCCGATAATCACCAGCCACAGCTCAGGGTATTGCGCCGCCAGCATCACGGTGGCGATCTGCGTCTTGTCGCCGATTTCCGCGAGGAAAAACGCGATCAGCGTGGTCAGGAAGGGGCCGAACTTGCGTGCGGTGCTGGCTTCATCGTCGTCCATCTTGTCCGGGACCAGCGTCCACAGCGCAGTGGCGGTGAAGCTCGCGGCGAGAATCCAGTGCAGCACCGAATCGGAGAAGAAGCTGCCGAACCAGGCGCCTACCGCACCGGCTGCCGCGTGGTTGGCCAGGGTCGCAGCGACGATACCGGCAATGATCGGCCAGGGTTTGCGAAAGCGAGCGGCGAGAATCAGCGCGAGCAGTTGCGTCTTGTCGCCGATTTCGGCCAAGGCAACGATTGCGGTGGGAACGAGTAACGAGTCCAGCATCAGGATTTTCCTAAGGGGCGGGTCGACACGGCTATGACACGTACAGCCTTCCCGCCCCGGGTAAGGTGTGCGTGTCATAGGTCTTGTCAAACCCTGCGATCCGTCTGGTGCGGACGCTTGGGTCGCATACGCCATGATCTGAGGATCAAGTATGTTGACGTATGCCGGACGAGCTTGGCGCTCGTGGGAGACTACTCCCCTAGGACGGAGCGGATTCTGCCTTCGCAAAACCGATAGAGCAAGAACAAATTCTCAGCCGCGCTTGGCCCGGTAAATCCGGAAACCATTGCCTTCGGCCTTGATTGCACACACGCCCAGATGCTCTTCGATCAGCGGCTGATACTTCAGGAAGCTGTTCGCAACCAAGCGCAGTTCGCCGCCGTTTTTCAGATGTTTGGCCGCTTTTCGCAGCAAGTTTTCGGTAGCGAAATAATCGGTGTGCACGCCGACATGGAACGGCGGGTTGCTCAGAATCGCGTTCAAACCCATCGGTGCAGCGTCGATACCGTCGCCGGTCAGCACTTCGGCGTCCAGACCGTTGGCCGCCAACGTCAGGCGACTGCTGGCGGCGGCGAAGGCATCGACGTCGAGCAAAGTCACCTGATTGTGCGGATAACGCCGTTTGACCGCCGCGCCCAAAACCCCGGCGCCACAACCGAAATCCAGCAGATGACCGCTCGGCAGTTTGTCCAGATGCTCAAGCAGCAGGGCGCTGCCGCGGTCCAGTCGACCATGGCTGAACACGCCCGGCAGGCTGATGACTTTAAGCGGGCCTTCGGCCAGCGGCAGCTCATAAGTCTGCGCCAGGCTTTCCAGCGATTTTGCTTCAGGCGCGTTGGCCACGGTGACCTGCCACAGTTGGCAGTGACGGGCGCTGTCGAGTTTGCGCGGCTTGCCGAACGGGTTGAGTTGCTTGGACGCACCCTCGATGCCGCTGCGTTTTTCCCCGACCAGAAACACCTCGCGCCCGGGCAGACGTGCGGCCACGGCATTGAGGATGTAATCGGTCAGATCCTTGGACTTGGGCAAAAACACCACGGCGCTGTCGAACTCGCGCTCCGGCACGTTTACGCCGAAATGGCTGCGACCTTCGAAGCGCGCATCGAGAGCGGCCTGATCGCCGGCATGCCAGCACCAGCCGAACGCATTGGGCAGGCGCCCGAGCAGATCGTCGGCAGGCAAACCGGCCAACAACAGCGAACCCTGGAATAACTCGGCCTGACGAAGCAGTACTTCACTGCGCGGATCCATAACTGCTCCTTGGAAAAAAAGTGCCGCAGTTTATCAACTGACGACCCGCAGCGCTTTACCGCTGAAGAATGCCTGGGCGTTTTCGGTCAATTGGCCGACGATGCGTTGCCGCGCTTCGCGACTGCCCCAGGCGTTGTGCGGAGTGACGATCAGCCGTGGAATGTCGGCGGCCAGCAGCGGATTGCCGTTGACCGGCGGTTCGACGCTGAGCACGTCGGTGGCGGCGCCGCCAAGGTGACCGTTGCGCAACGCGTCGGCCAAGGCTTGCTCGTCGATCAAACCACCGCGAGCGGTGTTGACCACAAAGGCGCCGGGTTTCATCGACGCCAGTTCACGGGCGCCGATGAAGTGCCGGGTGTGTTCGTTGAGCGGGCAGTGCAGGGTCAGGGCGTCGATCTGCGGCAGCAGTTCGTTCAGTGGCAGGCGATCCGGGCGGGCGGGGCGGCCTGGAATCTGCCCGAGCAATACGCGCATGCCAAACGCTTCGGCCAGTCGCGCGACCGCACCGCCGAGTTCGCCGTGACCAAGCAGGCCGAGGGTTTTGCCCTCCAGTTCGACAATCGGGTAGTCGAGCAGGCAGAACTGTCTGGCTTGCTGCCAGCGACCTTCGCCGACCGCTTTTTGATAATCCGCGAGACGGGTGGCGAGGTTGAGCAGCAGCATGATCGTGTGTTGCGCCACCGACGGCGTGCCGTAACCCTGACAGTTGCACACGGTGATGCCGTGGGCGCGAGCCGCGTCCAGATCGACGTTGTTGGTGCCGGTGGCGGTGATCAGGATCAGTTGCAGATCCGGGTTGGCGGCCATCGTGGCGGCATCGATGCGGATCTTGTTGGTGATCGCCACGCTGGCCCCGTGCAGGCGTTCGGCGACTTGATCAGGCGCAGTCTGGGCGAACAGTTGCAGGTCGCTGAAGCAGGCGCGCAACGGGCTGAGGTCGAGATCGCCGAGATCCAGTGACGGGTGATCGAGGAATACGGCGCGGCGCGGGTTCGTCATCAACTGTACCTTTTGTGCTTGGAACGGAAGGCGTAATCTGCCGAGCCTACCAGATGAAACAAAACGTTACGCAGTGCCCGAGGTGCTCACAAAACCTGTGGGAGCGGGCTTGCTCGCGAAGAGGGCGTGTCAGACCCATAAAGGTTGCCTGACACAACGCCATTCGCGAGCAAGCCCGCTCCCACAGGGGAAAAGCATTCAGGCGATGTGTTCAAGTTGATGATCACCCCCAGAGGAGCCCCCATGTACTGGACCGAGTTCTTGACCGTTGCACTGATCCATCTGCTGGCCGTGGCCAGCCCCGGCCCGGACTTTGCCGTGGTGGTGCGCGAGAGCGTGACCCATGGGCGTCGCGCCGGCACCTGGACCGCACTGGGCGTGGGCACGGCGATTTTCCTGCATGTGGGTTATTCACTGCTGGGCATCGGCCTGATCGTGTCGCAGTCGATCGTGCTGTTTAACGCCTTGAAATGGGCCGCGGCCGCTTACCTGCTGTATATCGGCTTCAAGGCCTTGCGCGCGCAGCCGGCGAAAACCGTTACCGATGATCTGCACAAGGAAGCCGGCGTGCGCACGGCGCGCGGCGCGTTCACCTCGGGCTTCGTGACCAATGGTCTGAATCCGAAAGCCACGCTGTTCTTCCTGTCGCTGTTTACCGTGGTGATCAACCCGCACACACCGCTGGCGGTCCAGGCCGGTTACGGCGTCTATCTGGCCGTTGCGACCGCTTTCTGGTTCTGTCTAGTGGCGATGCTGTTCAGTCAGCAACGTGTACGTGCCGGTTTTGCCCGCATGGGCCATTGGTTCGACCGCACCATGGGCGCGGTGCTGATCGCTCTCGGCGTGAAAATCGCGTTTACCGAGATGCACTAAGAGCTGAAACCCGATCAAAACTGTGGGAGCGAGCTTGCTCGCGAAGGCGTCGGATCAGTCGATATCACAGGTGACTGGAAGATTGCTTTCGCGAGCAAGCTCGCTCCCACAGGGAAATGGGGAATTCCTACACGAGTTGGCTGAGTTTGCTCAGATTATTCAGGTACTCCCGGGGATTGTCCCCGAGCAACCGGCGAAACATCGCGCTGAACGCCCGCGCGCTGCCGTACCCCAGATCCCGCGCCACGCGCTGCACGCTGTCCCCAGCGAGCAGGCGCGGTAACGCTTCCATCAGGCGCAGTTGCTGGCGCCAGGCGTTGAAACTCATCTTCAGTTGTCGCTGGAACAGCCGCGCCAGAGTGCGTGAGCTGGCGCCGACCTGCTGCGCCCAGTCTTCCAGGGTGTTGGGGTGATCCGGTGTGTGCAGCAACGCCAGACAGATGTTCTGCAGGCGTCGGTCAGTAGGCATTGGAATGTGCAGCGGCAGGTTTTCCAGGCTGGCGAGCTCTTCCAGCATCAACTGCTGGATCAGCGGATTATCCGCGTGCGGCGGGCCTTGAACGGCGCGCAGGATCAACTCGCGCAGTAGCGGCGTCACCGCCAGCACGCAGCACTGTTGCAGGCCGGCCGGTGACAGCTCGGGGGCAATGAACAGCGAGCGCATCTGCACATCGCCGGACATGAATATCTCGTGCGCGACTTGCGGCGGAATCCACACTGCGCGGCTTGGCGGAATCACCCAGGCACCGAGGTCGGTGACCACCCGCATGATCCCTCGGACGGCATACAGCAACTGCGCCTCGCGATGCAGGTGCAGCGACTGGTGCGCGCCGTCCAGATAATCCCGGGGATAGGCGCTCACCGGACCGTGTTCGAAGTGGCTGATCAACATGTCGGATTCGATGACCTGGTTGGCAGGTATGCGCTTTTTCGCCAACTTAGCATAAAGCCGCTGACAACAATCCGCCCATAACAAACACAAGCGTGCCGCCATGAATCAATCTCGAAACGTCATTCGCTACGTCAACGCCGCCCATGTGATCGATCACATGTTCATGCTGATTTTCCCCGCCGCCGTGCTCGGCATGACCCAGGCCTTCGGCCTCGACTACGCCGCGCTGATCGGCCTTTCGCTGGGTGGGTTCATTGCCTTTGGCGCCTGTTCGTTACCGGCCGGCTGGCTGGGCGATCACTGGAGTCGGCGGCAGATGATGCTGGTGTTTTTCTTCGGCATCGGCGCCTCGGCGATCTTCACCGGGCTGAGCACCAGCCCGACGATGCTGGTGATCGGGTTGACCCTGATCGGCATTTTCGCCGCGATCTACCACCCGGTGGGCACCGCGATGCTGGTGGCCTACGCGCAGAATCGCGGGCGGGAGATCGGCATCAATGGCATGTGGGGCAACCTCGGCGTGGCGTTCTCGGCGCTGATCACCGGGTTGCTGGTGGCGCAGTTCGGCTGGCGGTCGGCCTTTGTGTTACCGGGGGTGGTGGCGATCATGCTGGGAATCGGCTTTGCCTTGCAGGTGCGTGAAGAGCCGATCCCGCAGCGTCCACACACCGCACTGAAGGGCGCTGCCGGGCAGCGGATTTCGATGCTCATGGTATTCGGCGTGCTGGCGCTGGCGACGGCCACCGGTGGCGTGGTGTTCAACGCCACCACCATGACCTATCCGAAGCTGTTTCAGGAACGTCTGCATGACCTGTTCGCCTCGCCGCAAACCCTCGGCGTGGTGGTCAGCCTCGCGTATGCCTTTGGTGCAGTCGCGCAGTTGAGCATTGGCCAGGTGCTGCACCGAGTCAGCCTGAAATGGCCGTTTATTGTGTTGACGCTGTTTCAGGCGCCGCTGTTGTACGCCATGGCGTATGTCGATGGCTGGGCAGTGATCGTGCTCGGTGCGGCGTTCATGTTCGTGGTGTTCGGTCAGGTGACGGTGAACGACTCGATGGTCGCCAATTTCGTCGCGCCGCAGTGGCAATCGCGGGTCTTCGCCCTGCGTTACTGCCTGTCGTTCGGCGCCAGTGCGACGGCGATTCCGCTGATTGCCTACATCGAGCCGCGCCATGGGTTTGTCGGGCTTTACTTGATTCTGGCGGGTTTCGGCGCATTGACCTTCCTTGCTGCGCTGGTTTTCCCACGGACGCCTTCAGAAGCGGCTGTAGGGCAAACGGCCTGAACGGCGCTGAAATACCGACAAATGCTGGCGCAAAGCTAGCATTTGTACGGCTGTGCAAATCATTCCTTCGGCTGATTTGACTGGGGTATAACGGCTCTAGAGTAACGCTCTCTACGCCAACACCGTGCAGCCAGAAAAGGGATTCATATGTTGCAGACTCGCGTCATTCCCCCGGCCGATGGGGCCTACCAGTATCCATTGCTGATCAAACGGCTGCTGATGTCCGGCGCCCGTTACGAGAAAACCCGCGAGATCATCTACCGAGACCAGTTGCGCTACAGCTATCCGACCCTGATCGAGCGGGTGGCGCGGCTGGCCAACGTGTTGACGGCGGCCGGAGTGAAGGCGGGTGACACCGTGGCGGTGATGGACTGGGACAGCCATCGCTACCTCGAATGCATGTTTGCCATTCCGATGATCGGCGCGGTGATCCACACCATCAACGTGCGTCTGTCGCCGGAGCAGATCCTCTACACCATGAACCACGCCGAGGACCGCTTCGTGCTGGTCAACAGCGAGTTCGTCGGGCTGTACCAGGCCATCGCGCCGCACCTGACCACCGTCGAGAAAACCCTGCTGCTGACCGATCTGCCGGAAAAGACCGCCGAGCTGCCGAACCTGGTCGGCGAGTATGAGCAACTGCTGGCCGCTGCGAGCCCGCAGTACGACTTCCAGGACTTCGACGAGAACTCGGTCGCCACTACCTTCTACACCACGGGCACCACCGGTAACCCGAAAGGCGTGTACTTCACCCATCGGCAACTGGTGCTGCACACCATGGGCGTGTCGACGATCATGGGCGCGATCGACAGCGTGCGCCTGCTCGGCACCAACGACGTGTACATGCCGATTACCCCGATGTTCCATGTGCATGCCTGGGGCTTGCCGTACGTGGCAACCATGCTCGGGCTCAAGCAGGTTTATCCGGGGCGTTACGACCCGGAGTTCCTCGTCGAGCTGTGGCGCAAAGAGAAGGTCACGTTCTCCCACTGCGTGCCGACCATTTTGCAAATGCTGCTCAACGCCAAAGGCGCGCAGGGCACCGATTTCGGCGGCTGGAAGATCGTCATCGGTGGCAGCGCGCTCAACCGTACGCTGTATGAAACCGCCAAGGCCCGGGGCATTCAGCTGACGGCGGCGTACGGCATGTCGGAGACCGGGCCACTGGTTTCCTGTGCGCATTTGAACGACGAGTTGATGGCCGGCACCGAAGATGAGCGCACCACTTACCGGATCAAGGCCGGTGTGCCGGGGCCGTTGGTGGAAGCGGCGATCGTCGACGCCGAGGGCAACTTCCTCCCCGCCGACGGCGAAACCCAGGGCGAACTGGTCCTGCGCGCGCCGTGGCTCACCGAAGGCTATTTCAACGAACCGCAGAAGGGCGCCGAGCTCTGGGCCGGCGGCTGGCTGCACACCGGCGATGTGGCAACGCTCGACAGCATGGGCGTGATCGACATCCGCGACCGCATCAAGGATGTGATCAAGACTGGCGGCGAGTGGATTTCCTCGCTGGACCTCGAAGACCTGATCAGCCGTCACGTCGCGGTACGTGAAGTAGCAGTGGTGGGCATCGCCGATCCGCAATGGGGCGAGCGGCCGTTTGCACTGCTGGTGATCCGCGAAGGGCACGAGATCGGGGCGCGCGAGCTCAAGGAACACCTCAAGCCGTTCGTGGAACTAGGGCACTTGAGCAAGTGGGCGATTCCAAGCCAGATCGCCCTTGTTACGGAAATTCCCAAGACCAGTGTCGGCAAGCTCGACAAGAAGCGCATCCGCCTCGACATCACCGAATGGCAGGCCAACAACAGCACCTTCCTTTCGACACTTTGAGTGTCTGCTGGCGCGCCGAAACCGGCGCGCCAGACCCACCAAGCAAGCGCTTGGCTTGTTAAATCGAAAAATTCAGCCATCCTTGCCGTGCCGACATGTGTCGGACTGGCGAAAGGACTGTTCCAGAGTGGCCGGCAGCTGCAAATCACACTTTAGAGGGATCAAGCAGTACCCCCTGCTGGCTATAGTCCGCTCAAGGATTTTTAAGAACGGGGCACACGCACGAACAGGGGCGATGCAACTTTGGAGTGACGTCGGGTGGCTACTGGCTCCCGGTCTTCCAGGCGTTTTTAAAAGTACTCACTGCCATAACAATAATGCACATGGAGTAGCGTCGATGACATCAGTAAACCAGTTCTGGCGCCGGGCTAAACTGCCTCTGGCCGTCAGTCTTGCCTCTACGCTCGCCGGGCCCGCATTCGGCGTCAGTTTCAACGTCGGTGAAATCGAAGGTCAGTTCGACTCCTCGCTCTCCCTGGGCATGAGTATCTCGACCCAGCAGCCGAACAAGGACCTTATTGGTGTCAACAACGGCGGCAAGGGCCTGTCCCAGACCTCCGACAACGGCCACCTGAACTTCAAGAGCGGGCAAGCCTTCTCGAAGATCTTCAAGGGCATCCATGATCTGGAACTGAAATACGGCGACACCGGGGTCTTCGTCCGGGGCAAATACTGGTACGACTTCGCGCTGCAGAATCAGGACCTGGAATACAAGGACGTCAGCAACCACAACCGCGACGTCGCGGCGCGTTCTTCCGGCGGGCAGATCCTCGACGCCTTCGTCTACCACAACTACTCGATTGCCGATGAGCCAGGTTCGGTGCGTCTGGGCAAGCAGGTGGTGAACTGGGGCGAAAGTACCTTCATCGGTGGTGGCATCAACTCGATCAACCCGATCGACGTGTCTGCGTTCCGCCGTCCGGGTGCCGAGATCAAGGAAGGCCTGATCCCGGTCAACATGTTCTACGTGTCCCAGAGCATTACCGAAAACCTCTCGGCCGAAGGTTTCTACCAGATCGACTGGCAGAAGACCGTGACCGACAACTGCGGCACGTTCTTCTCGCAGCCGGACATCGTCACCACCGGTTGCGACGACAACCTGCGGGTACTGAACAAGCGTTCGACCATTCCGGGTATTGCGCTCGGGCCGTTGGCCAACGCTGGTGTCGACGTCAACGAAGAGGGCGTGCTGGTGCGCCGTTCGCCCAACCGCAACGCGCGTGACAGCGGGCAGTGGGGCGTTTCCGCCAAGTACATGTTCGACCCGCTGGCCACCGAGTTCGGCGCCTACTTCATGAACTACCACAGCCGTGCGCCGATCTTCAGCGCCACCGGCGCGCCCCAGTCGATCTATAACGGCGTCAAGGCATTGCCAGGGCCGTTCCAGGCACTGGGCCCGCTGGTCGTGGCAGGCAACTCGGAATACTTCATCGAATACCCTGAAGACATTCGCCTCTACGGTCTGAGCTTCTCCACTACCCTGCCTACCGGTACGGCGTGGAGCGGTGAAGTCAGCTACCGGCCGAATGCTCCGGTGCAGTTGAACTCCACCGACATCCTGTTCGCCGGCGTACGTCCGCTGGGAGGCGCGTTGACCAACGCGTCGGTCCTCAACGGCGTGCCGGGCCAGGATCTGCACGGTTACAACCGTAAAGAAATCACCCAACTGCAAACCACCCTGACGCACTTCTTCGATCAGGTGATGGGCGCCAACCGGCTGACCCTGGTGGGTGAAGTCGGCGTGACCCACGTCGGTGGTCTGGAAAGCAAATCCGAAGCCCGTTACGGCCGCGATCCGGTGTTCGGCCCGGGCGAACTGCCTGCCACGGGAGGTCTCAACACCTGCTCGCAGATCCTCAACACCTCCACCATCAACGGTGCCGGGCCGGGGGCTTCGCGCGACAACGTTTCCAGCAACTGCAACAACGATGGTTTCACCACGGCCACTTCGTGGGGCTATCGCGCTCGTGCCATCTGGGATTACAGCGACGTGTTTGCCGGTGTGAACCTCAAGCCGAACGTGGCCTGGTCGCACGACGTGAAAGGTTACTCGCCAGGCCCTGGCGGCAACTTCGAGGAAGGTCGCAAGGCCATCAGCCTCGGTCTCGATGCCGAATACCAGAACACCTACACGGCGAGCCTGGCCTACACCAACTTCTTTGGCGGCGACTACACGACCGTGGACGATCGTGACTTCGTGGCCTTGAGCGTCGGCGTGAACTTCTAAGCACAGTTTTTTCAGGACGAACACACATATGAAAATAACAAAGAGTCTGTTCCACGCGAGTGTTCTGGGTTTGTCGCTGCTGGCGACCAGCGTCATGGCGGCCGTTCCCGCCGCCGAAGCCGACAAGCTGGGCAAGAGCCTGACCCCGATGGGCGCCGAAATGGCCGGCAACGCCGACGGTTCGATCCCTGCCTGGAAACCGTTGGCGAAAAATGCCGGCACGGTCGACAGCAAGGGCTTCCTGTCCGATCCGTTCGGCAGTGAAAAACCGCTGTTCACCATCACCGCGCAGAACGTCGAGCAGTACAAGGACAAGCTTGCTCCGGGCCAGTACGCGATGTTCAAGCGCTACCCGGACACCTTCAAGATTCCGGTTTATCCGTCCCATCGCGGCTCGACCGTGCCGGATGATGTGTTCGCCGCGATCAAGAAAAACGCCACCACCACCAATCTGGTCGCAGGCGGTAACGGTCTGGAAAACTTCGATACCGCCGTGCCGTTCCCGATTCCCAAAAGCGGTCTGGAAGTGATCTGGAACCACATCACCCGCTATCGCGGTGGCAGCGTGACCCGTCTGGTGACCCAGGCGACTCCGCAAACCAACGGCTCGTTCAGCCTGGTGTACTTCCAGGACCAGTTCGTGTTCCGCGACAAGATGAAGGACTACGATCCGGCCAACCCGGGCAACATCCTGTTCTACTTCAAGCAGAAAGTGACCGCGCCGGCACGTCTGGCCGGTACCGTGCTACTGGTGCACGAAACCCTCGACCAGGTGAAGGAGCCGCGCAAGGCGTGGGTCTACGCCACTGGTCAGCGTCGTGTGCGTCAGGCACCGCAAGTGTCCTATGACGGCCCGGGCACTGCGGCGGACGGTCTGCGTACCTCCGACAACCTCGACATGTACAACGGTGCGCCGGATCGCTACGACTGGAAGCTCGAAGGCAAGAAAGAGATGTACATTGCCTCCAACAGCTACAAGATCGACTCGCCGACCCTCAAGTACGCCGACATCATCAAGGCCGGCCATATCAACCAGGACCTGACCCGTTACGAGTTGCGTCGTGTCTGGCACGTGGTCGCCACCCTGAAACCGGGTCAGCGCCATATCTATGCCAAACGTGACTTCTACATCGACGAAGACACCTGGCAGGCAGCAGTCATCGACCACTACGACGGTCGCGGTCAGCTGTGGCGTGTCGCCGAAGCGCATGCCGAGGACTACTACGACAAGCAAGTGCCGTGGTACGCGCTGGAAGCCCTGTACGACCTGCAATCGGGTCGCTACCTGGCGCTGGGCATGAAGAACGAAGAAAAATCAGCGTATGACTTCGGTTTCTCTGCCACCAAGAGCGAATTCCAGCCGGGCAACCTGGGCCAGGACGGTATCCGCTAAGCTTTGACCCGAGGCCGCATCCTCGAAAAAACGCCCCGACTGGTTCGGGGCGTTTTTTTTGGCGTTGATTTTGTAGGAGCTGCCGGCTCGCGACAGTCTTTTTGTAGCCATTTGTAGCAGCAACCTTCATAACCGCTACGTTTAAGGCTAGGCTGCGGACATCTGCTACGCCGCCAATAGCCATTCGAACAAGAGCCGGCCATGACTGATCTGTCCCCACTTCCGGGTCCCGCAAGCGTTGCCGTCGCGGCACTGGACGGACGTTTTTTCCGTCCTCCGCTGCCGGACGGATACGTCTTGCGGCCACGTCTCTGCGAGCGCCTGCAAACCGGGCTCGGTGGACGTCTGTTACTGGTGTGCGCTCCGGCCGGGTTCGGCAAGAGTTCGCTGGCGGTGGAGTTCTGTCAGAGCCTGCCGGGGCACTGGCAAAGTCTCTGGCTGGGATTGAGCCCACGGGATAACGATCCGGGGCGGTTTCTCGAGCGATTGCTGGAGGGACTGCAGGACTACTTTCCGGATCTGGGCAGTCGTGCACTCGGCCTGTTGAAGATGCGCCAGCGCCATCAGCCGTTCGCCTTCGAAGAATGGCTCGATGGCTTGCTCGATGAACTGGCCCTGCAACTGCAACCGACGGCGCCGCTGTTGCTGGTGCTCGACGACTACCATCTCGCCCAAGGCCCGGTACTCGACCGTTGCCTGCAGTTTTTCCTCAATCATCTTCCCGATGGCTTGCTGGTCATGGTCACCAGTCGGCAGCGCCCGGACTGGCATCTGGCGCGTCTGCGCCTGTCGCGCCAGTTGCTTGAACTGCATGAGCAGGACTTGCGCCTGACCCACGATGAAGCCCTGACGCTGCTCGATCGACACAGCAGTTCATTGCGCGGCGAAGCGCTGGAAAACCTGATCCAGCGCAGCGAAGGCTGGGTGGCCGGGCTGCGTTTCTGGTTGCTCGCGGTCTCCGAGGCTGGCAGCGGGGCTCCGCTGCCAGCCGCGCTGAACGGCGGGGAAGGGCTGATCCGCGATTACCTGCTGGAAGAAGTGATCGATTGCCTGCCGGCCGAGGTGCAGGCGTTTCTCTACGACACCGCCCCTCAAGAGCGCTTTTGCAGCGAGCTGTGCGACGCGGTGCGCGAAGCCCACGACAGCGCCGAAATCCTGCGGTTTCTGTTGGCGCATCAGGTATTTCTGGTACCGCTGGACGAACACGGTCACTGGTATCGCTATCACCATTTGTTTTCCGATCTGCTGCGCAGCCGTCCCGTGACCCAGACGCTGGTGCCGGCGGCGACCCTGCACCTGCGCGCCTGTCGCTGGTTCAATGCTCAAGGGCTGCTCGACGAAGCGGTGGAGCAGGCCTTGCGCGCCGGCCATCTGGATGTCGCAGCGAATCTGGTGCAGAACCTGTCCGAGGAACAACTGCTCGCCGAGCAGAACGTGGGCATGCTGCTGCGCTGGAAAATGGACTTGCCCGACAGTCTGCTGATCAGCACGCCACGCTTGATCGTGCTCTACAGCTGGGCGCTCGGGCTGGCCTGTCAGCTGGATGCCGCTGAAGAGCTGGCCAGTCATTTAAGTCGTTTCCTGCCGGCGCCTTCGGCCTCTGCGCAGAAGTCGATGCTCGCGCAATGGCTGGCGCTCAGCGGCATCATCGCCCGCGGGCGCGGGCATCGTGAGCTGACCCAGCGCTATTGCAGCGAAGCGCTGGAAAGCCTGCCGGTGAAACGTTACGGGCAACGCCTGATGTGCCTGTCGACCTTGTCCAATCTGGCGATCGCCGACGGTGACCTGTGGCGTGCGCGGGGCTTGAATCGAGAATCCCTCGAGCTGGCGCAGCGGGTCGGCAATCCGTTGTTCGAAGCCTTGGCGCATTACGACCGGGCGCGGGTCCTGCAATCGCGTGGGGAAATTCTGCGGGCACTGGATGAGGTGCATCAGGGTCTTGATCGTCTGCGCGGGTTGTCGGCGCAACGTCTGTACGCGGTGCGTGCGCGATTGACGCTGTATGAAGGTTTTCTGCTGTCGATGCGCTTGCAACCGCAGCAGGCCCGGGCCCGATTGCTGAGCGGTCTGGCCGAAGCGCGGGCCTGTCGCGATATCAGCGTATTGATCGGTCACTGCGTGATCGCCCGTCTCGACGGCAGCCTCGGCGAATTCGCCAAGGCCTTCGCCGAACTCGCTGAAGCCGAGCGTCTGATGCATATATGGGATGTGCCGCCGATCTACTATCTGGCGATGATCACCCTGGTCAAATGCGAACTGTGGCTGGCGCAAGGCCGCACTGATCTGGCCGAAGCCTGGCTGGCACGACTGGGCCAGACCTACACCGGCGAACGTGCAGCCGCACCACCGGAATTTCATCCACAGCTGCCGCTGCATGTGGAATTGCAACAAGCGTTGCTCGACGTGATCAAGGGCCAGCCGATGCTCGCCGAAGGGCGGTTGAATGTGTTGCTGGAAAACGGTCAGCAAACCGGGCGCCAGTTGCTGTGTGTGATGGCGCTGGCGCAGAAAGTGAATTTGCTGCTGAGCAGTGGTCGCGAATCCGAGGCACGCAAAGCATTGAACCAGGCGCTGGAAGCGGCGGCGGGCGGCGTGATACAGCCATTTGACGCCTTGATCAAAGCGCATCCGGACTGGCTGCGCAGCCAGCTGCAAAACTCGCCAGCACTGGCAGGACAGCAGTTGCTGACGCATTTTCCGCTGGTGGTTGCCCGTCCTGTCATTGAATGTGGATCTGCCGAACAACTCAGCAGTCGCGAGCTGGCGGTGCTGCGTTTGATTGCCCAGGGATGTTCCAATCAGGAAATCAGCGAGCAACTGTTCATTTCGCTGCATACGGTGAAAACCCATGCCAGCCATATCAACAGCAAGTTGGGGGTTGAGCGGCGTACTCAGGCGGTGGCCCGCGCCAAGGCGCTGGGGTTAATGATCTAGTCCCGCTAAAATCTTCGACATCAGCGGTTTTCGCCGCCGTCGAATATTGATCAGGATTGCCCCATGACTGTTCCAGCGCCTGCGCTCATCCGCGAAACCTTTCCCGTCGGCCCGCTGCAGTGCAACTGCACGATCATCGGCGACCCCATCACGAAAAAAGCCATCGTCGTCGATCCGGGCGGCAACCCCGATCTGATCATGGCGCGCCTCGATGCCCACGGTCTGAAAGTGGTCAGCATCATCCACACCCACGCGCATCTCGATCATTTCCTCGCCTCCGGGCAGATGAAGGAAAAGACCGGCGCAACCCTGCATCTGCACAAGGAAGACCAGTTCCTGTGGGACAACCTTGAAATGCAATGCCAGATGTTCGGTGTGCCCTACACGCCGGTGCCGTCGCCGGATCGCTGGTTGAGCGACGATGAAGAACTGGCCTGCGGCTGCGGCGTGGCGCTGCATACGCCGGGACATACGCCCGGTTCCATGAGCTTTTGGTTTTCCGAGGCTAAGCTGTTGATTGCCGGCGACACGCTGTTTCGTCGCGGGGTAGGGCGCACGGATTTGTGGGGCGGCGATCAGGCGACCATCGTGCGATCGATCAAGCAGCGGCTGTACACCCTCGACGAAGACGCAATCGTGGTTGCCGGACATGGCCCGGACACGCGTCTCGGGGATGAAATGCGCGAAAACCCGTTCGTGCGCGCCTAAACATTTTGTCATGAATGTGCGGCGGAATTTTTCGGCATTGTCATGATCCAACGCCCGCACAGGTCTATTGCCTAGGGCCGCTGCCACACAGAATGCGAAAAAAACCAGGAGCTTTTCATGTTCACCACGCCTCGTTTGATTATTGTTGCTACCGCTGTGGCCATGTTGGCCGGCTGCGCCTCGCCCAACCCGTATGACAATCAGGGGCAGGCCGACGGTGGCTCGCAAGGCATGAGCAAAACCGCCAAGTACGGCGGTCTCGGTGCGCTGGCCGGCGCCTTGGCAGGTGCCGCCATCGACCACAACAACCGTGGCAAGGGTGCCTTGATCGGCGCGGCGGTCGTTGGTGCCTCGGCGGCCGGTTACGGTTACTACGCCGACCAGCAAGAGAAAAAGCTGCGCGCCAGCATGGCCAACACCGGGGTTGAAGTGCAGCGCCAGGGCGATCAGATCAAGCTGATCATGCCAGGCAACATCACCTTCGCCACCGATTCGGCGAACATCGCGCCAAGCTTCTATCAGCCGCTGAACAACCTGGCGAACTCGTTGAAAGAGTTCAACCAGAACCAGATCGAAATCGTCGGCTACACCGACAGCACCGGCAGCCGCCAGCACAACATGGACCTGTCTCAGCGTCGTGCGCAGAGCGTGGCCACCTACCTGACTTCTCAAGGTGTCAGCGGTGCCAACCTCTCGGCCCGTGGCGCCGGCCCGGATAACCCGATTGCCAGCAACGGTGACGTCAATGGCCGCGCGCAGAACCGCCGCGTCGAGGTCAACCTGAAAGCGATTCCGGGTCAGCAGTATGGTGGTCAGCAGCAACAGCCGGGGACGGTTCAGCAGTATCCGTAAGTGAATGCTTGAGTGAAGAAATGCCCGGTCTTGTGACCGGGCATTTTTTTGGGTTGCCCGTGCTGGCCCTTTCGCGAGCAAGCCCGCTCCCACAGGGATGGGGGTTGTTCACAGAATCTGCGTTCACCACATGACCCTGTGGGAGCGGGCTTGCTCGCGAAGGGGCCGGACCAACACCCTCAAATCATCAGATACAAAAAAGCCCCCGGACAACCGAATTGTCCGGGGGCTTTTTGCTTGCAGCGAAGGCTGATTACTTCTTCAAGCCGTAATGCTCATCGAGCATGCCCGGCGAGTTCGGGGCTTTCGGCGCGTAGTCGCGTGGCGGCTCCTGATCGCGCGGCGGCGTCAGGCGTTCGCGCGGTGCCTGCGCGGCATCGGCGTGCAAAGCGGCGATCAGGCGTTGACGGGTCTGCTCGTCCAGGGCCAGGCGGTTGGCACCCTCGGCGAGATGATCCTGCACTTCCTGATAGCTCTGGGTCAGCTTCTTGACCAGCGTCGCGGTGCTGTTGAAGTGAGTGACCACCTCGTTTTGATAGCTGTCGAAACGCTCCTGGATATCATCCAGTTGACGCTGCGTGCGGCTCGGCGCGGCATTCGGTGCGACGCGAGCGATCAGGAATCCAATGGCGACACCCACAACCAGGGCAAGAGTCGGTAACAACCAAACTAAGAGCGAGTGTTCCACGAGTCCTTCCTCTATAAACGGCTTTGCTTTACGTTAACGGCTCGAACCTGCGCTGTATACCGCGATTCACTCGCAATAGATTGGCACAGACAATTTGCTAGACGAGTCGACCCGATTCGAGGTCACGGAGTTCCTTCCTTGCTGATGCGTGAAACCCCTGTAGTGATTGCCGGCCCAGTCGGCCAAATCGAAGCGCTGTACCTCGATAACGAGCAGCCAGTCGGCATTGCGCTGATCTGCCATCCAAACCCGGTGCAGGGCGGCACCATGCTCAACAAGGTCGTCTCGACCCTGCAGCGCACTGCGCGCGACGCAGGTTTGATCACCTTGCGCTTCAACTATCGCGGCGTCGGTGCCAGCGAAGGCTCCCACGACATGGGCAGCGGTGAAGTCGACGACGCTCAGGCTGCCGCAGCATGGCTACTGGAAAAGCATCCGGAGCTGCCGCTGACCCTGTTCGGTTTCTCCTTCGGCGGATTTGTTGCAGCAAGTCTCGGCGGTCGTCTCGAAGCCCAAGGCGTGCAGCTCAAGCAGTTGTTTATGGTCGCGCCGGCGGTGATGCGCCTGGGCGATCAGGATCAACTGCCACAGCACGGCGAGCTGACCGTGATCCAGCCGGAAACCGACGAAGTGATCGATCCGCAGTTGGTCTACGACTGGTCGGAAAAACTCCAGCGCCCCCATGAGCTGCTGAAAGTGGCAGAATGCGGACACTTTTTTCATGGCAAGCTGACCGATCTCAAGGATCTGATCCTGCCGCGTCTCTCGAATTGATTGCAGTCTGACAAGCGATTACCCATGACGAACCGTACCCGTATCCTCACCGGCATCACCACCACCGGCACGCCGCACCTGGGCAACTACGCCGGCGCCATCCGCCCGGCGATTCTCGCCAGCCGCGACAGCAATGCCGATTCGTTCTACTTCCTGGCCGACTACCACGCCTTGATCAAATGCGATGACCCGCTGCGCATCCAGCGCTCGCGTCTGGAAATCGCCGCGACCTGGCTGGCCGGTGGCCTGGATGTCGACCGTGTGACCTTCTATCGCCAGTCCGACATTCCGGAAATCCCCGAGCTGACCTGGCTGCTGACCTGCGTCGCCGCCAAAGGCTTGCTCAACCGGGCGCACGCCTACAAGGCCTCGGTGGACAAGAACGTCGAGAGCGGTGAAGACCCGGATGCCGGGATCACCATGGGTCTCTACAGCTACCCGGTGCTGATGGCGGCGGACATCCTGATGTTCAACGCGCACAAGGTCCCGGTCGGTCGTGACCAGATCCAGCACGTGGAAATGGCCCGCGACATCGGCCAGCGCTTCAACCACCTGTTCGGCCAAGGCAAAGAGTTCTTCACCATGCCTGAAGCGCTGATCGAGGAGAGCGTGGCGACCTTGCCCGGCCTCGATGGGCGCAAGATGTCGAAGAGCTACGACAACACCATCCCGCTGTTCTCCAGCGCCAAAGAGATGAAGGACGCGATCTCGCGGATCGTCACCGACTCCAAAGCGCCGGGCGAAGCCAAAGATCCGGATAACTCGCACCTGTTCACTCTGTTTCAGGCGTTCGCCACACCGGCGCAGGCGGACGAATTCCGCAGCGAACTGCTCGGCGGTCTGGGTTGGGGCGAGGCGAAGAATCGTCTGTTCCAGTTGCTCGACAATGAACTGGGCGAGTCCCGCGAGCGCTATCACCAGTTGATCGAGCGCCCGGCGGATCTGGAAGACATCCTGCAACACGGCGCGAAAAAGGCTCGTGCGGTGGCGACGCCGTTCCTCAACGAACTGCGTGAAGCGGTCGGCCTGCGTTCGTTCGTCAATCAGGTGCAAGTCGCGGCGACCACCAAAAAGAAAGCCGTGAAAGCTGCACGTTTCGTGAGCTTCCGTGAAGACGACGGCAGCTTCCGCTTCCGTCTGCTGGCGGCTGATGGCGAGCAACTATTGCTGTCGCGCAACTTTGCCGACGGCAAAACCGCCGGCCAAGTGACCAAGCAACTGCAATCCGGTCAGGCGCTGGACATCCGCAATCAAGACCTGAGCTTCAGCGTGTGGCTGGAAGGCGAGTGCGTTGGCGACAGCCCGGCGTTCGCCGATGCTGCTGCGCGGGACGCGGCTGTCGAAGCTCTGCGCGTTGCACTGACCCCGGTTCAGGACTAATCCGCGGCGCGGCCCGACCAAGGGCTGATTGCCATTCCTACGGGCCGTCGCTACAGTGACGGCCCGTTTTTGTTGCCTTGCTAACGAATTATGACGCCCCTAGAACGATATCAAGCTGATCTGAAACGCCCGGACTTCTTCCATGACGCCGCGCAGGAAACTGCCGTGCGTCATCTGCAGCGCCTGTACGACGATCTGATCGCGGCCGAGCAGAACAAGCCGGGTTTGCTGGGCAAGCTGTTTGGCAAGAAGGATCAGACGCCGGTCAAGGGCCTGTACTTCTGGGGCGGCGTGGGTCGCGGCAAGACTTACCTGGTCGACACCTTCTTCGAAGCGCTGCCGTTCAAGGAAAAGACCCGCACCCACTTCCACCGCTTCATGAAGCGTGTGCACGAAGAGATGAAAACCCTGGGCGGCGAGAAAAACCCGCTGACCATCATCGCCAAGCGCTTCGCGACCGAGTCGCGAGTGATCTGCTTCGATGAATTCTTCGTTTCGGACATCACCGACGCGATGATCCTCGGCACGCTGATGGAAGAGCTGTTCAAGAACGGCGTGACCCTGGTCGCGACCTCGAACATCGTTCCGGACGGCTTGTACAAGGACGGCCTGCAACGCGCACGCTTCCTGCCGGCTATTGCGCTGATCAAGCAGAACACCGAGATCGTCAACGTCGACAGCGGTGTCGACTACCGTCTGCGCCACCTCGAACAAGCGGAGCTGTTCCACTATCCGCTGGATGAAGCCGCCCATGAAAGCCTGCGCAAGAGCTTCAAGGCCCTGACGCCGGAATGCACCGCCGCGGTGGAAAACGATGTGCTGATCATCGAGAACCGTGAAATCCGTGCCCTGCGCACCTGCGACGACGTGGCCTGGTTCGACTTCCGCGAACTGTGCGACGGCCCACGCAGCCAGAACGACTACATCGAGCTGGGCAAGATCTTCCACGCCGTGCTGCTCAGTGGCGTCGAGCAGATGAGCGTCACCACTGATGACATCGCCCGGCGTTTCATCAACATGGTCGACGAGTTCTACGACCGTAACGTCAAGCTGATCATTTCTGCCGAAGTCGAGTTGAAAGACCTGTACACCGGCGGACGCCTGACGTTCGAATTCCAGCGTACGCTCAGCCGTCTGCTGGAGATGCAATCGCACGAATTCCTGTCGCGGGCGCACAAGCCTTAAACAGCTTCGTCAAAGAAAAAGGGCCTGCAATTGCAGGCCTTTTTTTATGCGACGCAGTACCCCTGTGGGAGCGGGCTTGCTCGCGAATGCGGTGTGTCAGCTAAATAGATGCCAACTGAAAGTACGCTTTCGCGAGCAAGCCCGCTCCCACAGTGGTTTTGTGCGTGGGCAGGGAGTTATGCTGCCTGCTGAAACTGCTGCCGATACTGGTTCGGCGACAGCTCCGTATGCTGGCGGAACAGTCGCGCAAAGAAGCTCGCATCGTCGTAGCCGACCTCATAACTGATGGTCTTGATGCTCTTGCGGCTGCCGGACAGCAAGCCCTTGGCGGTCTCTATACGCAACCGTTGTAGGTAGTGCAGCGGCTTGTCACCAGTCGCGGTCTGGAAGCGGCGCATGAAGTTGCGGATGCTCATGCCGTGCTCGCGGGCCACGTCTTCGAAGCGGAACTTGTCGGCGAAATGCTCTTCAAGCCAGTGCTGGATCTGCAGGATGATCACGTCCTGGTGCAGCTTCTGCCCGCCGAAACCGATGCGACCCGGCGAATAACTGCGCTGCACTTCATACAGAATGTCGCGGGCCACGGCTTGCGCCACGTTGGCGCCGCAGAAGCGTTCGATCAGGTAGATATAGAGATCGCAGGCCGAAGTGGTGCCGCCGGCGCAATACAGGTTGTCAGCGTCGGTCAGGTGCTTGTCCTGATTGAGGTACACCTTGGGGAAGCGCTCGGCGAAGGCATTGAAGAAGCGCCAGTAGGTGGTCGCTTCCTTACCATTGAGCAGTCCGGCCTCGGCCAGCCAGAACACCCCGGTGGCTTCGCCGCAGAGCACGGCGCCGCGGGCATGCTGCTCGCGCAGCCACGGCAGGATTTGTGGATAACGGCCGCACAGGGTTTCAAAGTCGTCCCAGAACGCCGGGAGGATGATGACGTCGGCGTTTTCCAGGCCGCCGTCCACCGGCATCATCACGTCACTGAAGCTGTTCACCGGTTTGCCGTCGGGGCTGACCAGGCGGGTTTCAAACGCCGGTGTCAGGCCGTGGCCCAGTTGTTTGCCGTAACGCAGGCTGGCCAGATGGAAGAAATCCTTGGCCTGCATGAGAGTGGATGCGAAAACCCGGTCGATTGCCAGGATGCTGACGCGCCGCAAGGGCGTGGAGACTTGCTTGGACATAATTCAACTTTTGTTTTGTTTTTATAAGGGAAAGTGGTCACCAGACGGCTGGATCGTCTTATTTTTTGTCGGATGTGTCCAGTGTCCTGTGTCGGAGGTGAGGCTTAGTCTCTGAAGGTCATATCCCTCCAACAAGAATGAAAGGTGCCGCATGATCCCCAGAACCTTGTTCAGCTCCGAGCACGAATTGTTCCGCGACAGCGTACGAACCTTCCTCGAAAAAGAGGCTGTCCCGTTCCATGCGCAATGGGAGAAACAAGGCCACATCGACCGCAAGCTGTGGAACAAGGCCGGGGAGGCGGGGATGCTCTGCTCACACCTGCCGGAAGAATACGGCGGCCTGGGCGCGGACTTTCTGTACAGCGCGGTGGTGATCGAAGAGGTCGGTCGCTTGGGTCTGACCGGTATCGGCTTTTCGCTGCATTCGGACATCGTCGCACCGTACATCCTGCATTACGGCAGCGAAGCGCTTAAGCACAAATACCTGCCGAAACTGGTCTCTGGCGAGATGGTCAGTGCGATTGCCATGACCGAACCGGGCGCCGGCTCCGACCTGCAAGGGGTCAAGACCACGGCGGTGCTGGATGGCGACGAGTACGTGATCAACGGCTCCAAGACTTTCATCACCAACGGCTTCCTCGCTGATTTGGTGATCGTCGTCGCCAAGACTGATCCGAAGGCCGGTGCCAAGGGCACTAGCCTGTTTGTGGTAGAGGCGAATACGCCGGGCTTCGAGAAGGGCAAACGCCTGGAGAAGGTCGGAATGAAGGCTCAGGACACGTCGGAATTGTTCTTCCAGGACGTGCGTGTTCCCAAGGAAAACCTGTTGGGTCAGGCCGGGGCAGGGTTCGCTTATTTGATGCAGGAATTGCCACAGGAGCGACTGACGGTAGCGATCGGTGGTCTGGCCTCAGCCGAAGCTGCGCTGAAATGGACGCTGGATTACACCCGTGATCGCAAGGCGTTCGGCAAGGCGATTGCCGACTTCCAGAACACCCGCTTCAAACTGGCGGAAATGGCTACCGAGATTCAGATCGGCCGGGTCTTTGTCGACAAGTGCCTGGAACTGCACCTGCAAGGCAAGCTCGATGTTCCAACAGCGGCGATGGCCAAATACTGGGGCACCGACCTGCAATGCAAGGTGCTCGACGAGTGCGTGCAGTTGCATGGCGGCTACGGCTTCATGTGGGAATACCCGGTGGCCCGGGCGTGGGCGGATGCGCGCGTGCAGCGCATCTATGCCGGCACCAATGAAATCATGAAGGAGATCATTGCGCGGTCGCTTTGAAATTTGCAGTGAGTTGACTGGCCTCTTCGCGAGCAAGCTCGCTCCCACAGGTGCGGTGAGCCTCTGTGGGAGCGGGCTTGCTCGCGAAGCTTTTAGCGGTCGATCAAGGTGCCGGATTCGGGTGATCCTTGTGAATCGCCTCGATCCCCGCCAGCACTTCATCGGAAAGTTTCAGATCAAAACTGGCAATGTTGCTGTCCAGTTGCTCCAGCGTCGTCGCGCCAATGATGTTGCTGGTGACGAACGGTTGCTGGGTGACGAACGCCAAGGCCATTTGCGCCGGGTCCAGACCATGTTCCCGGGCCAGTGCCACGTAACGGCTGCAAGCAGCTTCCGACTGCGGGTTGAAGTAGCGGCTGAAGCGGCTGTAGAGGCTCAGGCGGCCTTTCGGCGGGCGAGCGCCACCTTCGTACTTGCCGGACAGGAAGCCGAACGCCAGCGGCGAGTACGCGAGCAGGCCGCACTGTTCGCGAATGGCGATTTCCGCCAGGCCGATTTCGAAGCTGCGGTTGAGCAGGTTGTACGGGTTCTGGATCGACACCGCGCGCGGCCAGCCACGGGCTTCGGCCAAGGCTAGGAAACGCATGGTGCCCCACGGCGTCTCGTTGGACAGACCGATGTGGCGGATCTTGCCGGCCTTCACTTGTTCGTCGAGCGCTTCGAGGGTGTCTTCGAGCGGCGTCAGGTTGGCCTCGATCTTGTGCTTGTAGCCCAGCTGTCCGAAAAAGTTGGTGCTGCGCTCTGGCCAGTGCAATTGATAAAGGTCGATGTAATCGGTCTGCAGACGCTCGAGGCTGGCATCCACCGCGGCGGTGATGTGCTGGCGATTGTGGCGCAGGTTCTTGTCGCGGATGTAGTCGATGGTGTTGCCGGGGCCGGCGATCTTGCTGGCTAGGATCCAGTCGGCGCGGTCGCCGCGACGCTTGAAGTAATTGCCGATGTAGCGCTCGGTGGTGGCGTAGGTGTCGGCTTTCGGCGGCACCGGGTACATCTCGGCGGTGTCGATGAAATTGATCCCGGCTTCCTTGGCCCGTTCGATCTGGGCGAAGGCTTCAGCTTCAGTGTTTTGCTCGCCCCAGGTCATGGTGCCGAGGCAGATTGCACTCACGTTCAGGTCGGTACGGCCTAGCTGGCGATAGTCCATCGGGTGCTCCTTGGGCAAAACAATCATAAAAGCAGGTTGAAAATTTTTTCGCAATCTGCATAATTGCCGACCTCTTTCTGCAGTGGAAGTGATGCGCCGCCGCCGAAGAATCTTGCCGTTGAACGGACGCGCCGACCCGAGCCCCCGAAAGCGTCTGTATCCGGCTGCCTTTGACTTGTCAAAGTACGCACTATTCAGTAAGATCCGCCGTCTTATTTACAGGCGGCCCCTGAGGCTATAAAGAATGAAAACTTTTACTGCTAAACCGGAAACAGTAAAGCGCGACTGGTTTGTCGTCGACGCTGCTGGTCAGACCCTGGGTCGTCTGGCCACCGAAATCGCGAGCCGTCTGCGTGGCAAGCACAAGCCTGAGTACACTCCTCACGTTGACACCGGCGACTACATCGTCGTAATCAACGCCGAGCAGATCCGTGTAACCGGCGCTAAAACCACTGACAAAATGTACTACTCCCACTCCGGTTTCCCGGGCGGCATCAAGTCGATCAACTTTGAAAAGCTGATCGCCAAAGCCCCTGAGCGCGTGATCGAGACCGCGGTTAAAGGCATGCTGCCTAAGAACCCGCTGGGTCGTGACATGTACCGTAAGCTGAAAGTCTATGCGGGCGCTGCACACCCTCATACTGCTCAGCAGCCCCAAGAACTGAAGATTTAACGGAATAGTTCATTATGTCGGCGACTCAAAATTACGGCACTGGCCGTCGCAAGACCGCAACCGCACGCGTTTTCCTGCGTCCGGGTACTGGTAACATCTCCATCAACAACCGCTCCCTGGACTCGTTCTTCGGCCGCGAAACTGCCCGCATGGTAGTTCGTCAGCCGCTGGAACTGACCGAGACTGTCGAGAAGTTCGACATCTACGTCACTGTCATCGGTGGTGGTGTAAGTGGTCAGGCTGGCGCAATCCGCCACGGCATCACTCGCGCTCTGATGGACTACGACGAAACCCTGCGTAGCGCTCTGCGCAAAGCTGGCTTCGTTACTCGCGACGCCCGTGAAGTTGAACGTAAGAAAGTTGGTCTGCGTAAAGCGCGTAAGCGTCCGCAGTACTCGAAGCGTTAATTCGTTTCCACGTTCAAAAAAGAACGCCCGATTCCTCACGGAACCGGGCGTTTTTTTTATGCCTGCGATTTATCAAAAGAATTGCGCTGTGACAACTTGCCACATTCGTAGACCCCCTATACTGCAAGGCTTGAGGGTGTGAGCTCCGGGTAATTCCCTTGTCAGAATTGGGGCTTTTCATTACCATCTCGGCAAAATTTTTATAAGTAACATTGATTTATTTAGTAGATGCCTGATTTAACAGGCCACAAAGCTGATGGGAGAGGACTGAATGAGCAATGACGGCGTGAATGCAGGCCGGCGTCGCTTCTTGGTAGCAGCCACATCCGTGGTGGGTGCTGCAGGAGCGGTGGGGGCTGCGGTCCCGTTCGTGGGGTCATGGTTTCCCAGTGCCAAGGCGAAAGCCGCCGGTGCACCGGTGAAAGTGAATGTCAGCAAGATCGAGCCAGGACAGCAGATGATTGCCGAGTGGCGCGGCCAGCCGGTGTTCATTGTCCGCCGTACTGCGGAAATCCTGGGGAATCTCAAGAAGATCGAGGGCCAGCTCTCCGATCCGACTTCCAAGAACTCCACGCAACCCACCTATGTCGACCCTGAAGTGCGTTCGATCAAGCCGGAAATTCTCCTGCTGATCGGGATCTGCACTCACTTGGGTTGCTCACCAACCTTCCGTCCCGAAGTGGCACCTGCGGATCTGGGTAAGGACTGGGTCGGTGGCTATTTCTGCCCTTGCCACGGCTCCCACTACGATCTGGCTGGCCGCGTCTACAAGTCGCAACCTGCGCCTTTGAACCTGCCAGTTCCCCCGCATTCCTATGAGACCGATGACCTGATTGTCATTGGCGTCGATACGGAGAAAGCGTGATGAGCAAGTTCATGGATTGGGTGGATGCGCGCTTCCCTGCGACCAAAATGTGGGAAGACCATCTCAGCAAGTATTACGCGCCAAAAAACTTCAACTTCTTCTATTTCTTCGGCTCGCTGGCGCTGCTGGTGCTGGTCAATCAGATCGTCACCGGTGTCTGGCTGACGATGAGCTACACGCCGTCGGCAGAAGAGGCGTTCGCTTCCGTCGAATACATCATGCGCGATGTCGAGTACGGCTCGATCCTGCGTCTGCTGCACTCCACCGGCGCGTCGGCGTTCTTCATCGTGGTCTATCTGCACATGTTCCGTGGCCTGCTCTACGGTTCGTACCAGAAACCACGTGAACTGGTCTGGGTATTCGGCATGCTGATCTACCTGGCGCTGATGGCCGAGGCCTTCATGGGTTATCTGCTGCCTTGGGGTCAGATGTCCTACTGGGGTGCCCAGGTGATCATCTCGCTATTCGGTGCGATTCCGGTGATCGGTAACGACCTGACCCAGTGGATTCGGGGTGACTACCTGATCTCCGGAATCACCCTGAACCGCTTCTTCGCCCTGCACGTCGTGGCCCTGCCGATCGTGATTCTTGGTCTGGTGGTGCTGCACATTCTGGCGCTGCACGAAGTCGGCTCGAACAACCCTGATGGCGTCGACATCAAGAAGCACAAAGACGAAAACGGTGTCCCGCTGGATGGCATTGCTTTCCACCCGTACTACACCGTGAAAGACATCGTCGGCGTAGTGGTGTTCCTGTTCATCTTCTGCTTTATCGTGTTCTTCTTCCCGGAAATGGGCGGCTACTTCCTCGAAAAACCAAACTTCGAGCAAGCCAACCCGTTCAAGACGCCTGAGCACATTGCACCGGTCTGGTACTTCACACCGTTCTACGCGATCTTGCGTGCGATCCCGGACAAACTCATGGGTGTTATCGCCATGGGCGCCTCGATTGCCATGCTGTTCGTGCTGCCGTGGCTGGATCGCAGCCCGGTCAAATCGATGCGTTACAAGGGCTGGATGAGCAAAATCTGGCTGGTGGTGTTCTGCATTTCCTTCGTGATCCTCGGCATTCTGGGCGTACTGGCCCCGACGCCGGAGCGCACGCTGGTGTCGCAGATCTGCACCTTCCTGTACTTCGCCTACTTCATTCTGATGCCGTTCTACACCAGGCTCGAGAAGACCAAACCGGTTCCGGAAAGGGTGACTGGCTGATGAAAAAGTTATTTTTTGCTCTGATTTTTGCTGCTCTGCCTGTGCTGTCTTTCGCCGCTGAACACGGTGGTCCGGAGCTGGAAAAAGTCGATATCGACGTGTCCGACAAGGCTGCCCTGCAAGATGGTGCGCGGACCTTCGCCAACTATTGCATGGGCTGCCACAGTGCCAAGTTTCAGCGTTACGAGCGGGTGGCCGATGACCTCGGCATTCCCCACGAAATGATGCTCGAGAAGCTGGTGTTCACTGGCGCCAAGATCGGCGATCACATGAACATCGGCATGCAGCCGGCGGACGCCAAGACCTGGTTCGGTGCTGCTCCGCCGGACCTGACTTTGGTGGCTCGCGTGCGTGGTACTGACTGGCTCTACGGTTACCTGCGCTCGTTCTACGAAGATCCGGCACGTCCTTGGGGCGTGAACAACAAGGTCTTCCCGAACGTCGGCATGCCTAACGTGCTGGTCGGCCTGCAAGGTCGCCAGGTGGTTGGCTGCAAGCAAGTGCAGATCGTCGAGGACGGCAAGAAGCAATACGATCCGCTGACCGGTACGCCGCTGACCCATGAAGCGTGCGATCAGTTGACCATCGTGCCGAAATCCGGTGCTCTGAACGAAGAGCAGTTCGATGAGAAGGTCAAGAATCTGGTAACCTTCCTGGCTTACTCGGCTAACCCGGTTAAGCTGCAACATCAGCGCATCGGTACTTACGTCTTGCTGTACCTGGCGTTCTTCTTTGTGTTCGCCTACCTGCTCAAGCGTGAATACTGGAAAGACGTGCACTGATACGCTTCAAGCATTGCTGTTAATCGCGCGCGCCCAAGGGTTCCTCCGATAACGCAAGGTCTGGTTCGCCAGGCATTGCGGGAGGCGCCCTCTGGGCGCGCGCGTTTTTCCGGTTCCGATAATTTCAACAAGCGAGGAGGATCGCCATGGGCGTGACCAATCGGTTGGCCTGTTACTCCGACCCCGCCGACCACTATTCCCACCGAGTGCGCATCGTGCTTGCAGAGAAGGGTGTCAGCGCCGAAATCATTTACGTGGAAGCTGGTCGCCAGCCGCCTAAACTGATTGAGGTGAACCCTTACGGCAGTCTCCCGACACTGGTCGATCGCGACCTGGCGTTGTGGGAGTCGACCGTGGTGATGGAATATCTGGATGAGCGTTACCCGCATCCGCCACTGATGCCGGTTTATCCGGTGGCGCGTGCCAACAGTCGTCTGCTGATTCACCGTATTCAGCGCGACTGGTGTGGTCTGGTGGATCTGATTCTTGATCCCAAGTCCAAGGAGGCCGCGCGTGTCGTGGCGCGTAAGGAATTGCGTGAAAGCCTGACGGGCGTGTCGCCGCTGTTTGCCGACAAGCCGTTTTTCCTCAGTGAGGAACAAAGTCTGGTGGATTGCTGCCTATTGCCAATACTCTGGCGTTTGCCGATTCTGGGTATTGAACTGCCGCGGCCGGCCAAGCCGCTGCTTGATTATATGGAGCGCCAGTTTGCGCGTGAGGCTTTCCAGGCAAGTCTGTCTGGCGTCGAACGCGATATGCGCTAAGGCTTAAGGAGCCGCTATGAACTCCAGTCGACCTTATCTGGTCCGCGCGCTCTACGAGTGGATTGTGGATAACGATTGCACCCCGCACATGCTGGTCAATTCCGAATACCCGGCAGTGCAGGTGCCGCAGGGCTTCGCCAGTGACGGGCAAATTGTCCTGAACATTTCGCCCAGCGCCGTGCGTCACTTGCACATGGACAACGACGTGGTGACCTTTGAGGGTCGCTTTGGTGGCGTTCCGCACAGTCTGTATGTGCCGATCAGCGCGATTCTGGGTATCTACGCCCGGGAGAACGGGCAGGGCATGGTGTTCGATCTCGAGTCGCCGATGGATGACGAAGACGATGTCGAACCCGATGACGACTTGCCGCCACCGGGCAGCGAGCCGCCGCGACCAAGCGGCCGGCCAAGCCTGAAAGTGGTGAAGTAATAAAAAAGGCGATCCGGATGGATCGCCTTTTTTGTGTCTGCTCGTCGCGTATCAGTCGATGTATTCGAACAGCTTCACGATTTTCTGCACACCGGAAACGCTCTGCACCAGGTTGGTCGCTTGTTGGGCTTCCTGCTTGGTCAGCAGGCCCAGCAGGTAGACGATGCCGTTCTCGGTCACGACCTTGATGCGCGAGCCGGGAATGCTGGCATCGGTCAGCATCTGGGTCTTGATCTTGGTGGTCAGCCAGGCGTCGTTCTGGCGGGCGAGGAAGCTCGACGGCGCAATCACTTGCAGCTCGTTGTGCACCTTCTTCACGCGCTGGACGTTGGCGGCGGCCTGTTCAGCCTTGGCCTTGAGGTCTTCGCGCGGCGTCTGGCCGGCGAGCAGCACCACGCCGTTGAAGCTGGTGACGACGATATGCGAGTCCTTGTCCAGGCCGGGGTCGGCCTTGGCCACGTTGACGCCGACTTTGGTCTCGATCAGCGAGTCGTCGATTTTGCTGCCGAAGGTTCGGGTGCCGCGGTCGTCTTCAATCGGCGCTTCACGGCTGGCATTCACCACCGAGGTGCAGCCGCTGATGCCGAGGCACAGGGTCAAGGCCAGAAGGCCAAGGCGATTAGGGGTCATTCTTCACTCCCGAACAGTTGGCTGTCGATCAGATCGCAGAGGCAATGGATCGCCAGCAGATGGACTTCCTGAATACGTGCAGTGACATGGGCCGGTACGCGAATCTCGACATCTTCAGGCAGCAGCAGCGAAGCCATGCCGCCGCCATCGCGGCCAGTCAATGCTACGACAATCATTTCGCGATCATGTGCGGCCTGGATCGCCTGAATAATGTTGGCCGAGTTACCGCTGGTCGAAATCGCCAGCAATACGTCGCCTGGTTGACCCAGTGCGCGGATCTGCTTGGAGAACACTTCGTTGTAGCTGTAGTCGTTGGCGATCGAGGTGATCGTCGAGCTGTCGGTGGTCAGGGCGATGGCCGGCAGGCTCGGGCGTTCGCGCTCGAAGCGGTTGAGCAGCTCCGAGGAGAAGTGCTGGGCGTCGCCGGCAGAGCCGCCGTTGCCGCACGAAAGCATTTTGCCTTCGTTGAGCAGGGCGTTGACCATGATCTGGCTGGCTTGCTCGATGTGCGGTGCAAGTACGTCCATCGCCTGTTGCTTGGTGTCGATACTGGCCTGGAAAAGCTGGCGAATTCGGGATTGCATGTCCATCTGTGTGACCTTAAGTAGCGCGGCTGTTCGGCACGTGAATGTGCAGCCCGCAAAGCAAAGAGCAAAAATTGTCGGTGAAAGTGTCCGGGGTGGTGTGCAGAGAATCAACCATCGAACGCATTCTGCAACCAGTTCAATTGATCCGGGTGCCTGTCGATGGCCACCACGTCGAAGCGGCAAGGGGAGTCGGCCCAGCGTGACTCACGCTGAAGAAAATACTGTGCGGCGAAAATCAGTTTCTGCCGTTTGCGCTCATCGATGCTAGCGAGCGCGCCACCCCATTGAGTGTTTTTTCTGTAGCGGACTTCGACGAATACTACTGTATCGCCATCAAGCATGACCAGATCAAGCTCGCCCCGTTTGCATGACCAGTTCTGCGCCAGCAGGCGCAGACCGTGGTGTTGCAGATGCTCGAGCGCCTGGCGCTCGGCATCCTTGCCGCTCTGCAGGTGCGAGCCGTCGGGCATCAGCGCGGGGTGTCCGGCAGGCGTTGAACCTGACCGTTGACGAACTGCGCCCATGGCAACTGACGCACCACGCGTTGGGTCTGGGTCATGCCCAGGCTGCCCGACTGACCTTCGATGCGGCTGTCCGGCAGCGCCTTCAACTGACCCAGGCGCGGTGCCAGACGGTAGGCATCGACGCCCATGGCGTACAGGCGGCCGAGGCTGCCGGCCGCTTGTGGCCATTGCGCGGTGACTTGCTGGCGTAGCGGGTCATTGGCTTCCAGCAACCACGGGGTTTCGCAGAAGCGCACACCGTTCATGTCGTTGTACTGGTTCACATCGCCGCTGGCGCTGTAGACGTGGGACGTTGCGTACACCGGAACGTCACCGGCGTACTGGAAGTTCAGGGTCGGCTTGATCTGCTGCGCCTGTTGCGGGGTGGCTGCGAGGAAGATGAACTCGATGTCCTGACGACGCGACGGCTGCGCGGCTACGTTGGTGCCAGCGGCGTTCTGCAGGCTCTTGGCGCGGGCTTCGCTCTGACGCAGCTGGAACATGTCGGCGATCTGCTGGGCCAGTTGCACCGGCTGATCGACACGTTCGGTGGCGACGATGCTGCCGCCATTGGCCTGCCAGTCCTGGCTGAACGCACGCAGTACGCGGTCGCCCCATTCGCCTTTCGGCACCATGATCGCCGCGCGGTGCAGGCCGTCGGCGCGGGCACGACGCGAAACTTCGCGGGCTTCGTCTTCAGCCGCCAGGCCGAACTGGAACAGTTGCGCCGGACCTTGATCGCCTTCGCTGTAGTTCAATGCGAGGGTGGTGATCGGCAGTTGCGGACGGGTGCTCAGTTGTTTGACCAGTGGTTTTTCCAGCGGGCCGACCACCAGTTGCACGCCGTCAGCCTGAGCCTTGCGGTAGAAATCGTCCATCAAGGTCAGCTTGGAGCTGTCGTAGAACTCGATGGCGGGCGGCTTCTGGCCGGCCTGTTGCGCTTGATAGTGCGCCGCCATGAAACCTTCACGCAGGGCCTTGCCGACCGAGGCCAGTGGGCCGTCTTGCGGCAGCAGCAGGGCGATCTTGCTCAGGGGCTGGCTGGCCAGTTCCTTGAGTTTGGTCAGGGGCAGCGGCAGGTTGATTGCCGCCGGGTGTTTCGGGTTTTGTGCGCGCCAGGCATCGATCGCCGCTTGCTGCTGTTCCAGAGTGCCGGCGGTTTTCACGGCCAGGGCCAGGCCCATCCAGCCACCGAGATCGTCGGAGGTATTGGGTTGCAGTTGATCGGTTGGTAGCGAGGCGATCAGGGTCCATATCGCTTCGTGGTTCTTGCTTGCGACTTCGCCTTTGAGCATCGGTGCGATGAAGATGCGCTCGCGAGCCGCAGCCAGGGTCTGGCCGTCGGCTTCCAGTGCGCGGGCATGCACGGTGCCGGTGCGCACTTGCTGGTCTTCCGGCATTTCGCTCAGATGCTGCAGGCTCGGATGGCTCAGGGCCGTCAGCGCGGCTTTCGGCTGATTGCGAGTCATCGCCAGCTCAGCGGACAGGGTGCTGGCGAAGATCTGCTGGCCTGGCTTCAACTGCTCCATCGGCACTTGTTGCAGGATCTGCGCGGACTGGCCGGCGTTGCCCTGGCGATATGCCAAGTCTGCCGCGCTCAAGCGCAACAGCGCGGCTTTTTCCGGCGTCTTGGCCTGGGTAGCCTGTTCGAGCAGTTGCTCGATGCTGGCATCCGGAGTCCGTGGAAGTTCGCCAAGGCTGGAGGAAGGGGAGCTGGCGCAGGCCGCCAGCAAGGCAGCGAGGCAGAGGGCAGTGAACAGCCGCAGGCAAGCGATCATGTAAGTGTTCCTGATACTCGATCAAATTAGCGTGGAATTGTACCCAAGCACTGGCCGGGGCGCGATGTTACTGGCGTGAATCAATCAATTTAGCTGGAGTAAATGTTGCAGCGGCGCACAACTGCGTGCAAAACCGCGCTTGGCTCATACGGTTCGCAAGCCTCGTGACGCGCTACAATGCCGGCTTTTACCGAACACGAGGTGTGCGCTTTGACTGCTCCAGGTCCTTTGAATTCCGCTGCTGGCTCGCTTTATGTGGTGGCGACGCCCATCGGCAACCTGGACGACATCAGCGCCCGGGCTCTGAAAATCCTTCGCGAAGTGGCGTTGATCGCCGCCGAAGACACACGGCACTCGGCGCGGTTGATGCAGCACTTCGGCATTGCCACGCCGTTGGCCGCCTGCCACGAACACAACGAACGTGATGAAGGTAGCCGCTTTATTACCCGTTTGCTGGCGGGCGATAACGTCGCGTTGATTTCCGATGCCGGGACGCCGCTGATTTCCGATCCGGGTTACCACCTGGTGCGTCAGGCGCGGGCGGCGGGGATCAATGTGGTGCCGGTGCCGGGCGCCTGTGCTTTGATCGCGGCGCTGTCGGCGGCGGGCCTGCCCTCCGACCGATTCATCTTCGAAGGCTTCCTGCCGGCCAAGTCGGTAGGGCGCAAGGCGCGCCTGGAAGCAGTCAAAGAAGAGCCGCGCACGCTGATTTTCTACGAGGCCCCGCACCGTATTCTCGAATGCCTGCAGGACATGGAAGCCGTGTTCGGTGGAGAGCGTCAGGCATTGCTGGCCCGGGAAATCACCAAGACTTTCGAGACGCTTAAGGGGTTGCCGCTGGCTGAGCTGCGTGCGTTTGTCGAGTCCGACAGCAATCAGCAGCGGGGGGAGTGTGTGGTGCTGGTCGCAGGCTGGTCTGCACCGGAGTCCGAAGACGCCGTCAGCAGCGAAGCGATGCGCGTGCTTAATCTGTTGCTCGAAGAGATGCCGCTCAAGCGTGCCGCCGCTCTGGCCGCGCAAATCACCGGCGAGCGCAAAAACGTGCTGTATCAGGTCGCACTGGAACAGCAGAAGGGCGAGTAACCCGTCGCGCAGACGGGTTTCACGGCTATTAGCGCTTGTTCTTCGGGCGCTCTGCCGTTAACCTGCGCGGCGGAGAGTCGATCGGACAGTCGCTGCCCTCTATGAAAATTAGGGGGGGGAGGAAAGTCCGGGCTCCATAGGGCGAAGTGCCAGGTAATGCCTGGGAGGCGTGAGCCTACGGAAAGTGCCACAGAAAATAACCGCCTAAGCGCTTCGGCGCCGGTAAGGGTGAAAAGGTGCGGTAAGAGCGCACCGCACGTCTGGCAACAGTTCGTGGCTAGGTAAACCCCACTTGGAGCAAGACCAAATAGGGTCCCAAGGCGTGGCCCGCGCTGGGACCGGGTAGGTTGCTAAAGATGTCCAGTGATGGCCATCGTAGACGAATGACTGTTCAAGACAGAACCCGGCTTACAGATCGACTCTCCACCTTTTTCTTTCCCTGCTTGAATCAATGGCATCAGGGCTGGTTATTATCGGCAGGCCTGCGCTAAAGTCCGGCAGCGGCAAATGCAGTAATAGCCATTTCCCACCTTGCTTCAATCAACAGCAGAAGCGCTTTTGTAATACCGAAAAAATCTTACTCTTAACAAATTACTTTAACTTCCGAGCGCAGCTTTCAGTGCTGCATCAAGTTATTGGTCAAAAGTGTCCGCCAAATTGTCGTTACCCCTCCTTTTAAGCTCCTAAATCTCCGTTCTGTAAGGGTTTTCCTTTGATCCGCGCCTTGACGGTGTGGTGGGCGCATTCCTATAGTGTGCGCAAGTGGCGGAAAGTGGCATGAAGTGGGTTTTTTGAGCTCAAAACGATAAAAATTGGAGAAACGCTGACGTGTTTCGCGGAGCTAACGCTATCAGTCTCGATGCAAAGGGCCGTCTCGCCATGCCGAGCCGGTACCGTGACGAGCTCGTTTCGCGTAGTTCCGGCCAATTGATCGTGACCATTGATGCCGTTGATCCGTGCCTGTGTGTCTACCCGCTCGACGAGTGGGAAATCATTGAAACCAAGTTGCGCGCACTCCCTTCGCTTCGCGAAGAGAACCGTCGCCTGCAGCGTTTATTGATTGGTAATGCCGTCGACCTCGAACTCGACGGCAGTGGTCGTTTTCTGGTTCCACCGCGTCTGCGCGAATACGCCAAGCTTGATAAGAAAGCGATGCTGGTGGGCCAACTGAACAAGTTCCAATTGTGGGACGAGGATGCATGGAACGCGGTGTCTGCCGCTGACCTTGCTGCTATTCAACAACCGGGCGCCATGCCTGATGAACTGCGTGATTTGATCCTGTGACTATTGATAGCGGCTTTAACCACATCACCGTACTGCTTGACGAAGCCGTCGAGGCTCTCGCCGTACGTCCTGATGGCTGCTATCTGGACGGTACGTTCGGGCGCGGCGGGCACAGTCGGCTGATCCTCAGCCAGCTCGGGACGGACGGTCGGCTCATCGGGTTCGACAAAGATCCACAAGCGATTGCCACCGGGCAAACGCTAGCGGCCGAAGACGGCCGCTTTGTCGTTGTGCAGCGCAGCTTTGCCGAGCTGGGTTCGGTGGTTGCCGAGCGAGGTCTGAGCGGCAAGGTCAGCGGTATCCTGCTCGATCTCGGCGTGTCTTCGCCGCAGCTCGACGACGCCGAACGCGGCTTCAGTTTCCTTAACGACGGCCCGCTGGACATGCGCATGGATCCGTCCCGTGGCATCAGCGCCGCCGAGTTCGTCAACACCGCGCCGGTGGAAGAAATCGCCCGGGTGTTCAAGGAATACGGCGAAGAGCGTTTCTCCGGGCGCATGGCCCGTGCCGTGGCCGAGCGCCGCGACATCAAGCCGTTCGAGCGCACCGCTGATCTGGCTGAAGTCTTGAAAGTCGCCAACCCGGCGTGGGAGAAGGGCAAGAACCCGGCGACCCGTGCATTCCAGGGTTTGCGCATTCACGTCAACAACGAACTGGGCGATCTGGAAGCCGGCCTCGAAGCCGCCCTGGATGCTCTGGAGATCGGTGGCCGTCTGGTGGTCATCAGCTTCCACTCGCTGGAAGACCGCATCGTCAAACTGTTCATGCGCAAGCTGGTGAAAGGCGAAGCTGACAACCTGCCACGCAACCTGCCCGTGCGCCACGTGGCGTTCGAACCGAAAATCAAAATCCACGGCAAAGCGCAGACGGCCTCCGACGCCGAACTCAAAGCCAACCCACGTTCCCGTAGCGCTGTCATGCGTGTCGCGGAGAAGTTGCGGTGAGCAAGCTTTTCGCCAAGCCCCTGCCGGGCGGCAGCTTTATCATGCTGCTGCTGTTTATCGGCGTGCTCGTGTCGGCCATCGGCGTGTCTTACAGCGCGCACTGGAACCGGCAGTTGCTCAACAATCTTTATAACGAACTCAGCGTGCGCGACAAGGCGCAGGCCGAGTGGGGGCGCCTGATTCTCGAGCAAAGCACCTGGACTGCGCACAGCCGCATCGAAGTGCTGGCCACCGAACAACTGAAAATGCACATCCCTGGCGCGGCTGACGTGAAGATGGTGGCGCCATGATGAAACTCGAAGGGGCACTCTTCCCGTGGCGCTTCCGCCTGATGGTGGCACTGCTCGGCGTGATGGTCGCGGCGATCTGCTGGCGCATCATCGACCTGCAAGTGGTTGACCGTGACTTCCTCAAAGGTCAGGGCGACGCGCGCAGTCTGCGTCATATTCCGATTCCTGCTCACCGTGGTCTGATCACCGACCGTAACGGCGAGCCGTTGGCCGTGAGTACCCCGGTGACGACCCTGTGGGCCAACGCCAAGGAAATGCAGACCGCCAAAGAGAAGTGGCCGGCGCTGGCCGCTGCGCTGGGGCAGGATCCGAAAGCCCTGGCCGAACGTCTCGAAGCCCAGGCCAACAAAGAATTCATTTATCTGGTGCGCGGGTTGACCCCCGAGCAGGGCCAGGCTGTGCTCGACTTGAAAGTGCCGGGCGTTTACGGCATCGAAGAATTCCGCCGCTTCTATCCGGCCGGTGAAGTTACCGCGCACATGGTCGGCTTTACCGACATTGACGATCACGGGCGTGAAGGCGTCGAGCTGGCCTACGACGAGTGGCTGGCCGGTGTCCCGGGCAAGCGGCAGGTCATCAAGGATCGGCGCGGTCGGCTGATCAAGGATGTCCAGGTCACCAAGAACGCCAAGGCCGGCAAGCCCTTGGCGTTGTCGATTGACCTGCGTCTGCAATACCTGGCCAACCGCGAGCTGCGCAACGCGATCATCGAGAACGGCGCCAAGGCCGGCAGCCTGGTGATCATGGACGTGAAGACCGGCGAGATTCTCGCCATGGTCAACCAGCCGACCTACAACCCGAACAACCGGCGCAACCTGCAGCCGGCGATGATGCGTAACCGCGCGATGATCGACGTGTTCGAACCGGGTTCGACCATGAAAGCGATCTCGATGAGTGCCGCGATCGAAACCGGCCGCTGGAAACCGAGCGACACCGTCGAGGTGTACCCGGGCTCCCTGCAGATCGGCAAGTACACCATCAAGGACGTGTCGAAGACCGAAGGTCCGGTACTCGACCTGACCGGCATTCTGATCAACTCCAGTAACGTCGGCATGAGTAAGGTCGCGTTCGATATTGGTGGCGAAACCATTTTCCGCCTCGCGCAGAAAGTCGGCCTCGGCCAGGACACCGGCCTCGGCTTCCCGGGCGAGCGCGTCGGCAACCTGCCGAACTACCGCGAATGGCGCAAGGCTGAAACCGCGACGCTGTCGTACGGCTACGGTATTTCCGTGACCGCGATCCAGTTGGTGCACGCGTTCTCGGCGCTGGCCAACAACGGTCGTCTCGCACCGCTGACCCTGATCAAAACCGACAAGCCGCCGCAGACCACCCAGGTACTGCCGGAAGCGGTCGCGAAAACCATGCAAGGCATGCTGCAGCAAGTGATTGAAGCACCGCGCGGCGTGTTCCGTGCGCAGGTGCCGGCGTATCACGTGGCCGGCAAGTCGGGTACTGCACGTAAAACGTCGGTGGGCACCAAGGGCTACGCCGAAAACTCGTACCGTTCGTTGTTCGCCGGTTTCGGCCCGATGAGCGATCCGCGTTACGCCATCGTGGTGGTGATCGATGAACCGTCCAAGGCCGGTTACTTCGGTGGTCTGGTGTCGGCACCGGTGTTCAGCCGCGTGATGTCCGGCACCCTGCGTCTGATGAACGTGACCCCGGACAACCTGCCGACCACCCAACAGGCCAACGCTACCCCGGTCGTTCCGCTGAAAGCCAATGGAGGGCGCGGCTGATGTCTCTGAGTCTGAACAAGATATTCCCCCACGCCGGCCACGATCTGCTGATCCGTGAGTTGGCGCTGGACAGCCGCAACGTACGCGCGGGTGACCTGTTCCTCGCCGTGCCGGGCGGCAAGTTCGATGGCCGTGCGCACATCGCCGATGCCTTGCAGCGCGGCGCGGCGGCGGTTGCCTATGAAGTGGAAGGCGCCACCGTGCTGCCGATCACCGAAGTTCCGTTGATTCCGGTCAAAGGCCTGGCGGCGCAGCTGTCCGACATCGCCGGGCGCTTTTATGGTGAGCCAAGCCATCACCTGAACCTGATCGGTGTCACCGGCACTAACGGCAAGACCAGCGTGACCCAACTGGTCGCGCAGGCACTCGACCTGCTCGGTCAGCACTGCGGCATCGTCGGCACGCTGGGCTCCGGCTTCTATGGCGCGCTGGAAAGCGGTCTGCACACCACGCCGAATCCGATTGCCGTGCAAGCAACCTTGGGCGACCTGAAGAAGGCCGGGGCTAAAGCCGTGGCCATGGAAGTGTCGTCTCACGGTCTGGATCAGGGTCGGGTCACCGCATTGGCATTTGATGTGGCGGTGATGACCAACCTGTCCCGCGATCACCTGGATTATCACGGCACCATGGAGGCGTACGCCGAGGCCAAGGCCAAGCTGTTCGCCTGGAATGACCTGAAGTGCCGCGTGGTCAACCTCGACGACGATTTCGGTCGGCAACTGGCCGCCGAAAAACGCGATTCGCGCCTGATCACCTACAGCCTGCTCGACAGCAGCGCCTACCTGTTCTGCCGTGAAGCGCAGTTCGATGACCACGGCGTGCGCGCCACGCTGGTCACGCCGCAGGGCGAGCATCACCTGCGCAGCACGCTGCTCGGTCGTTTCAACCTGAGCAACGTACTGGCGGCAGTCGGCGCCTTGCTCGGTCTGGATTACGCCCTAGACGAAATTCTCAAGGTGCTGCCGAAACTCGAAGGCCCGGCCGGACGCATGCAGCGTCTGGGTGGCGGCACTCAGCCGCTGGTGGTGGTCGATTACGCCCACACCCCGGATGCCCTGGAAAAGGTTCTGAGCGCACTGCGGCCACACGTCAAAGGCCAGTTGCTGTGCCTGTTCGGCTGTGGCGGTGATCGTGATCGCGGCAAGCGTCCGCTGATGGCCGAAGTGGTCGAGCGTCTGGCTGATCGCGTGCTGGTCACCGATGACAACCCGCGCACGGAAGACCCGGCGCAGATTTTCGACGACATCCGCGCCGGTTTCAGCGCTGTGGATAACGTCACCTTCGTCGCCGGCCGTGGTCAGGCGATTGCGCAACTGATCGCTGGCGCTTCGGCGGATGACGTGATCGTGCTGGCCGGTAAAGGTCACGAGGACTATCAGGAAATCAACGGCGAGCGCCACGCGTTCTCCGACCTGGTCGAAGCCGATCATGCCCTCACCGCGTGGGAGGTGGCCCATGCTTAAGGCCCTGACATTGAGCGAACTGACCAACGTGCTCGACGCCCGTCTGATCAGCAGCGATGCCAGTTTCGATGGCGTCAGCATCGACAGCCGTGCGATCACCGCTGGCCAACTGTTTATTGCCCTGACTGGCCCGCGCTTCGATGGTCACGACTATCTGAATGACGTCGCCGGCAAAGGCGCGGTGGCGGCACTGGTCGAGCGCGAAGTCGTCGACAGCACCTTGCCGCAACTGCTGGTCAAGGATACCCGCCAGGCCCTCGGCCAGTTGGGTGCGTTGAACCGTGCCGCATTCACCCAGCCAGTCGCGGCCATCACTGGCTCCAGCGGCAAGACCACGGTCAAGGAAATGCTCGCGAGCATCCTGCGTACCCGCGGTCCGGTGCTGGCGACGCGCGGCAATCTGAACAACGACCTCGGCGCACCGCTGACCCTGCTCGAACTGGCGCCGGAACACACCGCCGCCGTGATCGAACTGGGCGCTTCGCGTCTGGGCGAAATCGCTTACACCGTCGGGCTGACCAAGCCACACGTGGCGATTCTCAACAACGCCGGTACCGCTCACGTTGGCGAGTTCGGCGGGCCGGAAAAAATCGTCGAAGCCAAAGGCGAGATCATCGACGGGCTGGCAGCGGATGGCGTCGCCGTGCTCAACCTCGATGACAAGGCCTTTGGCATCTGGAAGCTCCGCGCCGGCGCACGCAAGGTGCTGACCTTCTCCCTGAACAATCCTCAGGCAGATTTCTACGCCAGCGACCTGAGCACTGATGCCCGGGGTTGCCCGGCCTTCAACCTGCATACACCTGAAGGTGTGGAGCACGTTCAGCTGAACCTGCTCGGCACCCATAACGTGGCCAACGCCATGGCTGCCGCCGCTGCCGCTCACGCCCTGGGCGTGTCGCTGTTCGGCATCGCCACCGGGCTTGGCGCGGTACAACCGGTCAAGGGTCGCACCGTCGCGCAACTGGCGAAGAACGGCATGCGCGTGATCGATGACACTTACAACGCAAACCCCACCTCCATGTGCGCGGCCGTTGATATACTCGCCGGCTTTTCCGGCCGCACCGTCCTGGTGCTCGGAGATATCGGCGAGTTGGGCGACTGGGCGGAGCAGGGGCACCGCGACGTGGGCGAATATGCCCGGGGCAAGGTTTCCGCGCTTTACGCGGTCGGGCCGAACATGGTCCACGCCGTGAACGCATTCGGTAAAGAGGCGCATCACTTCGGCACGCAAGCCGAACTGATCCAGGCCCTCGACGCCGAGCAGGACACAAACACCACCATTTTGATCAAGGGTTCGCGCAGTGCAGCGATGGAAAACATCGTTGCGGCTCTGTGCGGGTCCAGTCTGGAGAAACATTAATGCTGCTGCTGCTAGCGGAGTATCTGCAACAGTTCTACAAAGGCTTCGCGGTCTTCCAGTACCTGACCCTGCGCGGGATCCTCGGTGTGCTGACCGCGCTGGTTTTGTCGCTGTGCTATGGCCCGTGGATGATCCGCACCCTGCAGAACCGTCAGATCGGCCAGTCCGTTCGTAATGACGGCCCGCAATCGCACCTGTCCAAGTCGGGTACGCCAACCATGGGTGGCGCACTGATTTTGTCTTCCATCGGTGTCAGCACCCTGCTGTGGGCTGACCTGAGCAACCGCTACGTCTGGGTCGTGCTGCTGGTGACGCTGCTGTTCGGTGCCATCGGCTGGGTCGACGACTACCGCAAAGTGATCGAGAAGAACTCCCGTGGCTTGCCAAGCCGCTGGAAATATTTCTGGCAGTCGGTCTTTGGCCTGGGCGCAGCGATCTTCCTTTATATGACCGCGACCACGCCGGTTGAGACCACGCTGATCCTGCCGATGCTCAAGGACTACAGCATTCCGCTGGGCGCCGGTTTCATCGTGCTGACCTACTTCGTGATCGTCGGTTCGAGCAACGCGGTCAACCTGACCGACGGCCTCGACGGTCTGGCGATCATGCCAACCGTGATGGTCGGCGGCGGTCTGGGGATCTTCTGCTACCTGTCGGGTAACGTGAAATTCGCTGAATACCTGCTGATCCCTTACGTGCCGGGTGCGGGCGAACTGATCGTGTTCTGCGGCGCGCTGATCGGTGCCGGTCTGGGCTTCCTCTGGTTCAACACCTACCCGGCGCAAGTGTTCATGGGCGACGTCGGTGCTCTGGCACTGGGCGCGGCACTGGGCACCATCGCAGTGATCGTCCGTCAGGAAATCGTCCTGTTCATCATGGGCGGCGTGTTCGTGATGGAAACCCTGTCGGTGGTTATCCAGGTTGCCTCTTTCAAGCTGACCGGGCGCCGTGTGTTCCGCATGGCACCGATTCACCACCACTTTGAACTCAAGGGCTGGCCCGAGCCACGCGTGATCGTCCGTTTCTGGATCATCACCGTGATTCTCGTGTTGATCGGCCTTGCCACCCTGAAGCTGAGGTAGAACGAGTGTCTCTGATCGCTTCTGACCACTTCCGCATCGTTGTCGGCCTCGGCAAGAGCGGCATGTCCCTGGTTCGCTTCCTGGCGAACCGGGGCGTGTCGTTTGCCGTCGCCGATACGCGGGACAATCCACCGGAACTGGCCACGCTCAAGCGTGACTATCCGCACGTGGAAGTGCGTTGTGGCGAGCTGGACGTCGAATTCCTGTGCCGTGCCGACGAGCTCTACGTGAGCCCTGGCCTGGCGCTGGCGACCCCGGCCCTGCAAGCCGCTGCCGCCCGTGGCGTGAAAATGGCCGGCGACATCGAGTTGTTCGCGCGTAACGCGCGGGCGCCGATCGTGGCCATCACCGGTTCCAACGCGAAGAGCACCGTCACCACTCTGGTCGGCGAGATGGCGGCTGCGGCCGGCAAGCGCGTCGCGGTGGGCGGCAACCTCGGTACGCCAGCACTGGAATTGCTCAGCGATGACGTCGAGCTGTACGTGATGGAGCTGTCGAGCTTCCAGCTGGAAACCACCGACCAGCTCAACGCTGAAGTGGCCACCGTGCTCAACATCAGCGAAGACCACATGGACCGCTACAGCGGCCTGCCAGCGTATCACCTGGCCAAGCACCGGATCTTCCGTGGTGCGAAGCAGTTCGTGGTCAACCGTCAGGATGCACTCAGCCGTCCGCTGATCGGCGAAGGCCAGCCATGCTGGACCTTCGGCCTGAACAAACCGGATTTCAAGGCCTTCGGCCTGCGCGAAGAAGACGGCGAGAAATACCTGGCCTTCGAATTCCAGAACCTGATGCCGGTGCGCGAACTGAAAGTACGTGGCGCGCACAACCAGGCCAACGCCCTCGCGGCGCTGGCGCTGGGGCATGCGGTCGGCCTGCCGTTCGACGCCATGCTTGATGCCCTGCGTAACTTCACCGGCCTCGAACACCGCTGCCAGTGGCTGCGTGACCTCGACGGCGTCGGTTACTACAACGATTCCAAAGCCACCAACGTCGGCGCCGCTCTGGCTGCCATCGAAGGCCTGGGTGCGGACATCGACGGCAAGGTCGTGCTGATTGCCGGCGGCGATGGCAAGGGTGCCGAGTTCAAGGATCTGCGTGATCCAGTGGCGGCCAACTGCCGCGCCGTGATCCTGATGGGCCGCGACTCCGACAAGATCGGCGAGGCCATCGGTGACGCCGTGCCACTGATTCGCGCGACCTCGCTGGTCGACGCCGTTGCGCAATGCCGCGCGGTCGCCCAGTCGGGTGACGTGGTGCTGCTGTCGCCGGCTTGCGCCAGTTTCGACATGTTCAAGAATTACGAAGACCGTGGTCACCAGTTCGTCCGCGCCGTGGAGGATCTGGCATGAGCCTGCGCAATATCATCAAGCCGTACCCGTCGCCGATCATCACCGGCCGTGGCATCGACCTCGACTTCCCGATGCTCGCCGGTTGCCTGGCGCTCCTGGGCCTGGGCCTGATCATGATCGCCTCGGCCTCCACTGAAGTGGCGGCGGCGCAGTCGGGCAGCGCGCTGTATTACATGATTCGCCACCTGATCTACGTGGCACTGGGCCTCGGCGCGTGCATCATCACCATGATGATTCCGATTGCCACCTGGCAGCGTCTGGGCTGGATGATGCTGATCGGCGCATTCGGTCTGCTGGTGATGGTGATCGTCCCGGGGATCGGCCGTGAAGTGAACGGGTCGATGCGCTGGATCGGTTTCAGCTTCTTCAACGTTCAGCCGTCCGAGATCGCCAAGGTGTTTGTGGTGATCTACCTCGCCGGTTATCTGGTGCGTCGGCAGAAAGAAGTGCGCGAGAGCTGGATGGGCTTCTTCAAGCCGTTCATCGTGCTGCTGCCGATGGCGGGTCTGTTGCTGATGGAGCCGGACTTCGGTGCCACCGTGGTAATGATGGGGGCTGCGGCGGCGATGCTGTTCCTCGGCGGAGTCGGGCTGTTCCGCTTCTCGCTGATGGTGGTTCTCGCAGTCGGGGCCGTGGTCTTGCTGATTCAGATGCAGCCCTACCGGATGGCGCGTCTGACTAACTTCGCCGACCCGTGGGCCGACCAGTTCGGCGCCGGTTATCAGTTGTCGCAGGCGTTGATTGCCTTCGGTCGCGGTGAGTGGCTGGGCGTTGGCCTGGGCAACAGCGTGCAGAAACAGTTCTACCTGCCTGAAGCGCACACCGACTTCGTGTTCTCCGTACTTGCCGAAGAGCTGGGTGCGGTGGGTTCGCTGTGCACCGTGGCGCTGTTCGTCTTCGTCTGTATTCGCGGCATGTACATCGGTCTGTGGGCCGAGAAGGCCAAGCAGTTCTTCGCCGCTTATGTGGCTTACGGTCTGTCGTTCCTGTGGATCGGTCAGTTCCTGATCAACATCGGCGTGAATGTCGGCCTGTTGCCGACCAAGGGCCTGACCCTGCCGTTCCTCAGCTATGGCGGTAGTTCCCTGGTGATCTGCTGTGCCTGCCTCGGCTTGTTGCTGAGGATCGAGTGGGAGAGTCGAACCCACCTGGGCAGTGAAGAGATGGAGTTCCATGAGAGCGACTTCGCCGAGGAGCCGAACCATGGGCGCTAACGTATTGATCATGGCCGGCGGCACCGGCGGCCACGTGTTCCCGGCGCTGTCCTGTGCCCGTGAATTCCAGGCGCGCGGCTACACCGTGCACTGGCTCGGCACGCCCCGCGGAATCGAAAACGAACTGGTGCCGGCTGCAGGTCTTGAACTGCATCGCATCAACGCCACCGGATTGCGTGGCAAGGGCAAGCTGTCGCTGCTTAAGGCACCGTTCATGTTGCTCAAGTCGGTGTGGCAGGCGCGGGCGGTGATTCGCAAGTTGCGTCCAGTCTGCGTGGTCGGCTTCGGTGGTTATGTGACCGGGCCTGGCGGGATTGCCGCGAAACTGGCCGGTGTGCCGGTGATCGTTCACGAGCAGAACGCCGTGGCCGGCACCGCCAATCGGTTGTTGGTGCCGTTCGCCGCCCGGGTGTGTGAAGCATTCCCCGACACCTTTACTCTGTCGGACACCCGCCGTACCACCGGAAACCCGGTGCGCAGCGAGCTGTTCCTCGAAACATCGCGACCGGCTCTGGCCGGGCGCAAAGCGCGTTTGCTGATCCTCGGCGGAAGCCTGGGCGCAGAACCGTTGAACAAGTTGCTGCCTGAAGCCCTGGCGCAAGTCCCTGCCGATTTGCGTCCGGAAGTGTTTCATCAGGCCGGCAAAAACCACGATGAAGTGACTGCAGAGCGCTACCGCGCCGCCGGCGTGGATGCGCAGGTGCAGCCCTTTATCAAAGACATGGCCCAGGCCTATGGCTGGGCTGACCTGGTGGTGTGCCGCGCTGGCGCGCTGACCATCAGTGAGCTGGCTGCCGTTGGTCTGCCCTCGATGCTGGTGCCTTTGCCCCACGCGATCGACGATCACCAGACCCGCAACGCCGATTATTTGGCCCGTGAAGGCGCTGCCTTCGTGATGCCGCAAAGAACGACTGGTGCCGCGGACCTTGCCGCGCGCCTGACAGAGGTCTTGATGCAACCGCAACGACTCGAAGAAATGGCCCAAGCGGCCCGCCGTCTGGCCAAACCCGATGCCACCCGTAGCGTGGTCGATACCTGCCTGGAGGTGGCCCATGGTTGAGAATCAGAAAGCCATGCCACAACCGGAAATGCGCCGCATCCGTCGCATCCACTTCGTCGGTATCGGCGGCGTGGGCATGTGCGGCATCGCTGAAGTGTTGCTGAACCTGGGCTATGAAGTGTCCGGTTCCGACCTGAAGGCTTCGCCGGTGACCGAGCGTCTGGAATCGTTCGGCGCGCACATCTATATCGGCCACCGTGCCGAGAACGCTGCCACCGCCGACGTACTGGTGGTCTCCAGCGCCGTCAACACCTCCAACCCGGAAGTGGCGACCGCTCTTGAGCGCCGCATCCCGGTGGTACCGCGTGCCGAGATGCTCGCCGAGCTGATGCGCTATCGCCACGGCATCGCCGTCGCCGGCACCCACGGCAAAACCACCACCACCAGCCTGATCGCTTCGGTGTTCGCCGCCGGAGGCCTGGACCCGACTTTCGTTATCGGTGGCCGTCTGAATGCCGCGGGCACCAATGCCCAGCTCGGCACCAGCCGCTACCTGATCGCCGAAGCCGATGAAAGCGATGCGAGCTTCCTGCACTTGCAACCGCTGGTGGCCGTGGTCACCAACATCGACGCCGACCACATGGCGACCTACGACGGTGACTTCAACAAACTGAAGAAAACCTTCGTCGAGTTCCTGCACAACCTGCCGTTCTACGGTTTGGCGGTGATGTGCCTGGACGATCCGGTGGTGCGTGAAATCCTGCCGCTGGTCAAGCGTCCGACCGTGACCTACGGCTTCAGCGAAGACGCCGACGTGCGTGCCATCAATGTGCGTCAGCAGGGCATGCAGACCTTCTTCACCGTGCTGCGCCCGGATCGCGAGCCGCTGGACGTGTCCGTGAACATGCCAGGCAACCACAACGTGCTCAACTCGCTGGCGACCATCTGCATCGCCAGCGACGAAGGGGTCAGCGACGAAGCCATCGTCCAGGGCCTTTCCGGGTTCCAGGGCGTTGGCCGACGCTTCCAGGTCTATGGCGAACTGCCGGTGGACGGCGGCAACGTGATGCTGGTCGACGACTACGGTCACCACCCGACCGAAGTCGCGGCCGTGATCAAAGCCGTGCGCGGTGGCTGGCCGGAGCGCCGTCTGGTGATGGTCTACCAGCCGCACCGTTACAGCCGCACCCGTGACCTGTACGACGATTTTGTCAATGTACTGGCCGATGCCAACGTGCTGCTGCTGATGGAAGTCTATCCGGCCGGCGAAGAGCCGATCCCGGGCGCGGACAGCCGCAAGCTGTGCAACAGCATCCGTCAGCGTGGTCAGCTCGACCCGATCTACATCGAGCGCGGTGTCGACCTCGCGCCGCTGGTCAAGCCGCTGCTGCGTGCCGGCGACATCCTGCTGTGCCAGGGTGCCGGGGATATCGGCGGTCTCGCGCCGAAGCTGTTGAAAAGTGAATTGTTCGCCGGCGCCGTGGCGGCGTCGGTCGAGGGGAAGTTGAAATGACTGCTGCCTACGCCAACCTGTTCTCCACCATCGCGCCGAAAGATTTCGGCCGTGTCGCCGTGCTGTTCGGTGGCATGAGTGCCGAGCGTGAGGTTTCGCTGAAATCCGGTAACGCCGTGCTCGACGCGCTGCAAAGCGCGGGCGTGGACGCGTTCGGGATCGACGTCGGCGAGGATTTTCTGCAGCGTCTGCTGAATGAAAAGATCGACCGCGCGTTCATCATTCTCCACGGTCGTGGCGGTGAAGACGGCTCGATGCAGGGCCTGCTCGAATGCGCCGGTATTCCGTACACCGGCAGCGGCATCCTCGCTTCGGCACTGGCGATGGACAAACTGCGCACCAAGCAGGTCTGGCACAGCCTCGGGATTCCGACGCCGCGTCACGCTGTGCTGTGCAGCGAAGCCGATTGTATTTCCGCGGCGACGGAACTGGGCTTCCCTTTGATCGTCAAACCGGCGCATGAAGGTTCAAGTATCGGGATGGCCAAAGTGAGTTCTGCGTCCGAGTTGATCGACGCATGGAAAGCGGCCAGTACCTACGATTCGCAAGTCTTGGTTGAACAATGGATTCAAGGTCCGGAGTTCACCATCGCCACTCTGCGTGACCAGGTGTTGCCTCCTATCGCCCTGGGTACACCGCACACGTTCTACGACTACGACGCCAAGTACATCGCCAACGATACCCAGTACCGCATTCCGTGCGGGCTGGATGCCGCTAAGGAGCAGGAACTCATGGATCTCACGGCCAAGGCCTGTGAGGCGCTGGGTATTGCCGGTTGGGGCAGGGCGGACGTGATGCAGGACGCCGACGGACAGTTCTGGTTCCTGGAAGTGAACACCGCACCGGGCATGACCGATCACAGTCTGGTGCCGATGGCGGCCCGTGCTGCCGGTCTGGACTTCCAGCAACTGGTTCTGGCCATTCTGGCCGCCAGTGTTGAAGGCTCCGGTAACACAGAGGCGCGAGGTTAAGACCATGCAAGGCGCTCATCTCAGACATCAGCCACCCGCACCCGGCCGCAAGCCGGTGCCGCGGGGTGCCAGCCGAATGGTGGCCAAAGAGCCGATGTCCGCGCGCCTGCCGAAAGCCAATTTCGGCTTTCTGAAAAGCCTGTTCTGGCCGGTGCTGCTGGTGGCGCTCGGGTTCGGTACCTACGAAGGCGCGCAGCGTTTGCTGCCTTACGCTGACAGGCCGATCACCAAGATCGCCGTGCAGGGCGACCTGAGCTACATCAGTCAGCAAGCGGTGCAGCAGCGAATCGCCCCGTACGTGGCGTCGAGCTTCTTCACCATTGATCTGGCCAGCATGCGGACCGAGCTTGAGCAGATGCCATGGATCGCCCACGCCGAAGTACGCCGGGTGTGGCCGGATCAGGTGGTGATCCGCCTCGAAGAGCAACTGCCGGTGGCCCGTTGGGGCGACGAGTCGCTGCTCAACAACCAGGGTCAGGCCTTCACGCCAAAGGAGTTGGCGAACTACGAACACCTGCCACAGCTGTTCGGCCCACAACGGGCCCAGCAGCAAGTGATGCAGCAGTATCAGGTGCTGAGCCAGATGCTCCGGCCGCTGGGCTTCTCGATCGCGCGCCTGGAACTGCGTGAACGTGGCAGCTGGTTCCTGACCACCGGTGCCGGCAGCTCCGGCCCCGGCATCGAGTTGCTGCTGGGACGCGGCAACCTGGTGGAAAAGATGCGCCGCTTCATTGCCATCTATGACAAGACGCTTAAAGACCAGATTACGAACATTGCGCGCATCGATCTGCGCTACGCCAACGGCCTCGCTGTTGGCTGGCGGGAACCAGTAGCGCCGACGACAGCCCAACCCGCTGTCGCAAAGAATTAAGAAGAGGCAGGACCCATGGCAAACGTGCAAAGCGGCAAAATGATCGTCGGTCTGGATATCGGCACCTCCAAGGTGGTGGCGCTGGTAGGCGAGGTCGCGGACGACGGCACGCTGGAAATCGTCGGTATCGGTACTCACCCGTCCCGCGGCCTGAAGAAGGGCGTGGTGGTGAACATCGAGTCCACCGTGCAATCGATCCAGCGCGCGATCGAAGAAGCCCAACTGATGGCGGGCTGCCGCATTCACTCGGCGTTCGTCGGCGTGGCCGGCAATCACATCCGCAGCCTGAACTCCCACGGCATCGTGGCGATTCGTGACCGCGAAGTGAGCTCGGCTGACCTGGAGCGCGTACTCGACGCCGCCCAGGCCGTGGCGATCCCGGCTGACCAGCGCGTGCTGCACACCCTGCCGCAGGATTACGTGATCGATAACCAGGAAGGCGTCCGCGAGCCTCTGGGCATGTCCGGCGTCCGTCTGGAAGCCAAGGTTCACGTGGTCACCTGCGCCGTCAATGCTGCCCAGAACATTGAAAAATGCGTGCGTCGCTGCGGTCTGGAAATCGACGACATCATTCTCGAGCAACTGGCCTCGGCCTACTCGGTACTGACCGACGACGAAAAAGAGCTGGGCGTGTGCCTGGTCGACATCGGCGGCGGCACCACCGACATCGCGATCTTCACCGAAGGCGCGATCCGCCACACCGCGGTGATCCCGATTGCCGGTGATCAGGTGACCAACGACATCGCCATGGCGTTGCGCACCCCGACCCAGTACGCCGAAGAGATCAAGATCCGCTACGCCTGCGCCCTGGCCAAACTGGCCGGTGCCGGCGAAACCATCAAGGTGCCGAGCGTTGGCGACCGTCCACCGCGCGAACTGTCGCGTCAGGCCCTGGCCGAAGTGGTCGAGCCGCGTTACGACGAACTGTTCACCCTGATCCAGGCCGAACTGCGTCGCAGCGGCTACGAAGACCTGATCCCGGCGGGCATCGTCCTGACCGGCGGTACGTCGAAGATGGAAGGTGCCACCGAACTGGCTGAAGAAATCTTCCACATGCCGGTGCGCCTGGGCGTGCCGCATGGCGTGAAGGGCCTGGATGACGTGGTGCGCAACCCGATTTATTCCACTGGCGTGGGCTTGTTGATGTACGGCCTGCAGAAGCAGTCCGACGGGATCTCGTTCTCGGGCATCGGCAGCCGCGACAGCTACAGCAACGATGAGCCACAGGCACCGTTGCTGGACCGATTGAAGAAGTGGGTTCAAGGCAACTTCTAACGCTTTACCGCAACACCGCTACAAAAATGCAGTAGGCGAAAAAACTAGAGAATGTAAGGAGAGGGAAAATGTTCGAACTCGTAGACAACATCCCCGCAAGCCCGGTAATCAAAGTTATCGGTGTTGGCGGTGGCGGCGGCAACGCTGTCAACCACATGGTCAAGAGCAACATCGAAGGCGTCGAATTCATCTGCGCCAACACTGATGCTCAAGCGCTGAAAAACATCGGCGCGCGCACCATCCTGCAACTGGGCACCGGCGTGACCAAAGGTCTCGGCGCTGGCGCCAACCCTGAAGTAGGTCGTCAGGCCGCTCTCGAAGACCGTGAGCGCATTGCCGAAGTCCTGCAGGGCACCAACATGGTGTTCATCACCACTGGCATGGGCGGCGGTACCGGTACCGGTGCTGCACCGATCATCGCCGAAGTGGCCAAGGAAATGGGCATCCTGACCGTTGCGGTCGTGACCCGTCCGTTCCCGTTCGAAGGCCGCAAGCGTATGCAGATCGCCGACGAAGGCATCCGCATGCTCTCCGAAAGCGTCGACTCGTTGATCACTATCCCCAACGAGAAGCTGCTGACCATCCTCGGTAAAGACGCAAGCCTCTTGTCGGCTTTCGCCAAGGCTGACGACGTACTGGCCGGTGCCGTTCGCGGTATCTCCGACATCATCAAGCGTCCGGGCATGATCAACGTCGACTTCGCCGACGTGCGTACCGTGATGAGCGAAATGGGCATGGCGATGATGGGCACTGGCTGCGCCAGCGGTCCGAACCGTGCGCGTGAAGCGACCGAAGCGGCCATCCGCAACCCGCTGCTGGAAGACGTGAACCTGCAAGGTGCACGCGGCATCCTGGTGAACATCACCGCCGGTCCTGACCTGTCCCTGGGTGAGTACTCCGACGTGGGTAGCATCATCGAAGCCTTCGCTTCCGAGCACGCAATGGTCAAGGTCGGTACCGTTATCGATCCGGACATGCGCGACGAACTGCACGTCACCGTGGTTGCCACCGGTCTGGGCGCGAAAATCGAGAAGCCTGTGAAGGTCATCGACAACACCGTTCACACCTCCATGGCTGCCGCTCAGGTTCAACAACCTGCTCCTGCGCGTCAGGAAGCTCCGGCGGTGAACTACCGTGACCTGGACCGTCCGACCGTCATGCGCAACCAGGCTCAGGCCGGTGCTGCGACTGCCGCGAAGATGAACCCGCAGGACGATCTGGATTACCTGGACATCCCGGCATTCCTGCGTCGTCAGGCCGATTGATGGAATGTATCAGGGCTATGACGGTGATTGGTGTTCAGCAAAGGCTCGGTCTGCTATTATCGCCAGCCTTTGTTGATACCAGTTCGCAATTTGCGCTGAAGCGGCCCAAGCCATGATTAAACAACGCACACTGAAAAATATTATCCGTGCCACAGGTGTAGGCCTGCATTCCGGGGAGAAGGTCTACCTGACCCTCAAGCCTGCGCCTGTCGACACTGGCATTGTGTTTTGTCGCGCTGACCTCGACCCTGTGGTGCAGATTCCTGCCCGCGCGGAAAACGTCGGTGAAACCACTATGTCGACGACGCTGATCAACGGCGACGTCAAAGTGGACACGGTAGAGCACTTGCTCTCGGCCATGGCTGGCCTGGGCATCGATAACGCCTACGTCGAGCTCTCCGCGTCCGAAGTCCCGATCATGGATGGCAGCGCTGGACCGTTCGTATTCCTGATTCAATCGGCTGGCCTGGAAGAACAGGACGCCGCCAAGAAATTCATCCGCATCCTGCGTGAAGTGACAGTGGAAGACGGCGACAAGCGCGCCACTTTCGTCCCTTTCGAAGGGTTCAAGGTGAGCTTCGAGATCGATTTCGATCACCCGGTTTTCCGGGACCGCACCCAAAGTGCAAGCGTGGATTTTTCCAGCACTTCGTTCGTAAAAGAAGTCAGCCGCGCCCGTACTTTCGGTTTCATGAGTGACATCGAGTACCTGCGCAAGCACAACCTCGCACTCGGCGGCAGCGTTGAAAACGCGATCGTGGTGGATTCCGATGGTGTACTGAACGAAGACGGCCTTCGCTACGAAGACGAATTCGTGAAGCACAAGATCCTCGATGCGATTGGCGACCTGTACCTGCTGGGTAACAGCCTGATTGGTGAGTTCAAAGGCTTCAAGTCCGGTCATGCACTGAACAACCAGCTGCTGCGCAAGTTGATTGAGCAGACAGATGCGTGGGAAGTCGTGACGTTCGAAGACGCCAGCACTGCACCGATCTCTTACATGCGCCCGGTTGCGGCGGTGTAAGTAAAAAACCTCTCTAGTTTTTTGAAGGCCATCCTCGGATGGCCTTTTTTTATGCCTGCGGTTTTTGTGTTGCCTGGGCTGGCCTCTTCGCGAGCAAGCTCGCTCCCACATTTGGAATGCGTTCCCCTGTAGGAGTGAGCCTGCTCGCGATAGGGCCGGTGAAGCCAATACACCTGTCAGCCAGCCACCACCACCCGATTGCGCCCACCTTCTTTGGCCTGATACAGCGCCTTGTCCGCCGCAAACAGCAGTTGCTCCAGCGACATATCGACCACCGCCGTCCAGGTGCTGATACCGATACTGACGGTCATCGCCACGTCCGCGCCCTGGACCCTCGGCATCTGCTCGACCGCCTGGCGGATATGTTCGGCAATCTGTCGCGCGCCGCTGCTGTCGGTTTCAGCGAGGATCACCGAGAACTCTTCGCCGCCGTAACGGGCGACCAGATCCCCTGGTCGTCGCACGTTCGCCGTGATTACCCTGGCCAGTTCGCGCAGCGCCTGATCACCGGCCTGATGCCCATGCCGGTCGTTGAAGGCCTTGAAGTGGTCGGCATCGATCATCATCACCGACAGCGGCTTGCCCGAACGCTGGGCGCGGAACCATTCGTGGCGCAGCGACTGATCGAGCATCCGCCGGTTGGCCACGCCGGTCAGCGCATCGGTGGCGGCCAGTTGCGCCAGTTCACGTTCGGCGCGCTGGCGCAGGCGCAGCTCACGGGCAAGTAGCCAGGTCAGCCACAGCAGCCCGGCACACAGCACGCCGGTGGCGCCGCTGATCAACAGCGCGGTGCGGCGCCAGGTGCCGAACACCTCATCACTGGAGAGCGCGACCATCACCGTCAACGGCAGATTGCCGACCCGCGAATAGGTGTAAAGCCGTTGCTGATGATCCATGCTCGAAGTGCTGGTGAAACTGCCACTGCCGTCCTTGTCGCCGAGAATCCGCACCACGTTGGGCCGGTTGCCGAAACTCTTGCCGATGGAGTCGCTTTGCAGATAAGGCTTCTGCGCCAGCAGCACGCCGTCGCTGTTGATGATGTTCAGCGTGCTGTCTTTGCCGATATCGAGGCTGTTGAACAGTTGATCGAAGTAGTCGAGTTTCATCGACGCCACCGCCACACCGGCGAATTCTCCAGTGTCCGAAGAAATCCGCCGACTGAAGCTGATGCGCCACTGATTGGCTTCGTCGCAATCGCAGCGGGTCTTGAACGGGCGGCTGATGAACATGCCCATGTCACGGTTGAAGGCATGGGCGAGGAAATAATCGCGGTCGGCGAAGTTGCCCGGTTTGGGTTCGATGCGTGATGAGTCGGCGACCACATCGCCATGCTTGTCGAGCAGCAGGATGTCGCCCTTGAAGCGCGCGGTAGTGGAGCGGTCGAACAGCGCCAGATGGCGGATCTGCGGGGTGACGTCGCGCAGATCATCACGCTGGGCGGCGGCGATCAGGCCTTGCAAGGTCAGGTCGTACAGCTCGACCGTGCGCAGGACGTCGGCGTCGATCAACTGGGCGATGGTGGTGGCACTGCGGGTGGCCGACTCCTGAGCGTTGGCGTGCTCACGAATCAGCAGAAAAGTGACGATGCACAGAATCGCGATCACGGTCAGCGAACTGCCGCAGATCAGCAGCAATTCAGGGCGTCCGGTCTTGCCCGCCAGAGGTGGGGTACGGCTCGCGATCATGATGGGGGCTGTCGGTTGGGAGGATCTTATTAGCGTAGTTGCATCAAGTCAGTGACGGTATTCCATTGTGGGAGCGGGCTTGCTCGCGAATACGCCGTGTCATTCAACATTGATGTCGACTGATGCAGCGCATTCGCGAGCAAGCCCGCTCCCACAGGGTACATCTCTAAATTCAAGACCGTGGTGCAGGGGGGATCTTAGAAGACGTTGATCGGGTAGTCGACAATCACCCGGTATTCATCGGTATCGGTATCAATCGCGCCGTAACCGTTGCCACCCCGGTTGGTCGCCCATTGCAGGCGTACCGCGAGGTCTTTCGCCTGACCGCTCTGCACCACGTATTTCAGATCAAGGTCGCGTTCCCAGTGCTTGGCGTTGCGACCGTCAGCGCTGTACCACGAGGCATAGCCTTTGCTGCCCGGATCGACCTTGGTCAGGTCCACGGTGCCGCGCGAATAGGAAACTGCCGAAGTCAGGCCCGGCACACCGAGACCGGCGAAGTCATAGGCGTACTTGAGCTTCCACGAGCGCTCGTTCGGGCCGTTGAAGTCCGAATACTGTTGCGAGTTGTCGAGGTAAACGCTGTCGCCCTGGCTGATGTAGTCGAACGGCGTGTTGCCGTTCACGCGCTGGTACGCAGCGGTGACGCTGTGGTTGCCGATGCCGACGGTGAAATGCAGGCTGTAAGTGTTGTTGTCGATGTTACCCAGCAGCGCGTCGCCGGTGTCCTGCGTGTGATAGAAGTGCAGGCCCGGGTTGAGGGTGACCAGATCGGTCAACTGCCAGGTGTAATCCAGGTCGTAGTAGTACTGGTTCCAGATGTCCTTCAGCTCGGCGGCGTACAGATTGCTGGTAAGCCCTTCGACGCCGCTCCAGGACACGCCGGCCCAGTTCAGGTGACGGCTTTCGTCGCCCTCGGCGAGTTTGCCGTAGGACGTGCCGATGCGCTGGCGACCGCTCTGATTGTACGGCTTGGTAAAACTGGCCTGGCCACCTTCGAACATCCAGCCGTCGAAGCTGTGGTTGGTCAGGCTCACGCCACGAAAGGTCTGCGGCAACATGCGCGAATCACCGCCGGCAATCACCGGGTTGGTGAGGAACAGGTCACCGGCCTTCAGCTCGGTATCGAACGCGCGCATCTTCAACGTGCCGCCCGCAGTCGAGAACGAGCCCGGCGCTTTGCCGTTGCCATCGCTGATCGGCAGGATGCTCGAACCATCGGTACCGCCACCGCCGTCGAGCTTCAGCCCGAGCATGGCGTGGGCATCGATGCCGAAGCCGACCGTGCCTTCGGTGTAACCCGACTGGAAGATCCCGAGAAAACCCTGGCCCCACTCGATGTTGTCGTCCGTCTGCTGCAGACGGTTGCGATTCATGTAGTAGTTGCGGGCGTTGAGGTTGAGGCTCGAGCCTTCGATGAAGCCTTGTTTGGCGGCTTCGTCGGCGTGAGCGGCGGGGGCAATCGTTGCGGCAATTGCAATGAACAGCGGGGTGAAACTGACTGGGTAACGCACTTGCGACGGAGCTCCTTGGGTCAACTGACACTTCAATGTCTTGAGGTGCGGGATGTTTCTTGTTTTTTACAGACGAACCAAACGGCTTTCAGACCACAACGAAAAAAGGCCGCTGAAAGGCAGCGGCCTGGAAGGACGACGGTTGAACGGGAAGAGCCAAACAACCGCGTCGAGGGAAATGTTTCGCGGTGCGCGACTCAGCTGTCTTTCTCGGCCGCTTGAGCCTGGGAAGTGGCGGCTTGAGGGGCTTGCGAGGCGTCCTGCGACTTGGCCATCACTTCTGCCTGATACTGTTCGAAGGCGTGAGCGCGAGCGGCATTCTGCGCTACGAACGCTTGCGATTCTTCAGCCATCGCCATCGGCGACAGGATCAATGAGGACAAAACGAAAGCGCTGGCAATACCCATACTGTTGGACATCTTGAAAACCTTCTTGCTTGGCAAGTGCTGTTTGGTGCGGGCAAAGATAAGGTTGCCGGGCGCCGAGAAACAGCGTGATTTTCATAAATGACTGTTGCGCAGGAGGTAAAAGTCGAAGGTCTCGGTGCAGCCAAGAGCAACCCCCTCACCCCAGCCCTCTCCCCCAAGGGGGCGAGGGGGAAAGGGAGCAGATCGGGGGCTTTTCAAAACTTGAGTTCGACTGGATATTTCAGGTCGATGCAACTCCAGAGAACGGCTCGGTCAGTCCCCTCTCCCTCCGGGAGAGGGTTAGGGTGAGGGGCTTCTAAACAGGCAAATAAATGCCGAAGGTATTCATCCCCCGATCACTGCGCACAAACACATCGCCACCGTGCATCAGAGCAATTGCCTTGACGATCGCCAGCCCCAGCCCATGGTTGTTGCCGCTGTTGCTGCGCGAGGCATCGACCCGATAGAAGCGCTCGAACAAGCGCGGCAAGTGCTCGCTGGCAATCGGCGAGCCCGGATTGGCCACGCCGATGCTGACCTGATGCTCTTCAACTTCGATGTGCACCTCGATCACCTGGCCCGGCTCGGTGTGCTGCACGGCGTTGCTCAGCAGATTGATCAGTGCCCGGCGCAGATGCGCGATCTCGATCCGCACCTGCGCATCGCCACTGACGTGCACCTGCACTTGCGCGTCTTCGAGGATGAAATCCAGGTACTCGAGCGTGGTCGCGACTTCATCAGCCAGCGAAGTTTCGGTGAGCTTGGTCGCCTTGCTGCCCTGGTCGGCGCTGGCCAGAAACAGCATGTCGTTGATGATCGAACGCAGGCGTTCCAGCTCTTCGAGGTTCGATTGCAGCACTTCGAAATAGTGTTCGGCGGAGCGCCCGCGGGTCAGCGCGACCTGGGTCTGGCCGATCAGGTTGGTCAGTGGCGAGCGCAGTTCATGGGCGACGTCGGCGTTGAACGATTCCAGGCGCGAATAGGCCTGTTCGACCCGCTCCAGGGTTGAGTTGAACGAGTCGACAAACTGCTCCAGCTCCGGCGGCAAGGGCGACATGCGCAGGCGTCCGGCCCGTAGTGGCGGTGCCAGGCGCTGGGCTTCGTGAGACAGTTTGATCAACGGCTTGAGGCCGATCCGCGCCACCCAGTAGCCCAGCGCCGAGGCCAGCAGCACGCCGACAATCGCCAGGCTGACCAAGGCGATCAGCAGGTTGTGCTGAGTCTCGTGGAAAGTCTCGGTATCGATGCCGATCATGAAGCGCAGCGGCGGGCGTTGATCCTTGGCGGGTAACTCGGTCAGCAGCACTTTCAGCGGATAAGGATGCTCGGGCAACTGCAGGTCATGCATGCCCAGCGGCCCTTTGGCGAAGGCGCGGATTTGCGCGTCCGGCGCGCCGTACTCGTAACCGGGATCACCGCTGACCACCCAGAAACGAATGCGCTTGTCTTCCTCGCCGAGCAGCTTGAGCTTGGCGTTGATCTTCACCCAATGCTCAGGCGTGCCATAACGATTGAGCGCCGACTCCAGCACGCTGTAACGCGCATCCAGCTCGGCTTCCGGCAGCAGACCCAGGCCTTTGTCGACCTGCTGATACAGCGCGCCGCCAATCAACAGAAACACCAGCAGCGCCACCAGCGTAAACATGCCGCTGAGGCGCAGTGCGATGGAATTACTGGACACCACGGCTCTCCAGCACATAACCCATGCCACGAATCGTGTGCAGCAGTTTCTCGTCGAACGGCCCGTCGAGTTTGGCTCGCAGGCGCTTGATCGCGACTTCGACGACATTCGCGTCGCTGTCGAAATTGATGTCCCAGACCATCTCGGCAATCGCGGTTTTCGAGAGTATTTCACCTTGCCGGCGCGCCAGCACGCTGAGCAGCGAGAACTCTTTCGCCGTCAGGTCCAGGCGGGTGCCGGCGCGGGTAGCCTTGCGGCTGATCAGATCGATCCACAGGTCGGCGATGCTCACTTGCACCGGTTCATGGCCACCGCTACGCCGGGTCAGCGCTTGCAGGCGGGCTACCAGTTCAAGGAAGGAAAACGGCTTGCCGAGGTAATCGTCGGCGCCGTCACGCAGGCCCTTGATCCGGTCTTCGACGCGCTCGCGGGCGGTGAGCATGATCACCGGGGTCTGCTTGCGTGCACGCAATGCGCGCAGCACGCCGAAGCCATCCAGGCCCGGCAGCATGACGTCGAGGACGATCACCGCGTAGTCGCTTTCCAGCGCCAGATGCAGGCCTTCGACGCCGTCGCGGGCCAGGTCCACGGTGTAACCCTGTTCCGTCAGACCGCGGTGCAGATAATCCGCGGTTTTTTCCTCGTCTTCGATAATCAGAACGCGCATGACCCTGCCTCAGTCTGTGGTCGCCAGTGCCGTCGTGGGCATTGGTTTGGGCCTGTGGAATAGCCGCTCAAGCCACAAGTATATGACCGGCGTAGTAAACAGCGTCAGCATCTGGCTGACCAGCAAGCCGCCCACCACCGCGATCCCCAGCGGCTGGCGCAGTTCCGCGCCGGTGCCGTAACCGAGCATCAGCGGCAACGCGCCGAGCAGCGCGGCGAGGGTGGTCATGATGATCGGCCGGAACCGCGTCAGGCACGCTTCGAAAATCGCATCCTGCGGCGCCAGTCCGCGATTGCGCTGGGCTTCCAGGGCAAAGTCGATCATCAGGATGCCGTTCTTCTTGACGATACCGATCAGCAACACCAGCCCGATCAACGCCATGATCGAAAAATCCTGACCGCAGATCCACAGCATGATCACCGCCCCGAGACCGGCCGCCGGCAGCGTCGAGATGATTGTCAGCGGATGCACGAAGCTCTCATAGAGCACGCCGAGAATGATGTACACCGCCACCAGCGCCGCGAGAATCAGCCACGGCTGACTGGCCAGCGAACTCTGGAACGCCTGCGCCGCGCCCTGGAAATTGCCGCTGATCGCGGTCGGCATGCCGATCTCGGCCTTGGCCTGATTGAGCAGGATCACCGCGTCGCCCAACGCCACGCCGGGCGCCAGGTTGAACGACAGGTTGGCGGCGGGGAACATGCCGTCATGGGCAATCGACAGCGGGCCGATGGTCGGCGCATCGAATTTGGCCAGCGCCGACAGCGGCACCATCTCGCCACTCAGCGGCGAGCGCAGGTAGAAATAGTTGAGGCTTTCGGCCTTGCCGCGTTGCTTGGTGTCCAGCTCCAGAATCACGTTGTACTGGTTGACCTGGGTCTGGAACTCGTTGATCTGACGCTGACCAAAGGCGTCGTACAGCGCCTCGTCGACATCACTCGCGGTCAGGCCGAAACGCGCGGCGGCGCTGCGGTCGATGCTGATGTGAGTGATGCTGCCGCCCAGTTGCAGATCGTTGGAAATGTCGCGGAACGCCGGGATGCTGCGCAGCTTTTCGGTCAGGCGCTGGGTCCAGGTGGCGAGGGTCGCGCCGTCGTTGCTCTTGAGCACGTATTGGTACTGCGCGCGACTCGGGCCGGAGCTGAGGTTGATGTCCTGACCGGCGCGCAGGTACAGGACGATGCCCGGGACTTTCATCAGTTGCGGACGAATGCGGTCGATGAACTGGCTGGCCGAGACGTCGCGGTCGCCGCGTTTTTTCAGGGCGATCCAGAAGCGGCCGTTGGCGATGGTCTGGTTGCTGCCGGACACACCGACCGAGTGCGAGAACGCCTGAACGGCCGGATCGGCGGCGACGATTTCGGCCATGGCCAAGTGTTTTTTCACCATGTCGCCGTAGGAAATATCCGCAGCGGCTTCGGTGGTGCCGAGGACGAATCCGGTGTCCTGAACCGGGAAGAATCCCTTGGGGATAAAGATGTAACCGGCAATCGCCAGTGCCAGCGACAGGCCGAACACGCCGATCATCAGTTTCTGGTGGGCGAGGGCGCGGCGCAGACCTTTTTCGTACCAGGCCAGCAAGCGTTCGCTGAAACCCGGTTTGTCGTGGGCGTGGTGCACCGGTTTGCGCATGAACAGCGCTGCCAGCGTCGGCGCGAGGGTCAGCGACACCACCACCGAAATCAGAATGGTCGAGGTCGCCGTCAGGGCGAATTCCTTGAACAACCGCCCGACCACGCCGCCCATGAATAGCAACGGAATAAACGCTGCCACCAGCGAGAAACTGATCGAGACCACGGTGAAGCCGATCTCGCCGGCACCTTTGACCGCCGCCTCGCGCATGCTGTTGCCGGCCTCCAGATGCCGGTGGATGTTCTCCACCACCACAATCGCATCGTCCACGACAAACCCGACCGCGACGACGATCGCCACCAGCGTCAGGTTGTTCAGGCTGAATCCCAGCAGGTACATCAGGGCGAAACTGGCGGTCAGCGATACACCGAGCACCGCCGACACAATCATCGTCGCCGACAACTGCCGCAGGAACAGCGCCATCACCGCCACCACCAGCAGGATCGCGATCAACAGGGTGATCTCGACTTCATGCAGCGAGGCGCGAATGGTCTGGGTGCGGTCGATCAGGGTTTTCACCTGCACCGAGGCCGGGAGCATGGCTTCGAGGCCGGGCAGGGCGGCTTGAATGCGGTCGACGGTTTCGACGATGTTCGCGCCGGGCTGGCGCGAGATCACCAGGTTCACCCCGGGTTGATCACCGGCCCAGGCTTGCACGTAGGCATCTTCCGAACCGTTGACGACTTTGGCGACATCCCGCAGGTGAACCGGGGCGCCGTCCTTGTAGGAAACGATGAGTTGGCTGTAATCCTCGGGTTTGAACAACTGATCGTTGGTCGACAGCGTCGAGATGCTCGATTCGCCGTACAACGCACCTTTGGCAAGGTTGAGGCTGGTCTGCTGGATCGCCAGACGAATGTCGGCCAGGGTCAGGCCGATGGCCGCCAGTTTGTCGGCCGAGGCTTGCACGCGGATCGCCGGACGTTGCTGACCGGTGATGTTGATCTGGCCTACACCGTCGATCTGACTGATCTGGCGCGAGAGCAGGGTTTCCACCAGGTCGCTGAGTTCGGTGCCGGGCATTTGCGTCGAGCTGACGCTTAAGATCAGCACCGGGCTGTCGGCCGGGTTGACCTTCTTCCAGGTCGGCAGGGTCGGCATGTCCTTGGGCAGTTTGCCGGCGGCGGTGTTGATCGCGGCCTGGACTTCCTGGGCGGCGGTGTCGATGCTCTTGTCGAGGGTGAATTGCAGGGTCAGCAGGCTGGAGCCGAGCGCACTGCTGGAGGTCATCTGGGTCATGCCGGGGATGGCGCTGAATTGCACCTCCAGCGGCGTGGCCACGGACGAAGCCATGGTGTCGGGGCTCGCACCGGGTAACTGCGCCGAGACCTGAATTGTCGGAAATTCCGCTTCCGGCAGTGGGGCGATCGGCAGGCGCGGGAAGGCAATCACGCCGACCAGCACCAATGCGATGGTCAGCAGAATCGTCGCGACCGGGTGATCGATGCACCAGGTGGAGACGCCTTTGTGCGCCTTCATGGTTTCGGCTCCGCTTGCACCACCTGTGGCGGCTCGCTCATGACCTGCACGGTCGAGCCGGGTTTGAGCCGCGACTGGCCGTCGGTCACCAGTACGTCACCGGCCTTCACGCCTTTGATGATGTCCTGCCCGCTGCCCTGATAAACCATCTGCACTTGTACGGCTTCGACCTTGTCGCCGTTCACGCGGTAAACGAAGTGTTGGTCGAGGCCGCGTTGTACGACGGTAGGCGGCACCACCAGCGCATTCTTATCCAGTGCCGTCTGAATTTTTACCGTCACCAGCAGGCCCGGCCAGAGCTTTTGGCTGGCGTTGTCGAATTCGGCCTTGGCGCGGATGGTGCCGGTGTTGGCGTTGATCTGGTTGTCGATCAGGGTCAGGTGACCTTCGCCGAGCAGGTTGCCGGTTTCACCGTCGGTGTCGGCGCCAATGTAAGCCTTGACCTGTGCGTGCTGCGGATCGTTGATCAGGCCCTGCAGGGTCGGCAGCATTTGCTGCGGCAGCGAGAATTCCACGGCGATCGGGTCGATCTGGGTCACGGTGAACAGGCCGGCGGTGTCGGTCATGCGCAGGAAGTTGCCTTCATCGACTGTACGAATACCGACGCGGCCGGTGACCGGGGAGCGGATCTGCGTGTAAGAAAGTTGTACCTGCGCCGCGTCGATTGCGGCCTGGTTGCCTTGTGCGGTGGCTTTCAATTGGTTGACCAGTGCCTGTTGCTGGTCGTAGGTCTGTTTGGAGACGCCGTCGTCGACGCTGAGCAGTTTGTAGCGCTTGAGGTTGACCAAGGCGACTTGCAGTTGTGCCTGGCTTTCGCCCAGTTGCGCGCGGGCCTGGTCGAGGCTGGCGCGGATCGAGCGGTCGTCGATGGTGGCGAGCAGGTCGCCTGCTTTGACGAGTTGGCCTTCCTTGACGAGGATTTTGGTGAGGATGCCGTCGACTTGTGGGCGCACTACGACGCTGTGTAATGAGAGTACGGAGCCGATGCCGCTGGTGTAGCGGGGGACGTCTTTTTCGCTGACCGTGACGACGCGGACCGGGATGGCGGTTGGGGTGGCCAGTTTGGTCGGGGCGGGTTTCAGGGTGTACCACAGACCTGCGCCTGCGAGGACGATCAACAGGGTGGCGAGCAGGGCTTTGTTCTTTTGGATTCGCATGCGGGGTGGGCGCCGGACGGAGTTTGGGCAGGGTTGTTGTCTTTATAAACCTGTCTGCAGGTCAGTAGGGTGACGGCTAGCTGTCAGCGCTGTCAGTTTCGCCGGGGTGTATATCCGTTTCTGCGGGTGTGGCTGATTACGGTTCCGCCCTTACGGCGGGTCACTTTTTACAAACGCCTAAAAAGTAACCAAAAACGCTTGCTCCTGCGTTCGGCCCGCTCGCTGGGGCTCGGGGTCCCTTCGCTCCGGGATCGATCCGGGCGCAGCGCCTACGGTTTGCTTCGCTGCACCTCCTCTCGCTGTGTTTGGCTTCGCCAAACGGTCGCTGCGCTCCCACCCCCGGATCAATCCCTCCACTCAGCCTTCCGACGTCGCCTTACAGATCAAAAGCCGCAGCCGAGCTAACGCTCATCCTGTTGAGTGGTGAAGAGCGGGGGGCGGCTTTGGTTTTGTGGTGGATTTGCCCCTCATCGGAACGCCGCCCGCCCAGCTCTCTCCCGAGGGAGAGGGAGAGGGAGAGGGAGCCGATTTGTGTGCTTTTCAAAATTTGAGTTCGGCTCGTTATTTCACGTCGGCGTAGCTCTCCCAAACACCTCGGTCAGTCCCCTCTCCCTCTGGGAGAGGGCTAGGGTGAGGGGTGGTTTTTGGCTGTTTAAATTTGTGCCAAACAACCAGAACCTTCCCACAAGGTTTTCAGGTTGTCCGTCGGAAGCGCGGTCTCTAGTCTTTGGTTGTCGCTGCAAATTCAGCGATCGGGTGTGGAAATCCGATTCAAGTAGAAACAATGCACCAGCACCGTAATCGTTGCCGACGTCTTTTTTCGTCTGCAAACTGCGTCGCGGCGGCTGTGCGTGGGCAGACTTCGGTCTGGCCGGTTGCCTACTTATCGGTTTTCCACCCCGCGCACAGTTGCCACCTTTTGTCGTGTGGAAACGGCAAAGGCTGGCTCCCAAATACAAGTAGGAGCTACCCATGGATAAACTGATTCCAGACCCACCCCCCGAAACCACAACCCCGCTCGCCGAAGCCATCCGCGCAGAAGACCTCGCCCAAAACCGCGAAGCCATCAAACGTGCGCTCGATTTCTACCTCAGTCCGCAACCCGTCCAGCCGCGACAGCCAAGCACCATGTTTCTGGTCAACCCAGGCATCGACACCGAAACCCTGCTCGCCCACGCTTACGAATCGTTGGCCTCTGCCAGTGCCATGGCCAGCAATTTCGCCAATGAACTCGGCGGCCCGCAACGCAGCACTGCCTTGGCGATCCAGCAGATCGTCATGCTCGCCGAACTGGCAGTGAACCGGGCGCTGGATCGGGTTGATCCACGCACTTGATCCGTCCGAGCACCGCGTCATCGTTCATCGCGAGCAGGCTCACTCCCACATAGAAGCGCACTCCACCTGTGGGAGCGAGCTTGCTCGCGAAGACGTCTGTGCGGGCGACACATTTCTGCCGGCTATTGTTGTTAGCCGGTCCTAAAAAGGGACCGATCATTCCCAATTTGTGAAACATTGCACCATCACCTACCTGTTAACCGTTCGGCGAGCGGTGCAAATCTTCAGGTGCCGAGTCTGGGCGCGCAGGTATACTGCGCGCCTTCGCGGCTCACTGTTCGGGCCCGACTTTTTTGCTTTGCGGAGCTTTTATGACTTCCCCGACCCAACCGCCGGTTGACGACGCCGTGAGCGATGTCCCGGCCGAGCTGACTGACGCCAGCGAAACCAAACCCGAGATCCCGGCTTTCAAATTCCCGTTCAAACCGGGTGAACTGGCGGCCGCCAAGGGTTCGAATCAGCCGTGGTACAAGAACGGCGCCAAGAACGGCCACACCAAGACCCCGGGCATGGCGCCGCCGGGCACCCGTCGCTCGATGGGCAAGCGCTGAGTTTCATCCCGCCTTCAGCCATCGACTGCGATTTTCGGTCGCAGTGATGGCTAAGTGCTCAGATCCTGAGCCAGATCAATATTTGACCAATTGGTGCGCTTAGAGTCAGCAGCCCTGCCGACTCTTCCCATAAAACGAGCGCGCTTTCCATGAAGATCAATCTCCCGGTAACCGGCCGTAACGTCGATGTGGCGCCGGACGCGAACATTCTTTCGACCACTGATCTGACCAGCGCGATCACTTACGCCAACGACGATTTCATCAGGATCAGCGGCTACAGCCGCGACGAATTGCTCGGCACGCCACACAACCTGCTGCGCCATCCGGACATGCCGGCGCAGGCGTTTGCGCACATGTGGCAGACGCTAAAGGGCGGGCGCTCGTGGATGGGGCTGGTGAAGAATCGTTGCAAGAATGGCGACCATTATTGGGTCAGCGCGTATGTCACGCCGGTCACGCAGAGCGGCGTGGCGGTGGAGTATCAGTCGGTGCGCACCCGGCCGGATGCACGGCAGGTGGCGGCGGCGGAGCGGGTGTACGCGCAGTTGCGTGGAGAGTTGAAGGGACGGCCGCCGCTGCCCACTTTAGGTCTGCGTGGCAGGATCACGGTGTTGGCCAGTGCGTTGCTGGGGCTGGTGTTGGGGATCGAGGCCTGGTTGCGTCCGGAGTCGGCATGGATCGATGGGCTGGCATTTGTTGTCGGCAGCAGTCTCTGCGCGTTGGGCGTGCGCTGGATCTTGCGGCCGCTGGAGCGGCTGAGCGAACGGGCGCGGCAGGTCGCGGACAATCCGTTGAGTCAGAGCATTTACACCGGGCGCCGCGATGAAATCGGCCAGATTGAATTCGCCCTGCAGATGCTCGAAGCCCAGGTCGGCGCGGTGGTCGGGCGCATCGGTGATGCATCGCAGCAGTTGGCCGGGCATGCGGCGCAACTGGTTGATCATTTGCAAAGCAGCCACAGCAGTTCGTTGGCGCAGCAAGCGGAAACCGATCAGGTGGCGGCGGCGATTCATCAGATGGCCGCCAGCGTCGCGCAAGTTGCCAGCCATGCGCAGCAGGCCTCGGTGGCGGCGGACATGGCCGGCACGGAAACCCGCGAAGGGCATTTGCTGGTCGGCGAGAGTCGCAGTGCGGTGTTGCGTCTGGCCGAGGAGTTGCGGCGGGCGACCGAGGTGATTCATCAGCTCGAAGGTCACAGCAGCGAGATTTCCGGGGTGATGGAGGTGATCCGCAGCATTGCCGAGCAGACCAATCTGCTGGCGCTCAACGCGGCGATCGAAGCAGCGCGTGCTGGCGATGCCGGGCGCGGTTTTGCAGTGGTGGCCGATGAGGTGCGCGGGTTGGCGCAACGCACGCAGCAGTCGACCAACGAGATCCAGCGGATGATCAGCAGCCTGCAAAACGGTGCGCGCGATGCAGTGCTGGTAATGCAGCAGAGCAGCGAGCATGTGGATAACAGCGTCGAACAGGCACAGCGCGCGGCGCGGGCGCTGGACGGGATTAGTGAACGGGTCGAGCAGATCACCGAGATGAGCCTGCAGATTGCCGCGGCGGTGGAGCAGCAGAGTGCGATGAGCGAGGACATCAATCGCAACATCGTCAGCATTCGCACGGCGTCGGAATTGACGGTGGATGAGGGGCGGCAGAGTCAGCGCAATTCTGAAGATGTGGCGGGGCTGGCGGGGGATTTGCGGTTGCTGGCGCGGGAGTTCTGGGGGCGGCGGCAGGTTCGGGATTGAGGTAGTCTGGGCCGACCTCTTCGGGAGCAAGCCCCCTCCCACAGGTTTGTGAGTTGATCATTTATTCTGTGTACAACTCAAAACCCTGTGGGAGGGGGCTTGCTCCCGAAGGGGCCATTGCAGGCAGTACAAAATCCGGATCAAGCCGCCCGCAGCGAAATGAATGCATACGTCTGCGCCGGCTCAGTCACCACCTGCGCCCCGGCGGCAAGCAACTGCCCAGCCACATCATCCCCGGACAAATGAAACAGCCATTCACTGGACGTTCCACTCAGCGGCTGTGCTGAAACCTGATCGATCACAGCCGCAAAAGCGTCCATCTGCGGCAAATACGCGGTAAATCCATCGCCCTTGAGCGCCGTGGTGCGAATCCCCAGCGCCGCGCAGATTGCATCCTTGATCCGGATGTCATCGCGATCGGCCTGGCGCGAACGCTGGATCAACGCCAGCAGTTCCTGATCGACCAGCTCCCCGCCGACAATCAGCAGCGGCCCCTGTTGCCACGATTCTGGCGGGCAATCCTTGGCCGCCGGGTTGAGCGGGATGTGCGGATTGATTTCTGCCGGATAAATCCTGCACACCAACGGTCGGCGCTCGTAGATACGGCACAGGTTGTCTTCGTCAAGATTCCGGCAGCGCCCGACGTTGTAGGCGGCGAAGGTGATGGCCACGTGGGCATCCGTGTTGCCGCTGCGCACTGCCAGCGAACGCCGTTCGGCGTGTTCACGCTGCTGCGCCGGCAGGCCCAGGCCGTTGCCGAGAAAGGCCTCCACCAGCACAATCACCTGACCGCCATCCGCCGCCCACATGCGGGCTTCGGCGAGGGTCAGGGGCACATGGTGGTCGGTGCAGCATTTGCCGCAACCGACGCAGGAAAATGTCGTATTCATTGCACGATCAATCTTCAATCAGAGTGTGATACGGCGACGTAAAGTCGCCAGGCTGAGGCTGATCGAAGCAAGTTGTGCGCCAGCCCTCAGGGCTTGGCGGTCGGGCGGATCGAGTCCCATTCGGTGACGAACGCGGTTTTCGACTTTTTGCTGTACAGGCACAGCTCAGTGCCTTGCTGACCTTTCATGTGTTTTTGCGGGTATTGGCCTTGCAACAGCACGGCGGTGTAGCCGACGCGGTCATCGAATTGCGCGGGTGTGCCGACGGGTTTGGCGTCTTTCAGGCCGCTGGCCTTGGTGCAACTGGCGAGCACGATTTTGTCGTAAGCGGCCCAGGCGTCGGGGCTGGAGGCGTGGGCCTGTGAGGCTAGGGCGGTGAGGCAGAGCAGGCTCAGGGAGAGGGTTTTCATGGTTGGGCATCCTTGGTTTGGCCAAGGTTTGAGTATGCCTGAGGGGGAGAAGTTGCCTGGGCCGGCCTCTTCGCGAGCAAGCCCGCTCCCACAATTTGGAATGCGTTCCCCCTGTGGGAGCGGGCTTGCTCGCGAAGACGGTCGATCAGTCCGGCACAAGTTCCCGGCGAACCACAATCATCCCGGCACTCTCATACAACCGCTGCGCCCGCAGATTGTCTTCCAGCACCTTCAGATCGACAAATCCTTCGCGCCTTTGCTGAAACACCTTGAATGCATTCAGCAGCAATGCCCGACCCAAACCTCGGCCCTGAGCACGTGGGTGCACCACCAGATTCTTGATGTACGAACTGGTCCAGCATTGCGCCACGCCGATCACGCCTTCGTTATCGCGGGCGATGAAGCACAATTCAGGATCGTATTCGGCATCGCTTTCAAACCGCTGCTGCCACTCCTCCAGTGCCGGCACCCGACCGCTGCCCTCACGGTAGCCGAGTTGCATCAGCTGATGCACCGCCGCCGCCAGTTCCGGACGATAGGTGCTCAGCTCAATGCCTTCCGGCCAGTGGATCGGCGGCACGCCTTGGCGAAGGTCGCGCCGCATCAAAAAGCAGTATGTCTGGCCCAAGACTCAGTGACCGTTGGCGGCGACGTGTTTGGCCGCTTCGATCAGGCGCTGGGTCAGTTCCGGCGAGGAGAACTTGGTCAGCACCGCGTTGGCCCCGGCCAGACGCGCTTTCTCGCTGTTCATCGCGCTGTCGAGCGAGGTGTGCAGCAGCACGTAGAGGTGGGCGAAGTCCGGCGTCTCGCGCAGGGTGCGGGTGAAGGCGTAGCCGTCCATCTCGGACATTTCGATGTCGGAGACGATCAGGTTGATCTGTTGCGCGGTGCCTTGCAGGTCCAGCAGGCAGTCGATGGCTTCCTTGGCACTGCGCGCGGTGTGGCATTGCAGGCCGAGGTTGCGCAGGGTGTGCACCGATTGCTGCAGCGCTACCTGGCTGTCGTCGACCACCAGAATCCGTGCGTTACCAAGGACTTCGGCGTCTTCCATGCTCAGGTCGGTCGGGGCCATTTCGATCTGCGCCGGGGCGATGCTGTGGATGACTTTCTCGATGTCGAGCACTTGTACCAGTGTGCCGTCCACCGAGGTCACGCCGGTGATGTAGGCGCGCGAGCCGCCGGAGCCGAACGGCGGCGGCTTGATGTCGGTGGTCAGGCAATGGACGATTTTGCTCACCGCCTGAACGTGCAGGCCCTGCTTGGAGCGGCTGACGTCGGTGACGATCAGGCAGCCGCCGTTCGGGTCTTCCAGCGGTCGCTCGCCGATGGCGCGGCTGAGGTCGATCACCGACAGCGACGCGCCGCGCAGGGTGGCGATGCCTTTGATGTGCGGATGCGACTCGGGCATTTTGGTCAGCGGCGGGCAGGGGATGATTTCACTGACTTTCAGCAGGTTGATCGCCATCAGCTTGCCGCTGCGCAAGGTAAACAGCAGAAGCGAAAGTGAATCTGCGCGGGCTTTGGTGGAAGACATAAAAACCTTCTGTGGAAAAAGGTGATGGGCGAGGGTGCAAATCGCCAGAAACTATTGATGCCGGGTTATCGGCGTTAACGGGGTGGGCTTTAGGTCGGTTATCGGCTGGCGGCAGATCCAAAGCCCCTCACCCCAGCCCTCTCCCGAAGGGAGAGGGGGCCGAACGAGGTGTCTGGCGCTGTACATCGACCTGAATGACCGAGTCGATTATGGATTCAGTACAGATCTCTCACGTCGGCGGAATTCTTGAATATCCCCCAATCAGTCCCCTCTCCCTCCGGGAGAGGGCCAGGGTGAGGGTGTGCTTTTAGCTCTTCATCCCCAACCGCTTGGCCATCCGCCCAAGATTCGCCCTATCCAGCCCCAGCTCCCGCGCCGCACTCGCCCAGTTATCCTGATTGCGTTCCAGCGCCGCACTGATCAAGCGGCGCTGATACTCCTCAGTGGCGCTGCGCAAGTCGCCATTGATCAACGGTGCCACGGTTAAAATATTGGCAGTAGGCGCGGGCGAGTTATCCACAACCTCACGCGGCAGATCCAGATCCGCCGCGCTCAAACTGAGGATCTTCGGCCGCACCTTGCAATTGCCCAGTGCCTTCAGCGCGCTACGCCCGATCAAGTGTTCCAGTTCGCGCACGTTGCCCGGCCAAGTGTAGGCGAGCAACGCGTCCTGGGCATCGCTACTCAAACGCAGGCTGTTGAGGCCCATGCGCGAGCGGTTCTGTTCCAGAAAGAAGCCGCTGAGCAGCAACACATCGCGGCCGCGATCGCGCAGCGCCGGGACGCGCAGCGGGTACACGCTCAGGCGGTGATAGAAGTCGGCGCGGTAGCGGCCGCTGCGCACTTCTTCGGCCAGATCGCGGTTGGTCGCGGCGATCAGGCGCACATCGACCTGATGTTCCTTGTCCGAGCCGAGCCGCTGCAACTGGCCGCTTTGCAGCACGCGCAGCAACTTGGCCTGTACGGTCAGCGACAGTTCGCCGACTTCATCGAGAAACAGCGTGCCGCCATTGGCCAGTTCGAACTTGCCGCGGCGGTCGCTGGTGGCGCCGGTAAAGGCGCCGCGCACGTGGCCGAACAGTTCGCTCTCGACCAGGGTGTCGGGCAGGGCGGCACAGTTGAGGCTGATGATCGGTTTGTCGGCGCGCGGCGAGGCGGCGTGGATCGCTTGCGCCACCAGTTCCTTGCCGACCCCGGTTTCGCCGGTGATCAGCACAGTCAAGTCGCTGCCACCGACCAGGTTGATTTCCTCCACCAGCCGTTTGTGCGCCTTGCTCTGGCCGATCATTTCACGCTGCTGCTGACCGCTGGCCTGGCGGTAGACCTCGGCGCGATGGTGTTCGTCCTCGGCACGCAGCGCCAGGCGCTCAATGCGTTCGGCGGCGTTGACCGTGGCCGAGGCGAGACTGGCGAACGCTTGCAAGGCGTCGAGTTCGATCGGCTCGAAACGCTCCGGATCGAGCGCATCAAGGGTGATCAGGCCCCAGAGTTTTTCATCGACGAACAGCGGACAGCCGAGACAGTCATGTACCTCAAGGTGATCGCCCAGACCATCGACCAAGCCGTCGTAAGGATCGGGCAAGTCGCTGTCGGCGGCGAACCGCGTTGGCCCGGCGCCGTCCAGCAGGATCTCGAAACGGGGATGTTCGCTGACCTTGAAGCGCCGGCCGAGGGTGTCGGTGCTCAAACCATCCACCGCCAGCGGCACCAGCCATTCGCCGTCCAGGCGCAGCAACGCGGCGGCATCGCACGGCAGCAGGGCGCGCATGGCTTCGAGCAGGCGCCGATAGCGCTCGCCCTCGGGCAGTTCGCGGGACAGGTCGGAGACCAGTGGCAGTAGAGCGGTGAGCAGGGATTTGGCGGTCATGGTCTTGTAGTCAAAGAGACTCGATGTAGTCGCGATGACTATAAAACGCTTTGAGTCTAAATGACTACGTAAAAAATAAACCATTGATTTATAACGATAATTTATCTGGCACGAAAACTGATAAGCCTAAGGTAATTCTCAAAAAGCTCAGGAGTCATTCTTATGCTTAGCGTCCAGGATCGTGCCATCGTCAAATCCACTGTGCCTCTGTTGGAAAGCGGCGGAGAAGCGCTGATCACCCACTTCTACCGCATGATGCTCTCCGAATACCCTGAGGTACGCCCACTGTTCAACCAGGCGCATCAGGCCAGTGGCGATCAGCCGCGCGCGTTGGCCAATGGTGTGTTGATGTACGCCCGGCACATCGATCAGCTCGACCAGTTGGGCGATCTGGTGGCGAAGATCATCAACAAGCACGTCGCCCTGCAAATCCTCCCGGAACACTACCCGATTGTCGGCACCTGCCTGCTGCGGGCCATTTCCGAAGTGCTCGGCGAGGAGATCGCCACTCCGCAAGTGATGAGCGCGTGGGGCGCGGCGTACGGGCAATTGGCCGAGATTCTGATCGGCGCTGAAGCCGCGATCTACGACCAGAAAGAACAAGCGGTCGGCGGCTGGCGCGGCGCGCGGGAGTTCATCGTGGTGGACAAGGTCGAGGAGAGCGCGGAAATCATTTCGTTCTACTTCGAGCCGGCGGACAAAGGCCCAATCCTGGCCGCAGAGCCGGGTCAGTACATCGGCATGAAGCTGATCCTCGACGGCGAAGAAGTCCGTCGCAACTACTCACTGTCGGCGCTGGCCAATAAAGGTCAGTACCGCATCAGCGTCAAACGCGAACCGGGTGGTCGTGCGTCCAACCACTTGCATGATCAATTGCACGTCGGCGCGAGCATCCAGCTGTTCCCGCCATCGGGCGAGTTCACCCTGACTGCCAGCGACAAGCCGTTGGTGCTGATCAGTGGCGGGGTCGGCATCACGCCAACTTTGGCGATGCTCGAAGCAGCGCTGCAAACCGAGCGCCCGGTGCACTTTATCCACTGCGCGCGCAACGGCAGCGTGCATGCGTTCCGCGACTGGATCGATGGGCTGGCGGCGCGTCATCCGCAGCTCAAGCGCTTCTATTGCTACGCCGAAGACGACGGCGTGAGCCCGGCGGCGGACAAGGTCGGGATCCTCAGCCAAGAGCAATTGGGTGAGTGGCTGCCGGCGCAACGCGATGTCGACGCTTACTTCTTGGGGCCGAAGGGCTTCATGGGCGCGATCAAGCGGCATCTGAAAGCGTTGGGCGTGCCGGAGCAGCAGAGCCGGTATGAGTTCTTCGGGCCGGCGGCGGCTTTGGAATAATCCAGAACCGGGTTGCCTTCATTCGCGAGCAAGCCCGCTCCCACAGGATTTGTGGCGTGCACAGAATGTGTGAACGACGCTGAACCTGTGGGAGCGGGCTTGCTCGCGAAGGCCGTTACGCGGTCTCGATTCTTAAATTCTGTTTAAAGGTTAATCGTTTCTTAACCGGTTTATCGTTTATTCCCCGATGCTGATGATAGGCGCTCGTTCGTTTAACTGATCAGGATCGCCCCCATGTCGCACATCATCTTCTCCTCTCGTCTGAACCTGGCAATGCTTGGCCTGTCGGCTGCTTTGCTGGCCAGTCCGTTTGCTGCGGCCGAATCGGCATTGATCGCGCCACAGACCCTGGTCGTCGATCAGAGCCTGCCCAAGGCTCAGCGCGATGCAATGGAGTTGGCGGCACGGCGTTACGGCAGTTTCTGGAACAGTGGGGAAGAGGCCCTGGCCACGGCAGCCTTGTCGCCGCAGTTTGTCGACAAGACCCCGCCCGAAGGTCGGGTGCAGGGGCCGACCGGGCCGTTGCTGGCATCGAAGTTCTTTCGCACGGCGGTGCCGGACCTGAGCTGCGAGATCGAGCAAATGATCATTGCCGGTGACCGCGTGGTGGTGCATCTGCACTTTCGCGGACACTTCAGTGGGACGTTCAAGGCTCTCAAAGGGCAGGGCCAGCGTGTAGACTTCCGGGCAACCGATATCTATCAGATCGACAACGGTCGCATCGCGGCCAATTGGCATATCGAAGACAACATCAGTCTGATGGCGCAACTGCAAGCGCAGCCGCCAGCCAGCTGAACCATGGACATACAAGGGAAACGCGATGAGCGAGGAAACGATTCGACTGGGACGTGAGCGGCGCTTTCTGGTGCTGCTGGGCATCATCTGTCTGGCACTGATCGGCGGCGCGCTGTACATGCAGATCGTGCTGGGCGAGGCACCATGCCCGCTGTGCATCCTGCAGCGTTATGCGTTGCTGCTGATTGCGCTGTTCGCGTTTATCGGCGCGGCCATGCGCACCCGCCGCAGCATCACGGTGTTCGAAGTGCTGGTGGTGATCTGCGCGATCGCCGGCGCCGGTGTTGCCGGGCATCACGTGTACACCCAGTTCTATCCGGCGGTGAGCTGCGGCATCGATGTGTTGCAGCCGATTGTCGACGACCTGCCGCTGGCGAAGATCTTCCCGCTGGGCTTCCAGGTCGATGGTTTCTGCTCGACGCCGTACCCGCCGATCCTCGGTCTGTCGCTGGCGCAATGGGCGCTGGTGGCGTTCGTGCTGGTGGTGATTCTGGTGCCGCTGCTGACCTCGCGTAACCGAAAAGCACTGCGCTGAATCAACTCTTCGGCAGATTGGCCGATACAGAAAACGCCCCGATTTGCGTATCAGCCGATCGGGGCGTTTTGCATTTCAGAGTGTTTGTGAAATCACCGTGACGAACGGCAATGGAGAGTGCGGCAGGTGTGCGACATGTTGTCACACGCGCCATGTCGCAGGGCCTTTCGGCGACCCGGATTGGCGTAATGTTACAAAAAAGGATTGGTCTGTTTCGGCATTTTTCTGGTTTTGCACGCAGGTGCCAGATCAGGCAGTTTTAACAGGCTCTGGCAGATGGCCAGAGGCCTTTGAATATCGGGCTTTGCGCCGATTCGCTGCCGGGAAAATCCCTTCGGAGCTGTCTGAACTGAGGTGTATAGGCCTACATTTTTTGGTGTTTTTGTTGAGAATCGATTTCGATAACATGCGGAACTTTTGCAAAAACGGTGATGGATTGTTGCTCTGAGCGATAAAAATTATTTCGGGATAAGACATGGTGTATAGGGCGCTACCTATCTACAATCGCCCGCACTGAATTCCCGGCACTGTTCAGCCTTTATTAAGGAACTGGACAGGAAGTCGGGTGTCGAGCGGGCCGAAAGGCTTTTGCGACACCCAGGTGTCGGTGCCTTCCAACTTTCCGCACCAAATGGAATTGGTCTGTAACAAGGCCTTTGACCACGAATTCGAATAAGAACTGACCGCTGTCCATGGTTTTGTCGAGCGTCTGACGCGCGACGGGCGGCCCTTATTCAATCCAAAGAAAATGCCAACCCTTGGCAGGGTGAAGTGTTGGCGATCAAAACCCAACTGCATTGCGCAAGCTGCTTTAGAGGTCGTGAGATGAGTAAAAACAGGTACCCCAGATTACTAGGCCTAGTGCCGCTGCTCGGCACGTTGTTGCTGGGAGGCTGCAACATGACCCTGCTCAATCCAACGGGCCAGGTCGGCCTGGAACAGCGCAACCTGATCATCACCGCCACGCTGCTGATGCTGTTGGTCGTTGTGCCGGTTATCGTCATGACCTTCCTGTTCGCCTGGAAGTACCGCGCGTCCAACAAGGATGCCGTCTACACCCCGAAATGGTCGCACTCGACCAAAATCGAAGTGGCGGTCTGGACCATCCCGGTTCTGATCATCATCGCCCTGGGTTACATCACCTACATTTCGACCCACAAACTGGACCCGTACCGTCCGATTGAATCCGACGTCAAGCCGGTGACCATCGAAGTCGTTGCGCTGGACTGGAAGTGGCTGTTCATCTACCCGGAACAAGGCATTGCCACGGTCAACAAGATCGTGTTCCCGGCGCATACTCCGGTCAACTTCCGGATCACCTCCGACGCCGTGATGAACTCGTTCTTCATCCCGGGCCTGGGCGGCCAGATCTACGCGATGGCGGGCATGACCACCAAGCTGCACCTGATCGCTGACCGCAACGCTGAAATGGACGGTATCTCCGCCAACTACAGCGGCGCTGGTTTCACCGGTATGAAATTCAAAGCGATCGCAACTTCTCAGGAAGATTTCGACGCCTGGGTAAGTGAAGTCAAAAAGGCACCTAAACAGCTTGAACAAGCTGAATACGCAGCCCTTGCCAAGCCAAGCCAGAACAATCCAGTCGAGCTCTACTCCTCGGTCACGCCGAACCTGTTCCAGACCATCGTCGACAAGTACGAAGGCATGAAACCGGGCAAGCCGCTGAAGCACGAGAAGAAAGAGAAAGAAGTGGCGGCAACGGACATGGACTCGAATTCGCATTCAGCTGCCGGGGCAGAGGAGTAAACGATGTTTGGTAAATTAAGTTGGGAAGCGATCCCTTTCCACGAGCCGATCGTGATGGTCACCATCTCGATGATCGCGCTCGGTGGTCTGGCGTTGTTCGCTGCAATCACCTACTTCAAGAAGTGGACCTACTTGTGGACCGAGTGGCTGACGTCGGTCGACCACAAGAAAATCGGTGTGATGTACATCATCGTTGCCATGGTCATGCTGCTGCGTGGCTTTGCCGACGCCATCATGATGCGTACCCAGCTGGCCATGGCCACCGAGGGTTCGCCTGGCTACCTGCCGCCTGAACACTATGACCAGATCTTCACCGCTCACGGTGTGATCATGATCATCTTCATGGCGATGCCATTCTTCACCGGCCTGATGAACCTTGCAGTGCCGCTGCAGATCGGCGCGCGTGACGTTGCCTTCCCGTTCCTGAACTCCCTGAGCTTCTGGCTGCTGGTGTCCGGCGTTGTGCTGATCAACCTGTCGCTGGGTGTCGGCGAATTCGCCAAGACCGGCTGGGTTGCCTATCCGCCGCTGTCGGGTCTGCAGTACAGCCCTGGCGTGGGTATGGACTACTACATCTGGGCGCTACAGCTATCCGGGTTAGGTACGACGCTGACGGGGGTCAACTTCCTCGCCACCGTGCTGAAAATGCGTACCCCTGGCATGAAACTGATGGACATGCCGATCTTCACCTGGACCTGCACCTGGGCTAACGTCCTGATCGTGGCTTCGTTCCCGATCCTGACCGCTACCCTGGCACTGCTGACCCTCGACCGTTACATGGATTTCCACATTTTCACCAATGAACTTGGTGGCAATCCAATGATGTACGTCAACCTGTTCTGGGCCTGGGGCCACCCTGAGGTTTACATCCTGATCCTGCCGGCATTCGGCATCTTCTCGGAAGTGATCTCGGCGTTCACCGGCAAGAAACTGTTCGGCCACCACTCGATGATCTACGCTTCGGGCGCGATCTCGGTACTGGGCTTCATGGTTTGGCTGCACCACTTCTTCACCATGGGTTCGGGTGCCAGCGTCAACGCCTTCTTCGGTCTGGCGACGATGCTGATTTCCATCCCGACGGGTGTGAAACTGTTCAACTGGCTGTTCACCATCTACCAGGGCCGTCTGCGCTTCACCAGCCAGGTTCTGTGGACTCTGGGCTTCATGGTGACCTTCGCCATCGGCGGCATGACCGGCGTACTGCTGGCCATCCCGGGTGCTGACTTCGTTCTGCACAACAGCCTGTTCGTGATCGCGCACTTCCACAACGTGATCATCGGCGGCGCGGTATTCGGCTACATCGCAGGTTTCGGCTTCTACTTCCCGAAAGCGTTCGGCTTCAAGCTGCACGAAGGCTGGGGTAAAGCAGCGTTCTGGTTCTGGATCTCGGGCTTCTTCGTCGCGTTCATGCCGCTCTATGCACTGGGCTTCATGGGCATGACCCGTCGTCTGAACGCCACCACCAACCCTGAGTGGGTACCGTACCTGTACGTTGCCATGTTCGGTGCGGTGATGATCGCTGTCGGTATCGCCTGCCAACTGATCCAGCTGTACGTCAGTGTGCGTGACCGCAACAAGCCAGAGAACATGTGCGAACACGGTGACCCGTGGAATGCCCACACTCTGGAATGGTCGACCTCGTCGCCACCTCCGTTCTACAACTTCGCTGTGCTGCCTAAGGCTGACTGCATCGACCCGTTCACCGAAGCCAAGGAAAACGGTACTGCGTACCAGGCTCCGGCCAAGTACGAGCCGATCCACATGCCGAACAACACCGCCACTGGCGTGGTGATGGGCGCACTGCTGACCGTCTTCGGTTTCGCGATGATCTGGCACATCTGGTGGTTGGCGATCGCCAGCCTGGCCGGCACTGTCATCTACTTCGTGATCCACGCCGCACGTGACGACCAGGGCTACATGGTTCCGGTTGAAACGATCGAGCGCATCGAAGCCGAGCAGCACAAGCGTCTGGTCGCGGCAGGGAAAATCCCGGCCAATGCCACCCGTGTAACCTCGTTGGAACAGGCTTAAACCATGTCGAACTTAGTGACCAATGTTGGACACGCCCATGGTGACCATGGGCACGATGACCATCACCACGACTCGGGCGAGATGACCGTATACGGTTTCTGGCTCTACCTGATGACCGACTGCATTCTGTTTGCGTCGATCTTCGCGGTGTACGCAGTACTGGTAAACAACGTCGCCGGTGGCCCGTCGGGCCACGACATTTTCGAACTGCCATACGTGCTGGGCGAAACCGCTCTGCTGTTGTTCAGTTCGATCACCTACGGCTTCGCCATGCTGGCGTTGTACAAAGGCAAGAAGCAGCAGGTTCTGGGCTGGTTGTTCATGACCTTCCTGCTCGGCGCAGGCTTCATCGCCATGGAGATCAACGAGTTCCACCTGCTGATCTCCGAGGGCTTCGGTCCTAGCCGTTCGGGCTTCCTGTCGGCGTTCTTCACCCTGGTCGGTACCCACGGTCTGCACGTGTCCGCGGGTCTGATCTGGATGGGCATCATGATGTACCAGGTCAACAAGCACGGCCTGACGGCGACCAACAAGACCCGTCTGAGCTGCCTGAGCCTGTTCTGGCACTTCCTGGACGTGGTGTGGATCTGCGTATTCACCGTTGTTTACCTGATGGGGACTCTGTAATGGCTAATGCACACTCCCATGACAGCCATGATGCTGGCCACGGCAGCGTAAAGTCGTACGCCATCGGCTTCATCCTGTCGGTGATCCTGACTGCCATCCCGTTCGGCCTGGTGATGTTCCCGACCTTGCCGAAGTCGACCACGCTGGCAATCGTCCTGCTGTTCGCGGTAATCCAGGTGATCGTTCACCTGTATTACTTCCTGCACCTGGACCGTTCGATTGCACAACGTAACAACGTGATCGCGTTTGTCTTTACGGCCATCGTGATCCTGCTGCTGGTTGGCCTGTCGCTGTGGATCATGTTCAGCATCCACACGTACATGATGGCGAAGTGAGGTAGACCCGATGTCGCTCAAGCACTTTATCCAAATCACCAAACCGGGGATCATTTTCGGTAACGTGCTTTCTGTGGCAGGCGGGTTCTTCCTGGCCTCGAAAGGGCATGTAGATCTGGCGGTGTTCCTGGCCGCCATGATCGGCACATCCCTGGTTGTGGCCTCCGGTTGCGTGTTCAACAACTGCATCGACCGCGACATCGACCTGAAGATGGAACGCACCAAGAACCGGGTGCTGGTGCAGGGCTTGATCTCCCTGAAACTGGCCCTGGTCTACGCGACCATCCTGGGTGTTCTCGGCGTTGCCTTGTTGTACAAGGTGGCCAACCCGTTGGCCGCCCTGTTCGCGGTAATCGGCTTCATCATCTACGTCGGCTTCTACAGCCTGTACCTCAAGCGCAAGTCGGTGCACGGCACGCTGGTGGGCAGTCTGTCGGGCGCCATGCCGCCAGTGATCGGTTACGTTGCCGTAACCAACAGCTTCGACATGGCCGCACTGACCCTGCTGGTGATGTTCAGCCTGTGGCAGATGCCGCATTCCTACGCCATCGCGATCTTCCGTTTCAACGACTACCTGGCCGCATCGATTCCGGTGCTGCCCGTCAAGCGCGGAATCGAAGTGGCCAAGAAGCACATCCTGCTCTACATCCTGGCGTTCCTCGTGGCGACCTTGATGCTGACCTTCAGCGGTTACGCCGGCATGAGCTACCTCGCGGTCGCCGCGGCCATGGGCATGTACTGGTTGTACATGGCCTGGACCGGCTACAAGGCGGTGGATGACACGGTCTGGGCACGCAAGCTGTTCGTGTTCTCGATCTTCACCATCACCGCCCTGAGCGTCATGATGTCCCTGGACTTCAAGGTGCCCGCCGAGCTGCTGCTGACGTACGCGCCGTAAGGCTGGATGGCTTTACGAAAAACCTCGCACATTGAGAGATGTGCGGGGTTTTTTGTTGGGTAAATTATGCTGAATCGAGGTGACACCATCGCGAGCAGGCTCGCTCCCACAGGGGATTTGTGAACGACGCCAATCAAATGTGGGAGCGAGCCTGCTCGCGATGGCGTGCACCGCCGATTTCGAAGGTTGCGCAGTACTGGCAAAACACCTAGATTTGGATCCAGTCTTCAATGATAGCGCCATGCCACTTCCTCGGCGCTCAACTGTTCCACTCCGCGATTCTTCATGCACTGACCAAAAGGCTGGGCGAAATGACTGAGAGGATGACCTGCGACGAACGTTTCATTGCCCTGGCACACGAGCTGAACTACGACATCTACGGCGAGAACACCGCCGGCGGCAATTACGCGCCGCTGATCCGGCACCGCGATGAGTTGTACATCAGCGGCATGGTGCCGCGGGTCAATGGCAGGATTCTGTATCCCGGTCGCGTCGGGTTGGAGTTGACGCTCAAGGATGCCCAGGCTGCCGCGAGCATCAGTGCCATGCGCTGCCTGGCGCTGATTGTCGATGCGGTGGGTTCGCTGGACAAGATTCGGGCGTTGTTGCGGGTCACGGTGTATGTGAAGTCGACCCCGGACTTCGTAGACCTGAGCGAAGTGGCCAACGGTGCATCGGATGTGTTCAGCCATGTGCTCGGCGACGCCGGTCGGCACACTCGCACTACGGTCGGTGTCTATCAGTTGCCAAAGAACGCCGCGGTTGAAGTCGACATGATCGCGGCGGTGCAGCCGGAAGTCTGACCGTTACGCCGCCCAACAAAAAGCCCCGCCTGAATCTCAGAGCGGGGCTTTTTTGTCGGTGCCGGGATTACTGCGCGGCGATGCTGTAACCATCGAACGCGGTTTGCTGTTGCAGGGCGGTGATGATGTTCTTGCGGTTGATCGCGTGTTCGGTGCCGGCGTTGTCGATGAAGGTCTCGCCCTCCAACTCGGCTTCTTCGCCTTCACCGATGAAGGTGAAACCGAGGAACTCCAGCGCTTCACGGTCAACGTTCAGACGCGAACGCGGCGTGCGCAGCGGCAGGGTCACGCTGCTGCCGTCCTTGCTGATGGTGAAGATTTCCAGTTCTTTCTTCTTGGCAGCCTTGCTCTTGCCGCCGCTCGGGTTGCTGATCGCCTGGTGGGTCTGGTTCAGCACTTTGAGTGCGAGGCCGTAAACGATTTCCTGGAACGCCGGATCGTCCTTGAAGCAGGACAGGATGCGGCCGATTGAAAACTTGCTGCTCAGGTCTTCGAGGGCGGCGATGTCGGCGGCCTCGGCGTCTTTCAGCGCCTTGAGCTGGCCCATCAGCTCGTAGGCCTTGTCGTCATCGAAGCTGTCGTGCGCCTGACGGATCGCGGCGCGCAGCTCGCGGATCTGGTCACTTTCGCGGGTCGACTGGAAAGCATCCAGCACCATCTCGCTGATGATTTTGGCTTGTGGAAGGTGTTGTGAAAGATTGATGGAGTTTTCGTATTCCGCTTTGGACGATTCGGTGACTACGGATTCAGCGGTGTTGAAATCGGACATTGAAATTTCACTACTTTTTTAACTTGAGTGGAAACGAGAAAGCGCGAGGTCTTTTTCAGGCCGGTTAATTTAGGGGAGCGGGGCGGCGTTGTCACGGAACAACAGTCCGGTGGTGCGGATTATTTGTCCGGCGTGTTCAGGTTCATCGAGCGCACCATCCACTGTTCAGCGGTTTGCTGATCGGTCGGCAGCGTGAAGCGGAAAGTCGCGCCGCGCCCGGCGACATCGATCAACTGAATCTCACGCCCGTGCAGTTGCAGGATGCGGTGGACGATCCGCAGGCCCAGTCCACCGTCACGCCGCGCGCCGCCAATATTGAACGGACGCAGGAACAGACCTTCGCGCAGATCCGGAGCGATGCCGGGGCCGGAGTCGCTGACCGTGACTTCGACCAAGGCGCCCTGGGGTTTCAAGTCGAGCTCGATTTCACCGCCCGCAGGCGTGTGGCGCAAAGCGTTATCCACCAGGTTGGTCAGCACCCGTTCGATCAACCCGAGGTCGGCGCACACCGTCGGCAGGTTCGGACCGAAGCTGGCCTTGAGTTCGACGTGGCGTGCTTCGGCGGCCAGTTCGAATTTCTGGAAGATGTCCTGCAGCAGATCGATCAGCGAGAAGCGTTCCAGTACCGGTTGCACGAAACCGTGCTCCAGACGCACCAGCTCCAGCAGCGATTGCGCCAACCCGCCGACCTTGCGGCTTTGATCCAGCGCGATGCCCAGATAACGCCGGCGTTCATCGGCGGTGAGTGTGGCGTCTTTGAGTGACAGGGTTTCCAGATAGCCGTGCAGCGAGGCCAGCGGTGTGCGCAGGTCGTGGGAGATATTCGCCACCAGTTCACGGCGCTCCTGATCCTGGCGGGTCAACGAGCGCCACTGCTCACCGAGGCGTTTTTGCATTTGGCGGAAGGCGCCATCAAGCACGGCGATCTCATCCGGGTCAGCGCTTTTATCCACAGCTGCTGACGGAGCGGGCAGAGGTTGCGGCGTGCCATCAATGTCGAAGCGGCTGACGGTTTCGGTCAATCGGCGCAGTGGCCGGGTGATCAGGTTGAACGCCGTGAGACCGGCGATCAGGCATAGCAATGCGACCAGTCCGATCGACAGCAATGCAGTGTTGAGCGCGGCACTGGTCGCGCCACGTTCGGCGAAACGATCGTGTTCTTCACTGAGCAACACCACGTACAGATAACCGGCGGGCTTGCCGTTGACCCGTAACGGCGCGGCACTGAAGACCTTGCGCCCGTCGGCACTGCGCGGGTCATCGCCGAGAATAGGCAACGGCTGGTCATCGAGCAGCCGGCGGATCGGCGCCAGATCAACCGTCTCCCGGCGCAGATGTCCTTCCGGCGCCGCATTGCCGACAATCCGCCCCTCGGGGTCGAGCAGGTACACCTCGACACTCGGGTTGACCAGCATCAGCTTGCTGAACAGTTCGCGCACGGCGCCGGGCATCAGGCCATGGCTGTCCATCAGCACCGTGTCATGGGCGATGTGCTGCGCCAGATCCCGCGACAGGCCTTGCACCACTTCCAGTTCATGCATCTTGCTGGAGCGCACCTGCAGCCATGCCGAGGTGCCGCAGCACACCAGCAGCAAAACGGCGAACACCAGCGACAGGCGCTGCGACAGGGTCAGTTTCATGGTTGTTCCGTACTGAATTTATAGCCTCGGCCCCACACGGTGAGGATGCGGGTCGGTTGCGCCGGATCGCTTTCGATTTTCGCCCGCAAGCGATTGATGTGGGTGTTGACCGTGTGCTCGTAGCCTTCGTGGCTGTAACCCCATACCGCGTTGAGCAGGTCCATGCGTGAGAACACCTTGCCCGGCTGTCGGGCGAAGAAATACAGCAAGTCGAACTCTCGCGGAGTGAGGTCCAGCCGCGCACCGTTGAGGGCGACGTCGCGGGTGATCGGGTCGATGCTCAAACCATCGAGACTGAGGCTGCCGGCGTCCATTTTCAGGTTGCGCGCCATGGCGTCGACCCGGCGCAGCAAGGCTTTGACCCGAGCCACCAGTTCCAGCATTGAAAACGGTTTGGCGAGGTAATCGTCGGCACCCAGCTCCAGACCCAGAATGCGGTGCAATTCGCTGGAGCGGGCGCTGGTGATGATGATCGGCGTGTAGCGCGCCATCGCCCGGGCGCGGCGGCAGATTTCCAGGCCGTCGACCCCCGGCAACATCAGGTCGAGGATCAGTGCATCCCATTGCCCTTGCTGCAACAGGCGCATGCCTTCATCGCCGTCGGCACTGTGCACGACGTCGTAATGCTCATCGCGCAGGTGCAGGCAAATCAAGTCGGCGATGTGCTGGTCATCCTCGACCACGAGGATGCGTCTGGTCGGTTCCATCAAGCTCAATCCTTCGGCGCAGTGAGCGCATTGTGCGGGTTTTCCTCGGGGCGAGTTATCACGAATTCGTTAACTTCCCGTGAGGATTTAGCGATCAACCCAAGCCTAGGCTGTGTTCCATGACAGGCACCTGGAATTTTTGGAGACGGCCATGTTTTCACGGCGACAGATTCTCGTAGCGAGCGGCGGGCTGGGGGTTGCAGCCCTGGTGGCGGGTGTATTGCCAAAATTTTCCTCGAGCACCGGACTGATCGAGCAAGCCCATGCCGATGAGGTTTTCGAGGTGAGCCACAGCGACAGTGAATGGCACTCGCTGCTCTCGGACGAGCAGTACGCCATCCTGCGCGAAGAAGGCACCGAACGGGCCTATACCAGCCCGCTCAATGACGAGCATCGCAACGGCACATTCGCCTGCGCGGGTTGTGATCTGGCGCTGTTTTCATCGGCGACCAAGTTCGACAGCCGCACGGGCTGGCCGAGTTTCTGGGCACCGTTGGAACATGCGGTGGCCACGCGTCAGGACCGATCGTTCGGCATGTCACGCAATGAAGTGCACTGCCGACGCTGCGGAGGGCACTTGGGACATGTGTTCGACGACGGCCCGAAACCCACCGGCCTGCGCTATTGCATGAATGGCCTGGCGATGACGTTCAAACCCGTGGCGGCATGAGCCATGGCCATTTTTCGATGTTCACTTTCTACAGGACGACACCATGTGGCTCTTGGTTCTCGCTTATCTGGGCGGTGTGCTGACGATCGTCAGTCCGTGCATCCTGCCTGTTCTGCCTTTTGTCTTCGCTCGCACCGGGCAGCCGTTTATCAAGAGTGGCTTGCCGCTCTTGGCCGGGATGGCGCTGACTTTCGCCCTCGTCGCCACACTGGCGGCGGTGGGCGGCGGTTGGGTGGTGCAAGTCAATCAGTACGGGCGCTGGCTCGCGTTGCTGTTCGTTGCACTGTTCGGGCTGACGCTGCTGCTGCCGCGCCTCGCCGAGCGCCTGACGCGACCGCTGGTGTCGGCCGGCAGTCGGCTGTCCGAAGCCGCGGGCCAGGACAATCGTCCGCGTCCCGGCGCCTCGTTTCTGATTGGCGTCGCCACGGGTCTGCTCTGGGCACCGTGCGCCGGGCCCATCCTCGGTTTGATTCTGACCGGAGCCGCGCTGCAAGGGGCAAGCATCGCCACCACGCTGTTGTTGCTCGCCTACGCGGCGGGCGCCGCGACTTCACTGGCGGCGGCGCTGCTGCTGGGCGGTAAGGTCTTTGCGTTGATGAAGCGCTCGATCGGTACGGGGGAGTGGATCCGGCGTGGGTTGGGAGCGGCGATGCTCGCGGGTGTCGCAGCGATTGCGCTGGGCCTCGACACCGGGTTGCTGGCGCGGTTGTCGACCGCGTCCACGGGCGGGATTGAACAGGCACTGGTGGGCAAGCTGACCAGCAAATCGCCGACGGGCAACGGAACCATGATGGCGCAGATTCCTGCTGCCGGCGGGGCGATGAAAGTTGCCGACAAGGCACCGGGAACACTACCGGTCGAAGGCCAGTTGCCGCCGCTCAATGGCGCCGTGCAATGGCTCAATTCGCCACCGTTGGACGCCCAGGCATTGAAGGGCAAAGTGGTGCTGGTGGATTTCTGGACCTACTCCTGCATCAACTGCCTGCGCACCTTGCCATACGTCAAAGCCTGGGCGGAAAAGTACCGCGATCAAGGCCTGGTAGTGATTGGCGTGCACGCCCCGGAATTCGCTTTCGAGCGCGACGTGGGCAATGTCACTAAAGCCATGAAGGAGCTGGGTATCAACTATCCGGTCGCCATCGATAACGACTACAAAATCTGGCGTGCTTTCAACAACGAATACTGGCCGGCGCATTATTTTGCCGATGCTCAAGGACGGATTCGTTACCACCATTTTGGCGAAGGGGATTACGCCGAATCGGAACGGGTCATACAGCAGTTGCTGCGTGAGGCCGGGGCGAAAACCGTCGCCGACGGCTTGATCAACGCCGATGCCCAAGGCGTGCAACAGGCGCCGGACATGAATCAGGTGCTGTCACCGGAAACCTACGTCGGTTACCAGCGTGCGGAACATTTCGTACCGGAAACCGGGCTGGTGCCTGACAAGGTCGCGACCTATAACCCACCCGCCAACCTGACCCTGAATGACTGGAGCCTTGGCGGCCAGTGGGCCGTCGGTGCCGAGCGCGCCACCGCCAGCGCGCCGGCCAGTCGCATCGTCTACCGCTTCCACGCCCGCGATCTGCATCTGGTGCTGGGCCCGGGCGCGGATGGCAAACCGGTGCGTTTCAAAGTGTCGATCGACGGTAAGGCGCCGGGTGAGGCGCACGGTGTCGATGTCGCCGCGGATGGCAGCGGTAGCGTGACTGAGCAGCGCCTGTACCAATTGGTGCGGCAAACCGATGCAGTGAAGGATCGCACCTTCAGCATCGAATTTCTTGACCCGGGCGTATCGGCTTACGCCTTCACCTTCGGCTGATCGGGAGTGCGCAACATGAAAGCTCAAAACAACTGGCGCCGTGCGTTGCTCGGTGTCGCCATGGCCGGTGTGATCGGTCAGTGCTCGGCGTTCTCTTTCGGTGCAGAGGATGCGGTGGCCATCCCGCCGCCAGCCCTCGACGAAACCACTCAGGCGCACAGTGAAACCGCGGTGTTCGCCGGTGGTTGTTTCTGGGGCGTGCAAGGGGTTTTCCAACACGTCAGAGGTGTGCAGAAAGCCGTTTCCGGTTATGCCGGCGGTGCGGCGAACACGGCGGAATACGAGCGGGTCAGTGAAGGCGATACCGGTCATGCCGAGTCAGTGCAAGTCACCTTCGATCCGACGCAAGTCAGTTACGGCAGCCTGCTGCAGATCTACTTCTCGGTGGCCCACAACCCGACCGAACTCAACCGCCAGGGGCCGGACAGCGGCACGCAATATCGCTCGGCGCTGTTCCCGGTCAATGCCGATCAACAACGTGTGGCCCAGGCCTACATCGCCCAACTCGACGCGGCGCATGCCTACAACAAACCGATCGTCACCCAACTGGAAACCTACAACGGCTTTTACCCGGCGGAGGACTATCACCAGGATTTCCTCACCGAACACCCAAGCTATCCGTACATCGTGATCAACGACATGCCCAAGGTCGCGCAGTTGAAGCAGTTGTTTGCGCAGCGTTATCAGGAGAAACCGGTGTTGGTGAAAACTGGTTCCTGAATTACTGCGAGGTTATTTGTCGGCGTTGGGACTGAAGCGTGCGCAGCAAACGGTAGTACTTCAGCGAACGAGTGCCGATCAACCCGCAGACGAAACCTGAAATCGCGGCTTTCAACAACAGTGCATCCAGAGCAGAGGCTTGCTCCGGATGCACGTCATCCTGATAACCGAAGTAGTAATTCACGGCAAAAAACAGCAGGTACAACATCAACACTTTCCAAGTGCCGGGCAAGATCAGTCCTGTTTGCGAATCATCAAGCGTCACGTATTGCGCCGAAAACATTAGCCATGCCGTAACGCCGCCCAGCAAGAGGGCGCCAATCCAGCAGCTGAGGGACAGGGCTGGGTTAAGCGTCAGATTTATTGAGAAGAGAGACCAGGCTATTAACACTGGTGGTGTGACCAGCATTGCTAAACGGCTCTTGGGGCTGGGCGTGCGAGCCTTGATCCCGAAATAAACGAGTACCAGGAAAACCGCATAAACCCACAGAGGGGTGTTTTGCAGAGTGATCAGCATCAATTGGCGTCCGTGCTTGAAAGAGAAGATGAATCATAGCGGTTGCCATGTTCGGCGGCGGTTATTTCAAGCGCGGTCGCTCCATGGCAATTACCGATGTTTCAAACCCCAAACTGGCAAAAAACGCCTCCGCACCTTCGCGCCCGGCGCGTAGTACCCAAGTGATCTCGGGGTTGTCCCCCATGACATGCTCGACCAGTGCGCGCCCGACGCCGGCGCGCCGATGCTGGCCATCAACTACGACCATCGACAGATAACCGTTGGACAAACCATCGGTGATGCCTCGGGCAAAACCGATGATTTTTTCGCCGCTCAGTGCGACGGCAGTGCGTTGCGAGTTTTCGATCAGTTGAGTGAAGTAGTCGCTGGAGCCTGTTCGGTGTCCCCAGCCATGTAGGCCGAGAAACAGCCGAACTGGCTCCACTTCGTCGGGCAACAGATCGCGTACGGTAAGGTCGTTTCTCATCGATAACAGCATCCTTGTCGGCAATCACCGGAGCGTAGTCGATAGCAATTGAGTCAGGATCTGCCCCAGGTTTGCATTGCGAATTCGACGAAGCGCCGCAGCTTGGGCAAACGATAACGATCCGGGGCATAGAGCAAATGCAAAGGGCGGCTCGGTGGCTGGTAATCGGGTATCACCGTCACCAGTTTGCCGTCGCGCAGATCCTGTTCCACCAGCGCATCCGGCAGCATGACGATGCCCATGCCGGTGCGTGCTGCCTGATGAAGGCCGGCGGAGGTGTTCATCAGCATCGGGCCGCTGACGTCGACCAGAATCTCGCCGTCCGGGCCGCTGAGGCGCCAGCGTTTTTCCACTGATTGCCAGTCGTCGCCGGCAGGGTAGGCGAACGACAGGCAGTCGTGTTGTTGCAGGTCTTCCGGGGTGATCGGCATGCCGCGTCGGGCGACGTAAGCCGGCGAAGCGCACACGGTCAGGGTGTAGTCGATCAGCGGCCGGGCGATCAGGTTCGACTGCTCGAAATGTCCCAGCCGAAACGCTACGTCGAGGCCGCTTTCCAGCAGATCCGGGCGGCGGTTGGTCAGCACCACATCCATTTTCACCTGCGGGTATTGCAGGGAAAATTCACTGAGCGCTGGGGCCAGGCGTTCGACACCAAAGGTCAGCGGCGCGGTGATGCGCAACAGGCCGCGTGGCTCGTCTAGGGCCTGTTCGGCCAAGCGTTCGGAGTCGGCCACCAGACCCAGAACGTCCAGACAGCGCTGGTAGTACACGTTGCCGAACTCGGTAAGCCGCTGCCGGCGGGTGGTGCGCTGCAACAATTGCACGCCGAGCCGTTGCTCCAGTGCGCGCAGGTGATTTCCGACCATGGTCGTGGACATTTCGCACTGCAACGCGGCCGCCGTCATGCTCCCGGCTTCTACAACCTTCACGTAGACGCTCATTGCCTGCAACAGGTCCATTATCAAGCTCTGCTTTTAAATGATTGAAGTTTTACCGAGTTTATCCAGTTCTGGTGGCTAACCATACTGCAAACACACCGACCTTCACTGGAGTTTGAAGTCATGACCGCCGCCCTGATGAACACCTACCAATCGCTGGCTCTGAGTTTCACCAGAGGTCTGGGCACTCGCCTGTGGGATCAGGCCGGTCGTGAATACCTGGATGCCGTCGCCGGGGTTGCGGTGACCAACGTAGGGCACTCGCACCCACGGATCGTCGCTGCTATTAGCGAACAGGCGGGGCTGCTGTTGCACACCTCCAACCTGTACAGCATCGACTGGCAGCAGCAACTGGCCAAACGGCTGACTGAGCTGTCGGGCATGGATCGCGCGTTCTTCAATAACTCGGGTGCTGAGGCTAACGAGACTGCACTGAAACTTGCGCGCTTGTACGGCTGGAGCAAAGGTATCGAACAGCCGCTGGTGGTGGTCATGGCCAACGCATTTCATGGCCGCACGCTCGGTACGTTGTCGGCGAGTGATGGCCCGGCGGTGCGCCTGGGCTTCAATGATCTGCCGGGGGATTTCGTCAAAGTGCCTTTCGGTGATCTGGCGGCGCTGGATCAGCTGCAGCACAAGCATGGCGCGCGCATCGTGGCGATTCTGGTCGAGCCGATCCAGGGCGAAAGCGGCGTGCAACTGGCGCCGCCCGGCTACCTCAAAGCCCTGCGGGAAGTGTGCAATCGGCGCGCCTGGCTGTTGATGCTCGACGAAATCCAGACCGGTATCGGCCGCACTGGCCAGTGGTTTGCGTTCCAGCATGAAGGTATCGTGCCGGACGTCATGACCCTGGCCAAAGGCCTCGGCAACGGTGTGCCGATCGGCGCCTGTCTGGCGCGGGGCAGAGCGGCGGACCTGTTCACGCCCGGCAGCCATGGCAGCACCTTCGGCGGCAACCCGCTGGCCTGCCGGGTCGGTTGCACGGTGCTGGATATCATCGAAGAACAGGGCTTGCTGGAAAATGTCCGGGTGCAGGGTGAGCGCCTGTTGACCCGCCTGCGCGCCGAACTGGCAGACAACCCCAATGTGTTGGCGATTCGCGGGCAGGGCTTGATGATTGGTATCGAGTTGAAACAGCCGCTCCGCGATCTGACGCTGATTGCTGCGCGGGATCATGGATTGCTGATCAACGTGACGCGTGGCAAGACGATACGGCTGCTGCCGCCGCTGACGATTGATGAGCGGGAGGTGGGGATGATTGTCAGAGGGGTGGGGCGTGCCGTGATCGCGCACTGACGCGCAAACGAACCCCCTGTAGGAGTGAGCCTGCTCGCGATAGCGGTGTATCAGGCGATATACATTTTGAATGGCCTACCGCAATCGCGAGCAGGCTCACTCCTACATTGGAATAGGTGCACGTCAGTCCGGATAATCCCCCAACTCCGGCGCCAGCATCCGCGTCTTCAGCGCCCCGTTCGAATTGTGCTGAATGATCTCGCTCGGCTGCCCCAGCGCATTGAAAAACACCTGGCCGATCCCGGCTGAATTCCACAGCCGTTCACCCGCTTCGGCATGTTCCGGGGTGTACGGCACGATGCGCATGCGTCGGCGTTTGGTGAACCAGTTCAACGGCGAGCGCGGCGAATAGAGCCAGCGGTTGAGGCGGTCGAACCATTCCAGCAGGGTTTTCGGGAACTCGTTCTTGATCCCGCTGCTGGTGATCTGCCAGATCCGTGGCCCGGCCTTGCGGTGTCGGATAAGCACTTCGTAGACGAAGGAATAATGCACATCGCCGGACAGCACCACGTAGTTTCCGGGTGTGCGGGTGTGTCGGAAAATGTTCAGGATCACCTGCGCCGCACCGCGATGAGCCATCCAGTTTTCGGCGTCGACCAGCAGTGGATAACCGCACCAGCTGAAAACCTTCTGAACGGTTTCAATCAGCTTCACGCCGAAGATCGGCGCCGGTGAAACGATGATCGCTGACGGATGATCAAGCAGCTCCTGCTGCAGTTCGCTCAGCGCTTCCCAGTCCAGTAAACCGGAGGGTTGCTTGAGTGCCATCTCGCTGCGCCAGCGCCGGGTGCGGGTGTCGAGCACCACCAGCGCCGGGCTGCTCGGCAGCACGAAATGCCAATGCTGAAAGCGCAGCAAGTCATCGATCAGCGCGTCCTGCACCGGGCTGTCGAGATATTGATCGTCACCACTGGCGCTCAGGCGGCGAGTGTTCTCCAGCACATCCTTGAACGCGTCCGGATTATTGCCCCAGCCCTGACACAACATGTACGCGATCAAGGCGTTGCCGATGATGCGTTTGGAGAACGGATGACCGTAGGCGGTTTCCTCCCATTGCGCGGAAAGGTTCCAGTCATCGGTGATGTCGTGGTCATCGAAAATCATCAGGCTCGGCAGGTGCGCCAGCGCCCGGGCAACGTTGGCCAACCCGGCCTTGAAACCATCGATTCGGGTCTGCTCCAGGGTGTAGCGCTTCAAGCGTTCAGGCGTCAGCGCTGGAGCAGCAGGATTGATCAACCCCCAGGCAATCGGCGACCACACCAGCAAATACATCGCCATCACTTCGGCGAAGGTCACCAGGTGATTGTCAGCACTGCTGCTGGTGAAAATCGGCTTACGCGCACCGCCGAAAAATCGCTCGCGCAAGGTCTCGTTGCTCTCCAGCGCCGGTAACAGATCCGCACGGTGGTAGTAACTGGCCGGGTGTTGGTAGAGCTTGGCGCTGTCGCTGACCACGGCACCTTCGAGGTGTTCGTCGAACAGACCGAGGCGCTCGATCAACGCATGAATCGCCCGCAGCATCGGGCCGGCAACATCGTCGGCGTAGATCTGGTCGCCGCTCATCATCAACAGGGCGGGGCGTTGTTGTGGATCGGTTTCTATCGCCAGCAACTGATCGACACAGAGCAGACCGTCTGCCGCCGGATGATGCGGCTTGCGGCAGGAGCCGTGGAGCAATTGATCGATCCGTGAGCGCACGACGAAGTTCGGGCAAGTAGCATCGCCATACACCAGATGTGGTGCCCAGTCGGCAATTCGCTGCTGGCCATCGATCAGCAAGTCGTAACCCACAACGGTCTGACAGGGCAGGGCGCTGTCGAGCACAACGTCAATCAAATGAACGAACGCATGACGGCCTACAGGAATGACCGTGCACCTCCCGGCATCGAGAGGGATATCTCCTACGCCTTGCAGGCGCAACGTCAGCGACAGTTGACGCGTACCGACCAGCCACAGCACCACGCGCGTGGTTTCCAGCCGGCGCAGCAGTGGGCCGGCCAGGACGGGAGGTAGCGGATTCAGGTCAGCAGGTATCGGGGACATTCAGGGGGCAAAGCTCAAGGCGCACAGGCTGGCGATGATAGCGCAGCCGGCGCCTTGAACCCTTAAACGAGGCTTAAGAGTCAGCCTTCTGCAGCTTCAGCGCCAGCAGTCGCCATTCGGCGGACGCGGGTTGCTCCTGCACCGAGCAGTCGAAGCGATAAGTGACGTCATCGCCGTTCATGTTGCGCGCGGTGACCTTGTTGCTGAGGGTGTAGACCTGATCCTTGAAGCGCTTGGTGACAATGGCGGAACTGTCGGCGAAGCGCTCCGACGCTGGGAAGCGCAGTGTGCTGGTGACCACCGTGCCGCACATGACATACGCGAGCATCGATTTATCGCTGTCGGCATTTTGCCCAAGCTTGTCGCGCAGCGCGGTGAGCGCTTTACGGCCCTGCGCGTCGCTCTGATCCAGGACGGTTTTTTCCGATATCGATTTCGGCGCCCGGCTGGCGTAATTCGGCAGCAGTGCGGAATCCGGCGGAGAAGGTTGGTTATCCGGCTCGATCGCGGCAAAGCCCGGCGCGTTTTCCAGCACCGCGGACGTCGAATCCGACTCGGCTTCGGGCAACAGACTGGTGGTCACATCACTCTGTGTGATCACGTCTTCAATTGGCGCTTTTGCGGATTTATGCGCCGACGGGAATATCGACAGCAAGATCGACAGCACCACCATGCCGACGATAAAACCGCCCGCCGCGCCAACGATGTTGCCGTAAAACAGATTCCAGCTGCCGCGGTTTTTCACCACCCAGCGCCACATCAAACCCCAGGCGGCGATAAATGCCAGAAAACTCAGAAACTCCATTCGATCCTTTCCTTAACCCTTCAATAGCCTGCAAAACAGCACCCACTGGCGGTGAGTGCTGAAGATGGACGGCAAGATATCAAAATAGAGGTCTGACGCCACGAAGACATTCACATGCCGAGATTGGGCGGATTGATCTGAACAAAAAACATGATCGCCGTTATGCCGGCCACAACGCCGCAAAGGCCGGCCAGTAGCTGACGCGCGACAGGGTGTTCGACCTGCGAGCGACGTGCCACCAGCATCCATACGCCGGTCAGCGCCGCGGCAGTCGCCAGCATTTCCAGAAGCGATCCCATGACCCCCGGGACCGGTGGCCGGCTAGAGCCGAACAGACCGACACAAAGCTGCGAAACCACCAGGCCGACAATCATGCCGCTGGCCGCACCCAACACATTGGCGAGTAGCAGATTCCACGCACCACGCTGCCTGACGACCCAGACCCACATGCCTATCCAGGCGATAAAGAAAAACACAACATCCATCGTATCCATCCTTCGAAACCCGTCACGGTACAAACGCTCGGCACCTTGCCGACAGTGGACGGCACGATAGCAAAATAGTAGCGTCGCGCCACTTTCTTGATTCCTGTAATGGACTACTCATGCCAAAAGCCGCTTCTGTTCTGCGCTTGCTCTGTGCAATCACGTGCGCCGCTGTCATTACCCCGGCATTCGCCGAGTGGAAGGAGCCCCCGGAAAGCAGCTGGCAGTATTACCTCGGCAACTGCCAGCGAATGCAGGAGAAAATCGCCGACGTCCAGAGCGGTCGCGTACCCAGCGCCTATGAGGTGATCGGCGATCTGGAGAACAGCCTGCGGAGCATGAACCAGCGCCGCTCGAACCTGACGCCCCAATACCTCAGCTCCCGCGAATTCGCGCAATGCGAAAACGTCGCCGCCCAGGCCGAGGCAACCATTGCTCAAGGCAATGCCGAGTTTGCCGCCAGAATGAATCAGGCCGCCGAGCAAGGCCGTATCGCTCATCAGAACTCCCCCGAATACAAACGCGCCCGTTCACTCGGCTACAGCGACGTCGGCGACATCTCCTTCCTCAAACTCCACGAAGACATGGACGGCGAAGCCCGCCTGAAAACCATGCTGATCACCGTCGACGAAATTTGCGGCCAATACTTTCGCGCCACGCAGTATGTGAAGCCGTATGTGATTTATACCGTGCGCCCGTCGGATGGCGGCTGTGGCGAGGAAAAACGCGTGGCGATCGTCGGTGGCCGGTCGGTGGAGAAGGGCGATTACATTGATGAGCGGGGCGAGTTTCAGTATGTGGGCTGGAAGAAGATTGTGGGGGCGGATGGGTTTCCCACGGATATTCGGGTTTTGAAGGCTCGACGCTGAAAGGTCAGCGAGTGAAGCAACTGATCAGAGAATGTCTTTCAGATAACCCTTGAGCGCGAGGAGCGGCTGATCAAGCTGCTCCAGCGACTGCGACTGACTGAAATCGGCTGACAGCTTGTGCAGCTCCCGCCCCAGCGGTTTCTCGACGCCGCCCAACGCATCCATCGCCAAGCCCAGGCACTCGTTCATCTTGAACTGAATGGTTTCGACATCACCCCGGCGCACCAGCAGTTCGAAAACGTCTTTCTGATAGTCACCCATAACCATGTCATCCCGCAGAATCGGGCTCAGGCCTTCCTCCTCGTAAGCGAGTTTGAGGGAGAACAGGGCGACGGTTTCCAGTGACGTTTCCATGGTTGGCCTTGGAGGTTCTTGAGCTTGAGTCTTGAAATTCGGTACGACCAGCGATAGTCGCAACGGGGCGGAAGACCGGCTGCGGGCGTGCGTGATTATACTGAGTGGACGCATCAGGTGCAGTCCCTAGGCAAAACAGGTTGCACGGACAGCGCCGAGACATTCAATGACCTAAGCAACAGAACGAGTTTCTCAGGATGGCCAGCGAGTATGAGCTGCCAGACAAACTCAACGATAGTTCAGGCATATGAGCGGAGCGACGATCATGGAATACGACGAAAAGTTGATTGAAGAGGCTGTGCTTGCCCTGTTGGCCGCTTTCAGTTCCGACGACGGCAATGCATGGAAAGGCTTCGATTTTGAAGTCATGAACCGATTGCATGAACAGGGTCTCATCAGTAATCCGGTAAACAGGAACAAATCGATCTGGTTGACGGAGGAGGGCCAGGAACGAGGTCGTCAGATAGCTGAGCGTTTGTTTGGGGGAGTTGTTCAAGCCCCGCGTGCGCCTGATCCAGATATCTGAGTTCCTGTCTCGGCTCGTCGTTTGAACTGCGCCGCGCCAGTGGAACGCAAATGGAGGGGTTTTCCCGTTGGAGCATTTTCTGAATGAACCACAACTGACAAACGTTAGAGCTGCACTGTCCGAACCGTTCAACCATTTTCCCACTGATTACGATTACATCGCATGCCAGCTAAAAGGCGTCGATCCAGCGGTGCTCTACGAGATTTTTTATTCAGAAGTAGCGCCGGTGTGCTTTATGAACATTGCAGCGGTCTTGCCGACTGTCTGGACAGGTTTTGACCCTGATTGGCTCAGGGGCGAGATAGAGGAAAGGCTTGTGGCGCGGCAGCGTAATTGGTTTCGCAGGTTGTTCGACAAGTTGCTGATTCGTTGGTTGAAATACAACTACGACCATATGTGGCAAGAAATCGCCAGCAGGCTTTGAGCTTGTGGCAAGCGTCTGAAGTTCTTCGCTTTTAGCGATCAATACTTCGCCAAGTTTATCGCGCAACCGGTCTCATCGCGGGTGAGCAGGTGGCCATTGAGTGGAGAGGGGGCACTTTCCGACAGACGAAAAAAAAGGCCTTGCTAAGCAAGACCTTTCTTAATTTTGGTGCCCCGAGGGAGACTCGAACTCCCACTCCTTTCGAAAACGGATTTTGAATCCGCCGCGTCTACCAATTCCGCCATCAGGGCTCAATGGCGGCGAAGTATAGAGAGGTGATTACCGTTGGTCAATCACGTTTCATGGTCAATTTTTGATAATTCCGCTAGACTTTCCGGCCCTGCTAGACGAACCCCATCATGCGCGTTGCTGACTTTACCTTCGAGCTTCCTGATTCGCTGATCGCCCGCCACCCGTTGGCCGAGCGTCGCGGTAGTCGCCTGCTGACCCTTGATGGGCCGAGCGGCGCCCTTGCACACCGTCAATTCACTGATTTGCTTGAGCATTTGCGCCCGGGCGATTTGATGGTATTCAACAATACCCGGGTGATTCCGGCGCGGTTGTTCGGGCAGAAAGCCTCGGGCGGCAAGCTGGAAATCCTCATCGAACGCGTGCTCGATTCGCACCGCGTGCTGGCCCATGTGCGCTCCAGCAAGTCGCCGAAGCCGGGTTCGAAGATCCTCATCGACGGCGGTGGCGAAGCCGATATGCTCGCGCGTCACGATGCGCTGTTCGAGCTGGGCTTTGCTGAAGAAGTGCTGCCGCTGCTCGATCGCGTCGGGCACATGCCGTTGCCTCCTTATATAGACCGCCCGGATGAAGGCTCGGATCGCGAGCGCTATCAGACCGTGTACGCCCAGCGCCTGGGGGCGGTGGCGGCGCCGACGGCGGGGCTGCATTTCGATCAGCCGCTGATGGAGGCGATTGCCGCCAAGGGCGTCGAGACCGCGTTCGTCACGCTGCACGTCGGTGCGGGGACGTTCCAGCCGGTGCGCGTCGACAAGATCGAAGATCACCACATGCACAGCGAGTGGCTGGAAGTCGGCCAGGACGTGGTCGACGCCGTTGCCGCGTGCCGTGAGCGTGGCGGGCGGGTGATTGCCGTGGGTACCACCAGCGTGCGTTCGCTGGAAAGTGCCGCGCGTGATGGCGTGCTCAAGCCGTTCAGCGGCGACACCGACATCTTTATCTACCCGGGCCGGCCGTTCCATGTGGTCGACGCCCTGGTCACCAACTTCCATTTGCCGGAATCCACGCTGTTGATGCTGGTTTCGGCGTTCGCCGGTTATCCCGAAACCATGGCCGCCTATAAAGCCGCCGTCGACAACGGCTACCGCTTTTTCAGCTACGGTGATGCGATGTTCATCACCCGTAATCCCGCCCCGACTGCCCCTGAACACACAGGCCCAGAGGAAACAGAATGAGTCGCGAATGTCGCATGTCCTTTGAACTGCTTGCCACCGATGGCAAGGCTCGTCGTGGTCGGCTGACCTTTCCGCGTGGCACCGTCGAGACCCCGGCGTTCATGCCGGTGGGCACCTACGGCACGGTCAAGGGCATGTTGCCGCGTGACATCGTCGCCACTGGCGCGGAAATCATTCTGGGCAACACCTTCCACCTGTGGCTGCGTCCGGGCACCGAGGTGATCAAGGAGCACGGCGACCTGCACGACTTCATGCAGTGGAAAGGCCCGATCCTCACCGACTCCGGCGGTTTCCAGGTGTTCAGCTTGGGCGCGATGCGCAAGATCAAGGAGGAGGGCGTGACCTTCGCCTCCCCGGTCGACGGCTCGAAAGTGTTCATGGGCCCGGAAGAATCGATGCAGGTGCAGCGCGATCTCGGTTCCGACATCGTGATGATCTTCGACGAATGCACGCCGTACCCGGCTGACGAAGACGTCGCCCGCGTATCCATGGAGCTGTCGCTGCGTTGGGCCCAGCGCTCGAAAAACGCGCATGGCGACAACACCGCGGCGCTGTTCGGTATTGTTCAGGGCGGCATGCACCAGGATCTGCGCATGCGCTCGCTGGAAGGTCTGGACAAGATCGGCTTCGATGGCCTGGCCATTGGCGGTCTGTCGGTGGGCGAGCCGAAGCACGAGATGATCAAGGTGCTGGATTATCTGCCGGGCATGATGCCGGCTGACAAACCTCGTTACCTTATGGGCGTTGGCAAACCGGAAGATCTGGTTGAGGGTGTGCGCCGCGGTGTGGACATGTTCGATTGCGTGATGCCAACCCGTAATGCCCGCAATGGGCATCTGTTCATTGATACAGGCGTGCTGAAGATCCGTAACGCGTTCCATCGCCATGATGATTCGCCGCTGGATCCGACCTGCGATTGCTATACCTGCCAGAACTTCTCCCGCGCTTATCTGCATCACCTGGACAAGTGCGGCGAAATGCTCGGCAGCATGCTCAATACCATCCATAACTTGCGCCATTATCAGGTGCTGATGGCTGGTTTGCGCGAGGCTATTCAACAGGGTACATTGGCCGCCTTTGTCGATGCCTTCTACGCCAAACGCGGGCTCCCCGTTCCGCCTTTGGACTGAGTTTTCTGACCCCAAGATTCAACATTTGCAACTGGAGTGCTAAATGAGCTTTTTTATCTCTAACGCCATGGCTGACGCAGCTGCACCGGCTGCTGCAGGCCCAATGGGCGGCGGCTTCGAGTGGATTTTCCTGGTCGGCTTCCTGGTCATCTTCTACCTGATGATCTGGCGTCCACAGGCCAAGCGCGCCAAAGAGCAGAAGAACCTGCTGAGCAGCCTTGCGAAGGGTGACGAAGTGGTTACCACCGGCGGCATCGCCGGCAAGATCACCAAAGTGGCCGATGACTTCGTGGTTCTGGAAGTTTCCGACACCGTGGAAATGAAGTTCCAGAAGGGCGCCATCGCCGCCACGCTGCCAAAAGGCACGCTGAAAGCGATCTAAGGTTCCAACTTCTACTCAATCGACGGGGCGCGCAAGGCGCCCCGCGTTCATAACGGGCGGCGTGATGCTGAACAAATATCCTCTGTGGAAATACATTCTGATCCTGGCGGTGCTGGCGGTCGGTCTGATTTATTCCGCTCCCAATCTATACCCTGATGACCCGGCCATTCAGATCAGCGGCGCCAGCACGGCCCTGCAGGTCAATCAGGCCGATCTGGATCGCGTCAGCACCGCGCTGCGTGAGTCCGGGATCAACGTCAAGGCAGCTTCGCTGGCCGCCAACGGCAAGGGCGGTCTGATCCGTCTGACCAAGGCTGAAGACCAGCTGCCGGCCAAAGACGTTGTGCGCAAGGCATTGGGTGATGACTACGTCGTCGCACTGAACCTGGCACAGACCACCCCGCAATGGCTGCGCAACCTCGGCGCGCACCCGATGAAGCTGGGTCTGGACTTGTCCGGTGGTGTGCACTTCCTGCTGGAAGTGGACATGGACAAAGCCCTCGACGCCCGCCTGAAAGTCTACGAAGGCGACGTCAAGAGTCTGCTGCGCAAAGAGAAGCTGCGCTATCGCAGCCTGCCACAACTGGGCGGCGCCATTCAGTTGGGCTTCAGCGATGCTGACTCCCGCGAACAGGCCCGTGCGCTGATCCGCAAGAACTTCAACGATTTCGACATTGTTCCGGCCGACCTCAACGGTCAACCGGTGCTGCGTCTGGCGATGACCCCGGCCAAGCTGGCGGAAATCCGTGAATACTCCATCAAGCAGAACTTGACCACGGTACGTAACCGCGTCAACGAGCTGGGTGTTGCCGAACCGATCGTTCAGCGTCAGGGCGCCAACCGCATCGTGGTTGAGCTGCCTGGCGTGCAGGACACTGCCGAAGCCAAGCGTATTCTAGGCAAGACGGCCAACCTTGAGTTCCGTCTGGCTGCAGAGCCGGGGGCTTCGAAAGCCACTTCCGAAACCTTCGAGTTCCGTGAAGGCAAGCGTCCTCCTGCGCAGATCGAGCGTGGCCTGATCATCACCGGTGACCAGGTAACTGACGCCAAGGCTGGTTTCGGCGAGCACGGCACACCAGAAGTGAACATCCGTCTGGACGGTCACGGTGGTGAGCTGATGAGCCGCGCGACCCGTTCGAATGTCGGTCGCAGCATGGCGGTGATCTTCATCGAGCAGCGTCCGGTGACCACTTACACCAAGCAGGTTGTCGACGGGGTCGAGAAAGACGTGCCGGTGCAGACCTTCAAGGAAGAGAAGAAGATCATCAGCCTGGCGACCATTCAGTCGCCGCTGGGAGCGCAGTTCCGCATCACCGGCCTGAACGGCCAGGGTGAATCGTCCGAGCTGGCGCTGCTGCTGCGTGCCGGTGGTCTGGCCGCGCCGATGTACTTCGCTGAAGAGCGCACAATCGGTCCGAGCCTGGGTGCTGACAACATCACCAAAGGTATCGATGCATCGCTGTGGGGCATGCTGTTCGTCTCGCTGTTCATCATCGCCATCTACCGCTTCTTCGGTTTGATCGCCACGGTCGCGCTGGCGGTGAACATGGTGCTGCTGCTGGCGCTGATGTCGCTGCTGGGTGCAACGCTGACCCTGCCGGGTATCGCCGGTATCGTCCTGACCATGGGTATGGCGGTCGACGCCAACGTGCTGATCTTCTCGCGGATCCGTGAAGAGATCGCAGCCGGCATGACCGTGCAGCGTGCAATCAACGAAGGCTTCGGCCGGGCATTCACCGCGATTCTCGACGCCAACCTGACCACTCTGCTGGTCGGCGGCATCCTCTTCGCCATGGGCACCGGCCCGGTGAAGGGCTTCGCAGTGACCATGTCCCTCGGGATCTTTACCTCGATGTTCACGGCCATCATGGTGACCCGCGCAATGGTCAACCTGATCTTCGGCGGACGTGACTTCAAGAAGTTGTGGATTTAAGGGGCTGCCATGTTACGTACAATCAACTTCATGGGCGTTCGCAACTTCGCGTTCGGCGTCACAGTGTTTCTCACGTTGCTGGCTATTTTCAGCGTCGTCCACAAGGGCATGAACTGGGGCCTGGACTTCACCGGCGGTACGCTCATCGAGCTGACCTACGAGCGTCCGGCCGACGTCACCAAAGTGCGTGAAGAGCTGGTGACTTCCGGTTACCACGAAGCCATCGTGCAGAGCTTTGGTGCAACCACTGACCTGCTGGTGCGCATGCCGGGTGAAGACCCGCAGTTGGGTCACCAGGTGGCCGAGGCTTTGCAGAAAGTCGGCGGCGACAACCCGGCGACGGTCAAGCGTGTCGAGTTCGTCGGCCCGCAGGTCGGTGAAGAGCTGCGCGACCAGGGCGGCCTCGGCATGCTGCTGGCGCTCGGCGGCATCCTGATCTACCTGGCTTTCCGCTTTCAATGGAAATTCGCGGTCGGCGCCATCGTTTCGCTGATTCACGACGTGATCGTGACTGTCGGTATCCTGTCGTTCTTCCAGATCACCTTCGACCTGACGGTGCTGGCGGCGGTACTGGCGATCATCGGTTACTCGCTGAACGACACCATCGTCGTGTTCGACCGGGTTCGTGAGAACTTCCGTGTGCTGCGCAAGGCTTCGCTGATCGAGAACATCAACATCTCGACCACCCAGACCTTGCTGCGGACCATGGCGACGTCGATCTCCACCTTGCTGGCGATCGCTGCGCTGCTGTTCTTCGGTGGCGACAACCTGTTCGGCTTCTCCATTGCCCTGTTCATCGGTGTTCTGGCGGGTACCTACTCGTCGATCTACATCGCGAACGTGGTGCTGATCTGGCTGAACCTGAGCACCGAGGATCTGATTCCTCCGGCCAACACCGAGAAGGAAGTCGACGACCGTCCATAACGGCCATCGTTTCTCCGGCTGTCAGCCCGAAAAAGGCGCGAGTTGAACTCGCGCCTTTTTTTATGCTCCAAGGCTGGGAGAAGCGCGGGCGCGTCCCGCATGTGATGGTCAGGAGGTTCATGTGAACAAGTCGTTGCTGGTTGGTGCGGTATTGGGTGCTGTCGGTGTGACTGCCGGGGGTGCTGTTGCCACCTACAGCCTGGTTAAAAGCGGCCCTGAGTATGCGCAAGTGCTGGCCGTTGAGCCGGTCAAAACACAGATCAAGACTCCACGTGAAGTGTGCAAGGATGTTGCTGTAACCCGCCAGGCGCCGGTCAAGGATCAACACCAGATCCTCGGTACCGCGATTGGTGCGGTAGCGGGTGGTTTGCTGGGTAACCAGATCGGCGGCGGTACCGGCAAGAAGATTGCCACGGTCGCTGGCGCGGTCGGTGGCGGTTATGCCGGTAACAAGGTGCAGGAAGGCATGCAGAACCGCGATACCTACACCACCACCCAGACTCGCTGTAACACCGTGAATGACATCAGCGACAAGGTTGTCGGTTACGACGTGCGTTATTCGCTGGATGGCAAGGAAGGCAAAGTGCGGATGGACCGTGATCCGGGCAACCAGATTCCGGTGGACAAGGAAGGTAAGTTGATTCTGTCGCAGAATCAGCCGGCTCAATAACCGTCTGATCGTTTAAAAAAGAGCACCCTGCGGGGTGCTTTTTTGTGCCTGCCATTCAAGCCTCACCACAAAGACCCTGTGGGAGCGGGCTTGCTCGCGAATGCGGTCTACCATCCAGAATTAATGTTGGCTGACGCGCCGCCTTCGCGAGTAAGCCCGCTCCCACAGTGGATTCGAGTGGAGGCTGAAATCGCAGGCATAAAAAAAGCACCCCGAAGGGTGCTTTTTGCTTTTCGCGGGAAGCTTAACGCTTCAGCGAAGCCGGCAGGTGCGGCTGGATCGCCGTCAGGACTGCCTTGAAGCATTTGGTGTTGCCGGCAACGATGTGGCCTTTCTCAAGGAAATCGTGACCGCCGGTGAAGTCGCTCACCAGGCCGCCAGCTTCTTGAATCAGCAGGGCGCCGGCAGCCATGTCCCACTCGGACAGGCCCGACTCCCAGAACGCGTCGAAACGACCGGCAGCCACGTAGGCCAGGTCCAGGCTGGCGGAGCCGGCGCGGCGGATGCCGGCAGTCTGGCCAACCAGGGCGCGGAACATGCCCAGGTAGTTGTCGAGGTTGTCCATCTGGTCGTCACGGAACGGGAAGCCAGTACCCAGCAGAGCGCCGTCGAGGCTGGTGCGACCGCTGACGCGCAGACGACGACCGTTCAGTTGAGCGCCGCGACCACGGCTGGCGGTGAATTCTTCCTGGCGAACCGGGTCCAGAACCACAGCGTGTTCCAGGCGACCACGGTATTTGCAGGCAATGCTGACGGCAAAGTGAGGAATGCCACGCAGGAAGTTGGTGGTGCCGTCCAGTGGATCGATGATCCACAGGTACTCTTCGCCTTCGATGCCGTTACCGACATGCATGCCGGTCTCTTCACCCTGGATCGAGTGATTCGGGTAAGCCTTGCGCAGAGCATCGATGATTTTCTGTTCGGCGGCGCGATCGACCTCGGATACATAATCCTTGGCGTCTTTTTCGTCGACCTTGATGGTATCCAGGCGCTCGATGGAGCGGAAGATCAGTTCACTGGCGCTGCGGGCGGCGCGCAGCGCGATATTCAGCATGGGCTGCATGGATGTGTCACCTAAGGTTGTTAAAGAAAGCCGCGCATTCTATCAGAACTTTTCTTCAGGTGAAGGTCGCTGTTCGCTTTCATAGCTTAACGGTAGGCTGTTCTGTAAGATTTGCACCCCTTTCCTGTGTCCGAGAGCGCCTCCCTTGCTGCAGAACATTCGTGTCGTCCTGGTCAATACCAGCCACCCCGGCAACATCGGCGGGGCCGCGCGCGCCATGAAAAACATGGGTCTGTCGCGGCTGGTGCTGGTCGAACCGCGGTTGTTTCCGCACCACGAAGCCGATGCGCGTGCTTCCGGTGCCGGTGACATTCTTGAAAACGCCCAAGTCGTCGCCACTCTGGAAGACGCTTTGGTCGGCTGCAATCTGGTGCTCGGCACCAGCGCCCGTGACCGCCGTATTCCCTGGCCGCTGCTCGATCCCCGCGAATGCGGGAGCAAAGTGGTCGAGGAAGCGGGGCAGGGCGCACAAATCGCGTTGGTGTTCGGTCGTGAAGACTCCGGCCTGACCAACGAGGAGCTGCAGCGATGTCACTTTCACGTGCACATCCCCTCCGATCCTGAGTTCAGCTCGTTGAACCTCGGGGCGGCGGTGCAGGTGTTGAGCTACGAAGTGCGCATGGCCTGGCTGGCCGCTCAAGGGCAGCCGACCAAGATCGAGAAAGAAGAAGTGGCCTCGGTGAAAAGCGCCGAACTCGCGACCATGGATGAGCTGGAGCGCTTTTACGAGCATCTGGAGCAGACGCTGGTTGCCATCGAATTCCTCGATCCGGAAAAGCCAAGGCACTTGATGGCGCGCCTGCGCCGATTGTACGGACGCAGCTCGGTCAGCCGGGCGGAAATGAATATTTTGCGTGGCATCCTCACGGAAACCCAGAAAGCGGCCCGTGGTGAGCTTCTTAAGCGGAAGGACTGAATGATGTTTGAGCGTTTGCGTGAAGATATCCAGAGCGTATTCCATCGAGACCCGGCGGCGCGTAACGCTTTTGAAGTCCTGACCTGCTACCCCGGTATGCACGCGATCTGGATTCATCGGTTGGCCGGGATGCTGTGGCGCAACGAGCTGAAATGGCTGGCGCGGCTGGTGTCGAACTTCGGTCGTTGGTTGACCGGGATCGAGATTCATCCGGGTGCCAAAGTTGGTCGGCGCTTTTTCATTGACCACGGCATGGGCATCGTCATTGGTGAAACCGCCGAGATCGGCGATGACGTGACCATTTATCAGGGCGTAACCCTTGGCGGCACCAGTTGGAACAAGGGCAAGCGCCACCCGACGCTGGGTGATGGGGTTGTCGTGGGTGCTGGTGCCAAAGTGCTCGGTCCATTCACGGTGGGGGCTGGCGCGAAAGTCGGCTCCAATGCAGTGGTCACCAAGGAAGTGCCGCCGGGCGCCACAGTGGTGGGGATTCCGGGGCGGATCATCGTCAAAACCGATGAAGAGCAGGACGCCAAGCGCAAGGCGATGGCCGAGAAGATTGGTTTCGACGCCTATGGCGTCAGCGAAGACATGCCCGACCCGGTGGCTCGCGCCATCGGTCAGTTGCTCGATCACCTGCAAGCGGTGGACGGACGACTGGAGGGGATGTGCGGCGCGCTGAAGGATCTGGGCAGTAATTACTGTGCGAAAGATCTGCCTGAGCTGCGCGAAGAAGATTTCGCTTGCGTGAAGGGCAAGGATCAGAGCCAGGCCAGCTAAACCGGGGCGCTGTGTTTCGCGAGCAAGCCCGCTCCCACATTGGAATGCATCCCCCCTGTGGGAGCGGGCTTGCTCGCGAAGAACGATAACGCGGTACCGCTGGCTGTACGCCGCCAGCCTTTGCTATGATGCGCGCGCTCTTTTGCGGGTAAACCCGACTAAAGCACTAGGTCTTATAGTTGACTTAAATGCTCGGGAATTGCATACTCCCGCCCATTCCGAACTCCGTGGTAATTGTCCATGCGACTGACTACAAAAGGCCGATACGCCGTGACCGCCATGCTTGACCTGGCGTTGCACGCGCAGCACGGGCCGGTGTCCCTGGCCGATATCTCCGAGCGCCAAGGCATCTCCCTGTCCTATCTCGAACAGCTTTTCGCCAAGCTGCGCCGCAGTAACCTGGTTTCCAGTGTTCGCGGTCCAGGCGGTGGTTACCAGCTGTCGCGCGACATGCAGGGCATCCAGGTGGCTCAGGTGATCGATGCGGTCAACGAATCGGTCGATGCTACAAAGTGCCAGGGCCAGGGCGACTGCCATTCCGGCGACACCTGCCTGACTCATCACCTGTGGTGCGACCTGAGCCTGCAGATTCACGAATTTCTCAGCGGTATCAGCTTGGCCGACCTCGTAACTCGCCGTGAGGTGCAGGAAGTGGCCCAGCGTCAGGATCAGCGTCGTTGCAATGGCAAGGCGCCGCGCCTGGACAAGATTGAAGCGTCCGCCGTCGAATGACAGCCAAAGAGCTAGCGGCACGCCAGCCAGCCTGATTTAGGAGATAGTCCATGAAATTGCCGATTTACCTTGATTACTCTGCGACCACCCCGGTCGATCCGCGCGTTGCGCAAAAGATGAGTGAATGCCTGCTGGTCGACGGAAACTTCGGTAACCCGGCGTCCCGTTCCCACGTGTTCGGCTGGAAAGCTGAAGAGTCCGTCGAAAACGCCCGTCGTCAGGTGGCCGACCTGGTCAACGCCGACCCGCGTGAAATCGTCTGGACGTCCGGCGCCACCGAATCCGACAACCTGGCGATCAAGGGTGCGGCGCATTTCTATGGTTCCAAAGGCAAGCACCTGATCACCAGCAAGATCGAACACAAGGCTGTTCTCGACACCATGCGCCAACTGGAGCGTGAAGGTTTCGAAGTGACCTACCTCGAGCCGACTGAAGACGGTCTGATCACCCCTGCGATGATCGAAGCGGCACTGCGCGAAGACACCATTCTGGTGTCGGTGATGCACGTTAACAACGAAATCGGCACCATCAACGACATCGCTGCCATCGGCGAACTGACCCGCTCCAAGGGCGTTCTGCTGCATGTTGACGCGGCTCAGTCCACTGGCAAGGTCGACATTGACCTGCAGAAGCTGAAAGTCGACATGATGTCGTTCTCCGCCCACAAAACCTACGGCCCTAAAGGCATCGGCGCGCTGTACGTCAGCCGCAAGCCGCGTGTGCGCATCGAAGCGACCATGCACGGCGGCGGTCACGAGCGCGGCATGCGTTCCGGCACGCTGGCGACCCACCAGATCGTCGGCATGGGCGAAGCGTTCCGTGTAGCCAAGGAAGACATGGCTGCCGAAAACGTGCGCATCAAAGCCCTGAGCGACCGCTTCTACAAGCAGGTCGAGCATCTGGAAGAGCTGTACGTCAACGGCAGCCTGACCGCCCGCGTTCCGCACAACCTGAACCTGAGCTTCAACTACGTTGAAGGCGAGTCGCTGATCATGGCGCTCAAGGATCTGGCGGTATCGTCCGGTTCGGCCTGCACCTCGGCATCCCTGGAACCTTCGTACGTTCTGCGCGCCCTCGGCCGCAACGACGAACTGGCACACAGCTCGATCCGTTTCACCTTCGGCCGTTTCACCACCGAAGAAGAAATCGACTACGCCGCGCAGAAAGTCTGCGAGGCCGTTACCAAGCTGCGCGCTCTGTCGCCGCTGTGGGACATGTACAAAGACGGTGTCGACATTTCGAAAATCGAGTGGGCGGCACACTGATTTCAAGTCGCCGCGAACCGGCCCTGCGACCCCAAGTTGCAGGGCTTAAAGAGCGACTCTCTGATGAGTGAGGATTAAGCACCATGGCTTACAGCGAAAAGGTCATCGACCACTACGAAAACCCGCGCAACGTCGGCAAGATGAACGCGGAAGACCCGGATGTCGGCACCGGCATGGTCGGCGCTCCGGCGTGCGGCGACGTGATGCGTCTGCAGATCAAGGTCAACGATCAGGGCGTTATCGAAGACGCCAAGTTCAAGACCTATGGCTGCGGTTCGGCAATCGCTTCCAGCTCCCTGGCCACCGAGTGGATGAAGGGCAAGACGCTGGACGAAGCCGAGACCATCAAGAACACTCAGCTGGCCGAAGAACTGGCTCTGCCGCCAGTGAAAATCCACTGCTCGGTACTCGCTGAAGACGCTATCAAAGCGGCTGTTCGCGACTACAAGCAGAAGAAAGGCTTGATCTAAGCATTGCGCGACGAGTAAGGAGTCAACGATGGCTATCAGCATGACAGAAGCGGCTGCTCGACACGTGCGACGCTCCCTCGACGGGCGCGGCAAAGGTGAAGGGATTCGTCTGGGTGTTCGCACCACGGGCTGTTCCGGCCTTGCCTACGTGCTGGAGTTTGTCGACGAGGTGGTTGCCGAGGATCAGGTGTTCGAAAGTCACGGCGAGAAAGTGATCATCGACCCGAAAAGCCTGGCTTACCTGGACGGCACCGAGCTCGATTTCGTCAAGGAAGGGTTGAACGAAGGCTTCAAGTTCAACAACCCCAACGTACGCGGTGAATGTGGCTGCGGCGAAAGCTTCAACATCTGAGGCTTGTCGTGGGTATTCCTTGTCATTTCGCTTTATTCGAGCTGCAACCGAGCTTTCGCCTGGATCTCGAGCAATTGGCCACGCGCTACCGTGAGTTGGCGCGCGGTGTTCATCCTGACCGCTTTGCCGACGCTTCCGAGCGCGAGCAGCGCTCAGCGCTCGAGCAGTCTGCGCGGCTTAACGACGCGTATCAGACGCTCAAGAGTCCTGCCCAGCGTGCACGCTACCTGCTGACCATCAGCGGGCATGAAGTGCCGATGGAAGTCACGGTCCATGACCCCGAGTTTCTCTTGCAGCAGATGCAATGGCGCGAAGAGCTCGAAGACCTCCAGGACAGCGCCGATCTCGACGGTGTCGCGGTATTCAAGCGTCGCCTGAAGGTGGCTCAGGAACAGTTGAACGAAAGCTTCGCAGCCTGTTGGGATGATGCGGCGCAACGCGAACAGGCCGAACGCCTGATGCGGCGCATGCAGTTCCTCGACAAGCTCACCTACGAAGTGCGCCAGTTAGAAGAGCGCCTCGACGATTAACCCAGTGCCGCTCCGGTCGCACGCCTGATATACAGATAAGTCCTGATCACGATGGCCCTACTGCAGATCGCCGAACCCGGCCAAAGTCCTCAACCGCACCAGCGTCGTCTGGCTGTGGGGATCGACTTGGGCACTACCAATTCGCTGGTCGCTGCGTTGCGCAGTGGTCTTTCCGAGCCACTGGCCGACGCTGACGGGCAGGTCATCCTGCCGTCCGCCGTGCGTTATCACGCCGACCGCGTCGAGGTTGGCGAATCGGCCAAACTGGCCGCGTCCTCCGATCCCTTGAATACTGTGCTGTCGGTCAAGCGCCTGATGGGGCGTGGTTTGTCCGACGTCAAGCAATTGGGCGAGCAACTGCCATACCGCTTTGTCGGCGGCGAATCGCACATGCCGTTCATCGACACCGTACAAGGCCCGAAAAGCCCGGTCGAAGTCTCCGCTGATATCCTCAAGGTCCTGCGTCAGCGTGCTGAAGCGACCCTGGGTGGCGAGCTGGTCGGTGCGGTGATCACCGTTCCGGCGTATTTCGACGATGCGCAGCGCCAAGCCACCAAGGATGCTGCGAAACTCGCCGGTCTGAATGTGCTGCGTCTGCTCAACGAGCCGACCGCTGCCGCCGTGGCGTATGGTCTGGATCAACACGCCGAAGGTCTGGTCGCAATCTATGACCTGGGCGGCGGAACCTTCGATATTTCGATTCTGCGTCTGACTGGCGGTGTTTTCGAAGTGCTGGCCACCGGCGGCGACAGCGCGCTGGGCGGCGATGACTTCGATCACGCGATTGCCGGCTGGATTATCGAGAGCGCCGGCCTGTCTGCCGATCTCGACCCGGGCGCACAACGCAATCTGCTGCAAACCGCCTGTGCGGCCAAAGAAGCCCTGACCGATGCGGCCAGCGTTGAAGTCGCCTACGGTGACTGGAAAGCGCAGCTGACCCGCGAAGCCTTCGATGCGCTGATCGAGCCAATGGTTGCTCGCAGCCTGAAAGCCTGCCGCCGCGCTGTGCGTGATTCCGGTATCGAGCTGGAAGACGTGCATGCCGTGGTCATGGTCGGTGGTTCGACCCGTGTGCCGCGCGTTCGTGAAGCCGTCGCCGAAGCCTTCGGTCGTCAGCCACTGACCGAAATCGACCCGGATCAAGTGGTGGCCATCGGGGCCGCGATCCAGGCGGATACGCTGGCTGGCAACAAGCGTGATGGCGGCGAACTGCTGCTGCTCGACGTGATTCCACTGTCCCTTGGGCTGGAAACCATGGGCGGTCTGATGGAAAAGGTGATTCCGCGCAACACCACCATCCCGGTCGCCCGTGCGCAGGACTTCACTACTTATAAAGACGGCCAGTCGGCCATGGCGATCCATGTGCTGCAGGGTGAGCGCGAGCTGATCAGCGATTGCCGCTCCCTGGCGCGCTTCGAACTGCGCGGCATTCCAGCGATGGTGGCCGGTGCGGCGAAGATTCGCGTGACCTTCCAGGTCGATGCCGACGGCCTGCTCAGCGTGTCTGCCCGCGAACTGGGTTCGGGCGTCGAGGCGAGCATTCAGGTCAAACCGTCCTACGGTCTGACCGACGGTGAAATCGCCAAGATGCTCAAGGACTCGTTCCAGCACGCCAATGACGACAAGGTCGCCCGCGTCCTGCGCGAGCAGCAAGTCGATGCCCAACGCCTGATCGAAGCGGTGCAGGGCGCTCTGGAGGCCGATGGCGAGCGTTTGCTCGACGCCGAAGAGCGCATGGTCATCGAGCTGCAGATGCAGGAACTGGCCGAACTGATGAAAGGCACCGATGGTTACGCCATCGAGCAGCAGACCAAACGTCTGTCGCAAGTGACCGATGCTTTTGCTGCCCGCCGCATGGATCTGACGGTGAAAGCCGCTCTGTCGGGGCGCAATCTGAATGAAATCGAGGATATCTGATGCCGCAGGTCATTTTTCTGCCCCACGAGAAGTTCTGCCCTGAAGGCATGGTTGTCGAGGCCGAGCCCGGCACTTCGATTCTCGAGCTGGCTCACGAACACCACATCGAGATGGAAAGCGCCTGCGGTGGCGTCTGCGCCTGCACCACTTGCCACTGCATCATCCGCGAGGGTTTCGACTCGCTGGAAGAGGCGGACGAGCTGGAAGAAGACTTCCTCGATCGCGCCTGGGGTCTGGAGGCGCAATCGCGTCTGGCCTGTCAGGCTATCGTTGGTGAAGAAGACATCACCGTCGAGATTCCGAAATATTCGCTTAACCATGCGGCCGAAGCGCCGCACTGACTGGTAAGACTGTCATGAGCTACGGTTGGAATGATGTTCAACGCATTGCAGAAGAATTGGCCGAAGCCAAGCCGGATGTAGATCCGCTTTCTGTCAATTTCGTCGACCTGCAGCGATGGATCATGGAATTGCCTGACTTCGACAACACCTCTGGCCGTGTCGGCGAGAAGGTGTTGGAAGCGGTTCAGGCACTCTGGATCGAAGAAGTCGACTGATCGTCCTCGCAGGTTAGGCAATACCCAAGAACCCGCGTATAATTCGCGGGTTTAATTTTTCGCAAATTACCGTTTCTGGAGTTACACCATGGCTGTTCAACGTACTTTCTCCATCATCAAGCCTGACGCTGTTGCAAAAAACGTCATCGGCGAGATCACCACTCGTTTCGAAAAAGCAGGCCTGCGCGTTGTAGCTTCGAAACTGAAGCAGCTGTCCAAAGCCGAAGCTGAAGGCTTCTACGCTGAGCACAAAGAGCGCGGTTTCTTCGGCGACCTGGTTGCTTTCATGATCTCCGGTCCTGTTGTTGTTCAGGTTCTGGAAGGCGAAAACGCTATCGCTCTGAACCGTGAGCTGATGGGTGCTACCAACCCTAAAGAAGCTGCTGCCGGCACCATCCGTGCTGACTTCGCTGAATCGATCGACGCCAACGCCGTTCACGGTTCGGACTCCGAAGCCGCTGCTGCTCGCGAAATCTCGTACTTCTTCGCAGCTACTGAAGTAACCACTCGCTAAGCATTGCTTTAAGAGTGAAGGTGAATCCATGACTACATCGACTGTTAAAACAAACCTGCTGGGTCTGACCCAGCCGGAAATGGAAAAATTCTTCGACTCAATCGGGGAGAAGCGTTTCCGTGCCGGTCAGGTAATGAAATGGATTCACCACTTTGGCGTCGATGATTTCGACGCCATGACGAACGTCAGCAAAGCCTTGCGCGACAAGCTCAAGGCTATTGCTGAGGTCCGTGGTCCCGAAGTGGTCAGCGAGGACATTTCCAGCGACGGCACCCGTAAGTGGGTGGTGCGCGTGGCGTCCGGCAGTTGTGTCGAGACCGTCTACATTCCCCAGGGCAAACGCGGCACGCTGTGCGTTTCGTCCCAGGCAGGCTGTGCCCTGGACTGCAGTTTCTGCTCCACCGGCAAGCAAGGCTTCAACAGCAACCTCACCGCCGCCGAAGTCATCGGTCAGGTGTGGATTGCCAACAAATCCTTCGGCAGTGTTCCCGCCACCATCGACCGCGCCATCACCAACGTGGTGATGATGGGCATGGGCGAACCGCTGCTGAACTTCGACAACGTCGTGGCCGCCATGCATCTGATGATGGATGACCTCGGTTACGGGATCTCCAAGCGCCGCGTGACCCTGTCCACTTCGGGCGTGGTGCCGATGATCGATGAGCTGGCCAAGCACATCGACGTCTCCCTGGCGTTGTCCCTGCACGCACCGAATGACGCATTGCGTAACCAATTGGTGCCGATCAACAAGAAATATCCGCTTAAGATGCTGCTCGAGTCGTGCCAGCGCTACATGTCCGCCCTGGGCGAGAAACGCGTGCTGACCATCGAGTACACCTTGCTCAAGGACGTCAACGACAAGCTTGAGCACGCCGTGGAAATGATCGAGCTGCTCAAAGACATTCCATGCAAGATCAACCTGATTCCGTTCAACCCGTTCCCGCATTCCGGTTACGAACGGCCGAGCAACAACGCCATTCGTCGGTTCCAGGATCAGTTGCATCAGGCCGGCTTTAACGTCACTGTCCGCACCACCCGTGGTGAAGACATCGACGCTGCGTGTGGTCAATTGGTAGGGCAGGTGCTGGATCGCACCCGTCGCAGTGAACGTTACATCGCCGTGCGCGAGTTGAGCGCCGACAGCGATCTGGCACAGAACGCCGCGAACACTAACTAAGAGAGGATCTCTATGTCCCTGCGCTTTGCGCTGCTGTTGCTGATGGCCAGCCTGTGTGCTGGTTGTGTCCTGTCGGGTGACTACAACCCGATGAAGACCAGCAAGGGCCGCGACGAGGCGCGTGCCGCGTACGTGCAGCTGGGACTGGGATACTTGCAGCAAGGGATGACCGAGCGCGCCAAGGTGCCGCTGAAGAAGGCGCTGGAGCTGGACGGCTCCGATCCTGATGCCAACGCTGCCCTCGGCCTGGTGTTCCAGGCCGAAATTGAGCCGAAGCTGGCCGACGAACATTTCCGCAAAGCCCTGTCCTCGCGTCCCACCGATGCACGAATCCTCAATAACTACGGCAGTTTTCTCTACGAAGAACAGCGTTACAAGGAAGCCTACGAGCGTTTTGAGCAGGCAGCCGCCGATACCCTGTATCCTGAGCGTTCGCGAGTCTTCGAGAACCTCGGCATGACCGCCTCGAAACTCGGTCAGCGGGATCTGGCACAGCAGCAACTGGAAAAAGCCCTGCGGCTGAACCGTCAACAACCGCGCGCTTTGCTGGAAATGGCTGAGTTGTCCTTCGAAGACAGGCATTATGTGCCCGCGCGTGACTATTACGACCGTTTCAGCCTGCTAACCGAGCAAAATGCACGTAGTCTATTGCTCGGCGTTCGGCTGGCAAAAGTGTTTGAAGATCGCGACAAGGCCGCCAGTTATGGCCTGCAATTAAAACGACTCTATCCCGGTACGCCGGAATATCAGCAATACCTGTCGGAGCAATGATGAAAGCGGCGCATCCCGAAGTTGTAGCAGCGACTCGCGTTAATCCCGGTGAGACTTTGCGCCAGGCCCGCGAAAGCAATGGCTGGTCGCTGGCCGAAGTGGCCCTCAAGCTCAACCTCACCGTGACTTCCCTGAGCAATCTTGAAGCTGGCGCTTTCGACAAGCTGCCGGGGCATACCTTCGCTCGCGGTTACATTCGCGCTTATGCCAAATTGCTCGGGATGGATCAGACTGTTCTGGTTCAGCAATTCGACCAGTCCACCGGCACCGACTCACAGGGCAGCAACGTGCATGCGCTGGGTCGTATCGAAGAGCCGGTGCGGGTTTCACACACTATTTTGCGTATTGTCAGCCTGCTGTTGCTGGTCGCGGTCATCGGCGGCGGTTTCGTCTGGTGGCAGGATCAGACCTCGCAGCGCAGCAAGGACGTGACCAGCCTGGCCCCGGAGCACGTTGAAGTCGAAGGCGCCGACGGCACCACACAGATTCACCCGATCGACGAGCCGGAAGACCAGGCCGTTGCCGAAGGTCAGGCCGAAGGCGCAACCGCGCTGGCCCTGCCGCAATCGGAAACCACCGCTGAATCGACCGGTGCCGAGCCGGTTGCTCCGGCAACCGCACCAGCCGCCCCGGCTGCAACCACGCCAGCCGCACCGGTTCATACACCGGCCCCGGCTGTGGCGGCTCCGGCGACTCCGGCACCGAATGCCCCGGCCACACCAGCGCCGACGGTCACCGCACCAGTGGTAGCGGCTACCTCTGCGCCGACCGCAGAAGCAGCTGTCCCAGCGGCTGGCGACGGCCAGGTGCAACTGCAGTTCACCGCCGATTGCTGGGCACAGGTAACCGATGGTCGCGGCAAAGTGCTGTTCAGCGGTCTGAAACATAAAGGCGACAGCGTTTCGGTTTCCGGCAAGCCGCCACTGGCGGTGCGTCTGGGTGTGGCTCGCGCCGCACAGGTCAGCTACAACGGCCAACCGGTCGATATCGCTCCGTTCACCAGTGGCGAGACTGCTCGCCTGAAGTTGGGTCAATAAGTCATGCACGGCGAATCTCCAATCAAACGTCGCGTTTCGCGCAAGATCTGGGTCGGTAACGTACCTGTTGGCGGCGATGCGCCCATCGCTGTGCAGAGCATGACCAACAGCGACACCAATGATGTGGCTGCCACCGTCGCCCAGATCAATCGTCTGGAAGCCGCCGGCGTCGACATCGTCCGCGTTTCGGTACCGGACATGGACGCCGCCGAGGCGTTCGGCAGGATCAAGCAACTGGTCAAGGTGCCGCTGGTTGCCGACATCCACTTCGACTACAAGATCGCGCTGCGCGTCGCCGAACTGGGTGTGGACTGCCTGCGCATCAACCCGGGCAACATCGGTCGTGAAGACCGGGTGCGTGCCGTGGTCGATGCCGCCCGTGATCGCGGGATTCCGATTCGTATCGGCGTCAACGCCGGCTCGCTGGAAAAAGACCTGCAGAAGAAATACGGCGAACCGACCCCGGCTGCACTGGTCGAGTCCGCGCTGCGTCACGTCGAGCACCTCGAGCGCCTGAATTTCCAGGACTTCAAGGTCAGCGTGAAAGCCTCCGACGTGTTCATGGCCGTTGAAGCCTACCGTCTGCTGGCGAAAGAAATCGTCCAGCCGCTGCACCTGGGCATCACCGAAGCCGGTGGTTTGCGTTCGGGCACAGTGAAATCCGCCGTGGGCCTAGGTATGCTGCTCGCCGAGGGGATTGGCGATACTATCCGCATCTCGCTGGCGGCCGATCCGGTCGAGGAAGTGAAGGTCGGTTACGACATTCTCAAGTCTTTGCATCTGCGTTCCCGTGGCATCAACTTCATCGCCTGCCCGAGCTGCTCGCGGCAGAACTTCGATGTGGTCAAGACCATGAACGAGCTGGAAGGGCGCCTTGAAGACCTGCTGGTGCCGCTGGATGTCGCGGTGATCGGTTGCGTGGTCAACGGCCCCGGCGAAGCCAAGGAAGCCCATATCGGCTTGACCGGCGGCACGCCAAACCTGATTTACATCGACGGCAAGCCGTCGCAGAAACTGACGAATGACAATCTGGTGGACGAGCTGGAAAAGCTGATCCGCGAGAAAGCGGCCGAGAAGGTCGAAGCTGACGCAGCGGTCATCGCGCGCGGCTGAGCCTGACTGAAAGCCGAATGAATTTAAGGATTTAAAGTGAGCAAGTCTCTGCAAGCCATTCGTGGCATGAACGACATCCTGCCCGAACAGACCCCGCTGTGGCGTTATTTCGAGGGCACTGTCGCGCGTCTGCTGGATAACTACGGTTACAAGCAGATCCGCATGCCAATCGTCGAATTCACCGAGCTGTTCAAACGCTCGATCGGTGAAGTGACCGACATCGTCGAAAAAGAGATGTACACCTTCGAAGACCGCAACGGCGACTCCCTGACCCTGCGTCCGGAAGGCACCGCGGCGTGCGTGCGTGCAGTGCTCGAGCACGGCATCACCGGCGGTGGCCAGGTGCAGAAACTCTGGTACATCGGCCCGATGTTCCGCCACGAGCGTCCGCAGAAAGGCCGTTATCGCCAGTTCCACCAGATCGGTCTGGAGGTGTTCAACCTCGACGGTCCGGACATCGATGCCGAGCTGATCATCATGACCTGGCGCCTGTGGGGCGAGTTGGGCATCCGTGATGCGGTCAAGCTCGAACTCAACAGCCTGGGCACCAGCGAGTCCCGTGGTCGCTATCGTGAAGCGCTGGTCGAGTACCTCTCGGCGCACCACGACAAGCTCGACGAAGACAGCCAGCGTCGCCTGAAAACCAACCCGCTGCGCGTGCTCGACACCAAAAATGCCGACACGCAGGCGGTACTGGTCGATGCGCCGAAGATGGCCGACTACCTGGACGACGAATCCCGTGCGCACTTCGAAGGTCTGAAGGCGCGTCTGGACGCGGTTGGCATCCCGTACGTGCTCAACCCGAAACTGGTGCGCGGCCTCGATTACTACAGCAAAACCGTATTCGAATGGGTCACCGACAAGCTCGGCGCTCAGGGCACGGTCTGCGCGGGCGGTCGTTACGACGGTCTGGTCGAGCAGATGGGCGGCAAGCCGACTACAGGCGTGGGTTTCGCCATGGGCATCGAGCGTCTGGTGTTGATGCTCGAAACCCTGGAGCAGATCCCGGAAGAAATCTCCCGTCAGGTCGACGTTTACCTCTGCGCCTTTGGCGAGGAGGCCGAACTGGCCGGTCTGGCCCTGGCCGAGCGTGTGCGTGACCAGCTTCCAAACCTGCGTCTGCAAGTCAATGCCGGCGCCGGCAGCTTCAAAAGCCAGTTCAAGAAAGCCGACAAGAGCGGTGCGCTGTACGCACTGATCCTGGGTGACGACGAAATGGCCCAGCAAGTGGTAGGTTTCAAACCCCTGCGTGGCCAGGGCGAACAACAAAGCATTGCCTGGGATGCGCTTGCCGCTCACCTGGCCACCTGCGTCGTGCAGGGTTGAAGCTGTCTAAACAGCCGATTTAGCGATTAAGGAGTATTGGGGTGTCGAGTACCGAAGACGAACAGTTGGCGGATTTGAAGGACTGGTGGACACGCAACGGCAAACCTCTGGTCACTGGCGGCCTGTTGGCGCTGGTCATCGTGTTCGGCTGGCAGGCTTTTCACAAGTATCAGAGCAACCAGTCGCAAGGCGCCTCGGTGCTCTATCAGCAACTGCTGGAAACCACGCTGACCCCGGACGGCAAGCCTGACGCTGCCCGCGTTGCGGATCTGGCCGGCAAGCTCAACAGCGAATTCGGCGGCACCGCGTACGCGCAGTACGGCAGCCTGTTCGTGGCCAAAGTAGCGGTCGACAGCGGCAAGCTGGACGACGCTGCGACTGAACTCAAAGCCATCGTTGCCAAACCGGCCAACCCGGCGCTGGGCGAAATCGCCCGTCAGCGTCTGGCGCAGGTGCTGGGTGCGCAGAACAAGGCCGATGAAGCCCTGAAGCTGCTCGACGGCGATGCCGACAAGGCGTTCCTGGCCACTCGCGAAGAACTCAAGGGTGATCTGCTGGTTCAGCTGGGTCGTACCGACGAGGCGAACACCGCGTATCAAAAAGCCAAGGCGGCACTGTCGGATGAAGCGGCAGTCGGTGGCCTTCAAATCAAGCTCGACGACCTGGCCAAAGGGGATGCGTGACGTGATCCGTTGGAAGCATGCAGCATTGCTGGCTCTGGCCATTCTGGCCGCGGGTTGCAGCAGCAACAGCAAAAAAGAACTGCCACCGGCCGAGCTGACCGACTTCAAAGAAGAAGTGGTTCTGCAAAAGCAGTGGAGCCGTTCGATCGGTGACGGTCAGGGCGAAACCTACAACATGCTGGTGCCGGCGATCGATGGTGACACCATTTACGCCGCCGACGTGACCGGCGTGCTGATGGCCATGGATCGCAGCAATGGCGACGTGAAGTGGAAAAAAGATCTTGAACTGCCTGTCTCCGGCGCCGTTGGCGTGGGTTACGGTCTGGTCACGATCGGTACCCTCAAGGGTGAAATCGTTGCGCTCGACGCCATCAACGGCGAAGAGAAGTGGCGCGCCCGGGTATCCAGCGAAGTCCTCGCGCCACCGGCCAACAACGGTGACGTCGTAGTGGTACAGACTCAGGACGATCGTCTGATCGGTCTGGACGCTGCTACCGGCGACCGTCGCTGGACCTACGACAGCACCCCTGCGGTACTGACCCTGCGCGGCACCAGCGCCCCCGTCGTGACCAACCGCCTCGCGGTGGCTGGCCTGTCGACCGGTAAAGTGGTCGCCCTGGACATTTCCAACGGCGTGCCGGTCTGGGAACAACGGGTCGCGATTCCAACCGGTCGTTCGGAACTGGAGCGCGTGGTCGACATCGATGGCGGTCTGCTGCTGTCCGGCGAAACGCTGTACGTAGCCAGCTATCAGGGTCGCGTTGCGGCACTCGATCTGCAAAGCGGTCGCCAATTGTGGCAGCGCGATGCATCGAGCTATGCCGGTGTCGCCCAGGGTTTCGGCAACGTCTACGTGAGCCTGTCTTCGGGCACCGTTGAAGGCGTTGACGAGCGTTCGACCACTGCACTGTGGAGCAACGACTCGCTGGCTCGCCGCCAATTGTCGGCTCCGGAAGTGTTCTCCAGCTACGTAGCCGTCGGTGACCTGGAAGGTTACCTGCACCTGTTGAGCCAGGTGGACGGTCGTTTTGTGGGTCGTGAGCGTATCGACAGTGACGGCCTGCGTGCCCGTCCGCTGGTGGTGGGCAACACGATCTATGTGTATGGCAACAGCGGCAAACTGGAAGCCCTGACCATCAAGTAACAACTATGCTTGGGGTTAACGCCCCAGGCAGCTTCATTTGTGGGAGCGGGCTTGCTCGCGAAGGGCGTCAACGAAGACGCGTACAGCCTGATTAAACGCGGTGCTGCTACGGTCTTTCGCGAGCAAGCCCGCTCCCACAGTGTTGCCCCGAGCACCAGCCGCTGCCTCGCAGCGGCTTTTGTATTTTCTGAAATAACGAAGTGGAGAGCCGCATGGTTCCCGTAATCGCCCTGGTGGGCCGACCGAACGTCGGCAAATCCACCTTGTTCAACCGCCTGACCAGGACTCGCGACGCCATCGTCGGCGACTTGTCCGGTCTGACCCGTGATCGCCAGTACGGTGAGGCCAAGTGGCAAGGGCGTTCCTACATTCTGATCGACACCGGTGGTATCTCCGGTGACGAACACGGTATGGACGAAAAAATGGCCGAGCAGTCGCTGCTGGCCATTGAAGAAGCGGATGTTGTGCTGTTTCTGGTAGATGCCAAGGCCGGTTTCACCGCCGCCGACCAGATGATCGCCGAACACTTGCGCAAGCGTAACAAGCGTTCCCACGTGGTTGCCAACAAGGTCGACAACATCGACCCGGAAATGGCCCGCGCCGAATTCGCTCCGCTGGGCATGGGCCACGCGATCCCGATCGCCGGTGCTCACGGCCGTGGTATCACTCAACTGCTGGAAGCGGCACTGAGCGATTTCCCGCGTGATGATGACGAACCGGCGGAAGGCGAAGAAGAAGAGATCGTCGCCGAGGGTGAGGAAGCCAAGCGCATTCCTGGCCCGAGCGAAAAAGACGGGATCAAGATCGCCATCATCGGCCGTCCGAACGTCGGCAAGTCGACTCTGGTCAACCGCATGCTCGGTGAAGACCGGGTCATCGTCTACGACCAGCCAGGCACCACCCGCGACAGTATCTACATCCCGTTCGAGCGTAACGACGAGAAGTACACGCTGATCGACACCGCCGGTGTGCGCAAGCGCGGCAAGATCCACGAAGAAGTGGAAAAATTCTCCGTGGTCAAAACCCTGCAGGCGATCAAAGACGCCAACGTGGTGATCTTCGTGATGGACGCTCGCGAAGGTGTGGTCGATCACGACCTCAACCTGCTGGGCTTTGCCCTCGAAGCCGGTCGTGCGTTGGTGATCGCAATCAACAAATGGGACGGCATGACCCCGAGCGAGCGCGACTTTGTGAAGGTCGAGCTGCAACGTCGGCTGTTCTTCGTCGACTTCGCCGACATTCACTTCATCTCGGCGCTGCACGGTACTGGCGTGGGCAACCTCTACGCCTCGGTGCAGAACTCGTTCAAGTCTGCGGTTACCCGCTGGCCGACCAGCCGCCTGACGCAGATTCTCGAAGACGCGGTCAGCGAGCACCAGCCGCCGATGGTCAACAGCCGCCGGATCAAGCTGCGTTACGCTCACCTGGGGGGTGCTAACCCGCCGATCATCGTGATCCACGGTAACCAGATCGAGAAAGTGCCGAAGTCGTATGTGCGCTATCTGGAGAACACTTACCGCCGTGTGCTGAAGCTGGTCGGTACGCCGATCCGCATCGAGTTCAAAGGTGGCGAGAACCCGTACGAAGGCAACAAGAACACGCTGACCGACCGCCAGGTCAACAAGAAGCGTCGCTTGATGTCGCACAACAAGAAAGCCAGCAAGAAGCGCCGCGACAAGAAGTGATTCAGGTCTTCACCCGAAAGGCGCCGCTTGCGGCGCCTTTTTTATGGGCTGATGGTTGTCATTGAGCGCTCTTTGGCGTTACTACCCTGGTAGCGCAGCAGGAAGAAGTCCGCATACGGAGACAGGCCTTGCGATTTTCCCAGCACCAGAATTCGGCCAATGTCGTCCACCGCGAGATCGATGGCACGCTCAAGCATGTTTCCCATGCCGTCACTTACCCAGCCCTGGCCTTCGCCAAAGTTCGGGTCCAATTCAGCATTGTCCAGAAAACGCGCCAATAACGGGACAACGTTCAGGTTTTTCTCGGCGTAACCCACAACCAGCGTCGTATTGTCGGGTTGTTGCAAAGCCTTCAGCCACGCGCAACGATCGTGAATCTTCACCTCGCTTCTAAAGGTGTCGTCACTGCCATCAGCCTCCAGGCGAGCGAGCAGCGCTTGATCGCCCCGTGACCCAGCGCACAACAAACGATCGCCGGGAAGTGCGACGATGCTGGTGATGTTCCAGTCGGGCTTTCGCAGTTCGCCCTCTCTTCCGAATGACGGATCAATCTCGCCGTCAGCCGTGAATCGGTAGATGACCGCATCACTGCTCTCTCCCGAAAGTTCTCCAAATACCAGAATACGGTCATCGTTCTGGATGATCAGGCCCTTCTTGCGAAAGTTGTGTCCAGGTGCTGGTTTGATCGTGAGATGTCCGTTGCCCCGGGCAAAGTTATTGTCCAGCTTTGCGTCTTGGGAGATTCTGGCCAGTACTGCGGTCGAGTTAAGTGCATGCGGTGTGACGAGGTCATGCCAGACATGCTCAAAGGCGAAGACAAAATGACCGGTTGATTGCCTGTCTATGCTGGTGGGTGAGGCGCCCACTGAACTGCTCGGGTCACAGGGTAACTTGTAGACATATCTTCCTCCCCTGCCGAATGGCTCGTCGTAACGGCCGTTCATGTTCAGTCTGGCAAAAGCGGGGACATCCGTTGGCCGGTCATTAGTAAAGACACCTGCTAGAACTACCTTCGACCCGGTTATGAAGATTCGTTGACAGGCAGAGGCCAGTCGAGCGTCATCGGGGTTGAAGCGGTCGGCCATATAACCGTTATTGAAAGGCAAGTAAGGCTCACCTTTCTGGTTGAGGCACGTTATGGCGAAATTTTGCTGCAAGTCATCGCCCGATGGCTGTTCCACGTCGCCGGCAATAAAGATCCTGCCCTCGCTGGTGAGTGTAAGACTATTGGCGTGATAGGCACTCCCGAAATTGAATTTGAGTTTTTTCTTGCCGCCTTTGCCAAACGTGGTATCCAGATTACCTGCCTTAATGATCATTCGTTTTGTCATCACTGCGATTCCTTGAGATAACGAGGTTGTGCCGTGGACCCAGTTAAAAGCTTGCTGCAACTTACCGCTACTGTCAGAAGTTACAGGGGAGGGCGGATTGCGCGACCACTCATCCGTTTTCCTCCGGCGCGAGTAGGTTCAAGGTGCCTTTTTGTGATTTCGTATTGCCGCGCATCGTAGGGAACGACTTTTTTTATCGTATTCGAATGGGCTATTCTCGGGCTCTCCCGCGCCGCCGTCAGAGCCGGGTGTAGAGCAGGGAACCCCTCGATGATCACCAGTAAGCTGCCGAACGTCGGCATCACTATTTTCACGCAGATGTCTCAGCTCGCGGCGCAGACCGGAGCGATTAACCTGTCCCAGGGTTTTCCTGATTTCGACGGCCCGCAGTCCCTGCGTGACGCGGTCGGTCGGCATATCGCCAGCGGCCATAACCAGTATTCACCGATGACCGGCCTGCCGGCGCTGCGCGAGCAAATCGCGGCGAAAATCGCGCGCAGCTATGGCGTGAAAGTCGATGCCGACAGCGAAGTGACCGTGACGCCGGGCGCGACCCAGGCGATCTTCTGTGCGATTCAGGCGGTTATCCACAGCGGTGACGAAGTCATCGTGTTCGACCCGTGCTACGACAGCTATGAACCGGCGACGCAGTTGGCGGGCGGCCGCTGCGTGCATGTGCAACTGAACCCGCACGATTTCTCCATCGATTTCGACAAGCTCGCCGCGGCCCTCAGCCCGCGCACGAAAATGATCGTCATCAACACACCGCACAACCCGAGCGGTGCACTGATCAGCCGTGCCGAACTGGATCAACTGGCGGAGTTGATCCGTGGTCGCGACATCTATCTGATCAGCGACGAGGTGTACGAACACTTGGTGTTCGACGGCGTGCCGCATGTCAGTGTGTTGGCTCACGAAGAGCTGTATCAGCGCGCGTTCGTGGTCAGCTCGTTCGGCAAGACCTACCACGTGACGGGCTGGAAAACCGGTTACGTGGTTGCGCCCCCGGCGCTGACCGCCGAGCTGCGCAAAGTGCACCAGTACGTCAGTTTCTGCGGTGTCACGCCGCTGCAATATGCCCTGGCCGATTACATGGCCGAGCACCCGGTACACGTCGAAGAGCTTCCGGGTTTCTATCAGGCCAAGCGCGACCTGTTCTGCGATTTGCTGGCGCCGTCGCGCTTCACTTTTACCCGCGTCACCGGCACGTATTTCCAGTTGGTCGACTACTCGCAGATCCGCCCTGACTTGAACGACGTCGACATGGCGATCTGGATGACCCGCGAACACGGCGTGGCGAGCATTCCGGTGTCGGTGTTCTATCAGAATCCACCCGAAGGCCAGCGCCTGGTGCGCCTGTGCTTCGCCAAACGCGAGGAGACGCTGCGCGAAGCAGCGGCAAAACTATGCGTGATCTGAGTGCATTGCCCGATCTCAATCTGGCGCTGATCCAGACCAGTCTGGCCTGGCATGACCGTCAGGCCAACCTCGAGCACTTCGAGGTGCTGCTGGAGCAGGCCCGGGGCGCCGACCTGATCATCCTGCCGGAGATGTTCACCACCGGTTTCTCCATGGAGTCGGAAACCCTCGCCGAAGCCGAGCATGGCCCGACCAGCAAGTGGATGAAGGCGCAGGCCGCGAAACTGAATGCGGTGATCACCGGCAGCGTGATCATTCAGGCGGCGGACGGCAGCCATCGCAATCGCCTGCTGTGGGCACGCCCGGACGGCGAAGTCTGGCATTACGACAAGCGCCACCTGTTCCGCATGGCCGGTGAGCACAACCACTACACCCCCGGCGAGCGCCAGGTGCAGTTCGAACTCAAGGGCTGGCGCATCCGGCCGCTGATTTGCTACGACTTGCGCTTCCCGGTGTGGAGTCGCGACGCGCAGGACACCGATCTGCTGCTGTACACCGCCAACTGGCCGGGTGCGCGGCGTCTGCACTGGAACCGCTTGTTGCCGGCGCGGGCGATTGAAAACCTGTGCTACGTGGCGGCAGTGAACCGGATCGGCACCGACGGCAAGGGCTTTGCCTATACCGGCGACAGTCAGGTGTTGGATTTCCAGGGCGAGACGTTGCTGGCGGCGGGGGAGGCGGACGGGGTGTTCAAGGTCGTGCTGGAAGCCGCGCCATTGGCGGCGTATCGCGAGCGCTTCCCGGCGAATCTGGATGCAGATACCTTCGAACTCACTTGATATTCGCGACCGCTTTCGCGAGCAAGCCCGCTCCCACAGGTAGAACGCAATACCCTGTGGGAGCGGGCTTGCTCGCGAAGAGGCCAGATCAGACAGCACAAAACCAGCAGGCATAAAAAAGGCCCCGGAATTCACACTCCGGGGCCTTTTGCATGTCAGCGAAGGCTTAAGCCGCTTTCGCCTCAGGCTGGCTCAACGAGCGGTTCAGCGCACTGAACAGCGCCTTGAAGCTGGCAGTGGTGATGTTTTCATCGATACCCACGCCGTGCACCGCACGCTCACCGTTCACTCGCAGCTCGATGTAAGCCGCTGCCTTGGCATTGGTGCCCGCGCCGATCGCATGTTCGTTGTAGTCCATGATCTCCACCGGAATCGGCAGGCCGGCCACCAGTGCTTCCAGCGCACCGTTGCCCTTGCCGCGCCAGTGCAGGTTGGTTTCGCCCTGACCCTGGCTCGCCACTTCCACTTCGACGGCACTGTTGCCGTTTTCTTCCTGCAGACGATGGCTGACCAGCGCGTACGGGGTGTTGGCTTGCAGGTATTCGCTGATCAACAGCGAGTGGATCTGCTTGGCGGTCATCTCAAGGCCGAGGCGATCGGTTTCCCGCTGCACCACCTGGCTGAACTCGATCTGCATGCGACGCGGCAGGCTGATGCCGTATTCCTGCTCCAGCAAGTAGGCGATACCGCCCTTGCCCGACTGGCTGTTCACACGAATCACCGCCTCGTAGCTGCGACCGATGTCGGCCGGGTCGATCGGCAGATACGGCACTTCCCACAGGGTGTCCGGTTTCTGCTGGGCGAAGCCCTTGCGGATCGCGTCCTGGTGCGAGCCGGAGAATGCGGTGTGGACCAGGTCGCCGACGTACGGGTGGCGCGGGTGCACCTGGATCTGGTTGCACTCTTCGACGACTTTGCGCACGCCGTCGATGTCGGAGAAGTCCAGTTCAGGGTCGACGCCCTGGGTGTACATGTTCAGTGCCACAGTGACGAGGTCAACGTTACCGGTACGCTCGCCGTTGCCGAACAGGCAGCCTTCGACGCGATCCGCACCTGCCATCAGGCCCAGCTCGGTAGCGGCGACGCCGGTGCCACGGTCGTTGTGGGTGTGCAGGCTGATGATCACGCTGTCACGACGGTTGATGTTGCGGCCGAACCATTCGATCTGGTCGGCGTAGACGTTCGGCGTCGCGCATTCAACGGTGGCCGGCAGGTTGAGGATCATCTTGTGCTCAGGCGTCGGATTCCAGACCTCGATCACTGCGTCACAGACTTCCTTGGCAAACTCCAGCTCGGTGGCGCTGAAGGTTTCCGGGGAGTATTCGAAAGTCCACTCGGTGTCCGGCTGCATCGCCGCGTACTTGACGAACAGCTTGGCGGCGTTGACCGCGATGGCCTTGATGCCGTCCTTGTCCTGGTTGAAGACGATGCGACGGAAGGAAGGCGAGGTGGCGTTGTACAGGTGGACGATGGCTTTCTTCGCCCCGCGCAGGGATTCGAAGGTGCGCTCGATCAAGTCTTCACGGCCCTGGGTCAGCACCTGAATGGTGGTGTCGTCCGGGATGTGGCCTTCTTCGATCAGGGTACGCACGAAGTCGAAGTCGGTTTGCGAAGCGGCCGGGAACGAGGCTTCGATTTCCTTCACACCCACCTGAACGAGGGTTTTCCAGAAGCGCAGCTTCTTCACCGCGTCCATCGGCTCGATGAGCGACTGGTTGCCGTCACGCAGATCGGAGCTGCACCAGATCGGCGCGGCGTCGATGGTTTTCGACGGCCAGGTGCGATCCGGCAGATTGATGACGGGGAACGCGCGGTATTTCGAAGACGGGTCTTTGAGCATGCTCATCGGGAAATTCCTTATTGTCTGGGCCGAAAAGAGGCGGCCTGCCGGTGGAACGAATGTTCGGGGAACAGCTTGGGACGAGGCGCAGCGATTCAGCCCGGCAGTCGTGCGCTGACGAGGCACAAACTACGGTGCTGGCGAAGCTGAATAAGGGTGTGAGAGGTTTTCATGCCTTCAACCCTAACCGCGAGGGGAGAGGATGGCAAGCAGTCGAAAAAAATTGAGAGGAATACTCGAAAAGCTGCGATCGGCGCGATTTTATTGTGCTTCAGGCGGATGATCTTATTGATGTTTGCGCGGGGTTGGATTGGGGCGCAATTGAAACTGGTGGGGTGTGAGCAGTATTTGCGGTGTGGGATGGGCCGCCTTCGCGAGCAAGCCCGCTCCCACAGTTGATCGTGTTCACAACACAAATCCAGTGTGGGAGGGGGCTTGCTCCCGAAGGGGCCGGTAGCCTCAATCAGGAATTACGGTTGGAACGCACCAATGAAAATCGCCGGATCCACCCGCGCATCGTTCAGGCTGATGTTCCAGTGCATGTGCGGCCCGGTCGCCCGGCCGGTCGAGCCGACCTTGCCCACCACCGCGCCACGGGCCAGGTGATCGCCGACCTTCACGTCGATTTTCGACATGTGGCAGAACATGCTGATAAAGCCCTGTCCGTGATCGACAAACACCGTGTTGCCGTTGAAGAAGTAGTTGCCGGTCAGAATCACTTTGCCCGCCGCCGGAGTCTTGATCGGCGTGCCGGCCGGCACCGCAAAGTCGAGACCGGCATGGGGGTTGCGCTCTTCACCATTGAAGAAGCGGCGCACACCGAACTTGCTCGACAATGGTCCGTTGACCGGTTTGTCCAGCAGCAGGTTGCTCGGGGTGTTCGGGCTGAAGCTGCGGTAAGCCTTGATCTGCTCGGCCAGTTCACCCTCGATGCGCTTGAGGTTGGCCGGGTTCGGATTGACCTGCTGAGTGTTCTTCAGGGTGATGTGCTGTTCCGGGTATTTCTTGTTGCCAACCGTGAACGGCAGATTGCGTCCGCCGCTGCTGATCTGCTGGCTGCCGGGTTTGACCGTCAGCGGCACACCGACAATCGCCAGCCAGTTGTTCTGTTCTTTCACCACCAGCACCGGTTTGCCCTGATAGGTGGCTTTTGGTGCCTGCGCGGCGCTGCCCAGATCGACCACCGCGACGCCGCCCGGCACCGGTTTGTTCAGCAAGCGGGTGATGTAGCTGTCGGCGTGGGCGTTGAAGGAGGTCAGGCACAGCAACAATAACGGAGCAAAAAAACGCGGCATGGATCAGTCCAGTAAAGAAAGAGTGACAGGCGTCAGGTGGTTATCCTCGACGCGCACTTGCAGTTCGCCTTCGCCCAGTCTGGCCTTCAGGCGTTGGCCGGTGTGGGTCTGCGCGGCATTACGGATCGCGTGCCCGCGCTCATCGAGCAGAATGCTGTAGCCACGGCCGAGGGTCGCCAGCGGACTGACCACATGCAGCGTCTGCATCTGGCTGTGCAGTTGCAGGCGACGGCTTTTCAGGCCTTCGCGCATGGCTCGCGGCAGGCGTTCGGCGAGGCTGTCGAGGCGCTGGCGCAGCATCGCCAGTTGCCGCCCCGGGTGTTGCCCGGCGAGGCGGGTTTCCAGACGGATCAGGCGCTCGCGGCGGGTATTCAGTTGGCGTTCGAACGCCCGGCGCATACGCATGTCCAGGTCATCCAGGCGTTGTGCTTGCTGACGCAGGCGTTCGCCGGGGTGGCGCAGGCGGCGGGCCATGCCTTCCAGGCGCAGACGATCGCGCATCAGCCGGTCGCGCATGCGCATCACCAGACGCCGGTGCAGACTTTCGATCTGACGGATCAGGTGGCTCGAATCCGGGGCCAGCAGTTCGGCGGCGGCGGAGGGCGTTGGGGCGCGCACGTCAGCCACGAAGTCACTGATCGACACGTCGGTTTCATGCCCGACGGCGCTGACAATCGGCGTCACGCAGGCATCGACCGCGCGGGCCACGGCTTCTTCGTTGAAGCACCAGAGGTCTTCCAGCGAGCCGCCGCCACGGGCGAGGATCAGCGCGTCGAAACCACGGGCGTCGGCCAGTTTCAGGGCGCGGACGATTTGCGCGGTGGCTTCACGGCCCTGCACGGCAGTCGGGATCAGCGTCAGTTGCACCTGCGGCGCCCGGCGGCGGAACACGCTGATGATGTCGCGAATCACCGCGCCGGTCGGCGAACTGATGATGCCGATGCGTTGCGGATGCGCCGGCAGCGGCACTTTGCGTTCGGCACTGAACAGACCTTCGGCGCTGAGCTTTTCCTTCAGTGCATCGAAGGCCAGGCGCAGCGCGCCGTCACCGGCCGGCTCCACGGTATCGAGAATCAGCTGATAGTCGCCACGGCCTTCGAACAGCGAGACCTTGCCGCGCACCTTCACGGCCAGACCGTCCTTCAGCGCCTGACGCACCCGCGCCGCATTATTGCGGAACAGCGCGCAACGCACCTGCGCACCGCTGTCCTTGAGGGTGAAATACACGTGGCCGGACGCGGGGCGGGCGAGGTTGGAGATTTCGCCTTCGACCCAGATGTTGCTGAACACGTCTTCGAGCAACACCCGCGCGCGGCCGTTGAGCTGGCTGACGGTCAGGACTTCACGGTCCAGGCCAAGTCTTGCAAAGGGATCTTTAATCATGGGGCGCAGTTTAAAGGCATTCGCCTACCGATCACCATGACCCAACACAAAACCCCTTGTGGGAGCGGGCTTGCTCGCGAAAGCGGTGTGGCAGGCACATCAAGTTTCGACTGACACGCCGCTTTCGCGAGCAAGCCCGCTCCCACAGGGTTTTGTGAACATATTGATGAAGTGTTGTACCAGTGACGTGGGGGTTTGCCGATAGGCGAGGGCGACGGTGCTTTGGCAATCGGGATCACTCAGCGGTAAGAATCGTACGCCGCCGGGGGCGATGTCCTGCATTGATTCGGGCAGCAGGGCGATGCCGAATCCAGCCTGAATCAACTGCAACTGCGTAGTTTTGCGCGACATCACCCGCGCCGCTTTGGGAAAAAAGCCCTGACGCATACACAGGTCAGCGCACAAGTAACTGAGCCCGCCACGCTGCGGATGCGGGATCGAGATAAACGGCTCGTCCTTCAGTTGCGCCAATTCGACAGCGGCTGAATCGGCCAGGCGATGATCGTTCGGCACCGCCAGCAGCAGGCGTTCGGTGAACAATGGCACCACCTGAATACCTTCACGCTGACGCAGCACCGGCAGGCGCAACAGGCCAATGTCCAGGCGTCCTTCCGCGAGTTCCTCAAGCTGCGCCTCGGAGGACAGCTTGCCGATGTCCAGCGACACGCCCTGCTGCTGATCGAGATAAGTGCTGATCCGACGTAATAAATGCCCGTTGATCGACACGGTGCTGGAATGACTCAGACGCAGCGTGCCCAGTTGTCCGTTACCGACTTCGGTCGCCATCGCGCTGGCCTTGCTTAGCTCGTTGAGCAGGTTTCTGGCCCGGGGCAGAAACGCCTCACCCGCCGCCGTGAGCCGGGGCTGGCGTGCGGTGCGTTCGAACAGCGGGGTTTGCAGGCGCGCTTCCATGTCCTTGATCTGCCGGCTCAGCGCCGACTGCGCGATGAACAAGCGTTCAGCCGCGGCGCTGAAGCTGCCGCATTCGGCGATTTCCACGAAATAGCGCAGTTGACGGGTTGAAAGCACCAGGTATGCCTTTTTGAGATGGGTGGGCGACTTTGATCATATTAGTCGCAAGGCTTGGCGCTGGCTAAAGTCATCACAGGCTTATAAAGGAAGCGGACCGATGAGCGTGGCGGGGTTGTTGAGCGAGTGGACGTGGGGCGCGGGCGGCTGGGCGGTGATCGGGCTGGGCATCGCACTGGCCTATATCGTCTTCGGGATTGCCGGGTTCGGTACCGCACTGGTCGCGGGGCCGATTCTGATTCTGTTCATGCCGTTGTCGAAAATCGTGCCGCTGCTGGTGCTGCTGGATTTCGTCGCGGCGTTCGGCAATCTGCTGCCCTCGCGCCGGGATGTGGCGAAGCCTGAGTTGTTACGGCTGCTGCCGTGCATGGCGGTGGGGTGCACGTTGGGGGTGATTTTCCTGCTCAACCTCAAATCCGACCTGTTGCTGCTGTTGATGGGGTTATTCATCAGCACTTATGCGGTTTACAGCCTGTGGGTGAAAACCCGGCCGACGCAGTTGTCTGCCGCATGGGCGCTACCGATGGGCACGGTAGGCGGGCTGTTTGGCGCGCTGTTTGGCAGTGGCGGCTTTCTATATGCGATCTATCTCAACAGCCGCCTGCCCAAGGACGCGGCGCGGGCCACGCAAAGTGCGCTGATCAGTTGCAGCACGGTGGTACGTTTGAGCCTGTTCGCCATCGCCGGGGTGTATGCCGAGCTACCCTTGTTGATGCTGGCGGTGTGTCTGTTGCCGGCCATGGCGCTGGGCCTGTGGATCGGGCGGCGGTTGACGATGCGCTTGTCGCGCGAGGCGTTTGTCCGATTGGTGACCTGGCTGGTGCTGGCGAGCGGGATTGCGTTGATCGGGCGCTACATTATTAGTATGGCGTGAGCACTTGACCGGATTTCGTCAGGGATTAAGCTGCCGGCCTTTAGGGCCCCTTCGCGGGCAAGCCCGCTCCCACATTGGAATGCATATCCCTGTGGGAGCGGGCTTGCTCGCGAAGGCGTCAGAAGCCATACCGCAGGACTTTCCATGAATTCGCAAAGCATCATCGTCCCGAAAATCTCCACCCTGCCGGTCCACGAACCCCGGGCGCGGGCGATCGTGCGCTGGCTGGTGCGCAAGAACATCATCGAAGAACAGCTGACCACTTGCGGCCGCACCGGCAATCGCATGGCCCATGCGATTGCCGACGGCGCGCGTGCGGTGGTGCTGCACCCCGAGGCGCTGCCCTTCGGTGAGCCGATCAATGGGTTGGAGATCATCGTCAAGCGCTGCATCTACACCCCGGCCAAGGGTTTTCTCGAAGAAGCCGGGTGCGCCGAGTGCCGCCGTGAAGTTGGCGAAGCGCTGTTCGAAAGCCTGGAAGACTGGTTTCCAGGCCGCACCGACAACTTCACCTGCCCGGAATGCGGGCATGAAGACGACATCAACGGCTTTCTGTTCTTGCAGGAATGTGCGTTTTCCAACCTCGGCTTCATCTTCAACAACTGGCTGGAAGCCGGGTTCAAGCAGAGCTTTATCGATGAGTTCGCCGATTGGCTCGATCAACTTGTCTCTTGGGTCAAGGTGGAGCTGTAGCAGCGGGGGTCTCCGTATATCAGCAACATTGATATTAAGCTGAGTTTTACATTGAACAGCAGGGGGTGTCTGACTATAATGGCGCGCTTCCATTTTCCCGCTCGGGAGCCCCCGCGATGCTGCGTATCAGCCAAGAAGCTCTGACATTCGACGACATTCTCCTAGTGCCTGGTTATTCCGAGGTGCTTCCTAACGAAGTCAGTCTCAAGACCCGCCTTACCCGTGGCATCGAGCTGAATATTCCTCTGGTTTCTGCCGCCATGGACACCGTTACTGAAGCCCGTCTGGCAATCGCCATGGCTCAGGAAGGTGGTATCGGTATCATCCACAAGAACATGACCATCGAGCAGCAAGCTGCCGAAGTGCGTAAGGTCAAGAAGTTCGAAGCCGGCGTCGTGAAAGATCCGATCACCATCGAGGCTGATGCCACGGTGCGTGACCTGTTCGAACTGACCCGCATGCACAACATTTCCGGCGTTCCGGTGCTGCACGATGGCGACCTGGTCGGCATCGTCACCTCCCGTGACGTCCGCTTCGAAACCCGTCTGGAAGCCACCGTACGTGAAGTGATGACGCCTAAAGAGCGTCTGGTCACCGTGCGTGAAGGCGCCGACAAGAACGAAGTCCGCGAGTTGCTGCACAAGCACCGCCTGGAAAAAGTCCTGATCGTCGACGACAAGTTTGCCCTCAAAGGCATGATGACCGTCAAAGACATCGAAAAAGCCAAAGCCTACCCGCTGGCCAGCAAGGACGATCAAGGTCGTCTGCGCGTTGGCGCTGCCGTCGGTACCGGTAAAGACACCGGTGACCGCGTTGCCGCGCTGGTCAACGCCGGTGTGGACGTGGTGGTGGTCGACACCGCACACGGTCACTCCAAGGGTGTGATCGACCGCGTTCGCTGGGTCAAAGAGAATTTCCCTGAAGTGCAGGTGATCGGCGGCAACATCGCCACCGGCGCAGCCGCCAAGGCCCTGGCCGAAGCGGGTGCCGATGCGGTCAAGGTCGGTATCGGCCCTGGCTCGATCTGCACCACCCGTATCGTCGCCGGTGTCGGCGTGCCGCAAATCAGTGCCATCGCCAACGTCGCCGCTGCCCTTGAAGGCACTGGCGTGCCGTTGATCGCCGACGGCGGCATCCGTTTCTCCGGTGACCTGTCCAAGGCCATCGTAGCCGGTGCGTCCTGCGTGATGATGGGTTCGATGTTCGCCGGTACTGAAGAAGCGCCGGGCGAGATCGAACTGTTCCAGGGCCGTTCGTACAAGGCTTATCGCGGCATGGGTTCGCTGGGCGCCATGTCCCAAGCGCAAGGTTCTTCCGACCGTTACTTCCAGGACTCCTCGGCAGGCGCCGAGAAGCTTGTTCCGGAAGGGATCGAAGGCCGTGTGCCGTACAAAGGCACCCTGACGGCGATCATCCACCAGTTGATGGGCGGTCTGCGTTCCTCGATGGGTTACACCGGCAGCGCCAACATCGAAGAAATGCGCACCAAGCCTGAGTTCGTGCGGATCACCGGTGCCGGTATGGCCGAATCCCACGTTCACGACGTGCAGATCACCAAAGAAGCGCCAAACTACCGCGTAGGTTGATGCTTCAAGCAAATCGTTAAGCAACCGGGGCTGTTTTATTCAGCCCCGAGTTGTTTCTGAATCACGACTGTTTCTGAATTACTTAGACGAGACTGAATCATGGCCCTCGACATTCACGCTCACCGCATCCTGATCCTCGACTTCGGTTCGCAATACACCCAACTGATTGCCCGCCGCGTGCGCGAGATCGGTGTGTATTGCGAGCTGCACCCGTTCGACATGGACGAAGAGGCGATCCGCGAATTCGCACCTAAAGGCGTCATCCTCGCCGGCGGCCCCGAGTCCGTGCACGAAGCCAACAGCCCGCGCTGCCCACAGGCAGTCTTCGATCTGGGCGTGCCGGTCTTCGGTATCTGCTACGGCATGCAGACCATGGCCGAGCAACTGGGCGGCAAGGTTGAAGGTTCCGAGCTGCGTGAGTTCGGTTACGCCCGCGTTGACGTAGTCGGCAAGAGCCGCCTGCTCGACGGCATCGAGGACCACATCGACGCCGACGGCCTGTTCGGTCTCGACGTGTGGATGAGCCACGGTGACAAGGTCACCAAGATGCCGGAAGACTTCCACATCCTGGCCAGCACCCCAAGCTGCCCGATCGCCGGCATGTTCAACGACGAGCGCGCTTACTACGGCGTGCAGTTCCACCCGGAAGTGACCCACACCAAGCAGGGCGGCCGCATCCTGTCGCGCTTCGTGCTGGACATCTGCGGCTGTGAAGCCCTGTGGACTCCGTCGAAGATCGCTGAAGACGCCATCGCCAACATCCGCGCACAGGTCGGCACCGACAACGTGCTGCTGGGTCTGTCCGGCGGCGTTGACTCCTCGGTGGTTGCGGCGCTGCTGCACAAAGCCATCGGCGACCAACTGACCTGCGTCTTCGTCGACAACGGCCTGCTGCGTCTGCACGAAGGCGAGCAAGTGATGGCCATGTTCGCCGAGAACATGGGCGTCAAGGTGATCCGCGCCAACGCGGAAGAGCAGTTCCTGAACAACCTGGCCGGCGAAGCCGATCCGGAGAAGAAGCGCAAGATCATCGGCCGTACCTTCATCGACGTGTTCGATGCCGAATCCTGCAAGCTGGACAACATCAAGTACCTGGCGCAAGGCACCATCTACCCGGACGTGATCGAGTCGGCTGGCGCGAAAAGCGGCAAGGCCCACGTGATCAAGTCGCACCACAACGTGGGCGGCCTGCCGGAAGAAATGAACCTGAAACTGGTCGAGCCACTGCGCGAACTGTTCAAGGACGAAGTCCGTCGTCTGGGTCTGGAACTGGGCCTGCCGTACGACATGGTCTACCGTCACCCGTTCCCGGGCCCGGGTCTGGGCGTGCGCATCCTCGGTGAAGTGAAGAAGGAATACGCCGACCTGCTGCGTCGCGCCGACCATATCTTCATCGAAGAACTGCGCAAAGCCGACTGGTATCACAAAGTCAGCCAGGCCTTCGTGGTGTTCCAGCCAGTGAAATCGGTTGGCGTGGTCGGCGACGGCCGTCGTTACGCCTGGGTCGTGGCCCTGCGTGCCGTGGAAACCATCGACTTCATGACCGCACGTTGGGCACACCTGCCTTACGAACTGCTGGAAACCGTCTCCGGCCGCATCATCAATGAAATCGAAGGTATTTCGCGCGTCACTTACGACGTGTCGAGCAAGCCGCCGGCGACCATTGAGTGGGAGTGATCCCGCGCAAGCCGTAAAGGCTTGATCGCCGCAACCGAAAAGCCGTGTGAAATCCGTTTCACACGGCTTTTCTGTTTTTGCGTTACAGCGGTTTTGACCAGCCACCCAGTTGCATGCCCATGTCATCCAGAGCTTGCAGCAGCGCTTTCATGCTCGGGTAGCGTTTACCGCTCACCGAAGGCCAGCCGGGGCGTTCGATGTAGAAATGTTTGCCGTCGGTGTCGATGACGGTCCGTACCAGTTCTCGGGTGCGGCTGCGATGAACGATGAACGTCAGGTTGGGTTGCTGCTTCAGGGAGTACATGCCGTAGCGAGGCAGCAGGGTTTCGAATTCGGTCATCGTGTGCGCGGTCCAGGGTGTTTCGATTTGCAGGCGCAAGTCGCCTCTGACCAGCGCGGAACGATCGTGCGCCGTACCGCCCAAGGGCAGGATTCTCCCGGGATCGACTTCAATGCCCCGTGAAGTCCCTTCGGCGACATCCTCGACGCGAATGCCGATTGCCTCTTCCAGTTCGCTGACGCCGGCAACCCCATCAAAAGTGTTGGAGTGAGAGTTGCCCATCAGCGCCACCCATTTGTGCGCGCCGCGTGCGGACTGATCGGCACGGATCATCAGACGCGCGAAGTAATTCATCATTTTCTGCCGCGCGGTGTTGTTGCCGGTCGGCAGATCCATGCCGTTGAGTCGGTAACTCGCCATGCAATCGATGGCTTGTACATGGATCCCCTGCTTTCTGGCTTCCTTGACCAATTCCAGGAACGTGTAGCGCTTGAGCGGATCGGTCATGTTGCCGACGTCGAGTGACTTGAGATAGGCCTCCAGTTTTTGCGGCATGTTGCCCGTGCGGAAGAACTCATCCAGCGCGGCTTGATGGAAATCGGTCAGCAGGTGCTCCATGTACAGGCTCTTCACCTGTTTGCTGGCGAGCAATTGCATGTTCTCGATCAGCCATTGCTTGCTGCCGATGGCCGTGTGGCTCTCGCCGATGACCAGGCCCCGGGCATGTTCGAGGATTTTTTCGATGATTTCTTCGGCGGTCGCATCTGCCGCCAGGGCTGGCACCGGAGGACGATCGGGCAGGCGCAGCGTGCTGAAAAAATCCAGTGCATCGTGATACAGGCGTTTGCGAATGACCTTGAAATCGCGGTAGGCATCGAACTCGTTCAAGCTGTCGTAGAAGTCACGCAGGGCTTCGTCATTCATCCCGGCGGCGCCTTCCTCCAGATGCGTCTTGAGGGGGGCAGGCACGTCGTATTGCGAGGCGGGCAGGGCGACCACCGGGCTGCGACTGCTCGATCCGGCCAGACCCGAAGGCTTGCCGCCGCCGCTGAGTCCCGCGCGCGGCATGGTTTCCCATTCACCCTCAGGGTTCAGGCGTACCGGGATCGAACGAGTAAAGCCGTGGGGATGCTCGGGATCAATGACCGCCCATTGTCCGCTGCCGTTGATATCGGCTTCGTAGCGTACGTAATAGGCGGTGTCATCCATCAAGATGGCGGTTGAGGGGTTCGAATCGAGCAGATAAATGCCCTGGAATTTTCCGGGCTCGCTCACCGGCGTAATGCCGTCGAGCAACTCATTGGCTTGCCAGTTCGGCGGAACGACCGGTCGCGGGGTGTCTTCAATCAAGGGCGTGGCAATCGGCAGTTGAGGCCCACCCATCGGCGTCCCGCCTTTATCGGTCAGGTCGGCCATCTCCGCTGCCTCGGCGGCATCCACCTCGGGGCCGACCTCGGCCAGCGATCCAGGGCCTTTGAGGACCAGCAGGTTGAACAGCATGTCGATACCGCTGAGCACCGCACCGAGAATCCCGGCTTTGCGCTCGGCGGCGGTTTTGCCATTGACCGCCTGATCGATGTTCAGCCCCATGTTGGCAATGCTGGCGCCGATCACCGGCAATGCGACTGGCCAGCCGACCACGGCCATTGGCCCGAACACCTTGACCCCGGCGCTGAGGTAGCCGATCCACAGCTTCTTGCGCAGTTCACCGTTGGAGGTCAGGGACAGGCTGGCTTCGGCAAACATCGCCGTACGGGTCGAGTCACTCAGCCAGGTGAAGGCGTCGCCGCTGACCGCGCGGTTGTCCTGATTGATCATCGAGTGATCGTAGCGGCCCCACGTGGCCACCAGGCGATTCATCAGGTCACCAAGATTGGCGTTGATCTGCTGCCGGTCGGCCAGCGAGAAATGCGCAAGGAATGTCTCGCGCGCGGCAGGTGTGTTCATCCGCTGCAGGATCCAGAAGTGCAGGTCGGTGGCGCTTTCCCGTACATGGAAGGCATCGCTGTCGCCGGGCAGGTAGAGGATCTGCCGCCCCTGGGGCGCGACGAAACGCAGGACGTTGATAGCGGCGTAACCGGTCAGATCCAGCGTGCGCACACTGTTCGGGCAAGGGTGGCTGGTCTGCAGCATTGGCAGGCTGACCGGCCACGTCAGAGGGCCGATCGCCGCTTGCGTGACAAACTGGAAATCCTCGTCACTCAACTGGCGTTTGTCCCGCGCCTGCAGTGCTTTGATCAGGAAATTACACTTGGCCAGGGTACGAAAGTCGCTGCCGCTGGTGTTCCAGAATGCGTTCAGTTGAGCGTCGTACAGCGCGCTGAAGTCGATGCTCCAGAAGTCCTTGAGCACATCGTTGCTATGCAGGCGCACTTCATTGCGTTCATCGAAGGTACGGGCGTCGGGACCGGCAGTATAGAAACCGCCATAGACATCGAGCAGGTCGGCGTTGTCCTGATCGGCGACGCGAAAGCGGTGAATCACCAACTGGGTCAGGGTCATGCTTGACGTGGGCGTGGCGTGCACGTGCTCCCAGCCGGTGAAGGCATTCGAACTGCTTTGCGAGGCGTCGAAGCGGTGGAAATACACCTGATCCGGGTCGAGGCCGTGGACCTGGTATTTGATCAACAAGTCGCTGGCGACCTGTCGAGCAGCGTCCTGCAGGCTCGGGCAGGTCTGGATGACGGTGGCGGCAATCGCCTTGAGCGCGGCCTTGTCGGCGGCGTTGGGCATCGGGTTGGGCATGTGTTTGGGCTCTCTGTCCTTGAGTAACGGGTGGCACAGGATGGCGCGGCTGTTCGATGCATGTGCACTACATAGTTATGTCACCTGAGCAGTTGAAATCGTGTACGCGCGAGGCGCAACTGCGTCCATCCGCCGCGCTGCCCTTACTGTTTCGCAATTGCAGGTGTATCGTATTTGCCTTTTGCGGGCCCGGTGCCCGACGCAGATACGTGAGGTAGTTGAGTTCATGTCCTTTACCCGTCGCCAAATCCTCGGTGGCCTGGCCGGTCTTGTTGTCGTTGGTGTCGGAGCGGGAGGCGCGTCGCGCTACTGGCTGGGCAAGATGGCCGATGCTGACGCGGGCCACGACTACGAGCTGATCGCGGCGCCACTGGACGTTGAATTGGTGCCAGGGCACAAGACCGAGGCCTGGGCGTTCGGCCCGTCGGCGCCGGGCACCGAACTGCGTGTGCGTCAGGGCGAGTGGCTGCGGGTGCGTTTCATCAACCACCTGCCGGTGGCGACCACCATTCACTGGCACGGCATCCGTTTGCCGCTGGAGATGGACGGTGTGCCGTACGTCTCGCAATTGCCGGTGCTGCCCGGTGAATACTTCGATTACAAATTCCGCGTGCCGGACGCGGGCAGCTACTGGTATCACCCGCACGTCAGCAGCAGCGAAGAGCTGGGGCGCGGGCTGGTCGGGCCGTTGATTGTCGAAGAGCGCGAGCCGACCGGTTTCAAGTACGAAAAGACCCTGAGTCTGAAGAACTGGCACATCGACGAGCAAGGCAATTTCGTCGAGTTCAGCATTCCCCGTGAAGCGGCGCGTGGCGGTACGGCGGGGCGCTTGTCGACCATCAACGGTGTGCCAACGCCGGTGATCGAGTTGCCGGCGGGGCAGATCACCCGGGTGCGTTTGCTCAACCTCGACAACACCCTGACCTATCGCATCAACATCCCCGGCGTCGAAGCGCAGATCTATGCGCTGGACGGCAACCCGATCGAGCCGCGGCCGCTGGGCAAGGAATACTGGCTCGGCCCCGGCATGCGCATTTGCCTGGCGATCAAGGCGCCGCCGGCCGGAGAAGAGTTGTCGCTGCGCAACGGCCCGGTGCGACTGGGAACCTTGCGCTCGGTGGCCAATAACGATGCGCCAACCGAGTGGCCGAAAGCCTTGCCCGCCAACCCGGTGGCCGAGCCGGATCTGGCGAATGCCGAGAAACTCAACTTCAATTTCGAATGGGTCGGTTCGGTGTCGGTGAATGTCGACAACGGCAAGCCACCGAGCCTGTGGCAGATCAACGGCAAGGCCTGGGACATCACGGACAAGACCTGCGCCGATCGGCCGATTGCCAGCCTGAAACTGGGCCAGAGCTACATCTTCGAACTGAAGAACATGACTCAGTATCAGCACCCGATTCACCTGCACGGCATGAGCTTCAAGGTGATTGCGTCGAACCGGCACAAGATCACGCCGTACTTCACCGACACCTATCTGCTGGGCAAGAACGAGCGTGCGCAAGTGGCGCTGGTGGCGGATAACCCGGGGGTATGGATGTTCCATTGCCACGTGATCGACCACATGGAAACCGGCCTGATGGCCGCCATCGAGGTGAAGTGATGCGCCAGATTCGCCCCGCCGCGATCATCGACCGCAGCCGTGACCGCGATTTCATGCGCGAAGCGCTGGAGCTTGCTGCCCAAGGCGCAGCCCTCGGCGAAGTGCCGGTGGGCGCGGTGCTGGTGCAGGACGGTGAAATCATCGGGCGTGGCTACAACTGCCCGATCACCACCAGCGACCCGAGTGCCCACGCGGAAATGGTCGCGATCCGCGCCGCTGCGCAAGCTGTCAGCAACTATCGCCTGCCCGGCAGCACGCTGTACGTGACGCTGGAACCGTGCAGCATGTGCGCCGGGCTGATCGTGCATTCACGCATTGCCCGGGTGGTGTATGGCGCGCTGGAGCCGAAAGCCGGGATTGTGCAGAGTCAGGGACAGTTCTTTACCCAGGGCTTTTTGAATCACCGGGTGTTGTATGAAGGTGGGGTGCTGGCGGAGGAGTGTGGGGCGGTGCTGACCGAGTTCTTCAGAGCCCGTCGCGCAAAACCCACTGAATAAACACAAGACCCAATGTGGGAGCGGGCTTGCTCGCGAAAGCGGTGTGTCAGGCGATTAAAATGTTGCCTGATACACCGCTTTCGCGAGCAAGCCCGCTCCCACAGGGGGGATCTCCCGTGTAGGGGGGATCGGGTTATTTCTTCGCGACAATCACCGCGCGCAGCGGCGCCGGCAGCCCTTCGATAGTCTTGCTGTGATCCTCGGGATCAAGGAAATCGCTCAACGATTGATACTTCATCCACTCGGTACCGCGTTGTTCTTCAACGGTGGTGGTGCTGATGTCCACGCATTTCACATCGGTGAAACCTGCCCGACGCAGCCACAATTCCAGCGCCGGTACCGACGGCAGGAACCACACGTTGCGCATTTGCGCGTAGCGATCTTCCGGCACCAGCACCTGATGCTTGTCGCCTTCCACCACCAGCGTTTCCAGCACCAGTTCGCCGCCCTTGACCAGGCAATCCTTCAGCGCCAGCAAATGCTCGATCGGCGAACGTCGGTGGTAGAACACGCCCATCGAAAACACTGTGTCGAAGCCTTCGAGGTTCGGCGGCAGGTCTTCGAACGGGAACGGCAGGTGCCAGGCATTCGGCTCGGACAGATAACGCTGCACGGCCTGGAACTGGCAGAAGAACAGCCAGTTCGGATCGACGCCGATCACGCTGTCGGCACCGGCGCCGAGCATGCGCCACATGTAATAGCCGTTGCCGCAACCAACGTCGAGGATGCGTTTGCCCTTCAGGTCCAGATGCGGGGCGACCCGCGACCACTTCCAGTCCGAGCGCCATTCGGTGTCGACGTGCACCCCGAACAGGTCGAACGGCCCCTTGCGCCACGGCGACAGGCCCATCAGCGCGGTGCGCATCTGCGCGCGGGTTTCGTCGTCGCAGTCGGTGTCCAGTTTCAGGCCGTTGAGCAGATCGACTTCAGTCGGCTCAAGTTTCGGCAACGCGTCCAGCGCACTCTGCCAGCGCTCCAGATCGCCGTGACCTTTCTCCATTTTCTTGTCGAGTTGCCCTTGCAGGGTGTTGGCCCAGTCGGCCAGCGGGGTGCCGGCCAGACGGCGGGCGAGGGGGGACAGATCAATCATGGCAAGGCAATCAACGAGGCAAAGTTAAGACACTGGAACCACGGCACGACTTTCGAGAACCCGGCGGCCAGCAGGCGTTCGCGGTGTTCTTCGAGGCTGTCGGGCTTCATGACGTTTTCGATGGCGCTGCGCTTCTGGGCGATTTCCAGTTCGCTGTAGCCGTTGGCGCGTTTGAACGCGACGTGCAGATCGGTGAGCAGCGCGTGTTCTTCGGCGTCGTTGAAGCGCAGCTTCTCCGAGAGAATCAGCGCGCCGCCGGGCAGCAGCGACTGGCGAATACGCGAGAGCAACGCGGTGCGCTGCTCCGGGGCGATGAATTGCAGGGTGAAGTTCAGTGCCACCACCGAGGCCGGTTTGAACTCGAGGGCGAGGATATCGCCTTCGATTACCTCGACCGGGAGCAGCTCCTGGAACATCGAATCCTGACCGTTGAGGTACTCGCGGCAGCGTTCGATCATCGCCGCCGAGTTATCCACCGCGATCACCCGGCAACCGTCGGTGCGCACGTGACGGCGCAAGGCTTGAGTCACGGCGCCGAGCGAAGCACCGAGGTCGTACAGAACGCTGTTCGGTTGGGCAAATTGCGCCGCGAGTACGCCGAGGTTTTCGACAATGGTCGGGTAACCCGGGACCGAGCGCTTGATCATGTCCGGGAACACCCGCACCACGTCCTCGTTGAAGGCGAAGTCAGGCACCTGGGCCATCGGCTGGGCGAAAATGCGATCGGGTTCTTTGCTCACGGCGGTTCCGGCGGTGTTGATGAAAAGGCCGGCATTTTAGCCAAAGTGGCGTCGGGATGCTTGGGTTGTCCGACGTGGCGAGGGGATTTATCCCCGATGGGCTGCGAAGCAGCCCCAAGATCTGTGCCCGCGGTCTGTCTGACATACCTGATTGACCGGTTTCAGGGCCGCTGCGCAGCCCATCGGGGATGAATCCCCTCACTACAAAATTAGCGGTGTTTCACGGAAAACGCCGAAGCGGCAATCCCCCACTGGCCCAGCCAGTAACTGAGGATGATCACGTACGGCGCAGCATGAAACGGCGCCACAAAGCGATCAATGCCGATCACACTGTCGGAGAACACGAACGCCAGCGCACCCGCCGCCGCCAGCAGCGCCGAACGCTTGGGCACATCGGTGCCGAGGCGGGCGAGGGCGCGCCAGAGCATGGCGCTGATCGCGGTGCCATAGACGACCACTGGCACTAGCAACGGCCCGAGGCCACTGGAAATCAAAATCCCCAGCAGCACCGCGCCGACGCCGAGCGCGAGCACCAGCGGCAAAAGCGCCAGCCGTTTGCAGTCGCTGAGGTAAGCCTTGAGATACGCCAGATGCGCCACCAGAAACGCACCGAGGCCAAACACAAACAAATCCCCCGGCCACGCCAGCAACACGTCACCGAGCACAGAGAAAATCAGCCCCAGACTGATCCAGCGTCGATAGTCGCTGGGTGGCGCATCGTGCAGCCAGCCGAGCAGCGCCAGCACCGGTAACGGTTTGACCAGCAGGCAGAGCAATACCGCATGGGTGCTCACACCGTAGAGAAACGTCACCGCGCCCATCAGCGCCAGAATCAGCCAGCCCACGATCAGTTCACCGAAATGGCGCAGTCGAACGTTTCTGCCGGCTCGACTTCCGGTTCCCAGGGCTGCTGCGAAGTCAGGCGCAGGCGGCCGGTGCCGGTGGCGAAGGCCTGAAAGCGCCAGGTGGAAAAACCGCCCGCGCCGACCATGCCGGAATCTTTCGGACTGCTGTAAACCTCAGGGCTGAGTGCATGTAGCACGCCGCCGGCGGAGTCCTGAATTGCCCAGCGATAGCCCGTGGTCGGGTTGCTCGGCAGCATCACGATCAGGTTTTGTCCGTTGGTCAACTGCACGGGGCATTCGCTCTGGTTTTCCACGGTCACGTTCTGTTTTGGCTGCGTGGCGCAGGCGGCCAGCAAAGAGAGGGCGAGAGGGACAAACAGGCGAGTGGCGGACATAGGCTCAGTGGCTCCGGCGTTGACGACGAACGGCGAGCATAACTGAAGATGAGACAAAGTGTGACGGTCAGGCGGTTCTGTGGTGTTGCCACAGACGCCTTCGCGAGCAAGCCCGCTCCCACAGTAGTTGTGTGGTGACCACAAATGCTGTGTTCACTACAGAACCCTGTGGGAGCGGGCTTGCTCGCGAAGGCGGCGTGTCAGGCTCTGGATAACTGTCAGAACAACACTTTCGCCACATCCGCAAAGCGCTTGGCGAAGTGCACGGTAATGCCCTCCTTCAGATAATCCGGCAACTTAGCGTCGGCCGATGCAAAAATGCTGACTTTGATCAGCAGCAGACTATTGATGGATCATGGTAAATGAGCAAATAACAGGAAAACTTTCGTCACTGCCCTCTTTTGTGAAACTTATATCCATCGCACAGGAGTAGCGATGGGTGACAGGGTCAAGGTTGAGAAAAATAACGCCTTCTCCCGGAATGGTCCTAAAAAATCGGCGTTAAAATTTCCGTCATATTCGACTCTGATATTTTCTGCAGGAAAGTCATGCCTGCCATTGTCCGGATACTTCTGGTCTTTTTTTGTCAGGAAAACCCTGACGTTTCTTGAAAAATTCGGTTGGTCAGGACGGCGGTAGATTCCTTCCAGGGCTAGGGTTTCTTTATGAGTACTTATGATTAGTTTATCGGTCGAGAAGTTGACGTCCTCTGGGATGTAGGCTGTCAAAATACCGCGAGCAAACGTCCTTGCATCTTTTGAGTTATTCATCTTGAAGCTCCTGTGTCTAACCTGGGGGGAGAAACAAGGTAGAGCTTATTCAAGATAGAAAACTTCGGAACTGTCAGAAATGTCAGTTTTTTATATCGCTTGGCAATTATGAAGTGCTCGGCTATGCGAAGAAGTATTGGTCGTTATCGTTGTTTGATTGATAACGACCAATGTATGAATCAGAACAAAACTTTCGCTACATCCGCAAAGCGCTTGGCAAAGTGCACCGTAATCCCTTCCTTCAGATAATACGGCAACTCCTCAAAGTTGCCCCGGTTCGGCTCCGGCAGGATCAGTTCGAAGATCTTCTGCCGCCGCGCCGCGATCACCTTCTCACGCACGCCGCCAATCGGCAGTACATGCCCGGTCAGGGTTAGTTCGCCGGTCATCGCCACGCCTTTTTTCGGCGGCTGATTGCGGGCGAGCGAGAGCAGGGCGCTGGCCATGGTCACGCCGGCGCTCGGGCCGTCTTTCGGTGTGGCACCTTCCGGTACGTGCAGGTGGACGAAGGCTTCGTCGAAGAATTTCGCATCGCCACCGAACTGTTTGAGGTGCGAGCTGACGTAGCTGTAGGCGATCTCCGCCGACTCTTTCATCACATCGCCCAGTTGTCCGGTGAGTTTGAAGCCGCGATTGAGCGTATGGATCCGCGTGGCTTCGATCGGCAGGGTCGCGCCGCCCATGCTGGTCCAGGCCAGACCGGTAATGACGCCGGTGCCGGACAGCACTTGTTCATTGCGGAACACCGGATGGCCCAGCGAGGCTTCGAGGTCTTTCGGCCCGAGCTTGATCACTGCTTTCGGGTCGTCGATCAGCTTCATCACCGCTTTGCGCACCAGTTTGCCCATCTGTTTTTCCAGTTGGCGCACCCCGGCTTCGCGGGCGTAACCGTCGATCAAGGCCTTGAGTGCGCTGTCGCTGATGCTCAGGCTGCCCTTGGACACGCCAGCCTTTTCCAGCAGTTTCGGCCACAGGTGACGCTTGGCGATGGCGACTTTTTCTTCGGTGATGTAGCCCGACAGGCGAATCACTTCCATGCGGTCCAGCAACGGCCCGGGAATCGAATCCAGGGTGTTGGCGGTGCATACGAACAGGACTTTCGACAGGTCCATGCGCAGGTCGAGATAGTGATCGAGGAATTCGACGTTCTGTTCCGGGTCGAGGGTTTCCAGCAGCGCCGACGCCGGGTCGCCCTGGTAGCTCTGGCCCATCTTGTCGATCTCGTCGAGCATGATCACCGGGTTCATCACTTCGACGTCTTTCAACGCCTGCACCAGTTTGCCCGGTTGCGCGCCGATGTAGGTGCGGCGGTGGCCCTTGATCTCGGCTTCGTCACGCATGCCGCCGAGGCTGAAGCGGTAGAACGGCCGGCCAAGGGATTCGGCGATGGATTTGCCGACGCTGGTTTTACCCACGCCCGGCGGGCCGACCAGCAAGACGATGGAGCCGCTGATTTCGCCTTTATAGGCACCGACCGCAAGGAATTCGAGGATGCGGTCCTTGATGTCGTCGAGGCCGGCGTGGTGTTTGTCGAGCACCTTGCGCGCGTGCTTGAGGTCGAGTTTGTCCTCGCCGTACACGCCCCACGGCACCGAGGTCGCCCAGTCGAGGTAGTTGCGGGTGACCGCGTACTCTGGCGAGCCGGTTTCAAGGATCGACAGTTTGTTCATTTCCTCTTCAAGCCGTTTCTGCACCTGTGCCGGCAGCACTTTGCCTTCCAGGCGTTGCTCGAACTGTTCGAGATCGGCGCTGCGGTCGTCCTTGGTCAGGCCGAGTTCCTGCTGGATCACCTTGAGTTGTTCCTTGAGGAAGAACTCGCGCTGATGCTCGCCAATCTTGCGGTTGACCTCGGCAGAGATTTCTTTTTGCAGGCGCGCGACTTCGACTTCCTTGCGCAGCATCGGCAGGACTTTTTCCATGCGCTTGAGCATTGGCACGCAGTCGAGCACTTCTTGCAGTTCATTACCTGTCGCCGACGTGAGGGCGGCAGCGAAGTCGGTCAGCGGCGATGGATCGTTGGGGCTGAAGCGGTTGAGGTAGTTCTTCAGCTCTTCGCTGTACAGCGGGTTGAGCGGCAGCAGTTCCTTGATCGCGTTGATCAGCGCCATGCCGTAGGCCTTGACCTCGTCGGTCGGCTCGGTGGGCTGGTGCGGGTATTCGACTTCGACCAGATACGGCGGGCGGTGGTGCTTGAGCCAGGTCTTGATGCGTACGCGGCTCAGGCCTTGGGCGACAAATTGCAGTTTGCCGTTTTCACGGCTGGCGTGATGGACCTTGACCAGCGTGCCGTATTCGGGAAGGGCGCCGGTGTTGAAGTGGCGCGGGTCTTCCTGGGGCGTGTCCATGAAGAACAGGGCCAGGGAGTGGTGGTCGGATTTGCTCACCAGATCGAGGGTTTCGGCCCAGGGTTCTTCGTTGACGATGACCGGCAGCACTTGGGCCGGGAAGAACGGGCGGTTGTGGATCGGGATGACGTAGACCTTGTCCGGCAGGTTCTGGCCGGGCAGGGCCAGGCCTTTGCCGGATGAGGTGTGTTCGATGTGTTCTGCTTCGGTGTAGTCGTCGGGGTTGTCCGGGAATTCTTGCTGGTCGCTCATGGGGCACCTGCGCAATGGGGTATGGGTCTTAGATGGGGCAGGCTTTGGGTGGTTTCAATGGGGGGCGGTGTTTCTGCTTGGGTGTTCAGGGTTTTGACAGGCGTCACGCTTTGGACTTGGCGGCCTTTGGGCCGACCAGGTTCTTGGGGTTTTGGGGGTATATCCGTTTTTTTGGGTGTGGCGGCTGGCGGTTTCGCCCTTACGGCGAGTCACCTTTTCCAGACGCCGAAAAGGTAACCGAAAAGGCTTGCTCCTGCGTTCGGCCCGCTCGCTGGGGCTCGGGGTTCCTTCGCTCCGGGACTGATCCGTGGGGCAGCGCCTCCGGTTTGCTTCGCTGCACCTCCTCTCGCTGTGTTTGGCTGCGCCAAACGGTCGCTGCGCTCCCACCCCCGGATCAATCCCTCCACTCAGCCTTCCGACGTCGCCCGTGGATCAAGATCAAGAGCGGTACTCGAGCTTGCGCTCATTGTTTTGAGTGGGGCGGCTGCGCCGCATGGGGCATACACGAATCAAAACTGTGGGAGCTGGCTTGCCAGCGATGGCGGCCTGACAGCCAACCGATCTCCAACTGAATGCACCGGGTTCAAACTGTAGGAGTGAGCCTGCTCGCGATGGCGGCCTACGAGCCGACCCATCTCCACCTGACTCACCCAATTCCACTGTGGGAGCGAGCTTGCTCGCGAAAGCGGTGTGTCAGTCACCGCAAGTGTTGGATGTGCTGACGCTTTCGCGAGCAAGCCCGCTCCCACTATGGCTCAGCTGTGTGCCGCAGATTGGGTGATTTCCACATTATCCAGCACCCGATTCACCGCCAGTTCGGCGAGCATGATGATTTGCTGAATGGCCAGTATCGTCCGGCGCTGCGGGATGTCGATGTACGCGGCGATGTCGCTGGTCATGAGGCTGGCTTGGGCCAGTGATTCGCAGGCGTGGACCAGCAGGCTTTCGTTGTCCATGTCCGGGGCGACCTGGAACATGCTGCTGGGTTTGTGGAATCTCACCGCGGCGGCGGAGGGTTTCAGGTAGTGATCCAGCGCACGCTCGGCGGCGTCGTGGAGTTTTCTGGAATCGAGGGATTCGTAGGGCGAGGTTTCTGGGGGATTGGGTGTGGGTTTGATCATGGTGAATTCTCAGTTGGTGAAGTGGAGCTACCTTCAATTGCCGCGACGCAATCTGAGGTGGCAGCTGTACGCGGGTTCGCGGACCGATAACTGAGGAATCGGCATACCCCCAAAGAAGGTATCCCGCGCACAGCCGCCATGACACAACCAACAGGCATCCGAGGTGCTGTCAGGTTGGCGATTATGCACCAGTTATCAGGCCGCGACGCCCGGCCGCTGAATTTCCAGCGACCACCAGAGCCTATCCAGCCAACTTCCGAGGCACAACCGACGCGACTTGTCGGAAATCTCCCGCGTATAACGCGCTTCTGTAGGACGGACACCGTCCAGTGTGAGAGCGGGCTTGCTCGCGAAGGCAATGTGTCAGCCGGCAAACTCATTGGTTGATACACCGCTTTCGCGAGCAAGCCCGCTCCCACAGGTTTGTCCGGTGGACTCAGAAAGTGTGGGCACAAAAAAGGCGATGCCCCTCACGGAGCATCGCCTTTCCTTTACCGCCGCTAAAACTTATTCCGGCAGTTTGTACGCAATCACATAGTCACCCATCTTGGTGCCCAGCGAACCGTGACCGCCAACAACGAGCAGCACGTATTGCTTGCCGTCCTTGCCGGTGTAGGTCATCGGAGTCGCTTGACCGCCTGCAGGCAGACGCGATTTCCACAGTTCTTTACCGGTGTTCACGTCGTAGGCGCGCAGGTACTGATCGAGGGTGCCGCTGAGGAAGCCGACGCCGCCTGCAGTGACCATCGAACCGCCCATGCTTGGTACGCCCAGGGTGAAGCCGATCGGGATTGGCGAGCTGTCGCGGCTGGTGCCGTTTTTGCGTTTCCACACAACTTTACCGGTGGTCAGGTCGATACCGGCAACGTAGCCCCAGGCCGGGGCCTGGCACGGTACGCCCAGTGGCGACATGAACGGGTGCATGATCACCGCGTATGGCGCGCCGGTGTTTGGCTGCACGCCAGCGGTTTCGCTCTCGCGTTTGCTGCCGGCGGCGACTTTCTCGCGTGGCACCATTTTCGAAACGAAGGCCATGTAGTTCGGGCTGGTGAACAGCATCTGGCGAACCGGGTCGACCGAGACGCCGCCCCAGTTGAACACGCCGACGTTACCCGGATAGATCAGGCTGCCCTGTTCCGACGGAGGCGTGTATTGGCCTTCGTAGCGCAGTTCCTTGAACTGGATGCGGCACAGCATCTGGTCGAACGGGCTGGCGCCCCACATGGCTTTTTCGGTCAGTTCCGGGGCCAGCAGGTTGAGGTCCGAACGGGCCTGGGTCGGTGCGGTGTGGTCGCCTTTCACGGCGCCTTGCGGAACCGGGATTTCCTTGATCGGGATGATCGGCGTGCCGTCACGACGGTCGAGGACGTACAGGCTGCCCTGTTTGGTCGGGGCGATCAGCGCCGGTTTCACGCCGTCGGCGGTTTTCATGTCGAGCAGGGTTGGCTGGCTGCCAACGTCCATGTCCCACAGGTCGTGGTGGGTGAACTGGTAGTTCCAGCGCACTTTACCGGTGGCCAGGTCGAGGGCAACGATGCCGGCGCTGAATTTCTCGGCGCCTGGGGTGCGGTCTGCGCCCCACTGGTCTGGAGTCTGGTTGCCCAGTGGCAGGTAAACCATGCCGAGTTTTTCGTCGACGCTGGCCAGCGACCACATGTTGGCCGAGTTGCGGCTGTAGGTTTCGCCCGGCGCCAACGGCTCGGTGGCGTCCGGCTTGTCGCTGTCCCAGTTCCACACGAGGTGGCCGTCGCGCACGTCGAAAGCGCGGATCACGCCCGATGGCTCGTTGGTCGACTCGTTGTCAGTGACGTGACCGCCCATGATCACCAGATCACGGGTAATCGCCGCTGGCGAGGTGGAGTAGTAGCCACCGGCGGTGAACGGGCCGATGCCTTGGGTCAGGTCGACCACGCCGTTTTTGCCGAAGCCCTCGCAGATCTTGCCGGTGTCGGCGTTCAGGGCGATCAGGCGTGCATCGGCAGTTGGCAGGTACAGACGACGCGGGCAGGCCTGGGCAACGGCTTTGCCGGCTTCGGAGATAACGGCCGAGGCGGCGTTATCAGCTTTCGCGTAAGCGGCTTCGTCGTAGTACGACACGCCACGGCAGGTCATGTGGGCGAAGCCCTTGAAGCCCACCGGGCTTTTGATCTGTGGGTCGAAGCGCCAGATTTCCTTGCCGGTGTCCGGGTCCAGTGCCAGCACTTTGCTGTGCGCGGTGCAGGCATAGAGCATGCCGTTGACTTTGAGCGGGGTGTTTTCGTTGGTCAGCTCGACCGGGTCATCTGCGGTTGGCAGGTCGCCGGTCTGGATGCGCCAGGCTTCTTGCAGCTTGCCGACGTTGGCCGGAGTGATCTGCTTCAGCGGCGAATAGCGGTCGCCGAACTCGGTGCGGCCATAGGCCTGCCAGTCGCCATCAGGCATTTGCGGTGCGGTGCTGGTCATGTCCGCGGTGTCGCGGCCCAGTTCGCCAAAGGTTTCGCCCGGGTGGGTGAACAGGCTGGCCAGGGCAGTGACGCCGGCCAGCACCACGGCCACGGTCAGGCCACCCGTGCCCATCGGCGCCGGGCCATTGAGCAGCAGGGGACGACGGAACCACGGCAACAACATCACGATGCCGAGAACGAACCACAGGGCCAGACGCGGCACCAGTTGCCACCAGTCCAGACCGACTTCCCACAAGGCCCAGACCGTGCTGGCGAACAGCACGATGGCGTACAGGCCCAGCGCTGCACGACGACGCAGCAGCAACAGAATGCCGCTCAGCGCAATGCCGATACCGGCCAGCAGGTAGTACAGCGAGCCGCCGAGCATGCTCAGCTTGACTCCCCCGGCCAACATGGCCAGGCCCATCAGTAGAAGCAGAATGCCGAGCAGGCTCGGTAACAGACGGCCCCGACTCGAAGCACTTTCGGTGCTCATAGTGTGATTCTCCGTGACGTTTATTTAGTCCCGCGCTTTAGTCACTCTAGATGACGATTGGGCGCAGGTATGGTTCAGATAAAAACTTGTCTAGCTAACGAATTTCATCAATCCCCCTGTGGGAGCGGGCTTGCTCGCGAAAGCGGTGTATCAGAAGGCTGATGCATCGACTGACACGCCGCCTTCGCGAGCAAGCCCGCTCCCACCTTGGGGATTCGCGTAAATCTTTAGAACGACGACTGGATCTTGATCCCCGCGATCAGTGCGTCATCGACCTGGTCCACGCCGCCCGGATGGCGGATGTATTGCAGGTTCGGGCGCACGGTCAGCCAGTTGGCAACGTGCACGCCGTAATACAGTTCGGCGCTGTATTCGGTGTCCTGCGGCGGCAGGAAGGACGGGTCGTCATAGTCGTAGACGGCGTGCGCCTGATTGCTCGCTTCGGCGTTTTTGCGGAAGGCCGGGTTGACGTGGACGCGGGCCAGGGCGAAACCGATGTCGTCTTTGGCGCGGGCATCGAACGGGCCTTTGTAGACGACGCCGGCCTGCACGTAGTTGTCGATCGCGTTGGTTTTCTTGTCGTGCATCGTCGCGTTGGCAAACACGCTCAAGCCGCGCGAGTGGTCGCTGGCGATGCTGGTGACTTGCTGCTGCGCACCGAACCACACGCCGTGCTTGCTCGACGCGCTGCGGTAGGCTTCGCCGCTCAGCGCGGCAGGCTGGCCGTTCTGGTCCTTATAGACGTCAGCAGCCTTGGCGCTGCTGTAGTAGTAACCGGCGCGGTATTCACCCGGCAGACCATTGAGTTTCGGCGTCCACACCAGTTCGACCGGCAACACGGCGCCCTGGGTGCCGCTGCCGCTGAGTTTGAAGCCGTTGCCGCGATCGAGGTTCGACGGGTTCTGCTCGTAGGCGCCGACCTGGGCGTACAGCTCTGGGGTCAGGTGATATTTGACCCGCAGCGCCCACTGGCTGACCGGCCAGTTGTACCAGATGCCGCCGACCCAGTTGCCGACCTGCGAGCCGCAGAACGCCAGGTTCTGGAAGTCGCACGGGAAGCTGTTGAAGTCTTCGCCTTCACCGAACCGGCCGACCTTGATGTCGAGCTTCTGGTCGAAGAATTTCTGCTGATACCACATCTGCGTCAGGCGCGTGGTCTGGCCACGGCCCCAGACTTCCTGGGCCGAGGTGAAGCCGCCCACGCGTGGATCGTTGATCCGGTCGTTGCTGATGTTGTTGCCGCTGCGCTTGGTGATGGTCAGCTGAAACTCGGCGTCGTCCCAGCCAAGGATTTTTTGCAGGTCCAGGTGCGTGCCCAGACCGAACTGATCGCTGTAACGCGCGGTGCGATCGTGGTCGTAGCCGCCGTGCAGGTTGCTGCCCATTTCGCCGGTGTAGTCGAGTTTGAAGTCGTAGCCTTTTTCCGCCAGTTCGGTACGCGTGCCGTTCCAGTCACCGAGCATCCACGGTGAGTCGCTGTCGAAGGCGGGAGCCGCCTGGGCGTAGGTGGCGAAGCCGAGCGCGGTGCAGCCGCCGAGCAGGCGCAGGGCTGAGATAGCGCTGTCTCGGGAGAAGGAAAAATCAGGCATGGGTCAGTCTTTTTTTGGTGTTTTACGGGGGTAAACCGAGCGCTTCAATTTGACGCAGGCAGTGAAGCGATTCAGCTGAAGGGCGGCAGGATAATGATCTGTAACAAAAAGACAAAGGGCTTTTGCAGACATGCAGCATTTCTGATTCGGTAACAGTGCGGCAAACGGGCGCATTGCGGCGATGGCTGCTGGCTGCGATCTTCTCGGGTTGGCCTACATTTGATCCAAGGCCTTCCACCTGACCGGCCCCTCGGCTAAGGTGCGCGGCTTGTGCATTTTCCCTCCGTCCAAAGGCCTGGCATGAACGACCACACTCCCGATCCGCTGCATGGCGTAACCCTCGAACAGATCCTCAATGCGCTGGTGGCGCATTACGAGTGGTCGGGGTTGGCCGAGCGCATCGATATCCGTTGCTTCAAGAGCGATCCGAGCATCAAGTCGAGCCTGACCTTCCTGCGCAAAACCCCGTGGGCGCGGGAGAAGGTCGAGCGCTTGTACGTGAAACTGATGCGCACCAAGCGTCCGCTCTGAGATGGACGCCGTTACGCGGCGACGCCTGATCACGCTCATCGCCACGCTCGGTTGGGCCGGGCTGAGTATCCAGCTGTACCTGATTTTCCTTGCGCGGCTGAGTGTCGATGCCAGCCTGTTGGGCGGGCTGGTGAGTTTCTTCAGTTACTTCACGGTGTTGACCAACACGCTGGTGGCAACGGTGCTGACCTGCGCGGTCACCCGGCGTGAATCCGCTGCGCAGCGCTGGTTTCTGCAACCGTGGGTCAGTAGCGGGGTGGCAGTTAGCATTGCTGTGGTGGGGCTGGCTTACAGCATTCTGCTACGGCATTTGTGGCATCCGCAGGGCTGGCAGTTTATCGCTGACGAACTGCTGCACGACGTGATGCCGCTGCTGTTTCTCGGTTACTGGTGGTTTTGCGTACCCAAAGGCACGTTGCGCCTGTGGCACCTGCCGCTGTGGCTGATTTACCCGTTGGTGTATTTCATTTACGCGTTGCTGCGCGGGCATCTGCTTGGCGCTTATGCGTATCCGTTCATCGATGTGGCGCTGCTGGGTTATGCACAGGTGTTCATCAATGCCGGAGGGATATTGGTGGGGTTTGTGCTGATTGGCTTGCTGGTGATCGGGATCGACCGCTGGCAGTCAGGACGAAGTTAAAAGGTCAATGTGGGAGCGGGCTTGCTCGCGAAGGCGTCAGGTCAGTCAACATCATGGTTAAATGATCGACCGCATTCGCGAGCAAGCCCGCTCCCACAAGGGTAAATCACTCTTCTGCCGAACCCTCGGCGCGCCAGTAGCCGACGGCTTTGACGAACTGCTCATTGAGTCCATGCTCATCCAGCAGCACCCGACGGATCTGCCGCGAGACCTTGGTCTCGGTCGCCACCCATGCATACAGATTGCCCTTGGGCGCCTGCAACTGTTTGACGGTGGTCAGCAGGTTGTCCTTGCCCCCGTCGCGCAGGACCCAGATCACATTGACCTGCGCCTTACTTTCCAGCACTTGTTGCTCGGCACCGTTCTCCACTTCGATCACCACCAGCGCCTTGCGATTGGCCGCCAGGCCTTCAAGGCGGCGGGCGATGGCGGGGAGGGCGGTTTCGTCGCCGATCAGCAGATAGCTGTCGAAGATGTCCGGCACGATCATCGAACCGCGTGGCCCGCCGATGTGCAGGAATTGCCCGGGTCTGGCCTGTTCAGCCCAGGTCGAGGCAGGGCCGTCGCCGTGCAGGACGAAGTCGATGTCCAGCTCGAGTTTTTCCAGGTCGTAGCGGCGCGGGGTGTAGTCGCGCATCTCGGGCAGCGGGCCGTTGTCCTTGCCGGCGCCGAGCACCATGGTTTCCAGCGCCGCAGCCTGTTCGGCATTCTGCGGAAACAGCAGCTTGACGTGATCGTCGGTGCCCAGGCTGATGAACCCGGCCAGTTCCGGCCCGCCGAGGGTGATGCGGCGCATGCGCGGGGTCAGGTCGACCACGCGCAGGACTTCGAGTTTGCGGCGTTTGATTTCGTGCATCACGCGGTGAATGGTTTGCGTATCGACTGCAGTCATTCGGCTTTCTCCGGGGCAGATTGAACGGCAGGGCCGTCGACGATGGCTTTGGCGGTGTCGTTGAGCAGCGCGGCAACCCGCTGGATTTCTTCCGCGCTCCAGCGTCCGTGGTGCAGTTGCAAGGCGTGGCGCAGGTTGTGCACCGCCTCGTGGATTTCCGGCGGCCGGTCATGGCCGCGCAACGAGCGTTTGCTGACGTCGATGCGCATGCGCACGCCGTCCAGCGCTACCGCTTGTTCGCTTAGGGACAAACGACCGGCGTCGGTCACGCTGTAGCGTTTTTTGCCGGCCTCGGCGTCGCCGCTGATCAAGTCGCTTTCTTCAAGGAAGGTCAGGGTCGGGTAGATCACGCCGGGGCTTGGGCTGTAGGCGCCGTCGAACATGCCTTCGATCTGGCGGATCAGGTCATAGCCGTGGCACGGCTGCTCGGCGATCAGCGCCAGCAGCAACAATTTCAGATCACCGGGGGCGAAGACCCGTGGGCCGCGTCCACCGCGTTCGCGGCCGGGGCGTTTTTCGAAGCCGTCACGGCCGTCGCCGTGTTCGCGGTGATGATGGGGGGAATGATGGTCTCTCATTTTCCTGCTCTCTCGTCGTGTTTAGATACAACTTAAGATATATCTTTAGGCGTTGACAAGGGTTCCTGACCAACGGCGCTCACCTGACCGATCGAATCTGCGGTCGAAAAAACCGGAAAATGATCAAGAAAACGCAGTATTAAATCCCCCGGCAAAGGCGCAGATTAGTGCTGATTCTCTAATATTCCGTTTCGCCCTTTGTTTCCGGGAAAGTGTGGTACATGTCTTACGGAAGTTGCTACCAAGTTGTGGCGCATGCAGTCATTCGGCTGGCGCGCTGTAGCCTGCTTCTTACAGTTGAACAGGAACTTTCCTGAATTTCGCGGTTTTTTCTTTCTCATCTAATAGCGTCCAGGCTACAAGGTCGCAGGACGTTGCCTGCTTACTTTGAAGATAAATTGGTTGAACATTCTTCGGCGTTGAAAGTTAACGGTGAGCACTGACTGCTCGTGACTGTTCAGTTCGCCTTGACTGCTCGACGACTCAACTAATTTATATAAGACAGGTATTCAATGATGCTCAAGAAACTCGCCTTTGCCGCCCCTCTGACTGTCCTGGCCATGAGCGCCTCGATGGCGTTTGCCGCCACTGAAGCCAAGCACTCCATCAGTCTCGTGGCGCACGTGCCGGCTGACGACTTCTATGCGGTGCCGGTGGATGCCGATCTGGTCAACAAGGATCAGGACATGAGCTACAACCCGGCCACCAATTCGATGCGCGAAGTCAACGGGCACTTCGACGTGCTGCACACGGCCGGCAAGGTTCATGCACGTCTGGAAGGTGTGCCGAAGCTGATTGGCGGTAACAACACCATCGACCTGAAAGTCGAACTCAACGGCAAGACGCTGACCACCACTTCGCAGGAAGTGGTCGGTGATACCGAGTCCAATACGCGTTATCGCGCGCCCTTCAAGATCAGCGCTACCGGTGCCAAACCGGCCGCTGGCGATTACACCGGTGTGGTCATGCTGGTCGTCGAACCTTCGGTTTGAGTCATAACGGCAATACCTGACGTTACTTGTCCAGTAACGTAACCGGCCGGCAACTTTGAAGTTGCCCGGCCGGGCTTTTACTTCCGGTAATCAGAGTATTAATCCATGTATCCGATGACGCCCATCGCGGCTGCGCTTGCATTGCTTTTGAGCAGCAGCGTACTGGCGGCGCCGCCTCCAGTCGATAATACCCCGCGAAGTTTGCTGGCTCAGGCGAAAGGTCTTCCGGCGGACTTTGAAGAGCATTTCTTTGATGTGCCTTTGGCGGTTCGTGTCGAACTTGATCAACAACCGCTGGGCGAGGCAATGATTATATTGTCGCGCGATGATCGCATTACCTTGCTCGACTTCACCGACACCAGTGACAGCCGTATCAGTGCCGTCGAGCGCGAAACCTGGGCCAGTCTCCTCAAATCCGGCGTAGCGCTTGGCAACTGCAGCGGGCAATGCCCCGAGCAACTGCTGGCGGTGCATTACAACCTGGAAAACTCACTGCTCTCGATCGCCACCGAAAACGCCGAGCGCGATCTGCAGACACAACGCTTCCACGAGCAGCCCGAGGGTGGCAGCAGCGGTCTGATGCTGCGCAATCAGCTGAACCTCAATGGCGGCCAGAACCAGGATCTGGGCGGACGTTTCGGTCTGGAAGCCAGTGCCAGTCTCGGCAACTGGAGCCAGGCCTTCAATATGCAACTGGCGCGCCTCGGCGGGCCGGACACCAAGACCTATCATGCGGTACACGAGCTCTACACCCAGCGCGAACTGCAGGGCAGTTTTTTCCGCCTGGGCTATTTCACCCCTAATTCCGAAGGCCTGACCCGCCAGCCCCGTTCGTTCGGCACCAGCCCCGATACGGCGGTGGGTGTGATGTATGGCAGCTCCGACAGCCTGGCGATCGACAGCCCGCGACCCAGCGTCTACCCGATTTTCGTCACGGCCAATCGCCAGGCGTCGGTGGAGATCTATCGCGATGGCCTGCTGATCAATACGCAAGCCGTGCCGGCCGGGTTGCAGACGCTGGATACCCGGTCCTTGCCCGGCGGCATCTATGAAGTCGAAGTGCGCCTGATCGAGGATGGCCAGACCACCGCGACCACACAGGAGCTGGTCTACAAACCGGTGAACTGGCAAAACCTCGACCAGCGCTGGCGCTATAACGTGTTCGCCGGGCAGGAAAGCAAACTGCTGAGCAATTGGGAGGAACAGCAAAGCGGTGATCTCACCGCCGGCGCCGCCCTCAACTACCTGCTGCACCCGCGGGTGATCCTCGGCCTGTCGGCGCGTCAGGTACGCGACACCTTGCAGTACGGCACTTCGATCGACTGGAGCCTGGCCGACAGCATCAGCCTCTTCGCCAATCTCTATCAGACCGAAGACCACGGCACCGGCGCCGATGTGCAGGGCCTGTACAACTATGGCGCCGGCAGTCTGGTGGTCAGCCACAACCGCAGCTGGCTCGATACCCGTAACAGTTACGACACGCTGCCCGACGGTACCCGGGTGCGGCAGCGCAATGTGTTCACCGGCGAAACCAGTAACTCGTCGCTGGCGCTCAACCACCGTATCAGCCGCAAGGATTCGCTGAGTGCGCGGGTCTCGCACAGTACAGGCAACGTCGAAGGCGTGGGCATGGACCTGGGCTGGACGCAGCGCACCGAGCTGTTTGGCAGCGATGCCAACTGGCGGCTGTCGCTGTTCGACCGTCCGGGCAGCTACAGCAGTGGCGAGGCGCGTAATCGCGGGATCGACCTGAGCATCAACATGGCGCTGGGCGGGCCGGGGCAGCAGATTTCCGGCAGCATCGGCAGCCGCACCGCCCGCGATGGCGGGCGCGACAACAATGGCTCGATCGGCTATCGCAAGGATCTGCAGAATCACATTCTGCAAAGCGTTTCGGTCACGGCGCTGACCGACACCTACGGCGTCGGTCTTTCGAGCCTGGCCAACTTCCGTACCGACTGGGTCAATGGCGACGGCTTCGTGCAGCGCTCGTCCTATAACGGCAACTTCACCGGTGGCGTGAACCTCGACAGCAGCGTGATCGTCGGCGGTCAGCAACTGGTCATGACCAGCCAGCATCAGGGCCGTGGCGCCGGAATGATCGTCGATGTCGAGTCGGATATCGCCGACATCACCCTGCGCGCCGACGACCTCAGCGGCGGCAGTTCAGCGCTGCGGCCGGGGCGCAATTTCATCCCGCTCACGGCGTACCGCAACAGCTCGGTGGGCTTCGATTTCGAAGGCAATCACGTTCCGGCCGCCAACATCGAACCGTCTCGCGCCCGCTATCACCTGAACAAGGGCGGCGTGGAGTACCGCAAGGTGCGGGTGATGAAAACCGTCACCGTACTCGGACGCCTGCTCGACCCCCAAGGCCAGCCGCTCAAAGGCCATCACGTGATCAATCACGCCAGTCGCGGGGTCAGCGAAGTCGACGGGTTTTTCTCGATGGAGATGCACGCCGGCTCCCCGACCCTCGAAGTGCGCTACGCCGATCAACTGCTGTGCCAGTTCCGGCTCGACCCCGACCAACACCGTAGCGAAAACAACGTGCTGATGATCGGCGATTTGCGCTGCTCGCCGGACACGTTGGCCGACGTCACCCAAAAGGCTCACACCGCGGGTTGATCCGGCCTGCTTCAGGAGATTTGCAGACATGAACGTCTCACCCTTTGCTACATACCTGCGTCGCGGGCTGGCCGCTGTTGTGCTGGTCGCCGGCACGGTATCTGCGGCTCACGCCGAACAGGTGTCGATCACCGCCGAGTTCAAGCCGGACTCGTCTTATCCGCACCGCAACAAGTTCCACAACACCACGCCTTCCAGTGGTTACTGCACCTACGATCCGGCGCAGTGCGAGCAGCACGAAATATTCAGCTTGCAGGTGCCGATTCAGTTCAACGCTCGTGCGCCGATTGCGGCGAATCATCCTTCGCCGCGGCAAGGGGCAACGTTTCAGGTACCCGTGCAGTGGCGTGAGCTGACGGTCTATCACGAGACCACCCGCGAGCCAAAAATCGTCAAGGTGCGGATCGTCGGTATCGGTTCGCGCTATGTGACCGAGAACTTGATGAAACTGGTGGAGGGCGCCGAAGACGATCGCAGCGCCCACAACCTGTTGTGGGGCTTGAGTTGGGTCTATGCACCCGCACCCTGTCAGTACAGCGGTGTGGGGTGGTACTCCCCCGATTCATACTCGTTTTTCTGGAAAACGCCAGCGGCCGCTGCCTGTACCAAACAGGCGAAGTTCGATGTGCCGTGGTTGCGTCTGGAACACCTCGATTTTGCCTATGAACTGGTCACCCCCGACCCGCTTGGGATGTCGTCGGGGGACTACAGCGGTTCGCTGACCTACAGCGTCGGGCCGAATGCGGATTTCGATTTTGGCGATGTGATGTTGCCGTCGAGTTCGTCTCTGACCTTGAATTTCAATCTGAATGTGCAGCACACCCTCAAGGTCGACATCCCGCCCGGTGGCGAGAAAGTCCGCCTGGTTCCCAACGGTGGCTGGCAGAGCTGGCTGCAGGCCGGACGGCGGCCGGTCAGCCTGTTTCGCGACCAGACTTTCAACATCTCGGCGTCATCGCGTTTCAAGATGCTGATCAATTGCGGTCCCGGAGTAGGTGCCGAGTGCGGATTGCAGGACAGTAATAATTACCGTCGAGTCCAGCTGTACGTCAGCGTCAGCATGCCCAATGGCATAACCGATCTGGCCGGCCAGCCGGTGCGGCGCATGCCATTGAAGCCCGGCGTCGGGAGTGCCCTGTATTTCAAGCCGGGTTTTTATGTGGATCGAGCCCCGGGAACCCTGCATTTCGAAGTTCGGCCGCATTCGATGGCAGAGATGCTGCAGCCCGGCGTGAGCGACAGCTATTCCGGCACTGTCATTGTGATCTGGGATTCGGATATCTGATGGGCCATTCAGCGATGAGTCGAGTCGGCATTGTGTTCAACGACCAAGGAATCAAGGTGATGAAGCGTCTGGTGTTATTGATGGTTTTGAGCGGGCTGCCCTTTGCCCTGCAGGCCGGCCCGCAGATCAATGTCGGGACGGTCTACGACTACCTCGACGGTGACAAGAGCACGTACCTCAAGCGGGTATTCAACAGCGGCGACAGCACTGCATTCGTCAAGGTCAACATCCTCGAAATCCTCTACGACGCCGACGGCACCTCGCGGGAAATCGAGGTCAGGAGCCAGGCCGACATGAGCAGTCGTGACGGCCTGATGGCCAGCCCCGCGCGACTGATCGTGCCGGCCAACGGCATGCAGGGTACGCGTCTGTTGATGATGGGTGAGCGTGACCGGGAGCGCTATTTCCGCGTGCGGTTCATCCCCGTTGTCCCGGAAAAGGAAGACGAATTCGCCGTGTCCGCCGAGGAGCGTGAGCAATACAAAACCACCTTGTCGGCCGGGGTCAACGTCATGACCGGTTTCGGTACGGTGTTCTTTGTGCGCCCGAAAAACAGCCGTTTCGACAGCGTGATCGAAGACACCCCGACAAGCTATCGAGTGCGCAATAACGGCAACACCGTGGTGCTGATCGACGAGTTCCGCAATTGTGCGCTGAAAGACGAAACCGCCTGCCAGCCAACCACCAAACACCACATCCGCGCAGGCAACAGTTTCGAGTTCGACAAGCAGGCCGGACGCGAATACCGCTTCAATCTGGTGGAAGGCGAGAGCAAGAAGTCCCTGCGTGTAGCCGGCCAATCATCAGGGGGGGCCTGAAATGATCAAGCCATCGTTGATGATCCTGTGCGCGGGCGTCCTGACCCTGTTCAGTGCAGAATCGTTTGCGGCACGCGAAGAGCACCGGTTCGAGGTGTCGGTGGATATTCCGACGCTGGGTTTTTATGTAATACCGGCCGAAACGGACTGGATTCATCGTGAACAGATTCTGCCGTGGAATATCAGCACCAAGAGCCTCGGCAGATTGCGCAAACACTTCGACCTCAGGCACGACACCAGTGCCATCGAGGCCCGCCTGGAGAACGTAGCGTTTCTGTCCAATGGTCGCGAGGAGCAGAACATTTATCTGCGCGTCAGCTTCGCCGATACTGTGCTGACTCACGAGACGCCGCGTCAGGTGGTTTCTGCAGAGCAGGCCAGGGCCGGCGGGCGTTATGCGCTGGAGATCCAGCCGATCACGCCCGCCGGCGGCTATAAGCCGGGGAATTACTATGGCAACGTGCACCTGATCTTTAATGCGGCGGCACCCTGAGGTTGCCCGGCCTGCCCGATGTGCAACGGGCAGACCGACGCGCCGTCATCAAAGCCCGGCGCGGGTCAGGGCTTCACGGGTCAGGCGACGCGCGAGCTCTTTTTCGTCATCCGCCAGATCGACCAGCAGCCGCTCGAACAGCGTGTCGCTGATCGGTTCTTCATTGAACACCACGGTTGCCGGCGCCGGCAGATCGTTCATCAACGTCTTGAGCTGTTCGCGCAAGGCTGCGCGTTCCTCGGCCACGGTCGATTGCACCCACTGGCGCTGGATCTCGCGCAGCGATTCAAGGGCTTCGTAGCGGTGCTGGAACAGACGCTTGTTGCTTTCCAGGCGCACGGGATAGCGCTCGCTCAAATACTCTTTCCAGAAGTCGAGCTCAAGCATCTGGTTGACCAGGCCATCACCTTCACCCAGCGCCAGTACCGTGTCGCAGGCCTGATCGATCATCGCGTCAGTGACGCCGGACACCGCCCGGTACAGCATGCCCTCGGACTGCCAGGGCAAGCCGAGACGTTTGGCCAGGCCGGTCTGGTAGGCCAGATAAACTTCCACGTCGTCGGGATTGCCGCCACGGCTGGCGACATCGGCCCGGGCGATTTCGTTGACCTGTTCCAGGCGCGCCGCGCCTTTGGCCAGCGTCACCAGTTTCAGTTCCAGTTCCTTCGGCTCGACCGAATAGGCATGCGCCTCGTAGGCCAGCACGTTCACCCCCATGTGGTTGAACAGCTGCGTACCGGCATCGGCGCAGTCCACCGGCGCCACCACCATGGTGAACAGTTTTTCGCGCAAGCGACTGTCGACGTGCACGGCGTCGAGCATGCGCCAGACGCGTTGCATCAACTGCTCGCGCGCCGCTCCGCCAGCGCGGAAATCGGCAAACTCACGCACGCTGAGCAACGTCGCCATGAACGGTGCGGCCATGGGATCTTCCACCAGCTCTGTCCACGGTGTTTCGCGATCAATGCCCCAGCCCGGCACGTCGGACCAGTAGTCGGCGCCATAGTTGGAGATGATCGAGGTGCCCGGGATGGCGACCGGCATGATCGGCTCCGGTGGCAGTGCCATCGAACGGCGACTGTCCTGGTAACGCAACTGGTTGAGATCAGACAGGGCCGCGACGTCCAGACGCGTGCGCGCCACCAGCCATTGCCCATCGGAACCGCTCGGCACGTCGGGGATTACCGTCAGCGGGTTGCCGCGAAGATCGAGCAGCAGACCGCGTGGCCGAGGCTTGGCCAGAATGCCGTCAGGCCAGGTGGTCAGGCCGGTGTTCTTCAGCGCCACCACCTTGAGGCGCGGCATGCGTGACAGATCAGGCGACAGCCCCAGCGGGTTGTCGTCCATTCTCAGCACTTCGAGGTAGGTCAGGTTGCCTAGCCGTTCCACGGCGGCACGGTCCAGCACAATGTGGTTGTTGTTCAGACGCAGACGTTCGAGGCGGGGCATCGTGCTCCCGATGCGGTCCGGCAAGCGCGTCAGCTCGCAGTATTTGGCACTCAGCTCGACCACGTTCGGAAAGTCTTTGAGCAGGCCGTTGGCGTCGGGGGAAAACCGCGCGTTGTCGAGGTTGAGCAGCGTGACCTTGTCGAGAAACTTCTTCAGCGGTGGACGCTTCGCCCACCAGGTTTCCAGATTCGTGGAGAGCAGTTCCCGCGAGAGGTCCAGCGCATAGGCCGACGGATCGGCGCGGTTGCCCAGGTGCGCGTTCTTGCGTTCGAAGCAGTTCAGCAGACTTTCGTAGATATGCAGCCCGCCACCGTCACGGAACCCCTGACTGCCCGGCCCCCAGCTCTCCGGTTGCTGATAGCGCCAGCGATGGACGATGACCCGCAGTTCATCGAGTTCATCTTCATGTGCCTCGATGGCCTTGAGCGGCTCGCCGCGTTCGGTCAGGGCATTGGCAAACGCTTCGACCTCGCTCGGGCTGAAATGCGGATGCAGATCCTGGATGCGTTGCTCCAGCGTGGCGGCATTGCGGCTCAGGCCCGGGCCGCGCACCAGAAACAGGGTGTTGTATTCAGCGATCGGGCGGATCGGCGGACTGGCGAGTAGCGTGCGCCGCTCGCTGGGGGCCTGGGTTCTGGCGATGATCCACTGCTTGAACGGTTCGATGTCGTCGGTTCGATACCCCAGGGCACTGCGGCCATCGTGATTGATTGCCTGCAGGAATGCCTCGTACAGGCCACTGGCAGGGTGGATCGGCAGGTCCGCGCCATCGCGCACTTGATAGCGATCGGCAGCGACCCGCACCAGCACCCGGACGCGCTCGGCGACCGCAGCACCGGCTTCGCAGCGCAACTCGCCATCGAACGTGCCTTCACGGATTTCAATCCGCAGCGCCCCGAAAGTATCGCTGTAATGCCGCAGCGCGCCGAGGATCAGCCGTTCGCTGTCGATATTGCTCAGGGCTTCCTGCTGCAAACCCTGGGCGGCGCGCACGGACTGCAATTCAAACTGCACCTCGCGGGCGGTCGTGCGCAAACGCAAGGGCAAACGACGTTGCGCCGTGGCTTGCTGCTGTTCCAGCGGCCGGGCATGAGACACCACCCGTTCGGCGAGAACCGGCGTCAACTGTGGACAATCCACCAGCACCTGGCTGGCCGCCGGCGACAGTGGCGCGTCGGGCTGCACCGGACGCGCCGGGCCAAGTCGATCCAGCGTGTCGCTGAGCAATGGCGGCGGCGGGGTGTTGTCGACGTGCATGCGGCGCAGCATGTCCTCGTCAGTGCCGGTCAGCAGGCGCATGTGCTCCAGTTGCGCGTCGCTGAAACCATCGGTGCGATGGCCGATGCGCCGCATCAGTTTTCGCCCGTCCCACAGACGCGGGTTTTCCGTTTCACAGACCCAGGCCCCGTCGGCGTTGTGCGCAAGCGTCGGTGCGTAGGCCCGGGGACGTCGCGGATGGCGCAGGCGGTGTTTCCCGGAAGCCGGATCCTTGGTCACCTCGAACAGGTGTTGATCCAGGCGCAACAGGTGTTTGTCCCCCAGCGTATGAACGCCGTGCGCATCGGGGCGGGCCGGGCTCGGCAGGGTTTGTTCCGGCAGACGATAGGGCGCCAGATCCGGATTCCACAGGCGGGTCTGGCCATCGGCCAACTGCACCGGTTTCAGGCCTTCGACAAACGACGACAGCTTGACCCGTGCGACACGTCCAAGGCTGGCGCCAGCGGCGAAGGCGCCGAGCTGGACGATGCTTTGCAGCACGCCGATGGCTTGCTCACCCGCTTCGGCCAAGTGCCCTTCGGCCATGTCGACGATGCCTTCAAAGACGCCGTCGAGCAGTTGATACGTGGTGTAGGCCAGCATCAATTCGCCGAGCCCCGGCACCAGCGGGGTCACCACCAGCAGCGCCACGTTGAAGATGTCCGAGAGGATTTTCCCCAGATTGTCCCACCAGGCCCAGCGGGCCATGCGGTCGGCATACTCGGTGGAAATGGCGATCTCCCGGGCGTCATTGAAAATCTTGTTGAGCTTCTGCTGGTGGAAGTAAGCCCAGAGACTGCCGGTGTAACGGGTATCGCGGTCGTCCTGGACTTTTGTCAGGCGAAAGCGCAGGTCGGGGTGATCCACAGGCGTTTCGCGCCAACTGGGTAGGTGGGTTCCCGGCGGTACGGCGTGCCATTTCACGGTGCTCAGGCGGGCGTTCAACCCTGCAAAAAAATGCCCGCGTTGCTGATGGTTGACGAACTGGCTGAAAAACCGCTGATAGCTGCCAGCAGCGTCGCGGTCGCGCAGTTGCCGCGTCAGTTCCGCCATGAAGTCCAGCGCCGAGGGGTATTGTTTGAGCGGGTGTTCCGGGTCATGGGGCACATAGGCAATCACCGGAACCGGGGTATTGGCGGTGTCCACGTCAGGGGCTATTAGGGTGATACCGGTCAGCGCCGTATCCATCATGGCGAGGTTGTAGTAGTTGATGGCTCGCCCGCGCCAGCGCAGGTTGCGCCGATCATCGAGCATGCCCTGGATGACCTCGTAGGCGTCGCGGTCAATGTCCTTTTTCGCCAGGACCAGCTGGGCACAGACGCTCAATGTACTTTTCTGGCTGAAGATGACCCGGTATTGCAAAACCTGGCGGGCGACACGGTTGCCCGAGCGCAGAAAATCGTTGAGATGCTGCTCGTATCGGGCGCCGATATTCAGCTCGCGGCACAGTGACTTGAACTGCTCGATACTCACTTTGTGCTTGAGCGGCCTGACCGTGAAGTGGCCGTTGGCATCGGGGCGGGTAATGAACTCCGAGGCCGGGCTGAACGCTTCATCACGGGAAAAATTATGCAATGCAGCGTCGAGCAGCGAGACGGTCCGGCTGGTGGTTGCACCGGCAAAGTCATGGGCCCACCACGCGCTGTTGACGGGGGCGTACAGGCGCAGCCAGGTGTTCTCGACGTCGTCCTCGACGCCGAAGCGCTGTCGCAACGCCTGCTGTAATAACGGTTTGGCGAAGGCGTAGACGTCTTGCAGGCTGCTCAAGGCCTTGTCCACGTCGTTTTGTGCTTTCCAGGCATTTTGCATCTGCTGTTGCAGACGCCGATGTTCGGCGTCCGATACCTCTTGATACCAGGCCGGCAGTTTCAGTCGGTGCAGCTGCAATTCATTGACCCGCTTTGCTGAGCTTGCGCGCAGCCAGGCCGGGATGGCTTTTTCGATCGTCTGATAATGAACACTGACATCCGGTGAAACGAGGGGCGCCGTGCGTGGCGGTTGCCCCTGCGGGGAAAGGGTGGGCATTGCTGGATCGTCCTTGATCAAAAATGGAGCGATCAGCCTAGGCAAGGACAGTGGGCGAAAAAAGCGCAAATACCCGGTTGAAAGCGCCGGGGTTGCGTACGGAGCCTTCGAAAAACACGGAGGGAAAAATACACAGTTACCACCACGCCACGCTGCTTTCGTGGCTTACCGGGCGGCGGTGACCTCCGGCGCCTGGCACAGCGTGTGCGTGCCCGGTTGCAGGTATGGCGAAAGGATCGGCGCCATGCCCTTGAGCACTTGCACCGGCAGTGCCGAGGTGAACTTGAAGTTCTCCGCCGAGCGTCCGGGGACGAACGCGGTGAGCGTGCCGAAGTGGTTGTTGCCGATGTAGAACACGAAGGTCGCGGTACGGTTGATCGACTTCGAACTGAGGATGCGCCCGCCGGAGCCGATGGCTTCGATGCGGTTGTCGCCGGTGCCGGTCTTGCCGCCCATCACCAGCGGGGTGCCGTCGGCGGTTTTGAAACTGCCGGACACCCGTTTCGCCGTACCCGAGTCCACCACTTGTGAAAGAGCCTCGCGCATCGCTGTGGCGACCTCCGATGGCATCACCCGTTTGCCCACATGCGGGTCATTGGTCAGACGCGTTTCATACGGGGTGTCTGCAGCAAAGTGCAGGCTGTCGATGCGCAGGGTCGGCATGCGCACGCCGTCGTTGAGGATGGTGCCGATCAGTTCGGCCAGCGCGGCAGGACGATCGCCGGAGCTGCCGATGGCGGTGGCCAGCGACGGCACCAGATGGTCGAACGGATAGCCGACTTTCTGCCAGCGCTGGTGAATTTCCAGGAACGCCTCGATCTCGAGCATGGTGCGGATGCGGCTGTCACGGGCGCCCTTGTGTTTGCTTTTGAACAGCCAGCTGTAGACCTCCTGACGCTCGAACTGGCTGGCCTTGACCACCTGACTGAAGGTGGCGTCCGGATTGTGCAGCAGGTAGCCCATCAGCCACAGGTCCAGCGGGTGAACCTTGGCAATGAAGCCCTGATCCGGCAGATCGTAAGTACCCGGGCCGTAAGCGTCGTACAGCCGGATCAGACGGTCGTCGGTGAGTTTCTCGTTGAGCTTGGCGCCTTTGAGGTGTGCGCGCACGAAGCTGTTGAAATCTTCCTGACTGGCATCGGGCAGCAGATAACGGTGCACGGCGGCCATGCGGATCGGGGTCGGGCGCATGCTGTCGAGGAAGGTGTCGAGGCGCGCCTGGGTGTCCTTGTTCTTGTACTTCTTCCAGAACTTGAGCAGGAACGAGGTGCCTTCGCGGTCAGCGAAATTGGCCAGGTATTCCTGACGTCGCGGATCGCGGTCGTCTTTGAGCAGTTCGGCGCTGCTGTTGGGGCCGGAGTAGGTGACGTAGCGCACCACGTCGCGCATCAGGCGAATGAATGGCAGGTTGATCGACTCGCGCAGCGCATCGCGCAGAGTCGGCAGGCGGCCGTTGTCTTCCTTGCGAAAGTTGTGGAACACATGCAGGCCGCCACCGGTGAAAAACGCCTCGCCGGGGCTGGCCGAATATTTGCGGTCGAGCGCAGCGCCGAGCATTTTCGACAGGTCGTGGTCCTTGTTCTGGATCAGGTAATCGATCACCCACTGGCTGAGGCGGTCCTGATCCGGTACTTCGACCTTCTTCAGTTCCGGCACGCTCATGGCGCCGTACTTGTCGTGCAGTTCGGAGATGATCTGCAGGTAAGTGGTGAGCACGCGCATCTTCGCCGTCGAGCCGAGCTCCAGCTTGCTGCCTTCGTTGATGTCGAACGGCTGGTCGGTGCTGTCGGTCTGCACGCGCACCCGCGAGCCGTCCGGGGTCAGTTCGAACAGGGTGAAGCTGTAGCGCACCTGGGTGGTGCTGGTGGGGGTGAGCAGGCGTTCGCCAATCAGGCCGATCTGCCCGGCAAACGTGGGGTCGGCGAGTTTTTTCAGGTAATCGGTGGCCTGGGTCTGCAACTCGCCCTGCAAGGTGCTGGTGGCTGAGAGGTCGAGGCGATCAAGGTCGTACAGCGGACGGTTGAGCATACTCGCCAGACGGCTGCGGGCGACGCTGATGCCCTTGTTGGTTTCGATCGGCTGAAGGGTCGGCTGGGTCTGCCAGTCGCGGTAAGTGACCTTGCTCGCCAGTGCGGCATCGGCCAGCGCGCTGTCGATCACGCCGCCCTGTTTGAGCAGGCGCAAGTGGCTGTCGGTGAGGTCGGCGAGTTCTTCGCGGCCTTTGGTCAGGTAATGCGAAGGGCGGCGCTGGGCGATCATCAGCGAGAGCATTTCGCGCAGGGCCAGGCCTTTGTCGGCCATGGTTTTCGCATCGGTGGCCGGGCTGTTCAGCTGTGCATTGGCCTGGTTGAAATCGCTGCCGTACCAAACCCGCAAACCTTCGGCCATGCCGTGTACTTCACCGTGCCCCGGCACAGCGGAAAGCGGCACGCTGTTGAGGTAGTCGCGGATGATGTTCTGCCGCGCGCCGAGGGTTTGCGGGCCGGGCTGATAGGCACGCACGCTGGCGGAAATCATCTGGCGGATCTTCTCGGCGCCAGACACCGTCAGGCCATCGGGCGAATGCCGGTACTTTTCCAGCTGTGTCGCCAGGGTGCTGCCGCCCGCCGATTGCCCCGGCAGGTGCAGCAACTTCGCTACCTGCGACCACGCGGCCATGCCGAAACGCGGCCAGTCCACCGCCGGGTTGGCCAGCGGTTGTTTGGGGTCGAGCAGAAAGCGGTTTTCGATGAACAGCAAACTGCTGACCACCACCGGCGGAATCGCCGCAAAACTCGAATACAGCTGCTGCGGGTACTTGTACTGATACAACGGCGCAGCGCGGCAATCGGTGATCGACAGCCCGGCCTGGATCTTTTCCGAATAGGGCACGAACAGGCCCTTGTCGGTGTAGCTCAGCAGCGCGGGTGAAAATCGTGTCTGCTCGGTGATCACGTAATTGCGCTTGAGCAGGCGTGGCAGGAATTCATCGAGAGAGCTGTAGCCCAGACGCAGATCGAACGGCCCGTTGCCCGGATAGCGGATCGCTTCGCTGGGACCGGGCTCCAACTGATATTTGAGCGAGGCGGCGTACTGGCTCAGCTCCCGGGACTGGAAACGCGAGGTACGCATCTCCTTACTCGCGGCCAGACCCACCACGATGGCGATAATCAGCAGCAATAACCAGAACGCCTTCCAGCCATGTCGGCTGCGGCGTTTTTTTGGGGGGACAGGCGCTTCATCCACACGTTCAGTCGGAACCACGGCTTTACTCGAATCGGTTTGCCACAAAGCGCCCATAGTCGATTGATCCATTCACGCAGATTGATCGGACTTGACTGAAGCTTAGACGGTGGTTGGTGATGGGGAAAAAAAAGTGCGGGGAAGCCATCTGAACAAAACTGGAGTCGCTGGCTATTTTGAGTGGAGGTTAACTGTGGTGAGGGGATTTATCCCCGATGGGGCGCGAAGCGGCCCCTGAACAAGGGGCTACGCATTTTAATAGCTGGGCCTGCTGCGCAGTCCATCGGGGATAAATCCCCTCGCCACAGATAAGTCCCCTCACCACATTCAAATCTCCTGACCACAGATGAATTGACATGATTGAGTTTAGGTAATGGACCTAGAGCCAGCAGGCGTCCCAAAGCGGGTAGTCGCCAATCCGCTCTACCAATCCCGCCCGTAGCGGATTGGCGATGATGTACCGGGCGAATGGTTTCAAGTCCTCACCATCACGGATAGCGCGGTCGTGGAAACCGGTTTGCCACAATCGACCGCGCCGACCGGTTTTCCTGTTAACGGCTTGGGTGCAGCGCGCCTTTACCGCGCCAATGACTGTGCCAAGGTTGTCGCTTTTCAACTGCATCAACCAATGAAAGTGATCAGGCATGACCACCCAGGCGATGGACTCCACTAAGCCTTGTTCATGGGCGTGGCGGAACTCTGTAACCAATAATCGGCCTGTGCGCCAGTCGGAAAATACGGGTTGGCGGTCATATACAACTGAAGTAACGAAATAGGCTCGGTCTGTTTCGGAATGTCGGCCTAAACGAAGACGGTAAGTATTTGGTTTGACTGGCATGTTCGCTCCCTGCGTTCAGTCATCAAGGCCTGAAGGCTAGTGGCGGATTACTTGAGCCGGGTCTGTAAATGCCGTAGGAATTTTCGTTTTTCAGGCGGGGCGGGGAATATTGACGTCACGTGTGGCGAGGGGATTTATCCCCGATGGGGCGCGAAGCGGCCCTGACCAAGGGTGATCACATTTTAAGAGCTTGGGCCTGCTGCGCAGTCCATCGGGGATAAATCCCCTCACCACAGAAAGCTTTCAACGCAATAGGCCATATGAACTGAGGAGTACCGGTTTAGAGCTCTTTAATCTTCAATACCACCAAAGCAGGGCCATGACGGTGCACCATCATCGTGCAATACTCGCCGGGATTTTTTGTGGTGAATATTCCTACGCATATCAGGTAATATCTCTCCGCAAAGCGGCTTTTTGCCGAGACTTCTAGCTGAATGTTGTCACTTATAGAGTGAAAAGCCCTGTGACAAGCTTTCTATACTGCACGCCCCGCTGATCTTGCAGGCAGGGTCCTGCATGACGTGTCTGCCCACGAAGCAGGTGCGGTGTCGGGAAGCTGAGGCCTATCGGTCGAGGCTTCGACACACGGTGGTCATATCCAATAACAAGACGAGGTTGTATCCCTATGCCAGTCGGCAATCACCTGCCCCATGGCGAGACCGCTCACGGCGGCCCGCTTAAACGCGAACTCGGCGAACGGCATATTCGCCTGATGGCACTCGGTGCCTGTATCGGCGTCGGCCTGTTTCTCGGCTCGGCCAAGGCCATTGAAATGGCCGGCCCGGCGATCATGCTTTCCTACATTCTCGGCGGTCTGGCGATCCTAGTGATCATGCGCGCCCTCGGCGAAATGGCCGTACACAACCCGGTGGCCGGCTCGTTCAGCCGCTATGCCCAGGATTACCTCGGTCCGCTGGCGGGCTTTCTCACCGGCTGGAACTACTGGTTCCTGTGGCTGGTGACCTGCGTCGCGGAAATCACCGCCGTCGCCGTGTACATGGGCATCTGGTTCCCCGATGTACCGCGCTGGATCTGGGCCCTCGCGGCGCTGATCAGCATGGGCTCGATCAACCTCATCGCGGTAAAAGCCTTCGGTGAATTCGAGTTCTGGTTCGCCCTGATCAAGATCGTCACCATCATCGCCATGGTCATCGGCGGCGTCGGCATCATCGCTTTCGGTTTCGGCAACGACGGCGTGGCGCTGGGGATTTCCAACCTGTGGGCCCACGGTGGCTTCATGCCCAACGGCGTGACCGGTGTGCTGATGTCCCTGCAAATGGTCATGTTCGCCTATCTGGGTGTCGAGATGATCGGCCTGACCGCCGGTGAAGCGAAGAACCCGCAGAAGACCATTCCCGATGCGATCGGCTCGGTGTTCTGGCGCATTCTGCTGTTCTACGTCGGCGCGCTGTTCGTGATCCTGTCGATCTACCCGTGGAACGAAATCGGCACTCAGGGCAGCCCGTTCGTGATGACCTTCGAGCGTCTGGGCATCAAGACCGCCGCCGGCATCATCAACTTCGTGGTGATCACTGCGGCGCTGTCGTCGTGCAACGGCGGCATCTTCAGCACCGGGCGCATGCTCTACAGCCTGGCGCAGAACGGCCAGGCCCCGGCCGGTTTCGCGAAGACCTCCAACGGCGTGCCGCGTCGGGCATTGCTTCTGTCGATTTTCGCGCTGCTGATCGGCGTGCTGCTCAACTACCTGGTGCCGGAGAAAGTCTTCGTCTGGGTGACCTCGATCGCCACCTTCGGCGCGATCTGGACCTGGGTGATGATCCTGCTGGCGCAACTGAAATTCCGCAAAGGCCTGAGCGCCAGCGAACGTGCCGGCCTGAAATACAAGATGTGGTTGTACCCGGTCAGCTCGTACTTCGCGCTGGCGTTTCTGGTGCTGGTGGTCGGCCTGATGGCGTACTTCCCGGACACCCGCGTGGCGCTATATGTGGGGCCGGTGTTTCTGGTGCTGCTGACCGTGTTGTTCTACGTGTTCAAGCTGCAGCCGACTGGTGAAACGCAGGGTGCGGTGCGTTCGGTCTCGTAAGTCGACAGTACGGTAACAAACAAGCCCCGGCCCATTGGTCGGGGCTTTTTTTCATGGGTGCTTCAGGTGCTTTAACCGCCGGTCTGAAAGCGTGATAAAAACCTCGAAGCAAGGCTCAAACCTGTATCACTTCGCAATTTCGCGCGGCATTGAAACGGGGCGCGCACATGAGAACGAGCGCATTTCTCCAACGAGAACTCAGTCAGCGTCAGGTCGCGCTGTTTTTCCTGCTGGCTACCGCGTTGTACGTCCTGCCCCTGATCCTCGCCGACTTTCCCTACATCGACGACAACTGGCGCACGCTGGCCGCCGGCAATGCCTGGGCCGGGCAGGGGCGATTGTTTGCCGACTGGTTTTATCAAGCGCTGACGTTCACCGGCGCCGCGCCGAACATCTTTCCGTTGCCGCTGTTGCTCGCCGTCGTAGCGATGAGTCTGGCCCTGACGCGCCTGACCTTTCACTACTTTGCAGAACCGACGCTGGCCTGCTGTCTGGTGCCGTTGCCGCTCTGGTATAACCCGTTCCTGCTGCAGAATCTGTCCTATCAATACGACGGCCCGATCATGGCCCTGAGCATGGTCGCGGCGATCTACGCCATCACGTTCGAAGGTTCATCGCGGGTGCAGCGCTGGCTGGTGCCGGCGGCGTTGCTGGCGCTGGCAATCGGTCTTTATCAGATCAGCTTCAATGTGTTTCTCGGGCTGTGTTGTGTCGAGTTGATCAGGGCTGTTCAGCGGCGAACGCAGTGGCCGGAGATTCTGCGGATGCTGGGCTGGAAACTCGCACAAGCGGGCCTGGGCATCCTGATCTACAGCGCCACGGCGTACCCATTCATGGAAACGTTGCGAAAAACGGATCTGTTGAACCTGGACGCCGATCCGCTGTTGCAGATCGGCATCAATTTCGCTCGGGTCCTGGATAAAGTTGCGCTGTTGTTTCACGGCGGCTACCCGTGGGTTTTCGCTGCGCTGGTGTTGTGTGCGATCGCCGGCTGTGTGCGCCTGATTCAGTACCGCCAGAACCGTTGGTCAACCCTGTTGCTGTGCTTGCTGACGCTGCCAGTGCTGGTCTTGCTGGTGCCGGGGATCACGCTGCTGTTCCGTGACTTCAATGAGGGCGCGCGCACCCTGATGGGGTTCGGCGTGTTGTTGCTGGGGTTGTTCTATCTATCTCACGTTGCGTTGGCATCCGCGCACCGTCGCTTGCCCTTGCTGCTGATCATTGCGCTGCTGGCGACTCTCTCGCTGTCCTTCGCGTATGGCCGGGTGCTGAGCCTGCAGAAAACCTTCGCCAACAGCGCGCTGTACAGCCTGAGCCACGACATCGCCGCCCATCGCGAGTTGCGTGAAGCCAAGCGGATCTATCTCTCGGTGAGCTACTCCGAGCGCTGGCTGGCCAGTGCGACCGGTTCATTCAAACGGCTACCGGTTCTGAAGTATTTGCTCAACGTCGACTACTTCATGCTCGCGGAAAATCTGCCGTCAGCAGGCATTACCAACGTGGTCGCCGAACGCGAGCGGCGCAACGCCACCCGCGTCGGTTATCAGGGGTTTCCAGCGCTGGTGGACAGCCTGTATTACCGGATTTACCTGATTGGCGATTACGGTTTCATCGTCATGAAAGAGCCGCCGCCTCACCGCCTGCTCAGTTGGTGACGAGGCTCAGGCTGCCGCCACTTCCTGCGGCTCAAAACTGTCCGCCCGCGCCATCTGCCACATCCGCGAATAGAACTCGCCATTCACCTCACCCGTGAGCAACTCACCCGGTTTCAGAAACACATGCAACTGCGAAAACAGTTTGATCTCGGTCGCCGACATGCGGCGCACCAGGTGCTTGGCCGACAGTTGCGACGGATGCTCAAGGCCTGCGGCGGCGAGCATTTCTGCCAGCGCCTTGAGCGTGTTGCGGTGGAAGTTAAAGACGCGCTGGGCCTTGTCCGGGACGACGAGGGCGCGTTGGCGCAGAGCGTCCTGGGTGGCGACGCCGGTCGGGCATTTGTTGGTGTGGCAGCTTTGCGACTGGATGCAGCCGATGGCGAACATGAAACCGCGTGCCGAGTTGGCCCAATCGGCGCCGATGGCCAGCACGCTGGCGATGTCGAAGGCACTGACGATCTTGCCGCTGGCGCCGAGTTTGATCTTGTCGCGCAGATTCAGGCCGACCAGGGTGTTGTGCACGAACAGCAGGCCTTCGCGCATCGGCACGCCGATGTGGTCGGTGAATTCGACCGGTGCGGCACCGGTGCCGCCTTCCTTGCCGTCGACTACGATGAAGTCCGGCAGGATGCCGGTTTCCAGCATGGCCTTGGCGATGCCCATGAACTCCCACGGATGTCCGAGACAGAACTTGAAACCCACCGGTTTACCGCCGGACAGTTCACGCAGTTGCTGGATGAAATGCATCATTTCGATTGGCGTGGAAAACGCGCTGTGGCGTGACGGCGAGATGCAGTCTTCGCCCATCATGATGCCGCGGGTGTCGGCGATTTCCTGGGTCACCTTGTGTTTTGGCAAGATCCCGCCGTGGCCCGGTTTGGCGCCCTGGCTCATCTTGATTTCGATCATCCGCACCTGCGGGTTCTGCGCCTGGGTGGCAAAGCGCTCCGGGTCGAAACGGCCGTCGCTGGTGCGGCAGCCGAAGTAGCCGCTGCCCAGTTCCCAGGTCAGGTCGCCGCCGTGTTCGCGGTGATACGGGCTGATGCTGCCTTCGCCGGTGTCGTGGGCGAAGTTGCCGAGCTTGGCGCCCTGATTCAGTGCGCGGATGGCGTTGGCGCTGAGCGAGCCGAAGCTCATCGCCGAGATGTTGAACACCGAGGCCGAATACGGCTGGGTGCACTGCGGGCCGCCGACGGTGACGCGGAAACCGCTCGGGTCGCTCAACGGCGCCGGGCGCATCGAGTGGCCGATGAATTCGAAGCCCGATTGATACACGTCGATCAGCGTGCCGAAGGGTTTGTCGGCGCTTTCATTTTTCGCCCGCGAGTACACCAGCGAACGCTGGGCGCGGGAGAAGGGCAGGGCGTCGCTGTCGGATTCCAGCAGGTACTGGCGGATCTCCGGGCGGATGCCTTCGACCAGATAGCGGATGTTGCCCAGGATCGGGTAGTTGCGGCGCACCGCGTGCGGGCTCTGCAGCAGGTCGAACAGACCGAGCAGGCTCAGCACGCCGGTGACGGCGGTGATCGGCCACAGCCAGTCGTGTTCGAGAAAGGGCAGGCTGGCGAGGGTGAAAATCACGCAGACGGCAAAGAAGGCGTAGCGGCTCAGGAGTGACAGGCTCATACGGTTTCCTTGGTTCGGACTCAATGGTTTGCAAACCTGTGGCAGCAGGCGGGCCTGTTGAAGAGATTTATTGTGGTGAGGGGATTTATCCCCGATGGGTGGCGAAGCCGCCCCAAAACCATTCACTGCGGTTTAACTGAAAGACCGCATGCATAGACTTGGGGCTGCTGCGCAGCCCATCGGGGATGAATCCCCTCACCACAGAGAATCTATCGACACAGGAAAGCATTTCCACGCGTTATCAGGCGTTCTGCGCCTGGAGAAAAATCGAAAACAGCTCGGACTGGGATTTGATCCCCAGCTTGCTGTACATGTGTTTCTTATGGACTTTCACGGTTTCTACGGAGATTTCCAGCTTACGGGCGATTTCTTTACTGGAGCAACCGCTGAGCATCAAACGCCCGACATCCAGCTCCCGGGCGGTCAGTTGCGCACCCTTGAGTTGTTGCACCGAGGCTTCCAGCTGCACGCGCCAGTCGGCCGCAGCTGGCGCGGCAGCGAGGGCCACGGTCTGGTTGATCTCGTACGGCAGGCGCTGACGCAACAGGCCCAGCACCCACGGCTGGATCAAAGACAGCAAAGCGATCTGTTCGCCAGTGAAACGTTTTTCACTGCCCAGCGACAGGCACAACGTGCGCTCGCCTTCGAGTTGGCAATTGAACTGGATTTCGTCGGCGACCACATTCAGACGAAAGTATCGCTGGTAATACTCGGTCAGCTCGAAATGCTCCGGCGCCACCTCGGACAGGCGATACAACCCGGTGCGCGACTGCTCGCGGCAGGCGATGTAGAACGAGTCGAGCAGGTACAAGCCGCGCAGATAATCCTGAAACAGCGGGTCGGGGCTGCCGTCCTCGCCGGGGCATTCGGCGAATACCTGCGGGTGCTGATCGGCACTGAACAGCAGCACCACCCAACTATCGAACGCCACGTACTGGTCGAGCAGACGCACCAGTTGCGCCCAGAAATTCGGCTTGTCCAGCGCGTCGATCAGTTGCCCGACGGCGCGGTGCCAGGTGATGTCATCAAACGAAACGGTCATGGATCTACCCCTATCGGGTTACCCCGGCCGCGTGATTCCCTGGCCGGTTGCTTGCTGCGCATACTGGCCCACAGACAGCCACCGGGCAATCTTTCAGCGCCCGGCCATGAACATAAGGACTCGCGATGAAAGTCGAACTCGCCCAACTGGCGGGCCGTGACAAAGACACGGCGTACAACCTCGAACATACCCTCGCGGCGATTGCCGCGTGCGCGGCCGACACGCAATTGATCGTGTTCCCGGAAACCCACCTGATGGGCTTTCCGAGCGCCGACACTGTGGCGCAGATCGCCGAGCCGCTGGATGGCCCGACCGTCAGCGCGGTGCTGGCCGCCGCCCGCGAGCGCAATATCGCTGTGGTGATCGGCATGGCCGAAAGCGACAACGGGCGCTTCTACAACACCACGCTGCTGATCACCCCCGAAGGCATCGCGCTCAAATATCGCAAGACCCACCTCTGGGCTTCGGATCGCGGCGTGTTCGAGCCCGGCGACCGCTATGCCACTTGCGAGTGGAACGGCGTGCGCGTCGGCCTGCTGATCTGCTACGACATCGAGTTTCCCGAATCCGCCCGCGCACTGGCGCAACTGGGTGCCGAATTGCTGATCGTGACCAACGGCAACATGGACCCGTACGCCCCGACTCACCGCACCGCAATCATGGCCCGCGCCCAGGAAAACCAGGCGTTTGCGCTGATGGTCAACCGCGTCGAGGCCGGGGATGACGGTTTGATGTTTGCCGGTGGCAGTGCGCTGGTGGATCCGCTGGGGGAATTGCTGTTCGAAGCGGGGCGGGAAGAGGGGCAGTTCAGCGTCGAGCTGGATTTCGACCGGTTGGTGATTGCGCGCAAGGATTACCACTACCTGGATGATCAGCGTTTGAAACTGCCGGGGGAGGTGGTGGAGCGGGAGGGTGGGGTCCGGGAGCTTTTGATTCCTGCCTGTTGACCGCTGCCCTCACCCTAACCCTCTCCCGGAGGGAGAGGGGACTGACCGAGGTGTTCTTTTGAAGTACATCGACCTGAAATACCCAGTCGAACTCAGGATCTGAAAATCATGGAGATCTGCTCCCTCTCCCCCTCTCCCCCTTGGGGAGAGGGCTGGGCGGGGGGCGTTCCGATGAGGGGTGGATTTTGACTCTGACGCACCTTTGAGTTTTACCCAAAACAACAAAGCCACACCCGAAACATACGCCGAACTCGGCTCTGCCATAAATCCAATAACATTCGGAGTAAGTCGCCCATGGCTCGTTTGCAACGCACCCTGTCATTAGGGTCGGTGGTGCTGTTCGGCATCGCCTACATGACGCCGATCATTGTCCTCGGCACTTTCGGCATCCTCGCGCAATCCACCGCCGGCATGGTCCCGGCCGCGTATCTGGCGGCACTGGTGGCGATGTTCTTCACCGCCATGAGCTACGGGCGCATGGCCGCCGCGTTCCCCGTCGCCGGTTCCGCCTACAGCTACGTGCGCAAGGCGATCAGCCCCAAGCTCGGCTTCATCGCCGGTTGGGCGGTGCTGCTCGATTATCTGTTTTTGCCGATGGCGATCTGGCTGATCGGCGCGGCGTACCTCGCTTCGGCGTTCCCGTCGATCCCGCAGTGGATCTGGGTACTGGCGTTCATCGGCATCACCAGCGCGATCAACATCATCGGTTTGAAACTGGCCAACGGCATCAACGCCTTGCTGATGCTGGTGCAATTTCTGGTGCTGATCGCCTTCGTCGCGCTGTGCGTGCACTACGTCGGCGGCGATGCGCGCACGCCGTTGTGGTCGATCAAACCGTTCTTCAATGGCGACATGCAGATGCCGCTGATCATGAGTGGCGCGGCCATCGCCTGCTACTCGTTCCTTGGCTTCGATGCGGTCAGCACGCTGACCGAAGAGACCCGCGACCCACGCCGCACCATTCCACGGGCGATCATGTTGATTACGCTGATTGGCGGGCTGATCTTCGTCGGGGTGTCGTACTTTGTGCAGATCGCACATCCGTCGTTTGAATTCGACAGCGTCGATTCGGCGGCCTATGAAATTGCGCGCAACATCGGCGGCGATCTGTTCGTCTCGATCTTCCTCATTGGCTTGATCGTCGGCCAGTTCGCCTCGGGGTTGTCGGCCCAGGCCAGCGGTTCGCGTCTGCTGTTTGCGATGGGCCGCGACGGCGTGTTGCCCAAGTCATTTTTCGGCACCTTGCATGCGCGCTTTGGCACACCGGTCAACAGCATCCTGCTGTGTGCAGTGGTGGCGTTGCTGGCGCTGAAACTCGACGTGACCACGTCCACTTCGTTCATCAACTTCGGCGCGTTCCTGGCGTTCAGTCTGGTCAACCTGTCGGTGATCTTTCATTACTGGATCGGCGGCGAGAAAAAGGGCCCGCGTGAGCTGGTGCTGTTTCTGATCTTCCCGTTCATCGGGTTGGTGGCGGACTTGTGGCTGATGGTCAGCCTGGATCACCTGGCGGTGTATCTGGGCCTGAGCTGGCTGGCGATTGGCGTGGTGTATCTGGCGGTGCTCACGGGGGGCTTTCGTCGTCAGCCGCCGGAGATGGATTTTCAGGAAGCGACCTGAGACACCTCAGGCTGCGGGTCGGCTCTGGCGCATCGGTAACTCGATGCGAAAGGTTGTGCCTACGCCCGGTTCGCTGCGGACTGAAATGTCGCCACCGTGTTTTTTCACGATGCCGTAAGACAGGGACAGGCCAAGCCCGGTGCCCTGACCGACCGGTTTGGTGGTGAAAAACGGATCGAAGATTTTCTGCAGGATGTCCGGCGCGATCCCCGCGCCGGTATCCGCGACTTCCACCCAGGCCGTGTCCTGCTGCTGCCCGGTACGCAAAGTGATGGTGCCGCGCTCGGGCCCCATGGCCTGCGCCGCGTTGACCACCAGATTCATGATCACCTGATTGATTTGTGAGGGCAGGCACTCGATGTCCGGCAGTGGCTGATATTCCTTGATCACATCGGCCTTGTACTTGAGTTCGCTGGCGACAATATTCAGCGTCGAGTCGATGCCTTGTTGCAGATTGGCCCACTGCCATTGCTGATGGGTATCGACCCGGGAGAAATCTTTCAGATCCTTGACGATCTGTCCGACCCGGCCGATGCCTTCCTTGGATTCGCGGATCAGCACCGGGATGTCTTCGAGCAGAAAATCCAGATCGGCGTCTTTGCGCAGTTGCTCAAGCCGGGCCACGGATTCGCTGTCCGGCGTGGGCCCCAGCGTCTGCCAGGCATCGAGTACGCTCAACAATTGGTTGAAGTAGCCGTCGAGGGTGCCGAGGTTGGAGGAGATGAATCCGATCGGGTTATTGATTTCATGGGCCACGCCGGCCGCCATTTGCCCCAGTGACGCAAGCTTTTCCGACTGCACCAACTGACTTTCCAGTTGCTTGCGTTCATCTATTTCGCGCTGCAGTTCTTCGCTGGCCTGCTTGAACTGCGCGGTACGCTGATCCACCAGATGTTCCAGGTGATGCATCTGCAACGAGGCCCGTTCGGTCATCTGCCATTTGGTCAGCAGGGTGTTGGCCATCTGCTGCACTTCGATGTTGTCGAACGGCTTTTTCAGGATCAGCAATCGGTCATGCGCTTGCAGACGTTCGAGCAGTTCATCCCAGGAATAATCCGAGTAGGCGGTACACACCACCACCTGCAACAGCGGGTCTTGCTGCCATAGATGCTCGATGGTTTTCGCGCCGTCCCAGCCATCGGGCATGCGCATGTCGACGAAGGCCAGCGCGTAAGGGCGTTGTTCCTGCAAGGCCTGCATCAGTTTGCCCAGACCTTCCTCGCCGCCGTAGGCCGAGTCCAGCTCGAACGGCGGACGTTCGGCGCGAATCTGAGCGCCAAACAGTGCTGCTTCCATCTCGTCCAGTTCCACTGACTGTGCTGCCGGTGGCGCGAGGATCTTGCGGAAGTCTTCATGAATCGACGGCATGTCGTCGATCAGCAGAATGCGGCGGTTCACAAGCTCGCTCATGCGTTCTCCGTGACGCTGATCAGGGGGATCTGCAAGGTGAACAGCGCGCCTTTGCCCGGTCCGTCGCTGTGCGCGGTGAGGTGCCCGTTCATCTCGATGGCCGCCAGCGCGCAGCTGTGCAGACCGAAGCCATGACCTTCCTTGCGGGTGGTGAAACCGTGGGCAAAGATCCGCGTCATGTTTTCCGGCGCGATGCCTTCGCCGTCGTCCCTGACGCTGATTTCGAGGAAGTTGTCATCGACGATCCTTACCGCCAGGGTCATGGTGCGGGGGCGGTTGCTGAGGTCAGACATCGCGTATTTGGCGTTGCTGATGAGGTTGATCAGGATCAACAGCAAACGGTGTTTGTCGCCCATCACCTGCGGCACCTCGGCGTACTCCTTGACCACCGTGACGTGATGCCGGGTCAGGGCCCCGGCGTTCATGCGCAGCGCATCTTCGAGCAGCTCGTTGATAAACAGCGGCTCGGTCATGCTGTTGGCGCCGGCATAGGATTGCTGGGTGGCGACGATGTCCTTGATGTGATCGACGCTTTTGTTCATCTGGTTCAGTTCGTCGACCATTTCCTGCTGTTCCTGGGCAATCGCGCCGACCAGTTGGTTGAGATAACCGGGGAGCAATTTGCCCTTGGCGTCTTCGCTGAGAAAGGCGCCGAGGTCGTGCGGGTGCTCGTTGATCAGTTGCATCGCCTTGCCCAGGCCCTGAGTCTTGCTGCTGCGCAGCTTGCGCGCGATCAGATCGCTGGAAATGTTCACGCTGTTGAGCACGTTGCCGACGTTGTGCAGCACGTTGGTGGCGATTTCCGCCATGCCGGCCTGACGTGCAGCGTCGAGCAGCTCGCTCTGGGCGTTCTTGAGTTCCCGGGTGCGCTCCTCGACGCGTTGCTCCAGCGCATCGTTGGCGGTTTGCAGGGCCGTATTGACCCGATTGATCTCGGCGAAACTGCCGATCAGGCGGATGGCCAGCCACACCAGCGACAACATCAGCAGCACCGAGAACAGCAGCAGGTAGAAATGGTATTGGCGGTCGACCTGATCGACACGCTGTTGATCGCGATCGAGCATGGTGGTGATGTTGTCGAGGCGTTCGGCGACGGGAATGTTTTCGATGTTTTCGAGCAACTGATTCACCAGTGGCTGCTCGCGAGCGATCAGGCTGATGTGGTTGCTGAGGATTTTGACCGGGGTTTGAAACGCCTGCGGCAGGCGCTGTGCGTTGACGGTCAGTTTGTTCAGACCCACCTCGATGTCGGCGGCCCGGTCATCGGAGGTGACTTGAGCAAACTCCAGCGCACTGAGCAGCAGGTCGTAGGTATCGGTGGTGATGTTCTCCAACTGGGATTTATCGAAGTCCGACAGGTTGGCCAGTTGTTGCTGAATGTCGTCTTCGGCGGTGGGCAAAAACGCCAGAGAGTTGCGCAGCAAGGCGTTGTGCGATTTGAACTGTTCGACCAGCCGGGTTTTTTCCTGCATCGCTTGCAGGAAACTCTCATAGGCCTCGTTCCACTGCGTCGAATCGTTTCGACCATGCCCCGATTCTATGGCGTCGAAGCGCTCCCAGAGCCGGTTCATCTCGTTCATCGGCGACACCAGCGGATCATAGTTGTGGGTCAGCGCCACCCGCGCCTTGAGGATCTCGTTTTCCCACAGCGAATTCTGCTGTTTGATCTGCCGGATCAGATCCCGCGACTCGGTGTATGTCATGGTCTGGTCGGAGCTGGACTTGAAGTACAGAAACAGCAGGATCGAGGCCAACGCGAGGACGACCAGTGTGAGCAACAACAGACTACGGCGACGGGAAATGTTGATCATGGCTTGCCTTCCCTTTGGCCGGTCAGGGTCTTGAGAAACAGAACGATCTGCATTTTGTCGTCTTCGGTCGGCTTGCGTCCCAACTGATACTGGAACATCACATCCACGGCTCGTTCGAGGGTAGGCGCTGACCCGTCGTGAAAATACGGTGCGGTCAGCGCGACGTTGCGCAGGCTCGGCACTTTGAAAAATTCACGATCCGCTTCGTCTCGAGTGACGTTGAAGCGGCCCTGATCGGCCACGGTCGGGTTGCCGCGATCGGCAATGTAATCACCGAACACGCCAAACTTCTGGAACATGTTGCCGCCGATGTTCACCCCTTGGTGACAGGAGATACAGCCGTACTCCTTGAAGCGCTGATAACCGTATTTTTCGTCCAGCGTGAGGATGTCGGTATTGCCCAGCAGGTACTGATCGAAGCGTGAGTTGGGGGTCAGCAAGGTACGTTCGAAACTGGCCAGCGCCTGCTGGATGTTGGTCTTGGTCACGCCGTCCGGGTAGGTGGCGGCGAAATCGCGGCGGTAATCGGCGTCGTTGGCGATCCGCTCGACGACCGTGCTCCAGTCGCTGCCCATTTCATGGGGGCTGGTGATGACGACATTGCTCTGTTCTTCCAGCGTCTCGACGCGGCCGTCCCAGAACTGGCGGAAATTCAGGCTGGCGTTGAACACGGTCGGTGTGTTGACCGCCACCGGTTTGCCGTCGAACCCCAGCGAGAGCGCCCGGCTGTCGGCACCGTTCTTGTCCAGTTGGTGGCAACTGGCACAGGACAGTGTGTTGTTGATCGACAAGCGTGGCTCGTGGAATAACCGACGTCCCAGTTCCACGCGCCGGGCGTCCTGCTGTGGCACGGCGGGCAACGGTTTGAGCGGCTCGTCCAGCGGGTCGGCACTGGCCCCGGCGCAGAGTCCGCACAGCAGCAGCGTCATGGCGGGACGGAACAGGTTCATCGGCAATCGTCTCCTTGACTCAAGGCCGGTATCGAGGCGTTCATCGCGCCGTCCACGGTGGCGGGGCTGCGCTGGCCAGCCAGTGCGCAAAGTCGTCAGCCGGCAATGCCTTGCTGAAAAAGTAGCCCTGACCTTCTTCGCAGTCGTGGGCCTTGAGGAACGCCAGTTGCTCGGCGGTTTCGATGCCTTCGGCGATGACGTTGAGCCCCAGACTCCTGCCCAGGCTGATGATGGCGCTGACCAGTGCGGCATCATTGCTGTCATTGCACAGGCCGCGAATGAACGACTGGTCGATCTTCAGCACATCAATCGGAAACCGGCGCAGGTAACTCAGGCTGGAATAGCCGGTGCCGAAGTCATCGATGGCCAGGCGGGTGCCCAGCGCCTTCAAACGATTGAGCGCTACCATCGTTGTTTCGACGTTCTGCATCAGCACACCTTCGGTGATCTCGATCTCCAGCCAGTCAGGGGCCAGGCCTGTCTGCTCAAGCACGCGTTCGACGCCCGCAACGAAGTCACGCTGGCGAAAATCGATGGGTGACATGTTCACCGACATGCGGATCGGCGGCAGACCGGCTGTTTGCCAGGCACGGGTCTGGCGACAGGCTTCGCCCAGTACCCATTTGCTCAAGGGCACGATCAGTCCACTGTCTTCGGCCACCGGAATGAACTCCGCCGGGTAGATCCAGCCGTGTCCCGGTTTCTGCCAGCGTATCAGCGCTTCGGCGCCGACCACGGTGCCGCTGCGCAGGTCGATTTTCGGCTGATAGTGCAGGACAAACTCGTGCTCGTGCAGAGCGCGGCGAATGCCCGACTCGATGCTGTGCTGCTCGCGGGCGTGCTGGTTCATGGCTTCGATGAAGAAGCCAACGCTGTCAGGGCCGTGTTCCTTGACGTTGCGCATCGCCGTCTCGGCTTTCTTGATCAGCTCGGTGGCTTCGAGGCCGTCATCGGGGTAGACGCTGATGCCGACGCTGGCGGTGACGCTGACGTCATGCCCGGCTATCGTCTGCGGCAGGCGAATGGCGGCCAGCAGTTTTTCCGCGACGCCGTGGGTTTGCTGGGGATGGTTGATGTCGCCGAGGATCACCACGAACTCGTCCGAGCCATAGCGAAACACCGAGTCGGAATCACGCACGCATGACAGCAGTTGGCGGGCGGTGCGTTTGAGCATTTCATCGCCCGCCGGATGGCCCAGCGCATTGTTGATGCGCTTGAAGCGATCCAGACCGAGAAACATCACCACCAGTTGCTTGTCATGGCGCCGGCAGGCAGCCATGGCCTGGCTCAGGCGATCACCCAGCAGGGTGCTGTTGGGCAGCTCCGTGAGGCTGTCGTATTGCAACAGATGCGAGACCTTGAGCAATTCGTGAACCCGCGCCTCGATGGTCTGCTCAAGGCTGAGCATCTTCAGCGCCGCGTCCTGCGCCAGTTGCCATTTCCAGGTCAGGGCGTTGGCCATCTGACGGATTTCCAGACTGTCGAACGGCTTTTTCAGGATCAGCAACTGGTCGCCGAATTCCAGCCGTTCGGCCATCGCTTCCCAGCTGTAGTCGCTGTACGCAGTGCACAGGGCAACCTGCAGATTTGGATCGACACGCCATAGCTGCTCGATGGTTTCCAGGCCATCCCAGCCCGGTGGCATGCGCATGTCGATGAACGCCAGAGCATACGGGTTACCGCTGGCCAGCGCGTGTTTGACCAGGGCCAGGGCATCCTGGCCCTGATAGGCGGAGTCGAGCTGGAAGGTCAGGTGCGGCGATTGGCGGGTACCGAACAGCGTCTGCTCCAACTGATGCAAGTCGACGTCGTCCTGCGCCTGCGGGGCCAGAATCTTGCGAAAGTCTTCATGAATCGCTGGCGTGTCATCGATGATCAGGATGCGCCGGTTGGTCTGGGGGAAGGCCGTTTTCATGCCTCATCCTCCTTGGGGGAGGGCGCCGCGCGGGGCACGTCCCGGAGCAGCCGGCCCGCCTGTTCGGCGCTGACCGCTTCGCTGAAATACAACCCCTGTGCGCTGGGCAGCGGTGCTTCGGCACGGGGAACATCAGGTCGATTCAGGGGTGTCTGGCCTTCGGCGATGATGCCGATGTCCAGATCCCGGGCGAAATTGACGATCGCTCGCAGGGCGTTGGCTCCGGCCACATCCTGGGACGCACTGGCGATAAAGCTCTGGGCCAGTTTGAGGTGATTGACCCGGTAGGTTTTCAGGTAATCGAACGAGGAATATTCGGTGCCGAAATCATCGATGGCAATCGCCACGCCCAGCTCACGCAGGCGCGGCAATGCATCGTTGTGGGTCCACTTGGTCTGGGCCAGCGTGGCTTCGGTGACATCGAATCGCAGGTCCCAGGGGGCGAGTTCCCAGCGTGCGGTGGTGCGCAGAACGTCGTAGATCAGTTCGGGGCCACTTTTGAGCTGTGCCAGGGAAATCTTGATCGCCATCACCGGCGGGGCGACCCCGTCATTTCGCCACAGGTGCATCTGGTGGCAGGCGTGATTCAGTACCCAGCGTCCGAGCGGAATGATCGCGCCGGTTTTCTCCGCTATCGGTACGAAAGCGGAGGCCGGCAGCAGGCCGAGGCGCGGATGTTGCCAGAGGATTTGCGCCTCCATGCCCAGAATCCTGCCGCTGTGCAGGTCAATCTCCGGTGCGTAATGCAGCAACAGTTGATTGCCCTGAAGGGCGCTGGTCAATTCGTCGACGAGGGTCATGCGTTCGGCCACTTCCCGCGAGATGTCCTCGGAGTGGAAGTGATACTGGTTGCGCCCCATTTCCTTGGCGCGGTACAGCGCCATGTCGGCCTGGCCCAGCAGGCTGTCGGCGTCGAGACTGAGCTCGCTGTAACTGCTGATGCCGATGCTCACCGAAATGTGCAACGCATTGCCGGCCAGGTTGTAGGGCGCCAGCAGCGTGTCGCGGATATTGGCCGCCATGGCGGCTGATTGGGTCGGATCGCTGACGTCCAGTTGCAGGATCGCGAATTCATCGCCGCCCAGGCGCGCCACCACGTCGCTTTCGCGCACGCCTGATTTGATGCGGCGGGCGACTTCCTGCAGCAGCAGATCGCCCACCGGGTGGCCCAAGGTGTCGTTGATCCGTTTGAAGTGGTCAAGATCCAGATAAAACACCGCAAACGGCGCGGCCCCCCGACGAGCGGCGGCGAAGGCCTGATGCAGGCGTTCGATCAGCGTGGCGCGATTGGCCAGGCCTGTGAGGCCGTCGGAGCGCGCCAGCAACGCCAGTTTTTCCTCGGCCACGCGGCGCTCGGTGATGTCGAGGATGATGCCTTCGACTTCCAGCAGACGGCCGTCATCATTGCGCACCGGGATGTAGCGGTTTTCCACCCAGCGCCAGGTGCCCTGGCCGGTTCTCAGGCGAAATTCGATCGACGCGCCCGACGCATGCCGATCCAGCACCCGCGCCATGGCGGCATCGACGCTGGCCTGATCGTCCGGGTGAATCAGTTCCTGCGCCCAGTTGGGCGAGCGCAGCAGGTCGGCGGCGACATGGCCGTAACGGGTGATGTTGTGGGAGATGTACATCAGGGCAAACGACGGATCGCCGCGCAGCCGGTACAGGATGGTCGGGCTGTTCTGCACAATCATGTTGGCGTCGGACAGCTCGCGGGTGCGCGCCTGAACCGCCTGTTCCAGCTGGTTCATTTTCAGCTCGGCGTCTTCGGTCATCTGCCATTTGACCGTGAGCGCGCTGGCCATCTGCCGGATCTCGATCGCGTCGAACGGCTTTTTCAGAATCAGCAAGCGGTCATTGAGTGCCAGACGCTGGTCGATGTCTTCCCAGGAATAGTCGGAATACGCCGTGCACAGCGCGACTTGCAGCTTGGGGTCGACTTGCCACAGCCGTTCGATGGTCTCCAGGCCATCCCAGCCTGGCGGCATGCGCATGTCGATGAACGCCATGGCGTAGGGGCGGTTTTCAGCCAGCGCGGCTTCGAGTTTTTCCAGCGCTTCGCGGCCCTGAAAGGCCGAGTCCAGCTCGAAATGCTGGGACGGTGTGGCGGATGGGGTGCCAAACAACAGATTCTCGGTTTCGCCCAGGCCGTCATCAGCGGGGACGAGCGGGCAGAGAATCTTGGCGAAATCGCCATGGATCGACGGGCTGTCGTCGACGATGAGCACTCGGCGATTGATCTGCGCTGTTGGCTGGTTCATGCCGCGCCGCCCATGAGGCCGCTGGCGGGTGTCATCCGGGGCATCCTTTTCCCTCGCAACTTGTCGGTTCGACCGATGGAGTATTGCGCCGTGTTCAGCATAGTCGTCCCGGCGCGACGCCGTGGCCTGTGAGCGAAGATTTGCGTGAATGCAGTCAAAAATCATCTAGCCTTGGACTCAGGCGCGGGCCAGTGAGGCGGTCGGTCGATGTGTCGTCAACCCTGTTTCTTGAGGCCAAGCCATGGAAGAGCAATCCGCCCCTTTGCCGGTACATCGACCCAAGGTGTTGCTGGTCGATGACGAGGAATCGATCCTCAACAGCCTGCGTCGTCTGCTGCGGGGACAACCCTATGACGTCCTGTTGGCGACCAGCGGTGCCCAGGCGCTGGAGATGCTGGAGCAACAGCCAGTGGACCTGGTGATGAGCGATGCGCGCATGCCGAACATGGATGGCGCCTCGTTACTGGCGCATGTCCGTCAACGCTATCCGGCAACCGTGCGCATCATGCTCACCGGTTATGCCGACCCGTCGGCAATCATCAAGGCGATCAACGACGGGCAGATTCACCGCTACATCAGCAAACCGTGGAATGACGAGGAGTTGCTGCTGATCCTGCGCCAAGCCCTCGAACATCAGCATTCCGAGCAGGAGCGCCTACGTCTGGAGCGCTTGACCCAGGTGCAGAACGACCAGCTCAAGCTGCTCAACAGCACCCTGGAAAAGCACGTCGCGGCGCGCACTGCCGAACTGCAGCAGACCGCCGACATGCTTGACCTGGCCTACGAAGAACTCAAACACAGCTATGTCACCGGCACCGAAGTGTTCTCGCTGCTGGCCAATCTGCGTCTGCCACCTGCGAAGCAGACCAATCGGCAGATCATCGAACTGGTGCGCAGCTACTGCAAACAGCACGGTCTGGACGAGGCCTCAAGCCGCGATCTGACCATGGCCGCCGCGCTGTATAACATCGGCAAACTGAGCTGGACCGACGGCATGATGACCACGCCTTCGGACTTGCTGCGCCATACCGATCGCGAGCGTTATCGCAGCTATCCGAAGCAGAGCGAATCGCTGTTGATGACGCTTGACCCGATGAAGGACGCGGCGCGCCTGATCCTGCATCACCAGGAGCGCTGGGACGGCAGCGGTTTTCCTGACCGGCTCAAGGGCGAGGCGATTCCGTTGGGGTCGCGGTTGCTGAAACTGGCAGTGGATTTCGTCGAGTTGCAACGCGGCCTGATCCTCGAACGGCATTTGAACAGCGACGAAGCGTTGCTCTATCTGCGGCAGTACGCCGGGCGTTTGTATGATCCCGAGCTGGTCGAGGATTTCATTCAGGTGTGCGCGGCATTTCTGGGCGACGTCACCCTCGCCGACCCGTCGGTCAAGGTGCTGACCACCCGCGACCTGGCGGCAGGGATGATTCTGGCGCGTAATCTGAATGCCGATAACGGCATGCTGCTGCTCAACGCCGGCAAGGTGCTCAGCGCGCTGCTGGTAGAAAAGCTGATTGCCTTCGAAGCCATGGAGGGCGGCAAATACAAGATATTCGTCAAGCTGCCCGAGGAGGATGAAACCGCGCTCAAGGCTCAGGGGGAGTGACCTGTGAGGTGACTGAATCAGGCCGGGCATGGGATCCTTGCGGTTTTTCCAGGCCGGTGGCTGACCCATGACCTCTGCATCCGTTGTCGCTCCAAACCTCATCCGTATCGCCGCGGCGCTGTTGCTCAACGCCGAAGGCCAGACCCTGCTGGTGCGCAAGCGCGGCACCACGGCGTTCATGCAACCGGGCGGCAAGATCGAAGCCCATGAGTTGCCGGTGCACGCACTGGCCCGCGAGCTGGAAGAAGAGCTGGGCCTGCGGATCGACCCGGCGCAGGCCTGCTTCCTTGGCCAGTTCTCGGCGCCGGCAGCCAACGAGCCTGGATTCGTCGTGCAAGCGGAGATTTTTCAGTTGACCATCGACGCCGATGTGAAGCCCGCGGCCGAAATCGAGGAAGTGCTCTGGATTGATCCCGCCACTGATCCTGCTGTGGTTCTGGCGCCATTGACACGCGACCTGATCCTGCCGTTTTATCGCAGCTCACTGACGGCGCTCGCCTGATCATTCACGCAAAGGACATTGCCATGATCCCGCTTCAAGACCTGCTGATCTTCGCCGCCGCCGCGCTGTTGATGGTACTGACGCCGGGGCCGAACATGATCTACCTGATCTCGCGTTCGATCTGTCAGGGACGCAAGGCCGGAGTCACCTCGTTGCTCGGTGTGGTCGCGGGATTTTTCGTGCATATGTTTGCCGCGGCCGCCGGTTTGACCGCGGTGTTTCTGGCGGTGCCGCTGGCTTATGAAGTGCTGAAGTGGGCCGGTGCGCTGTATCTGCTGTGGCTGGCCTGGCAAGCGGTCAGACCCGGTGCGCGCTCGCCGTTCGAAGCGCAGCAACTCCCGGCGGATTCGTCGCGCAAACTGATCACCATGGGCTTTCTTACCAGCGCCCTGAACCCGAAAATCGCCGTGTTTTACCTCTCGGTGTTTCCGCAATTCATCAGCCCTGAACACGGTTCGGTATTTACCCAGAGCATCATTCTTGGCCTGACCCAGATCAGCGTCAGTTTCAGCGTCAATCTGCTGATCGCGCTGTTCGCGGCGGGCATTGCGTCGTGGTTCGTGCGCAATCCGACATGGCTGGCGCTGCAGCGTTACTTCATGGGATTTGTACTCGCCGGTCTGGCGGTGCGTCTGATGCTTGAACAACGCAGGACGGCCTGAACATGTGGATCGAACGCCTCGACGCCAGTCATGCCCTGGCTTATCGCGAGCTGATGCTCGAAGCCTACGACCGCCATCCGCAGGCCTTCACCTCCAGCGTGCGCGAGCGCGCGGTGATGCCGCTGAGCTGGTGGGAAGCGCGGCTGACCAGCAAGCTCGACGTGGTGCTCGGTGCGTTCGAGGAAGGCACACTGGCCGGCATCGTCGGCCTGGCATTCGAGCCGCGAGAAAAGGCCCGCCATAAGTCGACCCTGTTCGGCATGTACGTCTCAGCCGATTTTCGCCAGCACGGCCTGGGCCATGCATTGGTGCAGGCCGCCATCGCCGAAGCACACACCCATCCTGCACTGAAACTCATCCAACTGACCGTCACCGCCGGCAACGCCGCCGCGTTCTCCCTGTACCAACGCTGCGGCTTCATCCAGTTCGGCCTTGAGCCGCTGGCGGTGCGGGTCGGCGAAGACTACTTCGACAAGATTCACATGTGGCGACAACTCTGATCGTCCCCCTAAGTGAGAGGTTTTTGTGGCGAGGGGATTTATCCCCGATGGGCGGCGAAGCAGCCCCAAATCCTACAAACGCGGGCTATCTGAAACACCGAGTGCACAGGTCTCAGGGCTGCTGCGCAGCCCATCGGGGATAAATCCCCTCACCACAATGAATCTTTTTGTCTCGCAAATGTTCTCGGTTTACCGTCAGTCATGAGGCACCTTGGTGTCAGCGAACCGCGCTGACCCCATCCAGCGTCGAGAACGAGGTGTCCTTGGCGGTCAGCAGGAAATCGCGCATGTAAGGCGCATCGAGCATGTCCGCACGAATCGCCGCGTACAGCGTGGCAAACAGACCTTTCTCACCCAGGCGCTTGGCCTTTACGTAGCCGCGTGAGCTGTATTCGTGCAGCGCCCAGTGCGGCATGCCGCAGACGCCACGGCCGCTGGCGACCAGTTGCATCATCATCACCGACAGCTCCGAGGTGCGCACTTGCGCCGGTTCGATGTCGGCCGGTTCGAGGAAGCGGGTGAAGATGTCCAGCCGATCGCGCTCCACCGGATAGGTGATCAGCGTTTCAGTCAGCAGGTCTTCGGGAACGATGTACGGTTTGCTCGCCAGCGGGTGCTGGTTGGCCACCGCGAGCATCGCTTCGTAAGTGAACAGCGGCACGTAAGTGATGCCGGCGATGTCCAGCGGATCGGAGGTCACCACCAGATCCAGATCGCCGCGGGCCAGCGCCGGCAGCGGGGCGAAGGCGAAGCCCGAGGCGAGGTCGAGTTCGACTTCCGGCCAGGCGTCGCGGAATTGGTCGATGGTCGGCATCAGCCACTGGAAACAGCTGTGGCATTCGATCGCCATGTGCAAACGCCCGGCGGTACCCCCGGCCAGACGACTGATGTCGCGTTCGGCGGCGCGTAGCAGCGGCAGGGTCGCGTCAGCCAGTTGCAGCAGGCGCAAGCCGGCGCTGGTGAAACGCACCGGTTTGGTCTTGCGCACGAACAACGGCATGCCCAGGCGTTCCTCCAGTTCCTTGAACTGGTGCGACAGCGCCGATTGGGTCAGGTGCAGACGGTCGGCGGCATCGACCAGGCTGTCAGCCTCGCGCAGGGCGTGCAGGGTTTTCAGATGACGGATTTCAAGCACTGCTGGCCCCATGAAGAAAATTTGTGATCATGACGAAAGCGGTGAGTTTGTCTCATGTTGACGGCGCTGTCGACCGCTCAAGCAGCGGGGCACAGTCAGTGCCCCGCTGTTTTTTGCCTTAGAGATCTGCGAAATGCCGAATGCCCAGCGGTTTGCCGATATCGCCACGCCAGATCGCTTCGACCTGCGCACCGCCGGCGGCCTGGGCCTGCTGCCATTGCATGCCGAGATTGCGTTGTTCCGGCAATTTCAGGTGGGCTTTGACGAAGTCGGCGAACGGCACCTTGTCCGAGGTGTAGTGAAAGTGGGCGAACCACAGCGTGCGCGGTGGGGTGCTGGTGAGGTCGCGCACTTGGTATTCCTGAAGGAAATCCTTGCGTCCGTCAGCGCGTTTGCCCAGTGCCCGCAATGAACCTTCGCGGCGGATATCCACCACTTGCTGTTGCAGCAAATAGTCCAGATAGCCTTCGGTGGGTGTCTTGCTGCGCAGTGACTGATCAATGCGCAGGGTACGACCGGTACGTCGCAGCTCACTGGCCTTGGCGTGCAATTGCACCACCAGTGGTTCGGTCGGCGATAACCGTTCGATGGCCTGGGCGCGGATGCTCAGCTCGGTCGCTTCGCTGCTGAACATGTGTTCCAGATCCACCGGCAACATGTCCTGACGGGTGTAGCCCTGCACCTTGGCGCTGTAGGCCGCAACCGCCTCCAGACGTTTTCGCGCTTCCGCGAGCAATGGTTGAACATCGGTCGGCAGCGGTGTTGTGGCAGGTGCGGGGCGGGCTTGCAGATGATATTTGCCGCTGGAGCGCGGCAGCCAGGTTTCGCGGAAACCGTCGATGCCTTCGACGGTAAAGCGTTTTTCCCGGGTGCCGGGGTCAATGCTTTCGGTACCGATCAGCAACTGGTTGTCCTCGGTTTGGAACAGTTGCCTGCCGCCCGGCTCTCGCGGTTTGATCGGCGGGCGCTGTTTGATCGAGTGCCGCGCGTGTGCTTCGACCTTGGTCAGGCCATCGAGGAATGGCTCGACCTGTTCCAGATCCAGATGCTGCGCATAACCCAGCGTCCAGGCGTTGAGCTGACGACGGAAACCGGCATAGATCTGCAGGCAATCCTCGATCACCTGTTTGCGCTCGACCAGGCTGGCGCTGACTTCTGGCAGGTGATGCTGGGTCAGCAGTGCGCGCCCGACCTTGACCCGGGCGTCTTTGAGCTGGGTATGAAAATACACCCAGGACAGGTCGCTGACCGCATCGTAGCGAGTAATGATTTCCAGCAGATGTGCAGTTCTCAGGTAGTGGTGCGTGTTGTCGCCCAGGTTGCGGTTGAGCGCGGTCATGTCTTTCGCCATCTGGGTTTTCTGCGCGCGATTGCTGATGCGGTTGTTCCACAGGTTGGCCTGCTCGGTGATTGCGTGCAGTTGATCGAACTCCTTGAGGAAATCCTTGCGTACCTGCTTGCGTCGGGCCATGAGTTTTATATGGGCCGCTGTATTGCCGAAAGGGGTGGCATCGGATTCGGCGACCAGTGCGTCGATCCGGTTCAGGTGTTCCAGCAAGCGGTCGCGGGCGACGGTGACGCGCTGCACGGCGCGGTCGACCACGATCCAGGCACAGCGGCTGCGGATGTCTTCGATCTGCAGACGCTTGCGGCCATGGCTCAAGGGCAACAGTTCGGCAAGGTTGTCGTATTGGGCGATCGCGAGGTCGATGTCATTCAGGCATGCTGCGTCGACTGCTGTGTGTAGTGGCTTGCGCTGGGCAACGTCGAGTTTCTGGTAGTTCTCCAGCAACTGGTTGGAAGCGCGTGTCTGGGTATCAAGGCGCCGGGTATAGGCGTCGGCGGTGTTGGTCAGGGTCAATTGCCTGCGCAGTTGCCGATCGGTCCACCAGCGCGGTAACCACTGGCGAATTGGCGCGGGCCAGAGCGGGTCCATACCGTCGGCCAGATGTCCAAGCACGGCGCCGCCGCCAGCACCGCCGCCGTCCATAACGGTGCCGTACACCGCGTAATGGGTGTTCCACTGGCCGTATTCGTCGAGGGCGATCGGTTGTTTGTAGCTGCGCAGCCGTGAGCCGTAAAGCCTCCAGCCACGTGGCGCGTCGCTGAGCTGAACCCGATAGATGCGGCCCTGACGAATGATGAAGTCACCATCGGCGTGGCGGTAGACGTTGCGATAGACACCGTGGGTGGCCGGGTGCAGGCCGGCGAGGGAGATGTCGAATTCGTACTCGTATCCCGTGAAGCGCTCGATCGACTGCCTGGCATATTGCCAGGATGTTGGTATCGCGGCGGATCTGCCCAATGCCGCGCGTTGCCGCTGGCGGCTGGCCAGACGAGCGGCTGCGGGTGCCGAAACGGTTCCGGGAAGCACATCCATTGCCGCGTCGATCAGCGACAGCAGCACCGCTTCCACCTCCGCCAGACCATGTCCGAGCTCGCCGCGCAAGAACGCCGCGACCGCCAGATTGGCGCTGTTCCAGGCGTCATATAGGGCCACCGCCGTGCCCACGAACGGCAACATGCCGATGGCCATTTTCAGATAGTTGAACAACGCCCCGGACTTCAGTGCACAGCGTTCGAGATACAACGCATCGTTGGAACGTGAACTGCTGCGATGGGCCTCCAGCAACCGGCCCATGTGCACGTTCAGTAAATGAGTGGCCAGCGATGTGGTCGCCGGCCAGGCCATCCCGACGCCGATCAGCGCATCGAAATTGCGCAGCTGTGCCTGGTTGATCCGGCTGACATGGCTGGCAAACTCGCCGCTCACCGCGCGTCCGGCCAGGTAGCTGACCATTTTGCTGTCCACACAACGCTTGAACAGATCCACCCGCGCCTGTTCCAGTGTGTCGTACTGACGCAGGAAGATGGCGTCGGTGCTGTCGGGCAAGTAGAGCAGGGTCAGGCCACTGGTTTGCTCGACAATGAACGTGACACCCGCGAGCGTGCTCGGCCCCTGATGCGCGGTGTCCTCTCCACCGACCGTCAGGTGCACCGGCAGCAGCGCGATGCGTTGTCCATTAACGGCATACGCCTGAGGTGTATTCGCCTCGATAGCGACTTTCAGCACGGCATGGCCGGCACTGTCGATGTGCCGTTGCAGCAGCGCGAACTCACCTTGCAACCGGAGCATCAGCCGCCACGGTTCGCTCAGGCATTCACGGCGCCAGGCCTGCTGAAACGCCGGTTCTCCCGGCGCGCCGAAAAATGCCTGGCGAATCAGTTCTTCGTAACGTCCGGGCAGATCCAGCTCCGTTACCAGTTTGCGCAAATAGACCGGGGTGATCCCGGCTTCGAGGCGCTGTCGATCAGTGGCGATCTCGGCGCTGATCCTGACCCGCATGAAGGACAGGCGCCACTCCATGTCCTGATCGATGTTTTCCTGTGCCAGTTGTTCAAGGGTGAGGTCGCCGCGCTGGTCGCTCGCGGTCAGAATATTGCGTTGCGGTGTGCCAGGCGCGGCGCCTTCCATCACGGTCTTTTGCCAGAAAGTCGAGTCGGGCAGATCGAGGCTCACGCTCACGCTTTGTTTGAGCGCGAAGTCTGCGCGCAAGCGGGCGTCGATGCGCTGTTCGGCGAAGGCCTGACGCGGCGGCAATTCCCGTTCGAGCAACGCATGGGCGCGTTGCATGGCGCCGAGGTACTGGCTGATCAGCGTTTTGATCCGTGCACGTGGCGCTTCTTCCAGCTTTTCAAACCATGCCGGCAGGTTGCCGGCCAGCGCTGCGCTGCGGTCTTGCGCCTGACGTTCGGCAAATGCCTGTTCGCGGGCCTGTGCGACCGCTACGGTCAGGCGTGGCAGGTGTTGTTCGCGCAGCTTTTCCATCTCGGCCCGGCGTTCGTCGGCACTGCCGGGCAGCGGGTTGTCCCGCAGGATCTGCGCGGCCTGTTGTTCGCATTGATAGAGCTGTCGATCAAGGGACCAGGCCAGAGGGTCCCCCGTGAGCGGCGTCAGGTACAGGGTCAGCCCGCCGTCGTTCGGCGAGCGTTTGAACAGGTCCTGTTCCAGCGCTGTACGTGAAGTAAAACGTTGCAGCCCGCCGAACTCGCCCGGCCAGTAAAGCAGCAGGCTGTCGCTCGAGTCAGGCTCCAGTGCGGCGGTCGTCGCTATGATCAGTACGCCATGCAGCTCCTCGACGGCGGTCATGTTCTGATCTGCCGCCGCCATCGATAGGCGGGCGATAACCCCGTCCGCTGTCGGCAGATGGCGCGCCGGTGCGTCCAGCATCGCGATGATTCGCCGATGCTCCTCGACGGTCAGATGATCCAGCGCCCTTTGCAGTTCGACCTCGGCGCGCAGCCCTGCGATACGGGCCTGAAGCAGGGCGTGGTGATGGACATTCGTGGCATGACGCAGCTCGAGCATTTTCAGCGGATCGCGACTCTCAAGCAGTGCTGAAGCGGCAGCGTGGCTGGCTTGCCGGGCTTCACTCAGTGCGTCGAAATGCTGCGCCAGTTGTTGGCGTTGCGGGTTGTTCAGCTCTGCTGCAGCGGCTTCGCCGAGCAAGCGCTCGAGGGCCCGCTGCTCAACATCAAGCGCCCGACTGCGCTGGTTGAAGGGAATGTCCGGACTCAGCAGACCGAACAGCGCGACGTCATCGGAGGCAGGCAACGCGTCGATCGCAAGTTCGGACGGTGCGCCGATCAGCTCGTGGAAGTCACTCGTCGACGCTGAACCCGTGAACAGCATTTGCAGGTTGAGGCGCAGCGGATCCTGACCGAGCACCGGCTCGACCAGTGTCACCGTCTCCAGCCGTGAGTATTGCCCGCTCTGCCGGCAATGACTGATCAGCCAGTCCTGCAGATCGGCGTGTTGCCGGAACAGCTGCAGTGCCGGGTCGTGCGAGGGCAGATACAGTAAATGTCGCGTCGGGTCGAGACGAATCAGCAGCGCACCGGGCAACGTGACCTGGCTGTCATCGCGGCGTGCGAGTCGTGGCTGGCGGATGGCAACGTCGCTGTGTGTGGTCTGCGGGTCAACGCTTGTCAGCAGCCTCTGCAGGGGCGCGGCCTGCAGCGTTCCTTGTGCATGGGCATTCAGGCAGCTCGCCTCGAAGTGCTGGCGATAGATAAGCAGCGCCTGATCCCGACGCGAAAACGGCGTGCCGGTTGCGCGCTGATCCCAATCGTCGCGCGCGGCTTGCGCCATCAATGCCCGCCACTGCCGATGACAATCGCGCAAACACGCGCTGGACTGCTGGTGGAGGTTCTGATCGAGATTTTTCGGCAACGGATGGGGCAGGCCGAAATCAACCGTGGCGGGGGTGGGGAGGTCGAACATGATGAAAGGATTCCAATGGCTTGAAAGACCGGGCTGAGCCGGATTTCAAGCCATTAGAGGTCAGACGTCGGAGGCGGGTGTGGTACTGGGGTATCGCTTTGCCCTGGTCTGTTTTGCAGAGTGTGTCCGCCTGCTCAACGGCCTGCACAAATGACCGCTCGGCAATCTTCATCAAACTGTCACGCAACTGTGGCAGCGCGCTTGAACAAACTTCATCAGACTCGCGCTCTACTGGGGTTCTGCGTTTCGGTGTTTTTCATGAGCAAGGGATTTTTTTCACTCGCGGCCGTTTTGGTCGCGTTTTTATTCGGTACGTCAGCGTTCGCGGCGGCGCGTTGCGATGTGAATGTGCCGACCGCGCATGTCGATCTGCAACAAGTGAGCATTGCCTACCAGAGCATCGGCCGTGCCTCGGATCCGGCGCTGTTGCTGGTCATGGGCCTGGGTGGTCAGTTGATCCACTGGCCGGACGAAGTGGTGGTTGCGCTGTGTCAGCAAGGCTTTCGGGTGATCCGCTACGACAACCGCGATGTCGGCCTGTCGACCTGGCGTCAGGCCCCGGCCGACGCCAACCTGACCTTTGAAGTGCTGCGCTACAAGCTCGGCTTGCCGGTGTCGGCGCCCTATTCGCTGACGGACATGGCCGACGATGCGCTGGGCTTGATGGACGCGCTGCACATCGACCAGTTTCACGTACTGGGCGCGAGCATGGGCGGAATGATCGCCCAGCATCTGGCGGCGATGGCACCGCAGCGGGTAGAGAGTCTGACGCTGATCATGACCAGTTCCGGCGCTGAAGGTTTGCCGGCGCCCAGTGCGGCGCTCGTGCAATTGCTGGCGCGGCGTGGCGCACCGAATCGCGAGGTGGCGCTGGAACAGCAGGCCGATCTGCTGGCGGCGCTTGGCAGCCCCGCGGTGACCGATGACCGGCAAGCGTTGTTGCATCAGGCGGCGATTGCTTATGACCGGGCGTTCAACCCTGAAGGTGTGAAACGGCAGATCATGGCGATACTTGCCGAGCCGAGCCGGGTGGCCTTGCTCAATCAACTGCGGGTGCCGACGCTGGTGGTGCACGGCACGGCCGATCCGCTGTTGCCGGTGATGCACGGCGTGCATCTGGCGGCGCACATTCGTGGCAGTCAGTTGAAGCTGATTCCGGGGCTGGCTCATCGCTTTCAGGAGGCGTTCAAGGCGCCCTTGCTGGCGGCGGTGTTGCCGTATTTGCAAGAGCACCGTGAAGATACCTCGCACTGGGCGCAGATTGAGCCGGTGGCAAGCGGCAACCTGCTGTAGCTGAGGTTTTGGCGGTGTTGACTCGGGCCTCTTCGCGAGCAAGCCCGCTCCCACAAGGGGAACCGTATTCCGAATGTGGGAGGGGGCTTGCTCGCGAAGGGGCCATCACTGTCATCGCAAGAGCAGGCAGGTGTATCGTGCAAACTTTCCCGCACGATTTCCGCCCGCGAGGTATGTGATGAGTTCCGCTTTGAAAATCGATTTTGTCAGCGACGTTTCCTGCCCGTGGTGCGTCGTCGGCCTGAATGGCCTGCTGCAGGCGCTGGAGATTCTGCGCGATGAAGTGCAGGCCGAGATTCATTTCCAGCCGTTCGAACTGAACCCGAAGATGGGCCCGGACGGGCAGAACATCACCGAACACATCAGCGAAAAATACGGCTCGACTCCGGAGCAGTCACAGAAGAACCGCGAGGCGATTCGTGCCCGTGGCGCCGAGGTCGGATTTGCCTTTCGCACCGATGGCAACAGCCGCATCTACAACACCTTTGATGCTCATCGTCTGTTGCATTGGGCCGGGCTTGAGGGGGGGCAGTTGCCGTTGAAGCAGGCGCTGTTCAAAGCCTATTTCACTGATGGCGGTAATCCGTCCGATCACGCGCAACTGGCGCAGATTGCCGAAAGTGTGGGTCTGGATCGGCAGCGTGCCGAGGCGATTCTGGCTTCTGACGAGTTTGCCGATGACGTGCGTGCAGAAGAGCAGCTGTGGCTGCAACGCGGCGTAAGTTCGGTACCGACCGTGGTGTTCAACGGTCAGTACGCGGTCACGGGCGGGCAACCGGTGGACACCTTTGTCGGGGCGATTCGGCAGATCATCAGTGAAGCCCGCGGCGGCACCGTCAACTGACCTTGCGGGGTCAGCGCACGATCTTGTCGACGTGAATCCCGAGCTTCTTCAGGCGATACCAGAAGCTGCGCTCGGAGATCCCGATCAACTGCGCGGCGGCAGCCTGCACGCCATTGCTCTGTTGCAGGGCCGCCAGAATGTAGGCCTTCTCGACTTCGGCGAGTGCTGCGTCCAGATCCGCCGGGACACCGTTGATTTCGCTCAGCGGGCCGCTGCTGTCCGAGGCCTGTGCGGCGAACAGGTAAGCCGGCAGATCGTGCTCCTCGATGATGTTGGCGGAGGCGACGATGGTCGCGCGCTCCACGCAGTTCTGCAGTTCGCGGATGTTGCCCGGCCATGAATAGCGGGTCATGGCCTGCAAGGCCTGCGCGCTGAAGCCGCTGATGCGTTTGCCGGCAGCGGCGCCCAGCGTGTGGGCGAAGTGGCGGGCCAGCGGCGCGATGTCCTCGACCCGTTCGCGCAATGCCGGCAGCGGAATGGGAAAGACATTGAGGCGGTAGTAGAGATCCTCGCGAAACTCCTTATTCGCCACCGCTTGCAGCAGGTCTTTGTTGGTGGCGGCGATCACCCGCACATCGACCTTGCGCTCCTTGGTATCGCCCACCGGCTCGATCACCCGCTCCTGCAGGGCACGGAGGATCTTGGCCTGCAGTGCCAGCGGCATTTCGCCGATTTCATCGAGAAACAACGTGCCCTTGTCGGCCTGCTGAAAGCGCCCGATGCGATCGGCCACGGCACCGGTGAACGCGCCTTTGCGGTGACCGAACATTTCGCTTTCCAGCAGCCCTTCAGGGATGGCCGCGCAGTTCACCGCCACGAACGGTTTGTCGGCGCGGTTGCCATGCTTGTGGATGGCCCGGGCGACCATTTCCTTGCCGGTGCCGCTTTCGCCGCTGAGCAGCACGGTGGCGGCGCTTTCGCGTACCGAGTCCACCGCTTGCAGCACGCTGCGAAAACTCGGGCTGTCACCGATCAGGCTGTCGATCTGCTGATGCTCGTCGAGCTCGGCGCGCATGCGCTGGTTGTCTTTGAGGATGTCGCGAAACTGCAGGGCCTTGCTGACGGTGATGTCCAGCTCGTCGATGTCGAACGGCTTGGCGATGTAGTCGAACGCGCCGTTGCGCATCGATTCCACGGCGTTTTTCACCGTGCTGTAGGCGGTCATGACGATCACCGGCAACTGCGGATAGCGGGTCTTCACCTCAGCCAGCAACTGCGGGCCGTCCATGCCGGGCATGCGCCAGTCGCTGATCAGCAGATCGATGTCTTCACTTTCCAGCACTTTGAGTGCGTGCAGGCCATTGCCGGCGGTGAACACGCTGATGCCGTTCTGCCCGAGGGCCGAGGCCAGCAGGTCGCAGAGTTTCGGTTCGTCGTCCACTACCAGAATGTTATGCGTCATCGTCGCTCTCGTCGAAGTCTTCGCCATTGGCCGGAATGTACAGGCTGAAGGTGGCGCCGGCATCTTTTTCGCTGACGCATTCTACGCGCCCGTTATGACTTTCCATGACCGAAAACACCTTGGCCAGGCCCAGCCCGGTGCCCGAGGCCTTGGTGGTGACGAACGGGGTGAAGATGCGTTCGAGCATGTCGGCTTCGATCCCCTGACCAGTGTCCGCGACGCCGATGATGGTGAATTTTCCAGCGTTGGCGATGCTCAGGGTCAGGCGACCGCCGTCGGGCATTGCGTCGATGGCGTTGACGATCAGGTTCAGGCCCACCTGTTTGAGTTGCTTGGCATCGGCGTAGATCGTCGCCCCCGGCGCGTGATCGGCGATGTGCAGATCGATGTTGTGGCTGGCCAGTTCCGGCTCGCAGAATCCGGCCAGTTCGTCGACCAGGGTGCGTGCTGATTGCGTAGCGCGGATCGGCGCGCTGGGTTTGGCGAAGTCGAGAAACTCGGTGATCAGGTCGTTGATACGGCTGACTTCCTTGACCACGTATTCCAGGTGACGCTTGTCGGTTTCCGGCAGATCGGCACGGCGATGCAGCAGTTGCGTGGCGGTTTTGATGATGCCCAGCGGATTGCGGATTTCATGGGCCAGACCCATGGCGACTTCGCCCAGCGCGTGCAGGCGATCACGGCGGCGCAGTTGCGACTCCAGATGCTGCAACTCTTCCAGACGTTCACTCATGTGGTTGAACGTGCTGCTCAGTTCTGCCAGTTCGTCGCCGCCATTCACGCTCAGGCGCTGATGATAATCGCCGGCGATCACCGCCTGTACGCCACGGGCCAGACCGCGCAATGGTTTGGTCAGGCGTTGCGAGACCAGCCAGCCAACCGCCAGCGACGCTGCCGAGCTGAGCAGGAAAATCAGAATGAACAGGTTGCTCTGATTGACCAGGCCGACCAGGCTGGTGTGGCGCAGCAGACCGCTGAAGATGACGCCTTGCAGTTGGCCGTTTTCATTGAAGATCGGCCGGTAGATGCCGCTGTAGTTATTGGTGAATTGTTCGTAGGGGCCTTTGGTCTCGCGCAGGATCTGCTCGATTTTCTTCGGCACTTGCGAGGGGTGATCCTGGAAGCGCTGGGTCGAGAAGATCTCGGAAAAGTCCTCGCCCTTGGCCAGGTACAGGCGCAGGTCCAGCGAGTGCACATCGGCGACGCTGGTCAGGAAGCTGTTGTCCAGATAAGTGCCGACGATCATCTTGTAGTCCACGCCCCCCTGATCGGTCTCGAAGGTCGAAATCACCGTGCCGGTGGGTACGCCGCCGACTTGCAGGGTCTGCAGCACAGCCTTCGGCGCGGTGCTGATCTGGCTGACGATATCGTCGGCGGCGGTACTGAACACCACTCTGTTATCGCTGTTGCGGATCAGCGTCACCACATCGATGCCCATGGAGTCGGCGATATCGGCGGTCAGCTTGTCGTGCCTGGCGGACTGGCGGTCGGTGGGCGGGCGGGCGTGGCGCATGAACAGCTTCGCGGCCCGGGCGTTTTCGCGGAGGATTTCACTGATTTCATCCTCGACGATCTTCGAGGATTCCTGCAGCCAGATGCGCACGTTGCTGTCGAAGATCTGCGACAGCGTGGTGGCCGCCAGTTCCGCAGCGATCATGGTCGGAATCACGCTGACCAGCCAGAAGGCCAGCACCAGTTTGCGTTGCAGGCTCCAGCCGGAGAGGGCGAAAGGGCGGGGCGTGGCGCGTCGGTCATTGATCATTGGATTTCGCTTATTGCAGCGGCCAGGGCCGGATCGCTGCGATCCGGGCGGACGAATATTTTCACCAGACGCAACAGTTGGTCGAGCAGTGGATTGCGATGGCGGAAGAACACGGTGTTACCGACAAACGAGCAACCCAGACGCAGCTTACTGGCATAGCCGGCCTGCCCGCACACATAGATCGCCAGTTTGTGTTCAATACAGTAGTCGACATTTTCCAGCCAGCTACGAGTGTAAAGGTTGTACTGGCGGGTGCGGGCCAGATCATGGGCGAAAAACTTGTCGACCATCCGTTGCCCGTCGAGCAACAGCAGGTTGAACGCCACCAGTTCATCCTCGACCCAATAGAGCACACAGGCTGCGCGGTCATCGAGGTGATTGAGCACTTCGCGAAAATACGCCGCAGGCAGGCATTCGAAGGCCAGATCACTGCGGGCCAGAGTGGCTTCGTAGAGTTCCATCATGCGCGGCAGCAGGTCGTGCACCGAGCGCCGCCATTCCGTGCGCGGGCCCTGATTGCGCAGGGTGCGACGCAGGTCCTTGCGCGTGGATTTGCCGAGGCTGCCCAGATACGCGTCCACCGAGGCGAAGTTGATCGGCAATTCGGCGCCGGGCAGACCGGGCATGCTTTGCAGGCCGGCCTGGCGGCAGACGTCGAGCCATTGTCGATCGCGATGCGAGGCGTCCTTGACCGCGAGCAGGCCGATCCCGGCCTGCTCGGCATCTTGCCGGGCCAGCTCGAGCAATTGCCTGAGCAGTGCCGGGCGCTGTGTCGAGGCAATGTGCGAAGCGCTGCCGACATGGCATTGCTCCGCCACCGGCGAGCCGAGGGCGTACAGGCGGATATCGAACAGTCCGGGCAGACGCCGGCGCAGCCATTGGCTGACCCGTTTGCCCGCACCTCGCAGGGTGGTGTCCAGCGAATAGGCGGTGGTGAACGCCACGGTGGCCGCGACCAGGCGGCCATCCTCGTGCAGCGTCAGATAGCGCCAGTGAAAGCCGTCGATGCCGGCCCGTTCCACGGCGCGGTAGTAATCCCAGTCCTCCAGCTCATCGACGAAGCAGTCATTCCAGGCGCAGCGGTCGATCGCTTCGATCGTTGAAAAGGCTTGAGCGGTGATCACGTCGGTTCCTTGTGTCGGCGAGTCGGACTGCAACTGCTCAAGCCAGTTGCCGGGTTTCCAGTGATGGCGTATCGGCTACGGCGACCGGTTGCGTGACGCCGCGCTCGATGAAATCGGCGCTCAACTCCACGACCCGGCGGTACTGCAAATCCACGGTGATCATGTGATAGCAGTCGTCGAGCAGCACCTTGGTCACCGGCCCGCCGAGTGTGCGTTCGACGTAATCGGCATTCCAGCGGCTGGTGATGTCGTCCTCGATGGAGTGCAGCACCAGCGCCGGCGTGGTGATCGACGGCATGCGTTTTTTCACCACGGCGTTAAGCCGGTGCAGTTCGCGCACGGTGACGCCTTCCATGGTCAGCAACCCGGCCTGGCTGCTCTGACCTTCTTTCATCTGGCGTTCGACGATGGCGCGCAGGCGCTCGTTCTTGATCCCGTAGGGCGGCTTTTCTTCGAAACTGCACAGGTGCACGCCGAACGGGATTTTCATCAGCAACGGGGTGAGGAACGCGAGTTTGTTGATGCTCCAGCCGTCGTAGCGCAGGGTGGTCGAATACAGCAGCAAACCTTCGATCTGTCCCGGGTGTTCGGCGGCCAAGTACATCGACAGCACGGCGCCCATGGACAGGCCGCCGACATACACTTTGCGGTGTTTGCGGCGTACGCCGACGAAGGTGTTGCGTGCGCTTTCGTACCAGTCGCGCCAGCCGGTGGCTTGCAGGTCGGCATTGCCGCCGCAGTGCCCGGCCAGGGTCGGCACATAGACCGTGTGTCCGGCTTTCGCCAGGCCCACGGCCACCCGACGCAGCTCCGTCGGGGTGCCGGTGAGGCCGTGGATCAACAGCACCGCGACCTCCCCGTCACCGAGAACGAAACCGGCGTTGCCTTCGCCCATGTCGATCTCAGCGTCGATCATCGTTTCATCGCCCGATGCAGGAGGCGGTCGAGCAGGGCCAGGCCCAGATCGATTTCCGGATAGCTGATTTCCAGCGACGGTGCCAGGGTGATGACGTTCTTGTAGTAGCCGCCCACGTCGAGGATCAGGCCGAGACGACGACCGTCGATTTCGATGTCGCCCTTCATGCCTTCTTCAACCATGAAGTCGAGGGTGGCCTTGTCCGGGGTGAAACCGTCTGCGGTGCAGATCTCGCAGCGCAGCGCCAGACCGAGGCCGTCGACATCGCCGATGATCGGGTAGCGTTTTTGCAGATCCTGCAGGCCTTCAAGGAAGTATTTGCCCTTGGCCATGACCATTGCGCCGTAATCGACTTCGCTGGTCATCTTGAACATTTCCAGACCCACCGCAGTGCCCAGCGGGTTGGAGGCGAACGTGGAGTGGGTCGAGCCTGGCGGAAAGACTTTCGGGTTGATCAGCTCTTCACGGGCCCAGATGCCGCCCAGCGGGTTGAGGCCGTTGGTCAGCGCCTTGCCGAAGACGATCACGTCGGGTTTGACGTCGAAGTGTTCAATCGACCACAGCTTGCCGGTGCGGTAGAAACCCATCTGGATTTCGTCGACCACCATCAGGATGCCGTGCTGATCCAGCACGTGCTTGAGTTCGCTGTAGAAGTTCATCGGCGGGATCACGTAACCGCCGGTGCCCTGGATCGGCTCAACGTAGAACGCGGCGTATTCGCTCTGCCCGACTTTCGGGTCCCAGACACCGTTGTATTCAGTCTCGAACAACCGCGCGAATTGCTGCACGCAGTGGCTGCCGTACTCTTCCTTGGTCATGCCTTTGGGGCCCCGGAAGTGATACGGGAACGGGATGAATTGCGCGCGCTCACCGAAGTGACCGTAGCGGCGGCGATAGCGATAGCTGGAGGTGATCGACGAAGCACCGAGGGTGCGCCCGTGGTAGCCGCCCTCGAAGGCGAACATCAGGCTCTTGCCGTTGCTGGCGTTGCGCACGACTTTCAGCGAGTCCTCGATCGACTGCGAACCGCCGACGTTGAAGTGCACTCGGCCGTCGAGACCGAATTTTTTCTTGGCGTCGACCGCGATCATCTCCGACAGCTCGATCTTGCCCTTGTGCAGGTACTGGCTGGCGATTTGCGGCAGGGTGTCGATCTGTTGTTTCAGCGCATTGTTAAGACGCGGGTTGGCGTAACCGAAGTTGACCGCCGAGTACCACATTTGCAGGTCGAGGTAGGCCTGATCTTCGGTGTCCCAGACGTAGGAGCCTTCGCAGCGGCTGAAGATGCGCGGCGGTTCGATGTAGTGAACGGTGTCGCCGTAGGAGCAGTATCTGGCTTCTTTTTCCAGAAGGACCTGGTCTTCGGCTGTCGCGATGCGGATATCAGACATGGTGCAGGGTTTCCTGTGCTTCAGAAGTGGATTCGGTGCTGAACGTGACGGCGTTGGCGGCCGGGGCCAGCGGCAGGCGGGCCAGCAGTTGTGGCAGTTCGGCGAAGCTGTCGAAGCGCGCGTAGGCGATGCCGTTGCGCTCGCAGTGCTCGGCCAGGCGATCCTTGGCGAAGACGAAATCGGCGGTGGACGCCACGCACATGTCGGACTGGCCGTCACCGATCACCAGCACGCGTTTGCTGCCGGGGGTGGATTTGCATTTGCAGTTGCCGGAGGCCGCGCGGCAGGCGTCACTGGCGTAAGGAAAATCGATGCGCCATTTGTCGTGATCGATCTGGCGCAGGCGGTTGGCGAGGATCGGCAGCAGCGTCACGTAGTTGCGCGCCAGAATCCGCGCGATGCCTTGTTCGATGCCGTCGCTGACCACTTCCAGCGAAGCGCCGAGGCCGATCACGTGGTCGACGAAATCGGGGAAGTCCGGGTCGATGTCGATGCTGTCGAAGAATTCCAGCAGTTGTGCCGGCGTGGCCTTGATCAGCGCCAGTTGACGGCTGAGGCATTCACGGGAACCGATCTTGCCCTCCAGCCATTCATTTTCGATGGCTTCCCAGCTCGGGTCGGCGAAGCGTTCAAGGATGCTGTCGATTACGTCGGTACGGGTGATCGTCCCGTCGAAATCACACACGATATGCCAGTCAATCATCTGCAGTACCTGTTGGGTCGAGGCAGTTGTCAGGGTGCGCGGTCTGCGCCTGGCAAGGGTGGGAGCAGGGACTGTGCCAATTGGCCAAAGCCCCGTGCTGGCGGGGGCGATGCGCGGTTTTCGAAAAGTGGAGCTACAATTTTTGTAGCTTGCTACAAACAACATGAGTGCTTGCGCCAAGGGCGGTATCCGGGGATTGATGCGCGCAGGTTCAGAAAAGGAATGACCTCATGCAGAGGAAGACACTGGCGTTATTGGCCGCACTGGCCTGCTTTTCCGGGCCCGCCCTGGCGGATGGCATTACAGGTGAAGCAGGAATCGGGGTGGGGTACCAACCGCATGATCCGAGCGGCAGCCGCTACGAAACCCGACCGATCCCGTATCTGGATCTGGACTGGGGCGATGTCAGCCTCGGTACCGACGATGGCCTGACCTGGAGCGCCTTGAAAAGCAACGGTTTCAGCGCCGGGCCATACGTCAATTACCTCTCCGGGCGCACCGCCAACGGCGAGTTGCGCGGCCTGCGTGATGTGCCCGACATGGCCGAGGCTGGCGGCTTCGTGCAATACGCTCCGGCCGATTTCTGGCGCGTATTCGCCTTCGTTGGCCAGGCCGTCGGCGGTGGCAGCGGGCAGGGCGGCGTGTTTGGCAAAGTGGGCGGTGAAATTGGCTATCCACTGGGCGGCGGGGTGATCGGCAGCAGCAACCTGACCGCGCATTTTGCCGATGCGCAGGGCACCCAGACCTTCTTCGGTGTCAGTGATCGCGAGGCGCAGGCCTCGGGCATCCGCGCGTACAACGCCGGCGGCGGTTTGCAGAACGTGGCGCTGACCCAGAGCTTCGAGTTCCCTCTGGCGCCACACTGGTCGCTGGTCACCAGCGCGAGCTGGATTCACCTGACTCGCTCGGCGGCGGACAGCAGCATCGTCAAAGCGGTGGGCGATACCAATCAGGGCGAAGTGCAGGCGGCCATCGCCTACAAATTCGACTGATTACGCGCGCGGGCAAATTGGTCTGCGGTTTGCAGACAGCCATGTCGAATCCATTCCTTCAGGATGTTCTTCATGGCTCGCCCTGCTAACCGTCTGCTGGCTCATTCATTGTGGGACCTGATCCCCGTCGCTTTGGGCCTGGCCCATTTCGCTTTTGTCCTGTGGCTGGTTGCGGCCTTTCACGACCTGTCCTGGTGGACTTATGTGCCGCTGGCGCTGGGCTACGCAATCAGCCTGTCGTGGAGCATCAACAGCATTTCCCACAACCAGATTCACAACGCCTACTTCACCCCGGCGTGGCTGAACCGGGCATTCGATCTGTTGTTGTCGGTGACCATCGGTTTTTCGCAAACCCTCTATCGCGATATCCACAACCGCCATCACCGCGGCAACTCGGATCTGCCGGGGCCGGACGGCAAGACCATTGATCCGCTGTCGATCTATCTGCGCGGCAAGAACGGTCAGCCGGAGAATCCCTGGGCCTACACCTTCCTGAGTTTTTTCCGCGACGACCCCAAGCCGATCTACAACGAAATGCGCCGCAAACGCCCGAAGGATGCGCGTTGGGTTCAGGTCGAGATCTATGTGACGGTGGCGTTTTATCTGCTGCTGGCGGTGTATGACTGGCAGGCGGTGCTGGTGTTGTTGCCGTTCTGGTATCTGGGCCAGGCGCTGTCATCGCTCAACGGTTACTACGAGCATTTTGGCGGCAACCCGGATTTGCCGATTGCCTGGGGCGTGAGTGCCTACAGCCCGCTGTACAACCTGTTGTGGATGAACAACGGCTATCACGCCGAGCACCACTACCGGCCGAAAATGCACTGGACTCAGGTCAAGGCCTATCACCGGCAGATCGCCCGGCAACAGCAGGAAGCGGGGGTGAAGGATATTCCGCTGGCGCACGGTTTGGGCTTCCTGCTGAACCACCAAAAGCCTGACGCCTGACCGATTTGTGTAGGAGCTGACGAAGGCTGCGATCTTTTGATCTTGAAAAGCAAAGATCGTCCGATCGCGGCCCGAGCCTGCGGCAGCTCCTACACGGAGCATTTCAGTGCTCTTCGCCTTCGGCGAGCAAGGCTATCCCGCCCATGATCACCGCCACGCCGAGCCAGTGCAGCAGACTGATCTGCTCGCCCAGTCCCAGCCACGACCCCAGCAGCACCCCGACAAACACCAGCGAACTCAGGGGAAACGCCAGTGACAGGCTGCTGCGTCGCAGAATCAGCATCCAGACAAAAAACGCGCCGATGTAGCAGGCAACCGCCACCCACACCCCGGGCGTCATGACGATGCCTTGCAGCCATTGCAGGCTGAGGTCCATCTGCCCCAGTTGATCACCACCGACCTTGCTCGCGATCTGTCCGCCACTTTCCAGAATAATCAACAGCGCCCAGAGCACGATGGTGCCCACGCGCCCGTGTAGCCAATGCATTGCGTCGTTCCTTTGCAGTTCCAGGCGAGCTTCAGACATGGCCGGCACACACAAGCATCACGCCCGCCGTAATCACCAGCGTGCCCAGCCAGCGCCGCCGGCTGACGGTTTCGCCAAGCACCAGTTTGCCCGCCAGCACCACGCCGCAATAGGCCAGCGCGGCTGCCGGAAACAACAGACTCAGCGGTGCCCGCGACAGAGCGCCGAGCCAGACGAAAAACTCGATCGCGTAAGCGCCTATCCCGCACCACAATAGCGGTGCGTTGAACACCTGGCCCCAAAACACCTGAAGCCGAAAACCACCCTCCAGCTCCGGTAATCGATCCAGGCCCAGTTTGAAACACAGCTGGCCGATCACATCCAGAACGATGGACAGGGCCACCAGCACAATCACGGTGAAAGTCATGGAAACAGTTCCTCGAACAGGTCGATCAAGGCTTGATTGGTGGTGGAGTTGCGCAGGATATCGGTGTCGCTCCAGCGCTCGGCCGGCGGCTGATCGGTCTTCGCCTCCCAGCGTTTGAATACGTTGCTGAAGGCCGGACGGGCGTATTCGCCGCAGATGTCGATGCCGATGATTCGCTTGCTCGCCGCCAGCGCGCGCAGGGCCTGAAGCATATGGCTCAGGCGCATGCCGCCCTGATCCCAGTTGGTGGCGGCGTCTTCGCTGGCGAGCACGTCCTTGTCGATGGTGATCCACACCGCATCGGTCGGCAGGCTGGCGATCATTTTGTCGAGGAACAGCGTCCAGTCGACCTCGGACAAATTGCGCCAGTGCAGCATGTTTTCCTGCTGTTCATGGCCGGCGCCATCACCGACTCGCCCCCAGACTCGGGAGGGTGCGTGCTGCCACGGAAACAGCTGCAGAACCCCGCGTTTGAGCGCTGCGAGGTTGCCGCCCTTCAGTTGTGGATTTTGCAGATCATCGCTGCACGGGCCGAGGGTGACGATGCGGCGGATGTCCGGCAGTTTCAGGGCCTGATTGACCCAGGAACCGCAATGCCGACGCGGCGCAAACCGCACCCAGTCAGGGTGATTGTCGAAATGGATCAGGCTGACCGGCTCGGGCAGGTCGGTGAGAAACGCCGGGGTCAGGTGGTGATAGTCACCGGAGCCGACGAAGAAGATTTCCGGTGCCGGGCCGCTGTGCCGTGGCCGTTGCTGCAAGCGTTCGGCGAAGCGTCGCCAAGTGCGTTCGCTGGACCAGAGCCGGAGTTTCGGGCCGAGGTCGAGCAGGTCCAGGCGTTTGGCGCGGCCACTGTCGAGCAGTCGCGCAATCGGCGCCTGGGCGGTCAGGCTGTGGTCGAGATCTAAAATATTCAAGGTCGCTATTTACCCTTGGCAGACCCTGCCAGACACCGGCCTCATCGAGCATGAGCGCCAGCCGGGCAGGGCTTTCGGGGGTAAATGCAAGGGACGGGCCAGCCGTTGTCTCAGGCGTGCAGACGCACCCACACCGAAACCAGCACGCTGGCGGCGATCAACCACGCGACAACCGCAACCGCCAGTGACGCCTCCAGGCGCATGCGGTCAACCATCACGTACAGCGTCGCCAGATAGATGAAATACGGAATGATCGACCACATGCCAAATACGATGGTCGCCTTCAAGTCGTCAATCGAACGGCCCTTGCCAACGATGTAGTGGGCGATCAGGGCGAAGGTCGGAAACAGCGGCACCAGTCCGGCGATGTAATAGTTTTTGGTCTTCGACAGCGCGGCGAGGATCAGCACCACCGCCGCGCCGAGTGCCGCTTTGAGTATCAGATCCATCAGTGGCTCAACCCGTACTTTTTCACTTTGTCGAACAGCGTGGTCTTGGCCATGCCCAGTTCTTGACTGGCCTGGGTCAGGTTGCCGCCACTGCGTTGTAAGGCGTCATTGAGCAGGTTGCGCTCGAAGGCTTCCACCGCTTCGGCGAACGCCAGCCCCTGACCGCCGCTGCTGGCGCCGGACTTCTTGAACGCCGGCAGGCCGAGGGCAAAGCGCTCGGCGACGTTACGCAGCTCACGCACGTTGCCCGGCCAGTCGTGGCTCATCAGGTTCGACAGGGTCTGGTTGTCCAGCTCGGGCAATACCCGGTCGAAACGCAGCGCCGACTGCTGGGTGAAGTGTTCGAACAGTTGCAGGATGTCTTCACGGCGCTCGCGCAGCGGCGGCAATTCCAGCGTCACCACGTTGAGGCGGTAGTACAAGTCGCTGCGAAATTCGCCGGCCTTGCTCGCTTCGTCGAGGTCGGATTTGGTTGCGGCAATCACCCGGCAATCCACCGCTACGCTCTGGTTCGAACCGAGGCGTTCGAGGGTGCGTTCCTGCAACACCCGCAGCAGTTTGATCTGCAAGGGCAGGGGCATGCTTTCCACTTCATCGAGGAACAGCGTGCCGCCGTCGGCGTGTTCGATCTTGCCGATGCGCCGTTTACCGGCGCCGGTGAAGGCGTTGGCCTCGTGGCCGAAGATCTCGCTTTCGAAGAGGTTTTCCGGCAGGCCGCCGCAGTTCAGCGCGACGAACTGCTTGGCATGCCGACGACTGAAGTCGTGCAGGCAACGGGCGACCAGTTCCTTGCCGGTGCCGGTCTCGCCTTCGATCAATACGTTGGCCGAGGTGTCGGCGACGTTGGCGATCAGCTCGCGCAGGTTCTGCATGGCTGGCGAGCGCCCGATGATCCGGCCTTCGAGGGAGTCGCGTTCGGCCAGTTGCCGACGCAGCGAAGACACTTCCCGGGCGAGGCTGCGTTGTTCCAGTGCGCGACGAGCGACGTCCACCAGGCGCTCCGGCGAGAACGGTTTCTCCATGAAATCGTAGGCGCCTTTCTGCATCGCGCCGACCGCCATGGAGATATCGCCATGACCGGTGATCAGCACCACCGGCAGACTGCGGTCGCGCGCCTTGAGGCGGGTCAGCAGTTCCAGGCCATCGATGCCGGGCAGGCGAATGTCGCTGATGACGATCCCGGCAAAGTTGTCGCCGACCCGCTCCAGCGCTTCTTCGGCACTGCCGACGCCGATGCAGGGAATGTCTTCCAGGGTCAGCGCCTGCTGGCAGCCGAGCAGCACATGGGGGTCGTCTTCGACGATCAGCACACTAAGGTCGTGGTTCATATTGGCTCGGCAGGAGTAGGGCTTACCAACGGTAAACTGAGGACGAAGGTGGTGCCACCGCTGGCCGGGTGTTCGACACCCAGATGCCCGCCGGTGGCGGCAGCGAGGCTGGCGGAGAGGGTCAGGCCGAGGCCCAGACCCTGTTCGCCGGGTTTGGTGGTGAAGAACGGCTCGAACAGATGCTTGCGTGCTTCGGCGTCGACACCGTGGCCGTTGTCGCGCACCCGCAGGCGATATTTGCCGTTGAACTCTTCGCCTTCCAGCCACAGCTGCGGTGAAGGTTGCATCTGCATGGCGTCGAGGGCGTTGCCGATCAGGTTGACCAGTATCTGTTCGAGGCGGGTCTGGTCGATCTGCACCTGTACGTCGCTGAACTGACGATGCAGTTGCAGCGTTATGCTCTCGACCCGCGCGCCGAGCAGTTGCAGGGCCGCGTCCACCGCTTTGCCGAGGCTGGCCTGGCCTTCATTGTCGCCGCGCCGGGCGAACGAGCGCAGGCTGGCGGTGATCCGGCCCATGCGGTCGATCAGGTCGTTGATGGTCTTGAGGTTGGTGCTGGCGACATCGAGCTGGCCGCGTTCCAGAAAGCGAATGGTGTTGCCGGACAGGGTGCGCATTGCCGCCAGCGGCTGGTTCAGTTCGTGGGCGATGCTGGTCGACATCTGGCCGATGGCCGCGAGTTTGCCGGCCTGCACCAGTTCGTCCTGAGCGCGGCGCAGGGTTTCCTCGGCCTGGCGCCGTTCGCGGATCTGGCTCTTCAGCCGTTCGTTGCTGGCGCGCAGATCGCCGGTGCGTTCGGTAATCCGACGCTCCAGCTGATTGTTGGCTTCCTGCAAGGCTTCGCGGGCGGCGAGGCGGGTGGCGATGACCTTGCGCCGTTCGTTCCAGGCGATCAGCAGGAACGCCACCAGGGCGAAGGCCACGGCCACCAGGATTCCCTGATTGATCGCTTCACGACGCAAGTCCTGCAACGGTGTGAGCAGGGTGAAATTCCATGGTGTGTCGCTCAGCGGCCGGGTCTGCGCCAGATAGCTGATGCTGTCGTCATCGGCGCTCAGTTCGCTGTTGGCCGGGAAGGTCAGTTTCTCCACACCGTCGGCCAGGGTTTCGCGGGCCAGCGGTTGCAGTTCGTTGAGCGGGAACCAGTAGTACTGCAGGCTGCGCGCGAGTTTTTCTTTGGTTTCATCGCTCAGCGGCACCACCGATTTCAGGCGCCGCGCCGGATCGCTGGAAAGAATGATGATGCCGTTCTCATCGCTGACGAAGGCTTCCAGGCGGGCGCGTTGCCAGCGCTCTTCCAGCGCTTCGAGGCGCACCTTGACCACGGCGACGCCGATGATCTTGCCGTGTTCTTCCAGGCCATGGGCCAGGTAGTAACCGGGCTCGCCGCTGGTGCTGCCGATGCCGTAGAAACGTCCGGGCTCGCCGCGCACGGCGTTCTGGAAATAGGCGCGAAAGGACAGGTCTTCACCGAGGTAACTGTCGACGTCGCGCCAGTTGCTGGTAGCCATCACCCGGCCGGTGGTGTCCATGACGTAGATAGCCCGACTGCGGCTGCGCCGGTTCAGGCCTTCAAGGTAAGCATTGACCGTTTGCCGGTGTTCCGGAGTCGGGTCGGCCAGCAGTTGCGGGACACTGGTTTCCAGTTCCAGCAGGCTGGGCAGGTAGGTGTATTTGCTGATCTCGCTTTCGACGGTACGCGCGTGCAGTTCGAGCTGACGCTGGCCGTTTTCGCTGAGGCTGCGGATGCCGAAATGTTCACTGGTCCAGAAGCCGATGTAACCCAGTCCGATCATCAGGATGATGATCAGCGGCGGCAGGAACAGATGGCGAATCAGACGGGGCTTCACGGCAAGTGATGGCGGCGCTGCGCGATAGAGATTGGGGTCGCATTTCATCACAGTTGCCTTGGGTCAACCAGCGTGGCTAACAGCATCCTGGTTTGTTCGAGCGCGGAACCTGTGGCGAGGGGATTTATCCCCGATCGGCTGCGAAGCAGTCGTCAAACCGGCAGATGCGGTTTGATTTTGAAATGCTGGGGTCGCTTCGCGGCCCATCGGGGATAAATCCCCTCGCCACAAAGCGCCCTCGCCACAGAGTTCGGTGTGTTGCTTTTAGTGCTGCAGGATTTTCTCGAGGAAGTGCTGCGCGCGTTCGGAGCGGGCGCTGATGTCGCCGAAGAATTCCTCTTTAGGGCAGTCTTCGATGATCTTGCCGGCGTCCATGAAGATCACGCGATCAGCCACTTTGCGCGCGAAGCCCATCTCGTGGGTCACGCACATCATGGTCATGCCTTCGTGGGCCAGTTGCACCATCACGTCGAGCACTTCGTTGACCATTTCCGGGTCGAGCGCCGAGGTCGGTTCGTCGAACAGCATGACGATCGGGTCCATCGCCAGTGCACGGGCAATCGCCACACGCTGCTGCTGACCGCCGGACAGTTGCCCCGGATGCTTGTGCGCATGTGCCGACAAGCCGACGCGTTCCAGCAGTTGCAGACCTTTCTTGGTCGCCTCTTCCTTGCTACGGCCCAGCACCTTGATCTGCGCGATGGTCAGGTTTTCGGTGATGGTCAGGTGCGGGAACAGCTCGAAATGCTGGAACACCATGCCGACGCGCGAGCGCAGTTTCGGCAGGTTGGTCTTGGAGTCGGCAATCGAAGTGCCGTCGACGACGATGTCGCCTTTCTGGAACGGCTCCAGCGCGTTGACGCACTTGATCAGGGTCGACTTGCCCGAACCCGACGGGCCGCAGACCACGATCACTTCGCCTTTTTTGACCTCGGTGCTGCAATCAGTCAGCACCTGGAAGTCGCCATACCACTTGTTGATGTTCTTGATGGAGATCATACGGCAAACCTTTTTTGCAGACGCTTGACCAGCAGCGAGGCGGAAAAGCTGATGATGAAGTAGACGACACCGGCAAAGATCAGGAACTCGTTGGAACGACCGATGATGTCGCCGCTGGAGCGGGCGGAGTTGAGGAAGTCCACCAGGCCCACGGTGTAGACCAGCGAGGTGTCCTGGAACAGGATGATCGACTGTTGCAGCAGCAACGGGGTCATCTTGCGGAACGCCTGGGGCAGGATGATCAGCCGCATGGTCTGGCCATAGGTCATGCCCATCGCTTGCGCGGCGGCCATCTGGCCTTTGGGGATCGACTGCACGCCAGCCCGGACGATCTCACAGAAGTACGCGGCTTCGAACATCATGAAAGCCACGACGCAGGAGGTGAACGCGCCGATCGGGGTGTCTTCGCCGGTGATCCAGCGCAGCACGAACGGCACCGCCAGGTAGAACCAGGTGATCACCAGCAGCAGCGGGATCGAGCGGAAGTAGTTCACGTAGGCGCCGGCAACGCGCGACAGCAGTTTGCTCGACGACAGGCGCATCAGCGCGAGGATCGTCCCCAGCACGATGCCGCCGATCACGCCCATGACCATCAGTTGCAAGGTCATGACCATGCCGTTCCACAGGCCCGGGATCGCGGGGATGATGCCGCTGAAATCGAAGTCCATTATTTACCCCCCACGGAGATCAGGCCGGGCACTGCGACTTTCTTCTCGACCATGCGCATCAGCAACATCAGGCTCATGTTCAGGGTGAAGTAGATCAGCGTGGCCAGGGTGAAGGCTTCAAACAGGTTGGCCGAGAACTCGGCGGTCTGTTTGGTTTGCGCCAGCAGTTCCATCAGGCCGATCAAGGACGCCACGGAGGAGTTCTTGAACACGTTGAGGAATTCCGAGGTCAGCGGCGGAATGATGATGCGGTAGGCCTGGGGCAGCAGCACGTTCCAATAGATTTGCGGCAGCTTGAAACCCATGGCGCGGGCGGCGGATTCCTGGCCCCGTGGCAACGCCTGGATGCCGGTGCGCACTTGCTCGCAGACCCGGGCGGCGGTGAACAGACCCAGGCACACGACCACGCTCAGATAGGCCGAGGTGGTCGGGTTCAGATCCTGTTTGTACCAGTCCTGCAGGTTCTGCGGCAGCAGGTCGGGCACCAGGAAGTACCAGATGAACAGCTGCACCAGCAGCGGCACGTTACGAAACAGTTCGACGTAGCAGGTGGCGATGCCCGATACGAGGCGGTTCGGCACCGTGCGCATGACCCCCAGAATGGAGCCCAGTAGCAAGGCGATGATCCATGCCACGATGGCGATGGCAATGGTCCAGCCCAGGCCGGCGATGTACCAGTCGAGATAAGTCTCGCTGCCCACGCCGGTGGACTTGAAGAACACGCCCCAGTCCCAGTTGTAATTCATTAGGGTCTCCCCTCGAAATCGATCGATGTACAAGCACCCGCTTGGGGAAGATCCTTTCCCGTCCGACGTTGAACGCCGGGCACACGCGATCGGCTCGAAAACCGCCAGGTCGAGTGTTCCACTGTAAAACCAGCAGGTAACAGACGCCTGAGGGAGGGTGGCTCCCTCAGGGGATAAGGTTAGTCAGGAATCAGATTTTTACGTCAGGCGCCGGCTTGTCGCTCGGGTTGGCGATCAGTTCCTTGACCTTGTCGCTCATCGGGAAGTTGAGGTTCAGGCCCTTTGGCGGAATCGCGGTTTCGAACCACTTCTTGTAGATCTCGTTGATCTTGCCCGACTTGTACAGGCCGACGATGGCGTCATCCACAGCCTTCTTGAAGGCCGGGTCGTCTTTGCGAACCATGCACGCGTAGGCTTCGAAGGATTGCGGAGTACCGGTGATGACCCAGTCGTCCGGCTTCTTGGCCTTGGCTTCTTCGCCGGCCAGCAGGGCGTCGTCCATCATGAAGGCAACGGCGCGGCCGCTTTCCAGCATGTTGAAGGATTCGCCGTGGTCCTTGGCGGAGATGATGTTCATGCCCATCTGCTTGTCGGCGTTCATCGCTTTGATGATGCGCTCGGACGTGGTGCCGGCGGTGGTCACGACGTTTTTGCCTTTGAGGTCGGCAAAGTCTTTGTAGGACGGGTTGCCATCCTTGTCTTTCTTGACCAGCAGGCGGGTGCCGATTTCGAAGATGTTGACGGTGAAGTCGACTTGCTGGGCGCGTTCGGCGTTATTGGTGGTGGAACCGCACTCGATATCTGCGGTGCCGTTCTGGATCAGCGGGATACGGGTTTGCGAGGTCACCAGGTTGTATTTGACCTGCAGGTCTGGCTTGTTCAGGTCTTTTTTCAGGGCTTCAACGATGGCCACTTGAATGTCGTGGGAGTAGCCCACTGGCTTGCCGGAAGCATCCGCGATGTAGGAAAACGGAATGGAACTGTCGCGGTGAGCGAGGGTGATGGTGCCGGAATCGTTGATTTTCTTCAGGGTGCCGGTGAGTTCGGCGGCGAAAACTGGCGTGCTGATCAGAGCGGCCGCAATGGCTGCGCCCAGGATATGGGGAACGATGCGCATCAAATTTTCCTCGAATTGTTTTTTTTATGGGGCCAGTTCGTCGGCCCTTTTGTGCTTCGAATGCCTGACGGCTCCTGAAGTGTTGGCACGGCAGGCATTCGTCGAGAGAGTGTAGAGCATGAGTCGTGCCAGAGCAGTCGATAGTGGCTAATGGCTTGATTTATAAGGTGATTAAAGTTTTGTGTCGGTGTTTTTCGATGAAACTGATCCGGTTATCCGAATCGACCGGGAGGTCGCGTTCGGAAATCCGAACGCAGTTCAGTGAGAATCGATGCCCTGTAGGAGTGAGCCTGCTCGCGATAGCGGTCGAACAGTCAAATGGAGGGTGCCTGATGCACTGCTATCGCGAGCAGGCTCACTCCTACAGGGAACGTGTACGCCCCATAAAAAAAGCCCCTGAATCGTGAGATTCAGGGGCTTCGTTTCAAGCGCTGTAAACGTCAGGCCGCTTCAATCTTGCGGTTCTGCTCGACCTTGCCCAGGTAGGCCGCCAGCTTCTCTTGCTCGGCCGGGGTGGTGAACAGGCCCAGCTTGCTGCGGCGCCACAGGATGTCGTGGGCGCTGGTGGCCCATTCTTCGCTGCACAGGTAATCGACCTCGCGAGTGTAGAGCCCGCCACCAATGTGTTCGCCCATGTCGGCGAGGGTTTCCACGCCTTCGAGCATGCGCCAGGTGCGGCTGCCATAGGTGGTGGCCCAGCGGCGGGCGATCTCGGTCGGGACGAAATCGAACTTGTCGCGGATCTGCGCGCTCAAGGCTTGCGGCGTAGTCATGTCTTCGCCGCCGGGCAGGGTCGCGGTGGCGGTCCAGCTCGGGCGCATCTGGGTGAAGTACGGCATCAACTGGGCCATCGCTGACTCGGCGAGTTTGCGGTAGGTGGTCAGTTTGCCGCCGAACACCGACAGCAGCGGTGCTTCTTCGCCACCGCCAGACAATGCCAGGGTGTAATCGCGGGTCACGGCGGACGGGTTGTCGGATTCGTCGTTGCACAGTGGACGCACGCCCGAGTAGCTGTGCTGGATGTCGTCGCGGCTGATCTGCTTCTTGAAGTGCGCGTTGACCACTTTCAGCAGGTAATCGGTTTCGCCGTCGGTGATTGCCACTTTCGCCGGATCGCCGGTGTATTCACGGTCGGTGGTGCCGATCAGGGTGAAGTGGTTCAGGTATGGAATGGTGAAGACGATGCGCTGATCTTCGTTTTGCAGGATATGCGCGTGATCGCCTTCGTACAGCTTCGGCACGATGATGTGGCTGCCCTGAATCAGGCGGATGCCGTACGGCGATTCCATTTTCAGGTCGTCACGAATGAACTTGGCGACCCACGGGCCGGCGGCGTTCACCAAGGCTTTGGCAGTGATCGAAAACAGGCTGCCGTCGGCGCGTTCCAGATTCAGGTGCCACAGGCCCTTGGCGCGGCGGGCGCTGACGCAACGGGTCTGGGTGTGTACGTGGGCACCTTTTTCCCGGGCGGCCATGGCGTTCAGAACGACGAGGCGGGCGTCATCGACCCAGCAATCGGAGTATTCGAAGCCCTTGGTGATTTCGCTTTTCAGCGCGCTGTCGGCACCGAACTTCAGGCTTTTCGAACCTGGCAGTTTTTCGCGCTTGCCGAGGTTGTCATAAAGGAACAGGCCGGCGCGGATCATCCACGCCGGACGCAGGTGCGGGCGGTGCGGCAGCACAAAACGCATCGGCTTGACGATGTGCGGCGCCTTGGCCAGCAGCACTTCGCGCTCGGCCAGCGCTTCACGCACCAGACGGAATTCGTAATGTTCGAGGTAGCGCAGGCCGCCGTGGATCAGCTTGCTGCTGGCCGACGAGGTGTGGCTGGCCAGGTCATCCTTTTCGCAAAGGAACACCGAGAGACCGCGACCGGCGGCATCCGCTGCGATCCCCACGCCATTGATCCCGCCGCCAATTACGGCAACGTCGTAGATCTCGGAGATAGGGGGCGTACGCAAGGTAGATGTGGACATCGGCTGGCCTCGGGCTCTTTTGATTTTCTGTCTTGGAAATCGAACATAAATGTTCATTTGCGAAAATGGTAGCCCATAAAGACGCGCGCAGCCAGTCGCGTTCGATTGAAAAAACTCATCGAAGGGCGGCTAAAAGAAAATTTTCGAACATTATTGAGGCGGAGATGATCTTTGTGGCGAGGGGATTTATCCCCGATGGGCCGCGTAGCGGCCCCTCAATCAACTACCGTGGAGTCTCAGGCACACCGCATTGGGTGGTTTTAGGACTGCTTCGCAGCCCATCGGGGATAAATCCCCTCGCCACAGGGGATGTTGAACGGGTTTAAACGACTTCCAGACGAATTTTGTGCTGGCTCAGCAGTTGCGCCAGTGCCGGCACTGGCTGCTGATCGGTCACCAGGCAGTCGATCAGGCTGATCGGACCCAATCGAATCATCGCATTGCGCCCGAACTTGCTCGAGTCCGCCGCCAGAATCACCTGCCGCGCATTGGCAATGATCGCCTGCGACACGCGCACTTCCTGATAATCGAAGTCGAGCAGGCTGCCGTCTTCGTCGATGCCGCTGATACCCACCAGTGCGAAATCGACCTTGAACTGGTTGATGAAGTCCACGCTCGCCTGACCCACCACACCGCCGTCACGGCGCACGTTGCCGCCGGTCAGCAGCACATCGAAATCATCCTTGGCACTGAGCATCGAGGCGACGTGCAGGTTGTTGGTGATGATCTTCAGATGGTTGTGATTGAGCAGGGCGCGGGCAATCGATTCGGTGGTGGTGCCGATGTTGATGAACAGCGAGGCGTGATCGGGGATCTGCGCGGCGATGGCTTCGCCAATGCGTTGTTTTTCGTCGCGCATCTGGTCGGCGCGCATCGCATAGGCGGTGTTTTCGACGCTGGAGTCATAGGCCGCGCCGCCATGGTAGCGACGCAACAGATTGGCTTCCGCGAGCTGATTGATATCGCGGCGGATGGTTTGCGGGGTAACAACGAACAGCGTGGCCATTTCCTCGATGCTCACATAGCCGCGTTCGCGGACCAGCTCGAGGATTTGCTGCTGACGGGGAGGCAGATTCATGGGGCTTCCTTTGGGCTGCCGTGCAAAATTTGCCCATGATGACGCAGGAATCTCCTCCCGACCAGTTTCCAAACAACGTGAAAGCTACTGCGCTCGGCAATCCTGCGTTAAAAACAGGCTCGGACTGCTCATTTACAAACCCGTAAACTCCGCGTCCTCGCCTGTTTTTGCCTTGTCTTGCCTTCGCTCGCTACGCTTTCACGCTGTTTGGACAGCTTAAGTCAGTCTTCAGACTGGCTTATTCAGCGTCTTCACGTGCCCAGTCACGGGTGCGGCTGACGGCTTTTTTCCAGCCTTTGTACAGCTTCTCTTTCTCGGCTTCGTCCAGGCTCGGTTCGAACTCACGCTCGATCACGGCCTTGCCGCGCAGTTCGTCGAGGCTGCCCCAGAAACCGCACGCCAGACCGGCCAGGTACGCCGCGCCGAGTGCAGTGGTTTCACGCATTTGCGGACGCTCGACCTGGGTGCCGAGGATGTCGGCCTGGAACTGCATGAGGAAGTTGTTCGCGACCGCGCCGCCGTCCACGCGCAGGGCCTTGAGGCGTTCGCCGGAGTCCTGTTGCATGGCGTCGAGCACGTCGCGGGTCTGGTAGGCGATCGATTCCAGCGCGGCGCGGATGATGTGATCCACGCGCACGCCGCGCGTCAGGCCGAACAGTGCACCGCGGGCATACGGGTCCCAGTACGGAGCGCCCAGACCGGTGAAGGCCGGTACCAGGTACACGCCGTTGCTGTCCTTCACTTTATTGGCGAAGTATTCGGTGTCGTGAGCGTCGTTGACGATCTTCAGTTCATCGCGCAGCCACTGCACGGTCGAACCGCCGTTGAACACCGCGCCTTCCAGGGCGTAAGCCACTTCGCCACGCGGGCCGCAAGCGATGGTGGTGAGCATGCCGTGTTGCGATTTCACCGCTTTGTCGCCGGTGTTCATCAGCAGGAAGCAGCCGGTGCCGTAGGTGTTTTTAGCCTGGCCCGGCTCGACGCACATCTGGCCGAACAGTGCCGCTTGCTGGTCACCGGCGATACCGCCGATGGCGATGCCGCTCTTGGTGCGACCGTAGATTTCCGAAGAGGCTTTGACTTCCGGGAGCATTTCGCGCGGGATGTCGAGGATTTCCAGCATCTTCGAATCCCACTCCAGCGAATGGATGTTGAAGAGCATGGTGCGCGAGGCGTTGGTGTAGTCGGTGACGTGTACCTTGCCGCCGGTGAATTTCCAGATCAGCCAGCTATCGACGGTGCCGAACAGCAGTTCGCCGTTGCGCGCACGCTCGCGGCTGCCTTCGACGTTGTCGAGGATCCACTTCAGCTTGGTGCCGGAGAAGTACGGGTCGGTAACCAGACCGGTGTTGTCGCGGATGTACTCTTCGTGGCCATCGCGCTTGAGCTGCTGGCAGATCTCGGTGCTGCGGCGGCACTGCCAGACGATGGCGTTGTACACCGGACGACCGGTGGTCTTGTCCCAGACCACGGTGGTTTCACGCTGGTTGGTGATACCGATGGCGGCGACCTGATCGTGATGCAGACCGGCCTGGGCCAGTGCTTCGACCATTACCGCGCTCTGGGTCGCAAATATTTCCATTGGATCGTGTTCGACCCAACCGGCTTGCGGATAGTGCTGGGCGAATTCGCGCTGGGCGGTGCAGACCACGTTCGCATCGCGGTCGAAAATGATCGCGCGGGAGCTGGTCGTACCCTGATCGAGGGCAATGATGTAGTTCTTATTCTGAATGTCGGTCATGTCGATTGCCTTGGACGAAATAAGGGAGAGTGGGCCGTGGCGCGGGCTCTAAAAGGGCAGGAGCCCGCGCCGACTGTTTCAAGAAGTTCTTGGTTTGCCGTCAATGGCCGGTTCTGCATCCTTTGTAGCAGGTGTGGCGCCGGTCAGGTGACGGGCGATGAGCCCGCGATACCCGGCAGCGCCGAGGCAGGCACCGACAATCGGTGCAAAAATCGGAATCAGGAAGTACGGAATATCGCGGCCGCCAGTGAAGGAAATTTCACCCCAGCCGGCGAAGAAAGTCATCAGTTTCGGACCGAAGTCACGCGCCGGGTTCATCGCAAAACCGGTCAGCGGGCCCATCGAGCTGCCGATCACGGCGATCAGCAAGCCGATCAGCAGCGGAGCCATCGGGCCTTTCGGCAGACCGTTGTTGTCATCGGTCAGGGCCATGATCACGCCCATCAGGATCGCGGTGATGATCATCTCGACCAGGAATGCCTGAGCGGTGGACAGTACCGGATTGGGGAAGGTCGAGAACACCGAGGCCAACTCAAGGCTGGCGGCGGTGCCACGCACCATGTGGTGAGTTTGTTCGTAATCGAAGAATAGATTGCTGTACAGCGTGTACACCAACAGCGCACCGCAAAACGCGCCGGCGATCTGCGACAGGATATAGAACGGCAGTTTGCGCTTTTCGAAGTCGGCGAAAATGCTCAGGGCAATGCTCACGGCGGGGTTCAGATGCGCGCCGGAAACCCCGGCGGTCAAGTAGATCGCCATGCTCACGCCGACGCCCCAGATAATGCTGATTTCCCACAGACCGAAGCTGGCGCCCGCGACTTTGAGCGCGGCGACACAGCCAGTGCCGAAAAAGATCAGAAGTGCAGTCCCCAGAAACTCGGCCAGGCATTGGCCGGAAAGCGATGGTTGCTGTAAAGCAGTTGTCATTGAAAACCTCGATTTTTGTTGTTGTCTGGCGCATTTGCCGTCAGGGCAAGGCGCGATTTTCCCCGGGGCAGGATCCCCATCCTGTTCCCGGTTTACTGCTGGGTGCTGCGGTGATGATAATTCTTACATTATTCAGATTCGAAAAAATATAGACAAGAAACAAACCTGTCAAAGGTCGAAAGTGAACCATCGGTCACAATTAAACTATCAGCCTGCTGAATGATCCTGCGGAAGATGGCGGCGATAGTCCGGCGATTCGCCTGCAACGCCCGGAAAACGGGGCTCGCGCTAGAGCCTTTTGCGATGTGATGGCCTAGAATCCGGCGCAGGATTTTTCTGTTGATGCCGAGCCTGGAGCTGCCATGACCCCTGCGTTGGACTTGTTGAAAAAAGTTCGTGCCGAACATCGCGTGCACAGTTACGAACATGATCCCAAGGCCGCGTCCTATGGGCTGGAGGCCGCCGAGAAACTGGCGCTGGAGCCGGCGCAGGTGTTCAAGACGCTGCTCGCTGCCAGCGAAAAAGGTGAATTGCTGGTGGCGGTGGTGCCGGTCGTCGGAAGTCTTGATCTCAAAGGTCTGGCACACGCGGCGGGCGTGAAGAAAGTCGAAATGGCTGACCCGGCTGCGGCACAGCGTTCCACCGGTTACCTGTTGGGCGGCATCAGTCCGCTGGGGCAGAAGAAGCGTCTGCGCACCTTCATCGATAACTCGGCCCAGGGCTTTGCGACTATTTATGTCAGTGCTGGCCGACGCGGTCTGGAAGTCGAATTGGCGCCGGCGGTTCTGGCTGAACACACCCAAGCCAAATTTGCCGACATCGGTCGTGCATGAACTTGCGTTCTGTATGAAGAAAATTGCCCGGTTCTGTCACTGGCGCTGAGCGCAGCGTGGCTGCATGCTCTGCCGATTCACTTAGGGAGAAGGTTATGCAGCTCGAATTTCATCAGGTTGATGCGTTCAGTGATCGGCCGTTCAGTGGCAACCCGGCGATGGTGTATCGGCTCGATGCATGGCTCGCGGACGATTTGATGCAGAAGATCGCCGCCGAACACAATCTGGCAGAAACCGCGTTCGTGGTGCGCGAAGGCGCGGCGTGGCACATCCGCTGGTTCACCCCGACCACCGAGGTGCCGCTGTGCGGGCATGCCACACTGGCCAGCGCCTATGTGTTGTTCGAGGTCTACAAGGAAAATGCCGAGCGACTGGACTTCATCTGCAAGTCCGGGCCGCTGAGCGTCAGCCGCGAGGGCGATCGCCTGTGGCTGGACTTCCCGTCGATTGTGCCGTCAGAAATTGGCGTGACGCTGGATGTCGAGCGTGCGCTGGGCGTCGAGGCGGTGGATGTGCTCGGTTCCAACGAATTGTTTGTGGTGCTGGAGTCGGAGCAGGCAGTGCTCGACTGCAAGCCGGACATGGTAGCGCTGGCGAAACTGCCGTGGCTCGGCGCCATCGTGACGGCGCGCGGCAATCAGCACGATTTCGTCTCGCGTTATTTCGCTCCGGCGATTGGTATCAACGAAGATCCGGTGACCGGCTCGACGCATTGCAGCCTGATTCCGTATTGGTCGAAACGTTTGGGCAAATCCAGTTTGACCGCGTGCCAGCGTTCGGCGCGGGGCGGGGAGTTGTTCTGTCGGCTGGAGGGGGAGCGGGTGAAGATCGGCGGGAATGCGACGCTGGTGGCAAGCGGCACGCTGATCCTGGGTTGAACCCAAAACCAACTGTGGGAGCGGGCTTGCTCGCGAATGCGGGGTGTCAGACGACCTCTTCGTTGACTGACACAGCGCATTCGCGAGCAAGCCCGCTCCCACAGTTTTGATCCGGGGCGGATCAGAGGGCGGCGCTGTAGCGGCGGACGCCGTTTTCCACCGCCGGGATTTGTGCCGCGGTACTGCCGCTGGCCTGGAACAGGACAAGGTGTTCGGCGGCGACGCGAATCCCCACCTCCGCCCCCACCTGATGGTCGGCATGGCTCGGGAAGATCGATTCCAGCTGCGCACCGGTCGGCAGTTGCAGGCGATACAGGGTCGAGGCACCCAGGAAAGTCTTGCCGACGATCCGCGCTTTCAACCCGCTGTCCGGCGCATAAACGATGTCATCCGGACGCAGCAATACATCCACCGCACCGCCCACCGGCCAGGTGTAGGCGCGGTTGCCGCGCAGTTCGCCGAGTTCGGTCTGCACCGACTCCGGGCTGCCGAGCTGGCCGCGGATGAAATAACCCTGACCGATGAAGCTGGCGACAAACGGCGTCGCCGGCTCATGGTAAAGGTTGTAGGGCGTATCCCATTGCTCCAGGCGACCTTCCTTGAATACACCAACGTGATCGCTGACGGCGAAGGCTTCTTCCTGATCGTGAGTCACCAGAATCGCGCTGGTGCCACGGGCCTTGAGGATGTCGCGCACTTCGTGGCTGAGCTTGCGCCGCAGTTCGCCATCGAGGTTGGAGAATGGCTCGTCGAGCAGCAGCAATTGTGGCTCCGGCGCCAGTGCCCGGGCTAGGGCAACACGCTGTTGCTGGCCACCCGATAACTCGTGGGGAAAGCGCTTGCCTAGATTCTTCAGATTGACCAGTTCCAGCAGCTCCTCGGTGACGCGCTCCTTGTTCGGGTGCTTGCGGATACCGAAGGCGATGTTGTCTGCAACACTCAGGTGCGGGAACAGCGCGTAATCCTGAAACACCATGCCGATCCGGCGTTTCTCTGGTGCCAGGGTGAAACCGGCGCTGGAAATGGTTTCACCTCCCAGGGTGATTTCCCCTTCATGCACCGGTTCAAAACCGGCAATCGCGCGCAGGGTGGTGGTCTTGCCGCAGCCGGACGAGCCGAGCAGGCAGCCGATGTCACCGGCGTTGAGGTGCAGATTGAGGTTCTGCACCACGCGTTGATCTTGATAGCCGCAAGCGAGGTTGCGCAGATTCAGCAGTAATTCATGGCTCATGCGTGGTGATATGCCGGTTCGACGAGGAACTCGAGCAGGGCCTTCTGTGCGTGGAGACGGTTTTCTGCCTGATCCCAGGCGACGGAGCGCGGGTCATCAAGCAGGTCGAGGCTGATTTCTTCACCGCGGTGCGCCGGCAGGCAGTGCATGAACAGCACATCTTCGGCCGCCAGATCGAGCAGGGCGCGGGTCACCTGAAACGGAGCGAACAACTTCAGGCGCTTGGCAGTTTCCTCTTCCTGACCCATCGAAGTCCAGACATCGGTGCTCACCAGATGCGCACCGCGCACGGCATCTTGCGGATCACGGACGATGGTCACGCGATCGCCGGCGCGGGCGACAAATTCCGGATTAGGCTCGTAGCCCTGCGGGCAGGCAACGCGCAACTGGAAGTCGAACTGGATCGCCGCTTCTATATAGCTGTTGCACATGTTGTTGCCGTCGCCGATCCAGGCCACGGTCTTGCCCTGGATCGAGCCACGGTGCTCAAGGAAGGTCTGCATGTCGGCCAGCAACTGGCAAGGGTGCAGGTCATCGGACAGGCCGTTGATCACCGGCACGCGCGAGTTGGCGGCGAATTCGGTCAGGGTGCTGTGGGCAAAGGTACGGATCATCACCGCGTCGAGCATGCTCGACATGACGATGGCGCAGTCGCCGATCGGCTCGCCACGGCCCAGTTGGGTGTCGCGTGGCGACAGGAAGATCGCCTGGCCACCGAGCTGGATCATGCCGGCCTCGAAGGAAATCCGGGTACGGGTCGAGGACTTCTCGAAGATCATCCCCAGGACGCGGTTTTTCAGCGGCTCGAACAGTACGCCGCGGTTACGCAGGTCCTTGAGCTCAACGCCTCGACGGATCACGCTGACCAGCTCTTCGGGCGTGCAATCCATCAGGGAGAGAAAGTGCCTTGCGCTCATCATTGACTACCTTTTTGCTACAGACCGCAGATGCTCAAAGCCTTGTTTAACGGAACAACGGGCGAGACCTGCGGCGTAAGCCGCACGGGGCGACGAAATTGGGGAAGGCGCGATATTGACACTAAATGTCGCGTTACGCCAATAGGCTACGGTTTTTGCGGGATTCGGAGGGCGCACGGGATGTTGCAGTACGCATGTGAAGCCGGGTTCAGGACAGCAGCAAGCCTCTTTGTACACCGGCCTCGCGGGGCTTGGCAATGCGGCGTGGCGGGGATCACGTCGACCAGGTCGGTTTACGAGCGTGGCGCCATGCCATCACTTGGTCGGATGCTCAGACTGAAACATTTGCTAAAGCAAAGTGCTGGGTTATAAATAAGTTTCGAGCGACGCAGGAAGCTTCCGCATGGAATCGAAAGAAAAACTGTTAATGGAACTGTTGGGCCACACAGCTCGCTCACTGACCCATCTCACCGCGTCGGTCACTTCGATGTCTTTCGAGCTGCTGCGCAGCGAGGACGAAGTGGTCAAGACCGCCGGCCGCCACATGATCGATCGCATGGCGACCATCAGTGCCGGGCTCGACGAGCACTGGCGGTTGATCGGCGAACTCACCGGCGTGCACGTTGCCCACGAGCAGATCGAAACCATTCAGGAAATTCAGTTGGCCGCGCCGCCGCAGCTGCCGTCGAACTGAGCATGGCGGTGTATCGGCTCGCCTGATAACCGTCGATTCACAAGACGAACGTCGCTGGCGCAGGATCTGCGCCGGGGCCATAGTTTTGTTCCCGCGGGCCTGATTGCCTGCCCAGAACAAGACAGAGACTGGCCATGACCAAGACTCTCCATCACCGTGCCTGCCACCTGTGCGAAGCCATCTGCGGCCTGACCATCGAGACCACCGAAACCGATGGCAACGTCGCGATCACCTCGATCAAGGGCGACGCGCTCGACACGTTCAGTCGCGGGCACATCTGCCCCAAGGCCGTAGCCCTGCAAGACATCCAGAACGATCCCGACCGCCTGCGCCAGCCGATGCGCCGGGTCGGCAGCGAATGGCTGCCGATCGAGTGGGACGAGGCCTTTGCGCTGGTGGCCGAGCGTCTGGCGGCGATTCAAGAGCGTCACGGGCAGAATGCGGTGGCGGTCTACCAGGGCAACCCGAGCGTGCACAACTATGGGCTGATGACCCACAGCAACTACTTTCTCGGCCTGCTGAAGACGCGCAATCGCTTCTCGGCGACTTCGGTCGATCAGTTGCCGCATCACCTGAGCAGTTACCTGATGTACGGCCATGGCTTGCTGCTGCCGATCCCGGACATCGATCACACCGATTTCATGCTGATCCTCGGCGGCAACCCGCTGGCATCGAACGGCAGCATCATGACCGTGCCGGATGTCGAGAAACGCCTGAAGGCGATTCAGGCGCGTGGCGGCAAAGTGGTGGTGGTCGATCCCCGGCGCAGCGAAACGGCAGCTATCGCCGATCAGCACTTGTTTGTGCGGCCGGGTGGCGACGCGGCGCTGTTGTTTGGCTTACTCAATACGCTTTTCAGCGAAGGGCTGACCCGTGACAGCCACTTGCCGGTTGATGGCCTTGATGAAGTGCGCGCAGCCGTCGCAACCTTCACTGCCGAAGCCATGAGCCCGCTGTGCGCCGTTCCCGCTGAACAGATCCGCCAACTGGCCCGGAACTTCGCCGCTGCACCAAGCGCTGTTTGCTACGGCCGGATGGGCGTTTCCACTCAGGCCTTCGGCACGCTATGCCATTGGGTCGTGCAGTTGATCAATCTGGTGACTGGCAATCTCGATCGCGTCGGCGGTGCCTTGTGCACAGAGCCAGCGGTGGATCTGGTGGCATCGACCTCGGGCGGGCATTTCAACAAATGGCAAAGCCGGGTCTCCGGGCGACCCGAGTACGGCGGCGAGTTGCCGGTGTCGGCGCTGGCCGAAGAGATGCTCACCGAAGGCGAAGGGCAGATTCGCGCACTGATCACCGTGGCCGGCAATCCGGTGTTGTCGACGCCGAACGGCCGGCAACTGGAGCAGGCGCTCGATGGTCTGGAGTTCATGCTCAGCATCGACCTGTACATTAACGAAACCACGCGCTACGCCGATCTGATTCTGCCGTCGACCTCGGCGCTGGAGAACGATCATTACGACACTACTTTCAATCTATTCGCGGTACGCAACGTCACCCGCTTCAACCGGGCGATTCTCGCCAAGCCCGAGGGCGCATTACACGACTGGGAGATCTTTGTCGGTCTAGCCAAGGCGTTTGCCGAGAAGACCGGCAAGGAGCTGAAACCGACGATGCCGCCGGCGAAGATGATCGACATGGGGCTGCGCATGGGCCTGTATGGCGATGCGTCCGAGCAAAAGCTGTCATTGGCGACATTGTTCGATCATCCGCACGGGATTGATCTTGGGGCGTTGAAGCCTAATCTGGCTGCACGCCTCAAGACGCCGAATCAACGGGTGCAGGCTGCGCCGCCGGAAATTCTCGCCGATCTCGCACGCTTTGCGGCCTTGCAGGCGCCGGCGGCCGATGAGCTGCTGATGATCGGCCGGCGCCATGTGCGCAGCAACAATTCGTGGATGCATAACTATCATCGTCTGGTGAAGGGCAAGCCACGGCATCAATTGCTGATGCACCCGGATGACCTCGCCAGCCGTGGGCTCAACGATGGTCAGTTAGTTCGCGTCAGCTCGCGGGTAGGGCAGATCGAGGTCGAGGTGCTCGGCAGTCTGGACATGATGAAGGGCGTGGTCAGCCTGCCGCACGGTTGGGGACATGCTCGGCCGGGCGTGCAAATGGCAATCGCCAGTGGGCAGCCGGGATCGAGTGCCAACGACCTGACCGATGAATGCCAGCTCGACGAGTTGTCGGGTAACGCCGCGCTCAATGGCGTACCGGTGACGGTGGCGGCGGCCTGAACGTGACCGTCGGGGAGACCGAGCATGGCGCTCGGGATTCCGTTACAATGCGTCACCGTGCCGACCCATGAGTCGGAAAGTTCAGCCGAGGTGCTCCATGGATATCATCGAAACGATTAAAGAGCAGATTGCCAACAACACCATTCTGCTTTACATGAAAGGCTCGCCGAATGCCCCGCAGTGTGGCTTCTCCGCGAAAGCTGCGCAGGCTGTAATGGGCTGTGGCGAGAAGTTCGCCTACGTCGACATCCTGCAGAACCCGGAAATCCGCGCCAACCTGCCAAAGTACGCCAACTGGCCGACTTTCCCGCAACTGTGGGTCGGCGGTGAGCTGGTCGGCGGTAGCGACATCATGGCTGAAATGTTCGCCAACGGTGAGCTGCAGACTCTGGTCAAGGAAGCATCGGCCAAGGCTGCTGCGGCCAAGTCCGAAGCCTGATCCGGCTTTTGTGGGAGCGAGCAAGCTCGCTCCCACAGGGATCTGCATCTGATCCGGGATTTGCCAATAAAAAGCCCCGCATCTCGAAAGAGGGCGGGGCTTTTTAGTGTCGCGAATTCAGCGGGCGCTTATTTACTCTTCGCCCATCTGCGATTGCAGATAGTTCTCAAGACCGACTTTATCGATCAGGCCCAGTTGGGTTTCCAGCCAGTCGATATGCTCTTCTTCGGATTCGAGAATGTCTTCGAGCAGTTCACGGCTGCCAAAGTCGCCAACCGATTCGCAATGGGCGATGGCGGCTTTCAGATCGGCGTGGCCGGTCTTCTCGATACGCAGGTCACATTCCAGCATCTCCTGGGTGTGCTCGCCGATGTGCAGCTTGCCCAGATCCTGCACGTTCGGCAGGCCTTCGAGGAACAGAATGCGCTTGATCAGCTTGTCCGCGTGTTTCATCTCGTCGATGGATTCGTGGTACTCGTGCTTGCCCAGCTTGTTCAGGCCCCAATCTTCATACATGCGTGCATGCAGGAAGTACTGATTGATCGCGACCAGTTCATTGGCAAGGATCTTGTTGAGATGCTGGATGACTGTAATGTCGCCTTTCATGATGGGAGTCCTGCCCTGTATTAGCTGTATATAAGGCGGAGTTTGAGCTTGGTACTTATAAGTGTCAAACCTAAGTTATTGAATAATAAATGAAATTAAATCTGAATAAGAATGTTTGTGTTCCGCGTCTAACGCCTAAGCGCTTGATTTGCGGGCATAAAAAAACCGGACATATGCCCGGTTTTTTGAAATGGGGGGGTAATTATGCCGCCGTAAATTCTACAGGGTAGGGGATCGCAGCCTGAGCGGTTTGCAGCTTGGTCAGGGTTTCGCGAACCACTTCCTTGGCAAGGCACGCACATTTGCCGCATTGGCTGGCGACGCCGGTGGCCTGGCGGACTTCTTTGTAGCTGCAGCAACCTTCATAGATCGCTTCGCGGATTTGTCCGTCGGTGACGCCAGTGCAGAGACAAACATACATAAGTGAGAACCGTCGCTGGTTGTGACTCAATTGCGATGGATCTTAATGTTAACGAGAATGATTGTCAAAGTGCTTTCTGAATGGTTTTCGATCGAAAGGCCGGTCACTGACGAACGGTGATTAATGGCGAATTGCCTGGCCCCGAAAATGCTGGTCCGTTATCCGCCTTGGGCAAAAAACCGTTAAGGACAGGCGAAAAACGCAGTGTATGATGGTCGGCCCTTGCGAAGAGGGTTCGTGTCACAGGGCTGTCGCCTCAAGGTGGCAGGCTGGCCCGGGCCCTGAACTTCAAGTTATTCACCAGGAGATATCCATGAGCGTACTCGTAGGCAAACAAGCCCCAGACTTCACCGTCCCGGCCGTACTCGGCAATGGCGAGATCGTTGACAGCTTCACCCTGTCCTCGGCCATCAAAGGCAAATACGGCCTGGTGTTCTTCTACCCACTGGACTTCACCTTCGTCTGCCCGTCCGAGCTGATCGCTCTGGACAACCGCATGGCCGACTTCAAGGCGCGCAACGTGGAAGTGGTTGCCGTGTCGATCGACTCGCACTTCACCCACAACGCCTGGCGCAACACTCCGGTCAACAATGGCGGCATCGGCCAGGTGAAATACACCATGGCTGCCGACATGAAGCACGAAATCGCCAAGGCCTACGACGTTGAGTCCGAAGGCGGCGTGGCTTTCCGTGGCGCGTTCCTGATCGACGACAAGGGTGTTGTTCGCTCGCAGATCATCAACGACCTGCCGCTGGGCCGTAACATGGAAGAGCTGATCCGTCTGGTCGACGCGCTGCAATTCCACGAAGAGCACGGCGAAGTCTGCCCTGCCAACTGGAAAAAAGGTGACAAAGGCATGAACGCTTCGCCAGAAGGCGTTGCGGCTTACCTGACCGAGAACGCTGCAGCCCTGTAAGGCGCAACGTCGCGGTACAAAAAAACCGGCCCATGTGGCCGGTTTTTTTATGCGCGGGAAATACCCGACGAGGATCAGTCGTCGAAGTCTTCCCAGCCGCCCATCTGTTTCCAGCGGTTGACGATGCCGCAGAACAGCTCGGCAGTCTTCTCGGTGTCGTAACGCGCCGAATGCGCTTCACGGCCGTCGAAGTCGATGTCCGCTGCCTGACAGGCTTTGGCCAGGACGGTTTGACCGTAAGCCAGACCGGCCAGTGTCGCGGTGTCGAAGCTGGAGAACGGGTGGAACGGGTTGCGCTTCATGTCCAGACGCGCAACCGCAGCATTCAGGAAGCCCAGGTCGAAGCTGCTGTTGTGGCCGACCAGAATCGCGCGCTTGCAGCCGTTGGCCTTCAGCGCCTTGCGGATGCCACGGAAGATGTCGGTCAGCGCAGTTTCTTCGCTGACGGCCATGCGCAGCGGATGGTCGAGCTTGATGCCGGTGAATTCCAGCGCTGCCGCTTCGATGTTGGCGCCTTCGAAAGGTTCGACACGGAAGAAGTAGGTGTGGTCCGGGTAAACGAAACCCTTTTCGTCCATGGCGATGGTGGTCGCGGCAATCTCCAGCAGAGCGTCGGTGGCCGAATTGAAGCCACCGGTCTCTACGTCGACGACAACCGGCAGGTAACCGCGAAAACGCGCTGCCATTGGGTGACGGGAACCGCCGCCGCCACCTTGACCGTCCAGTTCGTCGTCGAAATGGTCTTCACTCACGCGTGTTCCTCCAGCAGGCGCCAGCGCAGTTTTTCACCGGCGCGCAGCGGAATAACGGTCAGCTCGCCAAATGGCAGGCTGGTCGGGGCGGTCCATTCTTCGCGAACCAGGGTGATGCGATCGGTGTTGGTCGGCAGACCGTAGAAATGCGGGCCGTTGAGGCTGGCGAACGCTTCGAGCTTGTCCAACGCGTTGCGCTGTTCGAACGCTTCGGCGTACAGCTCGATGGCGGCGTACGCGGTGTAGCAGCCGGCGCAGCCGCAGGCGGCTTCCTTGGCATGCTGGGCGTGCGGCGCCGAGTCGGTGCCGAGGAAGAACTTCGCGCTGCCGCTGGTGGCGGCGTCGAGCAGGGCTTCCTGATGGGTATTGCGCTTGAGGATCGGCAGGCAATAGAAGTGCGGCCGGATCCCGCCCACCAGCATGTGGTTGCGGTTGTACAGCAGGTGATGCGCGGTGATGGTGGCGCCGACGTTGGCCGAAGCCTCGTTGACGAACTGCACCGCGTCGCCGGTGGTGATGTGTTCGAACACCACTTTGAGCGTCGGGAAACGCTCGACCACACGGCGCATGTGCTCATCGATGAAGATCTTTTCGCGGTCGAAGACGTCGACATCGCCACGGGTGACCTCGCCGTGGATCAGTAGCGGCATGCCGACTTCAGCCATGGCTTCCAGCGCCGGGAAGATCTTGTCGATGCTGGTCACGCCGGAATCGGAGTTGGTGGTGGCGCCGGCCGGGTACAGTTTGGCGGCGTGCACGAAACCGCTGGCCTTGGCCTCACGAATTTCTTCGGGCTGGGTGCGGTCGGTGAGGTACAGCACCATCAGCGGTTCGAAGCGACTGCCGGCCGGGCGGGCAGCGAGAATCCGCTGGCGATAGCCGTCGGCTTCAGCGGCGTTGCGCACCGGTGGTACCAGGTTGGGCATGATGATGGCGCGGCCAAAGGTGCGCGCAACATCGGCAACGGTATTGGTCAACACGGCACCATCGCGAAGATGAATGTGCCAGTCGTCGGGACGCAGCAGGGTCAGGCGGTCGGACATGAGGGGATTCCAGGCGGGTCAAACTGAGGGGAATGCTACCGGAAAAGACTCTTGCAGGCACCCGCTATCAAGTTTTGCAGGAACCTTCCGATATCCCGTAGGTATGCCGTAAACATAGTGTGAATCGGTCTTTGTGTTACAGAAGCCAATGGAGCCTCCCGTGCGCCAGCGATATTTAGCCTTGCTCAGTGTGTTTGCCAGCCTCCCTGCGATGGCGCTGACCTACCAGACGCGTCTGGAGAACATTGAGTGGACGGTCGAGGGCGACAAGTTCGAGTGCCGCCTGACCCAGCCGATCACCGATTTCGGCTCGGGCCAGTTCGTGCGTAAGGCCGGCGAACAAGCGATATTCCGCCTCAATGCCTACAACGCCATGCTCGGCGGCGGTTCGGCGACGTTGCTTGCGGCGGCGGCGCCATGGCAGCCGGGGCGCAACGACATCAATCTGGGCAGCGTCAGGATCGGCACCGGCAACGTGCTGTTCAACAGTTCGCAATCGCAGGCCGGCGGGCTGATCAGCGGTTTGCTGGACGGTCGCAGTCCGGTGGTGCGCCGTGCGTCTGGCGATGGCCGGGTTTCGGAAGTGCGTCTGCTGCCGGTGAAGTTCAGCAAAGCGTTCAATGATTACCAGACGTGTGTGGCGAAGTTGCTGCCGCAGAATTTCGATCAGGTGAAGCAATCGCAGATCGGCTTCCCTGGCGAAGGCACCGATCTGGATGCCGCCGCCAAGGCCAGGCTGCAGGTGATGCTCGAGTTCATGAAGGCCGATCCGACGGTCAATCACATCGAACTGGATGGCTATTCCGACAACAGCGGCAACCGTCTGACCAACCGTGAGCTGTCGCGTCGTCGCGCGCTGGCGGTGGTCGACTTTTTCAAGGCCAACGGCATCGCCGAATCGCAGATCACCGTGCGTTTCCACGGCGAGCAATACCCGCTGGTGCCGAACAACAATGCGGCCAACCGGGCGAAGAATCGCCGGGTCAGCGTGAAGCTTGCACGAGTGGCGCCGACTACCGCGCCAGCACCGCAAGCCAGCACACCTGCCAACGCTGCGGCGACTTCCTGACCCGCCGGTCATCGTCGCGCTGTCGACAGATTCTGTCGCTTTGTCGTCTTAAGCTGTCGCGCCTCTGTAAATTATCGGATTTGAGCGGTAGACTCCTCGGCTTTCCGTAGAACCCCGTGGAGTGATGGCATGGCGGACGTAAACAAGGTCGTTCTGGCGTATTCCGGCGGCCTGGACACTTCGGTGATCCTCAAGTGGCTGCAGGATACTTATAACTGTGAAGTGGTGACCTTCACTGCTGACCTGGGTCAGGGCGAAGAGGTCGAGCCGGCTCGCGCCAAGGCTCAGGCCATGGGCGTCAAAGAAATCTACATCGACGACCTGCGCGAAGAATTCGTGCGTGATTTCGTGTTCCCGATGTTCCGCGCCAACACCGTTTACGAAGGCGAGTACCTGCTGGGTACTTCCATCGCACGTCCGCTGATCGCCAAACGCCTGATCGAAATCGCCAACGAAACCGGCGCCGACGCCATTTCCCATGGTGCCACCGGCAAGGGCAACGACCAGGTGCGTTTCGAACTGGGTGCCTACGCACTCAAGCCTGGCGTGAAAGTGATTGCCCCTTGGCGCGAGTGGGACCTGCTGTCGCGCGAGAAGCTGATGGACTACGCCGAGAAGCACGCGATCCCGATCGAGCGTCATGGCAAGAAGAAGTCCCCTTACTCGATGGACGCCAACCTGCTGCACATCTCCTATGAAGGCGGCGTGCTGGAAGACACCTGGACCGAGCACGAAGAAGACATGTGGCGCTGGACCGTCTCCCCGGAGAAGGCTCCCGACACCCCGCAATACCTGGAACTGACCTACCGCAACGGCGACATCGTCGCGCTGGACGGCGTCGAAATGACTCCGGCCACCGTACTGGCAACGCTGAACAAGATCGGTGGCGCTCACGGTATCGGTCGTCTGGACATCGTTGAAAACCGTTACGTGGGCATGAAGTCCCGTGGCTGCTACGAAACCCCGGGCGGCACGATCATGCTGCGCGCGCACCGCGCCATTGAATCGATCACCCTGGACCGCGAAGTCGCTCACCTCAAAGACGAGCTGATGCCGAAATACGCCAGCCTGATCTACACCGGTTACTGGTGGAGCCCGGAGCGTCTGATGCTGCAACAGATGATCGATGCTTCGCAGGTCAACGTGAACGGTGTGGTTCGCCTGAAACTGTACAAGGGCAACGTGATCGTTACCGGCCGCAAGTCCGACGACTCGCTGTTCGACGCCAACATCGCCACCTTCGAAGAAGACGGCGGCGCTTACAACCAGGCCGACGCGGCGGGCTTCATCAAGCTCAACGCGCTGCGCATGCGCATTGCTGCCAACAAAGGCCGCAAGCTGTTCTAAGCCTTGCAGGGCTGTAAAAATGGCGGCTTGTCTCAATGACAATGCCGCCATTTTCTTTTCTGTGTTTGTCTGACGTTAATCCAGAGCTTTGGTCATTGCCGCCAACTCCAGCATTTTCTTGAATGTCCACTTCAGGCATCTACTCTGCGCTCATGCTCCTCTCAAAACCGTGGTGCTTTGTGTGCTCACGTTGTAAGCAACGAGAAGTTTGGCGCCTCCGCTTTTTTTCGACTGTTTGATAAGGCTCGGGATAATTTGCTTGAGCAAAACGTCGCACGCAGAGTCGGTCAAAAATACCACTGCCTTGGCTGAGTGTTTGCCAAGATGCGGAAAGTGTTCTGCCAGTGCATTGAACGCCTGTGGGCTACTCAACCGACGTACGTCTATGGCGCACAATGTGCCGATGGATTTAGGCAGCTGAATGTTGTGCTCAATCCACGGTCGCTCCGGGCAGGATTCGTCAGCGCTGCAAGGAGGGAGTTGCCTGAGGTCAACGCTATGTACAGACAACGTCCACTCCAATCCGTTGGCAGTTGATACTTCGCCTACCACAGACGCTCTTGCTGGAGGCGAACAGGAGTGGAGCTCGGGCTGTTTCAACTCCTCGAAACTTTTTAGAAAACTGTCGTCCTTATCGAAGTCCGAGGGCGCATAGAGCGAACGGTAGTTGAAGTTCAGCGTTAAAAAGAATAGCAATAGCAAGTAAAACGGAAAGCTGATCAGGAACCAGATGTAGACTTCTCTTTCGGCGTTATCAAGAAAGGGTAAGGAAATGGCAGCCGATGATTCGGAAATAAATGCAAATATCGCAATTACAGTCATGGGGTTGGTTATTTTTCTTCTGATTTTTATCATGGGATGTGCTCATTAATTATGTATTTCCAATACGTATGTTGAGTTGTTTTGTATGGGGTGTTGCAACTTGCTGGTCGAGATAATTTTTATATTAAATGATAACGCTTGGATAGAAGTATCTTGTTTCAGATGTTGATTTATCAAAGTATTTTTGATTGGTTTTACGTTGTTTTTTTCAACTTATAAGCTGCCGGGGCTGGCGCTGTGTAGCGATGTGCAGTCAATGGATTATCGCGTTTTTTCAGCCGCTCGCTGAGCCGTCTGCCTCGAAAGTAGAGTTTGCGTGGCTTTCAGGACGACATGTTTTTTGCGTCGATGTGAAGGCCAGAAGATACGTCATACCATTTGAAAGTCGGCCGTATGGGTTTTTTTGTAGGAATAATCTTTATTTGCTGTAGGGAATGTCTTTTGCTGGGATTGCAATGAAACTCTCTTGTGCCATGTCAGAAGTGACTGGGCTATTGTGCGTGCTCTAAAAATTCGAACAGCGAAACTGGACTTGCCCATGAATAAAGTGCTGATCGTGGATGATCATCCCGTCATTCGTCTTGCTGTGCGTATGCTGATGGAGCGTCATGGCTACGAAGTCATTGCAGAAACGGATAATGGTGTGGATGCTTTGCAACTTGCGCGTGAACAGATGCCGGATATCGTTATTCTGGATATTGGAATACCGAAACTCGATGGTCTTGAAGTTATTGCGCGTCTGAACTCGACACCCATGCCGTTGAAAGTACTGGTGTTGACCTCCCAGGCACCGGGTCATTTTTCAATGCGCTGCATGCAGTCAGGTGCTGCGGGTTATGTATGTAAGCAACAGGATTTGACTGAGTTGCTGAGTGCGATCAAAGCGGTACTGTCCGGCTACAGCTATTTTCCAAACCAGGCCCTGCACACCGTGCGTACCAGTCTTGGTAATGCCAGTGAGGCCGATATGGTGGATCGCCTCTCCGGGCGGGAAATGATGGTGTTGCAGCAATTGGCGCGTGGCAAGACCAACAAGGAAATCGCCGACGGCATGTTTCTCAGCAACAAGACGGTCAGCACTTACAAGACCCGTCTGTTATTGAAGCTCAATGCCCGCTCGCTGGTGGACCTGATTGAATTGGCACAACGCAACGGACTGGTCTGATGATCAGGAATACCGACGGGGCATGGGCCGCTCAGTGTCGGATTCAGCAGAAAGTAAAAAGCCTCCGGTTCGGGAGGCTTTCAAGTGTCAGAGATCAAAATCGTAATCGGCCAACTGCTTTTGCAGTCGGCGCTCCTCAAGCAGGTTATCGATGGTGCGACGTTTACTCAGATTGGTCTTGGCGACCTCGACCACCGGTTCGGCGTCGTCGGTATCCACAACGGTAAAATCTTCATCTACGTCCAGTTGTTCTTTGCTGTCAGTCATAAGGTGAACTCCAGGCTAAGACTGCCTTTGGCGCCCCTTATATCGATATTCCTGCTGCGGGTAAAAAAGATTTTTTCAATCGAAGAATCAATTATTCCAATAGCCAATCAATCGTCCGAGGTTTTGTGTTTGTACTCACACAAATCTTCGATGCGGCAGCTGCCACAGCGTGGCTTGCGCGCCAGGCACACATAGCGACCGTGCAGAATCAGCCAGTGGTGGGAGTCCAGCAGGTAGTCTTTTGGCACAAACTTCATCAGCTTCTTTTCCACTTCAACCACATTTTTACCCGGGGCAATGCCGGTGCGGTTGCTCACGCGAAAAATGTGCGTGTCGACCGCCATGGTCAACTGGCGAAAAGCGGTATTGAGGACCACGTTGGCCGTCTTGCGACCGACGCCGGGCAGCGCTTCCAGTTCTTCACGCGTCTGCGGGACTTCGCCATTGTGCAACTCGACCAGCATGCGACAGGTCTCGATCACGTTTTTCGCTTTGCTGTTATAGAGGCCGATGGTCTTGATGTATTCGGACAGCCCTTCGACGCCCAGCGCGTGGATCGCCGCCGGGGTATTGGCCACCGGGAACAGTTTGGCCGTAGCCTTGTTGACGCCGACGTCAGTTGACTGCGCCGAAAGAATGACCGCGATCAACAACTCGAACGGTGAGGAATAGGCCAGCTCGGTCTTCGGCTCGGGATTGTCTTCATGAAGTCTGCGGAAAATTTCCAGACGTTTGGCGGCATTCATGGGTGATGTGTTTCCTTGGAGAGAGCGGTCGAGCGGGTCCAGGCCTGGCGGGCGGCGAGCAGTAGTCCGAGCACGATGAAGGCGCCGGGAACCAGGGTGAGCAAGTGCAGCCCGTCGCTGAACAGAACCAGGCCTTGCCAGTGTTCCGACAGGCCACGGCCGATGTGGCCCTGGCCGAACAGTTCACGCAGTACCGCCAGCGCCAGTAGCAGCCCGCTCGACAGGCCAAAAAACGTCAGGCGCAGGCCAAATGCCTGACGAAAGAATCCATTGTATTCCAGCACTACGCATTGCAAGGCGATCAGCCCGGCATAGATTCCGACTGACTGTTGCCACTGCAACGCCCAGCGCTGCGCGAGGATATTGGCGCAACTGGTCAGGGCGGCGGCCAGCAGCAGACTGGCCAGCATCAGGTTGTTGCCAGACAACCGTGAGCGCAGCGGGCCGATGCATGCGCCGTAAACCACCACCACAACGCTCGACATCAACAGCATGCCCAGCGCGCCAGCCAATGTCGCGCTGGTGCCAAGCAGCAGCATCAGCATCAACGTGTTTGTCAGATTCGTTGGCCGGATCATGATCCGCTCCCCAGCAAGGTTGCGCGGTGCTCATCAAAGTAACGCAGGGCGTCATGAATGGCATTGACGGTGGCCCGGGAAGTGACGGTTGCCCCGGCCAGTTGATCGAACTGTCCCTGATCTTTTTTCAGCGCCCAGCCTGCGTCGTCAGGTGCGTTGCGTGATTTACCGGTAAAAGTCGCCAGCCATTGGTTCGGCCAGTCGCCGATAAGTCCGCCGAGCGCCGGGGTTTCGTTGTGCCGCAGGGTTTTTACCCCCAGCAGTCTGCCGTTGGCATCGATGGCGATCAGCAGTTCGATAGCGCCGGCATAGCCCTCGGTCTGGGTGCGCAACAACACTGCCACTGGCTGACCGGATTTGCTTGCGCGGTAACCAGCCAGCAGCGTGCTGTGGCTCAACGTTGTATCAGTCAGCGCCAGCGGCTGCTCCAGCGGCTGATTGTCGTAGGCATCGGTCGCGAGTAGATCCAGCAATTTGCGGCTGTCGAGTAGGCGTTGCTCGCTGGCAATCTGCGGCGCACTGGCGCGCTGCACGACATAGGTCAGGCCGAGACCGGCACCGGCCAGCAGCACAAGCGCCACGAAAGCAGCTGCGCGGCTCATGATTGCACCTGCGTCTGGCGGGCAGCGGCAAAACGTTCCAGAGCCGGTACACACAGATTCATCAGCAACACGGCAAACGCGACACCGTCCGGGTAGCCGCCCCAGGTGCGGATCAGGTAGGTCAGCAAGCCGACACCTACGCCGAACAGCAGCCGGGCCAGCGAACTTTTGGCGCCGGATACCGGTTCGGTAATGATGAAAAAGGCACCGAGCATGGTCGCGCCGCTCAGCAGATGAAACAGCGGCGAGCCGTGGGAATCGGAACCCGAACCGTTCCAGCAGAGCAGGCTGACTACAAACAGGCTGGTCAGCATGCCAACTGGCGCTTGCCAGGCAATCACCCGGCGCTGCAATAAAAACAGTCCACCGGCGAGAAACGCCAGATTGATCCACTCCACGCCGCGTCCACCGAAACGGCCGAACGCCGGATTGGCCGCGAACAATTCATCCATGGTCAGACTTTTGTTGATGCGCAGGCTGTCCAGCGCGGTGGCTTGAACCCAGGCATCCGGGGCCTGACCCAGATTCAGGACCTGTGCAAAAGCGGCCTGCAGACTCATGCCATGCGCCGGCCAGTGGGTCATTGGCTGCGGGAACAGCAGCATCGCCAGGGCGAAACCGAGCATGGCCGGATTGAACGGATTCTTGCCGATGCCACCGTATAAATGTTTGCCGAACAGCAGGCCCGAAGCCACCGCCGTAACTGTCAGCCACCATGGGCAATAGGGTGGCAGGGCGGCGGCCAGCAGTGTCGCGCTGACCAGTGCGCTGCCATCGCTGAGCGTTGGTTGCAGTGGTTGTCGGCGCAGGCGGGCGACGCCGGCCTCGATCAGCAGCGCGGTGCTCGCCGCCAGGATCAGGTTGATCAACACGCCCCAGCCGTAGAACCAGAACAACGCCAACAGCCCCGGCAGCGTGGCCAGCAGCACCCGCTTCATCGCCTGTTGCAGGCGATCATCCGGTGCTTCACGGGGCGACATGATCTTGCACCTGACGCTCGGCGGCCTGCAGGCGAGCGCGGGCCTTGTCGAGGACTTCGCCCGGCGTGTCGGCGCGGCGTTCGAGTTTGTTCAGGTCGGCGCGGGCGTAGGCCAGTTCGGTTTTCAACTGGCGGAGCTGATTGTCGATCGGGCGCTTTTCCACCCGCAGCAGGTCAGGCGCAGGCTGCTCGCTCGCCGTCTCGGCGGCGTGAAGGGCTTGCTCGGCGTCACGCAGTGCCTGTTCCAGCGTGGCAATTTGCTCGGCTGGCGCTTCGGCGGTCTGGGCCTTTTTCAATTCGGCGCGCCGCATCGCCAACTGGATTTTCGCCCGTTTCAGGTCGGCGTCTTTCGCCGGAACCGGGGCCGCAGCGGCTGGAGCGGTGGCGGCGCTGCTTTCGAGTTTCGCCAACGCCTGTTCGGCGGCTTCAAACTGCTGTTGCAACACGATCAGTTGCGATTGCTGTTCGAAGGTCGGCGGATGGCCGAAGGCTTTCAGCGATTTGTGCAATTGCGCGCGACTCATGGCGACATCGATCTTGGCTTTTTTCAATGCCGCGTCGGCGGTTGCGGCTTTCTGCGCGCGCACCCGTTCCAGAGCGGCCTGCACCGGATCGAGAGTAACCACCGCCGGTTGCGCTGCACGCTGCGCCCGGGCTTCGCGCTCAGCCTGTTTCTGCTGTTCTTCGCGCTGCAGGCGGGCGTTGCGGCGTTCAAAATGCTGGCGCGCATGATCGCGTTTGGCCGCGCGTGCGCGCAGTTCTTCAAGGCTGGAAGCCAGGCCACCGACCACCGGCAAGGTGCCGAGTGGCAGCGGATGCATTTCGATGCAGTCCACCGGGCACGGCGCCACGCACAGGTCGCAACCGGTGCATTCGTCGATCAGTACGGTGTGCATCAGTTTCGCCGCGCCGACGATGGCGTCGATCGGGCAGGCCTGGATGCACTTGGTGCAGCCGATGCACTCGGCCTCGCGGATGTACGCCACTTGTGGCGGTGCCGAGCCACGGCTGACGTCCAGTTCCAGCACCGGCACGTTCAACAGTTCAGCCAGGGCGGCGACGGTTTCGTCACCGCCGGGCGGGCACTTGTTGATCGGTTCGCCATCGACGATGCCTTGCGCATACGGCTTGCACCCGGGGTGGCCGCATTTGCCGCATTGGGTCTGCGGCAGGAGGGCATCGATGAGTTGAATCAGACTCATGTTTTGATCAGTCCACTGAATCCGAGAAAAATCACTGCGATCAGTCCGGCGCCGATCAGGTCGATCGGCAAGCCGCGAAAGGGCAGGGGAATGTCGTTGTCCGCCGTGCGTTCACGCAAGTCGCTGAACAGGCTCAGCACCAGCCAGAAACCCAGCCCGGCGCCGATGCTCAGCGCTGTTGCTTGCAGCAGGCCGCGATCATTTTGCGCGTTGATCAAGGCCAGCCCCAGTACGCCGGCATTACCCAGCAATAGCGGCCACAGTCCGTCGAACGGCCAGTCTGGCAGCGCACGAGCCAACAGCTTCAGCAGCGGCGCGATCAGCAGCACGCTGAGCGGCAAGAATACAAACAGCTGCAGTGCCTGCAATTGCAGCGGCACCAGTAGCCAGTGCCAGAGCACGTACCCGATGAAGCCGACGCTCAGCATCAGGCACGCCGTCGCCAACCCCAGCGCATGCACCTGGCGCCGACTGCCGGCCAGCAGCGGATCGACACCCAGCGGCCAGTGCAACACGAAGTTGTTGAGCAGGGCGGCACTGATCAGCGTAAGCGCAAGTTCGGTCATGGTTCTGCCGGCAGCAACGGGCGGGTGTCACTTAAGGTTAGGCATTATCCGGCACCCGCGATGGGTGGGCCAGATATGAAAAATCCCACAGGCCTGCAGAACATGCCTGTGGGATCGTTTCAGCGCTGGGTCTTACTTGATGCGTTGACCCGGCTTGGCGCCGCTGTCCGGGCTCAGCAGGTAGATTTCTTCACCGCCAGGGCCGGCGGCCATCACCATGCCTTCGGAAATACCGAACTTCATTTTCCGCGGCTTGAGGTTGGCGATCATCATGGTCAGGCGACCGTCGAGTTTCGACGGATCCGGGTAAGCGCTCTTGATCCCGGAGAACACGTTGCGCTGCTCGTCACCGATGTCCAGCGTCAGGCGCAGCAGCTTGTCCGCACCTTCCACGTGTTCAGCCTTGACGATCAAAGCCACGCGCAGGTCGACGGCAGCAAAGGTGTCGAAGTCGATTTCCGGCGACAGCGGATCCTTGGCCAGTTCGCCGTTGCCCGCAGGCGCGGCAGCGCCAGTGTCGGTCTGGCTGGCGGTCAGGTCTTCTTTCGAGGCGTCGGTCATGGCTTGCACTTTTACCGGGTCGATGCGAGTCATCAACGGCTTGAATTCATTGAGCTGATGGTTGGCCAGCAGCGTGGTGTGGTCGTTCCAGGTCAGCGGGGCGACGTTGAGGAATGCCTCGGCGTCGGCGGCCAGCAGTGGCAGCACCGGTTTGAGGAAGATCACCAGCTGGCGGAACAGGTTGATGCCGGTGGCGCAGATCGCCTGGACTTCATCCTGCTTGCCCTCCTGCTTGTTCAACGACCATGGGGCCTTGTCGGCGATCCAGGCGTTGGCGCGGTCGGCCAGGGCCATGGTTTCACGCATGGCGCGGGCAAAGTCGCGCGCTTCATAGGCGTCGGCAATGCTTGGCGCCGCAGCGAGGAACGCTTCGGTCAGCTCTGGCGCAGCGTTGTTGTCGACCAGCAGGCCGCCGTTGCCCTTGTGGATGAAACCGGCGCAACGGCTGGCGATGTTGACCACTTTGCCGACCAGGTCGGAGTTGACCTTCTGCACGAAGTCTTCGAGGTTCAGATCGAGGTCATCGACGCCACGGCCCAGTTTGGCCGCGTAGTAGTAGCGCAGGTATTCCGGCGACAGGTGATCCAGGTAGGTACGGGCCTTGATGAAAGTGCCACGGGACTTGGACATCTTCTGGCCGTTGACGGTCAGGTAGCCGTGCACGTTGATCCCGGTCGGCTTGCGGAAACCGGCGCCTTCGAGCATGGCGGGCCAGAACAGGGCGTGGAAGTTGACGATGTCCTTGCCGATGAAGTGGTACAGCTCGGCGGTGGAGTCCTTGCCCCAGAACGCGTCGAAGTCCAGCTCCGGCGTGCGGTTGCAGAGGTTCTTGAAGCTGGCCATGTAGCCGATCGGCGCGTCCAGCCATACATAGAAATACTTGCCCGGCTCGCCCGGGATCTCGAAACCGAAGTACGGCGCATCGCGGGAGATGTCCCACTGCTGCAGGCCGGCGTCCAGCCACTCGGCGATCTTGTTGGCCACGGCGTCCTGCAAGGTGCCGCTGCGGGTCCAGGTCTGCAGCATCTGCTGGAAGTCTGGCAGTTTGAAGAAGAAATGCTGGGAATCCTTGAGCACCGGAGTGGCGCCGGAGATCGCCGACTTCGGATCCTTCAGATCGGTTGGCGCGTAGGTCGCACCGCATTTTTCGCAGTTGTCGCCGTATTGGTCTTCGGTGCCGCATTTCGGGCAGGTGCCCTTGATGAAGCGGTCGGCCAGGAACATTTTCTTTTCCGGATCGAAATACTGGGTGATCGAGCGCTGGGCAATGTGCCCGGAGTCACGCAGCTTCAGATAGATCTGGCTCGACAGCTCACGGTTTTCTTCGGCGTGAGTGGAGTGGAAGTTGTCGAAGTCGACCAGGAACTCGGCAAAGTCGGCGCTGTGTTCAGCCTGCACGTTGGCGATCAGTTGTTCCGGGGTGATGCCTTCCTTTTCCGCGCGCAGCATGATCGCCGAACCGTGGGCGTCGTCGGCACAGACATAGATGCATTGATTGCCGCGATGCTTCTGGAAGCGCACCCACATATCGGTCTGGATGTATTCCAGCATATGGCCAAGGTGAATCGAACCGTTGGCGTAGGGCAGGGCGCTGGTGACGAGGATCTTGCGTGGTTCGGACATGTGGGGCTTCGCTACTTGATGAAACGGAGGTCGGCCACTATAAAGCGCTGGCGCATATTTTTCACCCTGTGCCGCTGGGTACTTTGAGAGCATTTGTAGCGAGGGGATTCATCCCCGATGGGTGGCGAAGCCGCCCCCAAACCCGATATCAGGGCCTATCAGGTACACCGCGGGTGATGGTTCTGCGACTGCTGCGCAGCCGATCGGGGATAAATCCCCTCGCCACAGGTGCTGACTTGCTCAAGTAATCAGTTCGCCACAAATCTGCGTCGAGGTTACGATACCCGCCATCTTTTCCCAGTCTTGTTATCGGAGTTGCCCATGAGTGCCGTCACTCGCGCAGCGGTGGAAGCCGTCCTCAGCCAATACACCGACCCCTACCTGAACCAGGACCCGGTCAGCGCCGGTTGCGTGAAGCACATCGAGATCGATGGCGACCGCGTGAAGGTTCAGATGGAAATCGGCTACGCCGCCGGTCTGTTCAAGAGCGGCTGGGCACAGTTGCTGCAGCTGGCCATCGAAAACCTCGATGGGGTGACGATCGCCAAGGTCGAGGTCAACAGCGTGATCGCCGCGCACAAGGCCCAGGCGCAGATCCCGGGCCTGGCCAACGTCAAGAACGTGGTCGCCGTGGCTTCGGGCAAGGGTGGTGTGGGCAAGTCGACCACGGCGGCCAACCTCGCGCTGGCGCTGGCCCGTGAAGGCGCCAAGGTGGGGATTCTCGACGCCGACATCTATGGCCCGAGCCAGGGCATCATGTTCGGCATCCCCGAGCGCACCCGCCCCGAGGTCAAGGATCAGAAGTGGTTCGTGCCGCTCAAGGCCCACGGTGTCGAAGTCATGTCGATGGCGTTCCTGACCGACGACAACACGCCGATGGTCTGGCGCGGGCCGATGGTCTCCGGCGCACTGCTGCAACTGGTCACGCAAACCGCGTGGGGTGACCTGGATTATCTGGTGATCGACATGCCCCCAGGTACCGGCGACATCCAGTTGACCCTGGCGCAGAAAGTCCCGGTGGCCGGTGCGGTGATCGTCACTACTCCGCAGGATCTGGCGTTGCTGGACGCGCGCAAAGGCGTGGAAATGTTCCGCAAGGTCAACATTCCGGTGCTGGGCGTGGTGGAAAACATGGCGGTGCACATCTGCTCGAACTGCGGACATGCCGAACATCTGTTCGGTGAGGGCGGTGGCGAAAAGCTGGCGACCCAATATGGCGTCGAACTGCTGGCCTCGCTGCCGCTGTCGATGCTGATCCGCGAGCAGGCCGATGGCGGCAAGCCAACGGTGATCGCCGAGCCGGACAGCCAGATTGCCATGGTCTACCAGGAACTGGCTCGCCACGTCGGCGCGCGCATTGTGCTGCAGGAAGCGGCGACACTGGCGATGCCAAATATCAGCATCAGCGACGATTGATAGCCTGAAACACAATCAACTGTGGGAGCGGGCTTGCTCCGGGCGGCGTTCCGACGAAGGCGGTGTGTCAGTCGACGAAAATGTTGTCTGACCCACCGCCTTCGCGAGCAGGCTCGCTCCCACATTGGTTTCTGTGTTGGCAGTCAGATCCGCAACCCGCCATCCATCTCCAGAATCCGCCCGGTGTAGTAGTCGTTCTCGAAGATGTACGCCGCCGAATGGGCGATCTCTTCCGGTTTGCCCATGCGCTTGAGCGGGATTCCCGAGGTCATCTTCTCCAACGCTTCCGGCTTCATGCCCAGGGTCATCTCGGTTTCGATGAAGCCCGGCGCAATGCCTGCCACGCGAATGCCATAACGCGCCAGTTCCTTGGCCCAGGTCACAGTGGCTGCGGCCACGCCAGCCTTGGCGGCAGAGTAGTTGGTCTGGCCAACGTTACCGGCTCGGGAGATCGAAGAAATATTGATGATCGCGCCGCTGTTCTTCAGCTCGACCATTTTCGCCGCCACTTCACGGGTGCACAGGAACACGCCGGTCAGGTTGACGTCGATTACCGCCTGCCACTGGGCCAGACTCATCTTGGTCATTTCGCCGTCCTTGACCTTGAGCAGCAGACCATCCCGCAGGATCCCGGCGTTGTTGATCAGGCCATGGATCGCGCCGAAATCTTCGGCAACCTGCGCGACCATGTGCTCAACCTGTTCTTCATTGGCCACGTTGCACAGATAGCTGCGCGCCTCGACGCCTTTGGCCTTGCAGGCTGCGACCGCGTCGTCGAGTTTTTCCTGATTGAGATCCACCAAGGCCAGCTTCGCGCCTTTGCCGGCGAAATACTCGGCCATGGAACGGCCCAAACCCTGGCAACCGCCGGTGATAATGATTATTTTGTCGTTGAGTTGCATTCGCATGCCCCGATAGCCGGTCTGAGTGGTTTTTGTTATTGGCGACGCTCGATCCGTACCGGTTATGGCCAGACTGCACATGAGCATTGCCCGATGGCGTGACCGGGACCTATCCCCAGGCGCCTGTCCGTTTTTTCGACGGATTCTATTTAAGGAGTCATAAATTGAGCGTTGAAGCGGCCAAGAATGCCCGAGAATTGCTTCTCAAGGAATACCGTGGCGTATTGTCCACCCACTCCAAATCGATGCCCGGTTTCCCGTTTGGCTCAGTGGTGCCGTATTGCCTGGATGAGCAGGGCCGCCCGCTGATCCTGATCAGCCGCATCGCCCAGCACACCCACAACCTGCAGAAGGACCCGAAATGTTCGCTACTGGTGGGCGAGCGCGAGGCCGACGACGTGCAGGCCGTTGGTCGCCTGACCTATCTGGCCGAAGCGCAGAAGCTCGAAGACCCGGCTGCCATCGAAGCCGCCGCCGAGCGTTATTACCGGTATTTCCCCGACTCGCAGAACTACCACAAGGCCCACGACTTTGATTTCTGGGTGCTCAATCCGGTGCGTCACCGCTACATCGGTGGTTTCGGTGCGATTCACTGGGTCGATCAAGTAACCCTGGCCAACCCGTTTGCCGGCAAGGCGGAAATCAGCATGGTCGAGCACATGAACTGCGATCACGCCAAAGCCATCGCCCACTACGTGGAGCTCAGCGGGTTGCCGAAAACCGTACCGGCGCAACTGGCCGGAATCGACAGCGAAGGCATGCACTTGCGCATCGGTCAGGCACTGTATTGGCTGCCGTTTCCAGCGCCTTGTCATACGCCGATACAAGTGCGCGAAGCCTTGGTTTCTCTGGCTCACGCCGAGGTCTGGCCAAAAAATGCGGTGGCCGACGCTTGAATTCACGAAAGGGCGACGTCATCTAAGGCTTACTGCAAGGCATTTCTTGCGTTGAGGAATCTTTGATGCGCCCTTTTTTGTTGCTCTTTCTGCTGTTTCCGGTGCTGGAGCTGTTCGTATTCGTCAAAGTGGCAGGGGCGATCGGGTTTTTCCCGGCCCTGCTGCTGATCATTCTCGGCTCGATGTTCGGCGTGTTCGTGCTGCGCATCGCCGGTCTGGCCACGGCACTGCGTGCCCGTGAAAGCCTGAATCGCGGTGAGTTGCCCGCACAGACCATGCTTGAAGGCTTGATGCTCGCCTTGGCCGGTGGCCTGTTGATCCTGCCGGGCTTCATCAGCGACGTGGTCGGTCTGGTGATGCTGCTGCCGTTCACCCGTCGTCTGCTGGCCAATAAAATGCGTCAGCGCGCTGAAGAGCAGGCGATGCGTCAGCGGGCCTTCGCCGACGACCTGCAGCCCCGTGGCGGTCCTGCACCGCGCCAGCCTCTGGGCCGCGAGGGTGATGTGATCGAAGGCGAGTTCGAACATCGCGACAGCAAGTAACCCCTGTATCGACACGGCACCTTCGGGTGCCGTTTCTTTATGCGCGGCATTCAAGGGGCAAATCGATGAAAAATTTTTGCCCCCCACCCTTGTAATAAGCATATGCGCCCTTATGTATCGGTCACCGAAAGGTTTCCGGCATTTGAGTCGGACAGACTTCCGCGGTTCGCTCGACGAACCGCAACCGGCGCAGGCCGGATTTGTTAAACCCGCCGGGACTACACCGGCCGATGAAAACCACAATTAGGAGAGATCGACAATGAAGCTTCGTCCTCTGCATGACCGCGTCGTCATCCGTCGCAGCGAAGAAGAAAAGAAAACCGCTGGCGGTATCGTCCTGCCAGGTTCGGCTGCTGAAAAAGCCAACCACGGTGTGATTCTCGCTGTAGGCCCGGGCAAGGCTCTGGAAAACGGTGAAGTGCGTGCACTGTCCGTGAAGGAAGGCGACAAGGTTGTGTTCGGTCCTTACTCCGGCAGCAACACTGTGAAAGTCGACGGCGAAGACCTGCTGGTAATGAGCGAGAACGAAATCCTCGCTGTTATCGAAGGCTGATACCCCCCGTTCATTTTCCCGTTACTACAAAGTATTTAAGGAATATCGATCATGGCTGCTAAAGAAGTTAAGTTCGGCGATGCCGCTCGCTCCAAGATGCTCAAAGGCGTCAACGTTCTGGCTGACGCGGTAAAAGCGACCCTGGGCCCGAAAGGCCGTAACGTGATTCTCGAGAAGAGCTTCGGCGCTCCGACCATCACCAAGGACGGCGTTTCCGTCGCCAAGGAAATCGAACTCGAAGATCGCTTCGAAAACATGGGCGCGCAGCTGGTCAAAGACGTTGCCTCCCGTGCCAACGATGACGCTGGTGACGGTACTACCACCGCTACCGTTCTGGCTCAATCGATCGTCAACGAAGGCCTGAAAGCTGTCGCTGCCGGCATGAACCCGATGGACCTGAAGCGCGGTATCGACAAAGCGACCATCGCGATCGTCAAAGAGCTGAAAGCCCTGTCCAAGCCATGCGCTGACACCAAGGCCATCGCTCAGGTAGGTACCATCTCCGCCAACTCCGACAACTCCATCGGCGACATCATTGCCGAAGCCATGGAAAAAGTCGGTAAAGAAGGCGTGATCACCGTTGAAGAAGGCTCGGGCCTGGAAAACGAACTGTCGGTTGTAGAAGGCATGCAGTTCGACCGTGGCTACCTGTCCCCGTACTTCGTCAACAAGCCGGACACCATGGTTGCCGAGCTCGACGGCCCGCTGATCCTGCTGGTCGACAAAAAGATCTCGAACATCCGCGAAATGCTGCCAGTGCTGGAAGCCGTTGCCAAAGCCGGCCGTCCACTGCTGATCGTTGCCGAAGACGTTGAAGGCGAAGCCCTGGCGACTCTGGTCGTGAACAACATGCGTGGCATCGTCAAGGTTGCAGCCGTCAAGGCTCCAGGCTTCGGCGACCGTCGCAAGGCCATGCTGCAGGACATCGCCGTTCTGACCGGCGGTACTGTGATCTCCGAAGAGATCGGCCTGAGCCTGGAAAGCACCACCCTGGAGCACCTGGGTAACGCCAAGCGTGTGACCCTGTCCAAGGAAAACACCATCATCGTTGACGGTGCTGGCGTACAAGGCGACATCGAAGCCCGTATCGCTCAGATCCGCGCCCAGGTTGCCGAAACTTCCTCGGACTACGACCGTGAAAAACTGCAAGAGCGTCTGGCCAAGCTGTCCGGCGGCGTTGCAGTGATCAAGGTTGGCGCTGGTTCCGAAGTTGAAATGAAAGAGAAGAAGGCCCGCGTTGAAGACGCCCTGCACGCAACCCGTGCAGCCGTTGAAGAAGGCGTGGTACCTGGCGGTGGCGTTGCGCTGATCCGTGCTCTGGAAGCCCTGACCGAACTGACCGGCGACAACGCTGACCAGAACGTCGGTATCGCTGTACTGCGTCGTGCTGTTGAAGCACCGCTGCGTCAGATCGCTGCCAACTCCGGTGACGAGCCAAGCGTAGTCGTCAACGAAGTGAAGAACGGCAAAGGTAACTTCGGTTACAACGCTGCTTCGGGCGAATACGGCGACATGATCGAAATGGGCATCCTGGACCCAACCAAGGTAACCCGTTCCGCTCTGCAAGCTGCAGCCTCGATCGGCGGTCTGATCCTGACCACCGAAGCAGCTGTTGCTGATGCACCGAAGAAAGAAGGTGCAGCTGGCGGCGGTATGCCAGACATGGGCGGCATGGGTGGCATGGGCGGCATGATGTAAGCCAGCCTTACCCCTGTAACGAAAAACCCCGCCTGCGATGAGCAGGCGGGGTTTTTTATTGCCTTCGATTTGTTGTTGGCGCTATACCGAGGTGGGGCCATCGCTGGCAAGCCAGCTCCCACAGGTTTAGCGCAATCCTTGTGGGAGCTGGCTTGCCAGCGATGGCGTCAGAGCAGTCGACACAAAGCTTGACTGACCTGACCTGAACCACCGTCGGTTACTGCTCGCTGACCTGGACAGTGCTGTCCTTCGCCGGCTTCCAGCTCAACAACTGCTGTTTGAAGCCATAACTGGCCGCCTGGTAATACGCAATGGCCCGGCTGACCAGCGGATCGTCGCTGCTGACCCGCGACTCGCGGCTTTCGGTCAGCGCATCGTCATGCCGGCGCAAGCCCTGGCGCGGGCTGAGGATCGCCAGATCCTTGCCGTCGAACAGGCCCAGGTGCTGGTAGTTGCCGACCACCACGCGCGGTGGCAGCGGGTTGTCCTGCAACAGGTTGCGACCGAAGAACGTCGAGGTGTAATCCAGGTTGAGCAAGCCCAGCAGTGTCGGCGCCAGGTCGATCTGACTGGCCAGTTGCGCGCTCTCGCGAGCTTCGATCATTTTCGGCGCGTAGATGAACAGCGGGATCTGGTAGTTGGCGATCGGCAAGTCTTCTTTACCGGCGCTGCCCGCGGTGTGGTCGGCGACGAAGATGAAGATGGTGTTGTCGAACCACGGTTTCTGCCGCGCCTGCTCCAGGAACTGACCAATCGCGTAGTCGGTGTACTTCACCGCGCCATCACGACCGTTGCCGGACTTGATGTCGATCCGGTTGTCGGGGTAGGTGTAAGGGCGATGGTTGGAGGTGGTCATCAGTTGCAGCAGAAACGGCTGCTGTTTGGCGTAGTCGGCATCCGCCAGTTTCAGGGTCTGGCGGTACAGATCTTCGTCGGCCATGCCCCAGGCGTTCTTGAAGTGGATCTCGGCTTCATCGACGCTGCTCTGATCGACCACACGATAGCCGTTGCCGCTGAAGAACGCGTTCATGTTGTCGAAGTAGCCGCGTCCGCCGTAGACGAACACGCTGTCGTAACCCACCGCGCTCAACTGCTGGCCAAGGCTGGCGAAACCGCTTTCACGGCCGATGCGCTTGACGATCGAGCGGCCTGGCGTCGGCGGGATGGCCAGGGTGATCGCTTCCAGACCGCGGTCGGTGCGGGTGCCGGTGGCGTAGAAGTTGTTGAAGTACAGACTCTGCTTGCGCAAGGCGTCGAGGTTTGGCGTCAGGTTGCGACCGTCGCCATTGCTGCCCAGGTACTTGGCGCTCAGGCTTTCGATGGTCACCAGCACAATGTTCGGCTTGCGCGGGGTGCCCGGGTTGTCGATCACCCGGCGAATGTCCTGTGGATCCTTGCCGATGAAGCGCGCGTCGCTTTCGCTCAGCTCGGCGCGGATCTGGCTGGCGACTTTTTCTGCCGGCAGGCTCTTGTAGAACTGGGTGTAGTCGAGTTCATTGTTACGGAACGCGGCGAAGAACTGATACGGGCCGTTGCTGGCCAGTTCGTTCTGGTAGGCGTTGCCGCCCTGGGCACGTGGGGCGTCCTGGCTGAGCAGTTGCAGGCTCAGACCCGCGACGATCAACAGGCCCAAGGCACTGAGCAGACGCCCGCGCAGCGCTGGCAGCGGGGCATTCATGGCAGCATTGAACGGCTTGCCCAAGGCAAAGCTGATAACCACGGCCAGTACCGCGAGGAGGCTCAGCAGTTTGCCGATCGGGTACGACTCGAGGACGTTGTTCAGCACTTCGTCGGAATACACCAGGTAATCGACGGCGATGAAGTTGAAACGCACGCCGAACTCGTCCCAGAACAGCCATTCGGCCACCGCCACGAACAGCATGGCGAACAGGCTGATGGTCAGCAGGGCGCGCAGGAACCCGCGATGCCCACGACGACGCCACAGGCCCGGCGGGCAGAGCAGCAGGTACAAGCCCATCGGCAATGCCGCATAGGCCAGGAAACCCAGGTCGTAGAGCGCGCCGATGCCGAACACCGACAGGGCGAAGCCGCCGGCCTCATCCAGGTGAGTCAGCAGCAGTACCGCTCGAGTCAGAAGAAAGATGACCAGCCAGGCGCCGGTGATGAGCAGCAGAAAGCGCATGGGCGCAGTCTTGAAAGGGTCCATTGTCTCGTTTTCCTTATATCAATGGCGCGCGAGTGTCACGGCGCCACTGTAATCAGGTTGTGAATCCATAGTGAAAACTTTGTTAAATATTTAATTTGGTTAGGCAAATGGATCGGCGTGCCTGCCGGCCCTAGCCCTGAAACGGCGTTGGCCTTAAGCTGCGCGGGCCATGACGGCCGTAACTGTGTACGGAGGAGATGCCAATGCGAATTCTATTGGTCGAAGACAACCGCGATATCCTGGCCAACCTGGCCGATTACCTGGGGCTCAAAGGCTATACCGTCGATTGCGCCCAGGACGGCTTGTCGGGCCTGCATCTGGCTGCCACCGAGCATTACGACCTGATCGTGCTCGATATCATGCTGCCGGGGATCGACGGCTACACCCTGTGCAAGCGCCTGCGTGAAGACGCCCGACGCGATACGCCGGTGATCATGCTCACCGCCCGCGATCAACTGGACGACCGGCTGCAGGGCTTCAAGTCCGGGGCCGACGATTATCTGGTCAAACCGTTCGCCCTGTCGGAACTGGCGGCACGCATCGAAGCCGTGATGCGTCGCACCCAGGGCGGCGGCCGTCGCGCGCTGCAGGTCGGTGACCTGACCTACGACCTCGACACGCTGGAAGTGACCCGCGAGGGCAAGCTGCTCAAGCTCAACCCGGTCGGCCTCAAGCTGCTGGCAGTCTTGATGCAAAAGAGTCCGCATGTCCTGCGCCGGGAAATTCTCGAAGAAGCGCTGTGGGGCGATGACTGCCCGGACAGCGACAGCCTGCGCAGCCACGTCCACCAATTGCGTCAGGTGATCGACAAGCCATTCGCCAAGCCGTTGCTGCAAACCGTGCACGGCGTGGGTTACCGCCTGGCCGAGGGGCGTGATGGAGTTTAAGCAAAGCCTTTCCCAGCGGATCATCATCGCCTTTGCGCTGATGAGTGCGCTGGTGGCCGGGGCCTTCGCCATGGGCATCGTGGCGACCGTGCACCTGGTGGAGGAAAAACTGATTTCGGCGGGGCTGGGCGGCGACCTGCAGCGTCTGCTGCTGATGGACAACGTCTCGGACTGGAGCCATCGCCCGGAACCGGACCAGTTGTTCTATTTCAGCGGCGGACCGGGTGATTTCGAGCTGCCCAAGGATCTGCGTCACCTCGATGCGGGGTTCCACGAAGTGTTCCGCGAGCAGCTGTCGTATCACGCGATGGTCGAGATCGTCGACGGTCGCCGCTACGTGCTGCTGCAGGATCAAAGCGATTTCGAAGAACGCGAGCGCGTGCTGTTTGCCGTGGTGCTGGTGGGCTTTGTGCTCAGTCTGGCGCTGGCGGTATTCCTCGGCTGGGTGCTGGCGCGCAAGGTCATGGCGCCGGTGGTGCGCCTGGCACGGCAAGTACGGCATCGCGATCAGTTGCTCGGTCTGGCGCCGCCACTGGCGCCGGACTATGCGGCTGACGAAGTCGGCGAACTGGCGGTGGCGTTCGATGCAACGCTTGGTCGTCTGCGTCAGGCGCTGACCCGCGAGCGGCTGTTCACCAGCGATGTCAGCCACGAACTGCGCACGCCGTTAATGGTGCTGGCCAGTTCCTGCGAACTGCTGCTGGAAAATCCGGGGCTGGATCAACGCGGTCGTGCCCAGGTCGAGCGCATCGCCCGCGCCAGCGAAGAAATGCGTGAACTGGTGCAGACCTTCCTGATGCTCGCCCGCGCCCAGCGTGAAGACGCCGGTTCGGCACCGCAGCAGAACATCAGTCAGGTGGCCGATGGCTTGTTGAGTATCTGGCGTGAACCGATCGAATCGAAAGGGCTGCGGCTGATGTTCGAGCCGGGCAATCCGCCGGACACTCGCTTCAACGCGACTCTGCTCAGCGCGGTCATGGGCAATTTGTTGCGCAACGCCTGCCACTACACCGAGCAGGGCTTCATCCGCCTGACGCTCAACGACAACGGCTTCGTCGTCGAAGATTCGGGCGTCGGCATTCCCGAGGAAAAACGCGAGGCCATGTTCCAGCCCTTCGTGCGCGGCAATGAGAAGCGCGGCGAAGGCCTGGGCCTGGGCTTGTCGCTGGTGCAGCGGATCTGCGAGAACCAGGGCTGGGAGGTGACATTGAGCACCATGCAGCCCAATGGTTGCCGCTTTGAGGTGACGCTGGGCCGTGCTGACGGTCGCTGATGGCCCCGCGCTATTGCTTTCTCCCTGTAAAACCCTGTAATAGTTTGCCGGTTTACCTGACGTAATTTTCACAAAGGAACGACCTGACGCTGACATGCCACTACCTATGGTAGGGGCATCAGTTATTCAGGAGTCCTGAAAATGAGCAGACCGATCAAGCTCGATTTTTCCGAAAAGTATGATGACCAGCATGCACAAAAATATTTGCGCAAGCATCAGGACGGTCTCGGTCGTCGGTTGTCACATTGGCGGGACGAGCAACTGGCCCGCAGGGCGTTGACGCTGGCGGGCGAGCCGGGGCTGGTTCTGGATCTGCCGTGTGGTGCAGGGCGTTTCTGGCCGTTGCTGGCGGAAAAACCCAATCGGGTGATTATTGGCGCGGACAATTCCGAGTCTATGATCAAGACCGCGCTGCAGGCGCAGCCGGCTGATGTGGTGAAACGGGTACAACCTTTGCACACGTCAGCGTTCGACATTGCCTTGCCGGATAACGCCGTCGACAGCATTTTCTGCATGCGTTTGCTGCATCACATCGGTGAAGCCGAACATCGGCGGACGATTTTGCGCGAATTCGAGCGTGTCACCCGTGACAGCGTAATCATTTCGTTGTGGGTGGACGGTAATTTCAAGGCCTGGAAACGCAAACGCGCTGAACAGCGGCGCGGGCAGGAAGGTTACCAAAACCGGTTTGTGTTACCGGCTGTGACAGTAGAAAAAGAGTTCGAAGAGGCAGGTTTTCGCATTCAGGAACAACTGGACTTCATTCCGCTCTATGCCATGTGGCGGGTTTACGTATTACGCAAGAGGTAACAGGATGGCGGTGCAAATAGCAGCAGAAACGGAAGTCGCTCCCCAAGATCGCTTCGACTACTACTGGAACCAGCGCGGTGAATGGGTGGAAGAACCCAACGTGCGCCGTGGCGGGGAAAGTGGTGTGCAACGAGTCGTGGGCCGTGACGGCCAGTTACTGTATGCCAAGCGCCAGACCGGACATATCTATCGCAGTTGGCTGCATCCCTTCGGCCGGCCGACAGTCTTGCGAGAGCTGGATGCCCTGACCGGTGTCAGCCGCCTCGGCGTACGCGTCCCGCAAATCGTCTTCTGCGGTGCGCAGCCCGATCCGCAACACAAGTGGCGTGCGCTGCTGGTGACCAAGTCGCTGGACGGTTTCGACGAACTCGAGAAGTGGGAAGCCGCCGGTGGCCGTGCCCAATATGGCGAAGCGGTTTACGAGCGCGTCCTCAAAGACCTGGCCGAAAACCTCGCGCGCATGCACAAGGGCCGTTGGCAGCACAGCTGTATCTACATCAAACACGTTTTTGTACGGGTGACCGGCGAAGGTGATTCGGCTCAGGTCGAAGTGGCATTGATCGATCTGGAGAAATGCCGTCAGCGTCTGACCGCTTATCGCGCGGCCTCCCATGACATGAAGCAATTGCGTCGCCATTCGTCGTTCAGCGACACGGACTGGAAAAAACTCGTCTACTTTTATGAGACGGCGTTTGGCAGCGCTATCAAAGGTTTATAGCGATGAAACTCGAAATTGCACGAGGTTTGTTTTTGGTTGGAGCCTTGGCAGTTGCTTCATTGGCGGTGGCGGCCTGGGAGCAGCCCCGCATGCAGGTGATCGGTGCTACCACAGGCGATGCTCACTGCGCAGTACCACGGGTGGCGAAAGCCTCCGTGGCCACTAAACCTGACCATGATCTGTTGTTGTTCATGTTCGGACTTTCTCAAGGGATGAGGCCACAGAGTTGAACCGATTGAAGCCAAAATGAAAGGCCTCGCAGATGCGAGGCCTTTTTTATTGCGCGTGTTCCAGGGATCACACCATTCCCCTGTGGGATCGGCGATGGATGGCAGGTTTGTGGCTGGCCGCGATCAAGGGTGGGAGTGGGCTTGCTCACGAAGGGGCCGGCACATTCAGCATTGCTGTTGACTGACCTGGCGCTTTCGCGAGCAAGCCCGCTCCCACAGGGGACTGTGGTGGATGAAGGATTGGGGGGGCTTGCCGCGATCAAGGGTGGGAGTGGGCTTGCTCACGAAGGGGCCGGCACATTCAGCATTGCTGTTGACTGACCCGACGCTTTCGCGAGCAAGCCCGCTCCCACAGGGGACTGTGGTGGATGAAGGATTGGGGGGCTTGCCGCGATCAAGGGTGGGAGTGGGCTTGCTCACGAAGAGGCCGGCACATTCAGCATGGCTGTTGACTGACCTGACGCTTTCGCGAGCAAGCCCGCTGCCACAGGGGACTGTGGTGGATGAAGGATTGGGGGGGCTGGCCGCGATCAAGGGTGGGAGTGGGCTTGCTCACGAAGGGGCCGGCACATTCAGCATTGCTGTTGACTGACCTGACGCTTTCGCGAGCAAGCCCGCTCCCACAAGGGTAAATCGCTGTTATTTCGGATCGGGTTTCGCCAATAGGGTGTAGATGCACGGCAGCACAAACAGCGTAAACAGGGTGCCGATCGACATCCCCGTTGCAATCACGGTGCCGATATCGAACCGGCTCACGGCGCCCGCACCGGTCGCCAGAATCAACGGCACCATGCCGAACACCATCGCCGCCGTGGTCATCAACACCGGGCGCAAGCGGATTGCCGCCGCTTCCTCGACCGCTTCGCGCGCGGTCAGGCCCTTGTCCTTGCGCAGTTGGTTGGCGAACTCGACGATCAGGATCCCGTGCTTGCTGATCAGCCCGATCAGGGTCACCAGTCCGACCTGGGTGTAGATGTTCATGCTCGACCAGCCAAGGAACAGCGGAATCAACGCACCACAGATCGACAGCGGCACCGTCACCAGAATCACCAGCGGATCACGGAAGCTCTCGAACTGCGCCGCCAGCACCAGGAAAATGATCGCCAGCGCCAGGGCGAAGGTTACCCACAGAGCGCTGCCTTCCTGCACGTACTGGCGCGAGGCGCCGCCATAGTCGAAGGCAAACCCGGCAGGCGCTTCTTCCCGGGCGATCTGCAGCACGGTGTCGATGGCCTCGCCCATGCTGACCAACGGGAATCCGGAAATCTTCGCCGCGTTGAGTTGCTGGAACTGGTTGAGCTGGCGCGGTCGCGCCCGGTCGCTGACCTTGATCAGCGTCGACAGCGGCAGCAGCTCGCCCTGGGTGTTCTTCACGTAGTAGTTGTTCAGCCAGCCAGGGTTTTCGCGGTACGGTCGTTCGACCTGGGCAATCACTTTGTAACTGCGGCCTTCGATGGTGAAACGGTTGATTTCCGCCTCACCCAGCAGCGTCGCCAGGGTGCCGCCCAGATCCTGCATCGACACGCCCATCTGCGCGGCTTTGGCACGGTCGATATCGACGACCACTTCCGGCTTGTCGAACGCCAGATCGAGGTCGACGAAGGCGAACTTGCCCGACTCCATCGCACGTTTCTTGATCCGGTCGGCCACTTGCAGCAGCAATTCGTAGTCGTTGGCGGTATTGACCACGAATTCGAACGGCAAACCTTCACCGGTGCCAGGCAGGGAGGGCAGGTTGAAACCGAAAATCTGCAGGCCGGGGATACTCGCCAGTTTGCCTTGGACCTCGGGCAGGATCTGCATCTGCGTGCGGCTGCGCTCGTTCCATGGCTTGAGCAGGAAGCCGCCGATGCCCGCTTGCACACCGTTGTAGCCGTTGATCTGAAACGAGGAGTAGTACTCCGGAAACTCCTTGAAGATCTTGATGAATTCGTCGGTGTAAGTGCTCAGGTAATCGAGGTTGGTCGGCTGGGGGGCCGTGGCCATCATGAAGATGATGCCCTGATCCTCGTCCGGCGCCAGTTCCGACTTGGTGAACTTGAGAAACACCGGGATCAGGCACAACACGATCACCGCGAACACCAGCACCACCGGCCGCGTGTTCAATGTGCCGTGGAGCATGCTCTGGTAGCGGCGCTTGAGACCGTCGAAAATGCGGTCGAGGCGGTGCGCCAGGCCACTGGGGTTTTCTTCATGGCGCAACAGCAGGGCGCACATCATCGGCGACAGGGTCAGTGCAACGATCCCGGAGATCACCACGGCGCCGGCCAGGGTCAGGGCGAACTCCTTGAACAAGGCCCCGGTCAGCCCGGTGAGGAAGCCGATCGGCGCATACACCGCCGCCAGGGTGATGGTCATCGACACCACCGGCATGGCGATTTCCCGCGCACCTTCCAGCGCGGCCTCCAGCGGCGTCTTGCCTTCCTCGATGTGTCGGTGAATGTTCTCCACCACCACAATCGCGTCATCCACCACCAGACCGATGGCCAGCACCATCGCCAACAGGGTCAGCAGGTTGATCGAGTAGCCCATCATCTGCATGAAGAACATCACGCCGATCATCGACAGCGGGATGGTCACCACCGGGATCACCACCGAGCGCAACGCGCCGAGGAACAGGAACACCACCACAATCACGATCAGCACCGCTTCGAACAGGGTTTTCACCACTTCGTCGATCGAGGCCTGGATGAACTGGGTGGCGTCGTAGGCAATCTCGCTCTTGAGGTTGGGCGGCAATTGCGCTTCCAGCTCCGGCATCAGCTTGCGCACTTCCCGGATCACGTCCAGCGGGTTGGCGCCCGGCGTGGCCTTGATGCCGATGTACACCGACGGCGTGCCGCCGAACGAGCTGATCGAGTCGTAGTTTTCCGCGCCCATCTCGACCCGCGCGACATCGCTGAGCAGCACGCGGCTGTCGCCACTGACCTTGAGCGGAATCGCCGCGAAGGCTTCGGCGGATTTCAGTTCGGTGTTGGCGTTGATGCTGGTGACCACGTACTCGCCCTTCACCTCGCCAGCGGCGGAGAGGAAGTTGTACTGGCGCACGGCGTTGGTCACGTCGCTGGCGCTGAGGCCGAAACCGGCGAGCTTCACCGGGTCGAGCCACAGGCGCATGGCGAATACCTGATTACCGAGAATCTCCGCCTCGGCCATGCCCGGCAGGGTCGCCAGTTTCGGCTGGATCACCCGCGACAGGTAGTCGGTGATCTGCGGGTTGCTCAAGTCCTTGCTGAAGAAGCTGATGTACATCAGCGCCGAGGCGTCGGCCGATTCCTTGCTCAGCACCGGGTCTTCGGCGTCCTGCGGCAGTTTGTTCTTCACCTCATTGGCCTTGGCCAGCAGTTCGGTGAACAAACGGTCGGTGTTGGACCCGATGCGCGCGTAGATCGAGATCACCGAGAAGTTCTGGCGGCTGACCGAGGTCATGTAGTCGATGCCTTCGGCGCTCGCCAGGCTCTGTTGCATCGGTTGAGTGATGTAGCCCTGAATGGTCTCGGCGTTGGCCCCGGGGTAGGCGGTGGTCACCGTGATCAGGGCGTTTTCCATTTGCGGGTACTGGCGCAGCGGCAGTTTGCTCCAGGCCTGGAAACCCAGCAGCACAATCAGCAGGCTGACCACGGTGGCGAGCACCGGGCGGCGGATGAACGGATCGGTAAAAGCCATGGGGATTCCTTGATCAGTCGGCGCGAGGCGGACTGTTCTGCTCGCCGAGGGTCTTGTCGTCGCTGATGGCAATGTGTGCGCCGTTGTCCAGTTTGATCTGGCCGGCGGTCACTACTTGTTCGCCGCTCTGCACGCCCTTGTTGATCATCACCAGGCCATCGCGGCGCTCACCGGTCTCGATGAAGCGACGTTCGGCGATCAGTACCGGTTGGCCCTTGTCGTCTTTTTCGACGCTGCCGTCCTCGGCCTTTTTCTGCCCGACCACGTACAGCGAGTTGCCGTAGAGGGTGTAGGTGATCGCGCTTTCCGGGACCACGATGTGTTTCTGCGGGTCGGGCAGCAACACGTTGAGGCTGGCGAACATGCCCGGCAGCAATTTGCCGTCGGGGTTGGCCAGGGTCGCGCGCACCAGAATATTGCGCGTGGTGCTCTCGACAATCGGGTTGATCGCACTGATGGCGCCGGGGAAGTTCTGCCCGGGATAGGCTGCGACACCGATCTGCACCGGTTGCCCGATGGCCAGTTTTGGCACCGATTGCTCGGGCACATAGAAGTCGGCGTAGAGGCTGCTCAGATCCTGCAGGGTGGCGATTTTGGTGCCGCTGGCGAGGTAGTCGCCGACATCCACCTGACGGATGCCGATGGTGCCGCTGAATGGCGCAAGGATGCGTTTTTTCGCCAGCGAAGCGTTGAGCTGATTGACCGTGGCCTTGTTCTTTTGCAACACGGCGGAGAGACGGTCGTACTCGCCTTTGGAGATCGCGCGGCTGTCGACCAGTTGGCTGCCGCGACCGAAATCCAGTTGCGCCAGTCCCAGGTCAGCCTTGGCGGTTTCCAGCAGGGCGGTCTCGACCGCGCTGTCGAGCTGCAGCAGCGGTTGCCCGGCCTTGACCTTCTGTCCGGATTCGAATTTGAGTTCGGTGACGGTGCCGGCGACTTCAAGACTCAGCTCGACGCCTTGCAAGGCCTTCAGCGAGCCGACGGTGGGCAAACGCATCTGCCACGGCTGTTCGCTGGCGCGAGCCACGGCGACGCTGATCGGCGGTTTTGGTTTGGAGAAGCCCTGGATCATGGTGTAGATCGAAAAGGCTTTGTACCCGCCCAATACCAGGACGACCAGCAAGACAACACCCAACATGATCAGCATGCGGCGACGCAGCATATTTCCAGTTCCTTGGATAAATCAGGTGAGACAGGCGGGCACATTACTCCGAGTCAGGTGGGGATTCCAACTGGCAGTTATTACAGGGGAGGACGGAGTGAGGAAGTCTAAACACTGAACCTGTGGTGAGGGGATTCATCCCCGATAGGTGGCGAAGCCGCCCCAAAACCTGAAACCGCGGTCTGTCAATTGAACCGTGTGCGATGGTTTTGCGACTGCTGCGCAGCCGATCGGGGATAAATCCCCTCGCCACAGGTTATGAGTCGTACTCAGAACAGGTGGATTATGCGATCAAGTGCAGATGGTTATCCCAGAGCCCTGCCGGCAACTCCAGCGGCTTGGCCTGCAGTTGATCCTGGCGGCAATCGTAGTAGCGGCAGCGGCCCTGACCCGAGGTCACGACGAAACCGTCCTGCACCGCACCAACACCGGCGCAATCGGGCAGCGGCGCGTCGAGGCGCACTTCGCCGCTGTCCAGGTCCCAGATGAAGAAGCGATTGCCACGCGGCGCGGTCAGCGCCACCAGCCGCAGATCGCTGTGCACTGCGACGCTGGCGGTGTAATGACCCATCGACTGCAACTGATGCTCTGGCACCGGGAATGCCACGAAGGGCTGGCCCGGACGCTTGATCGCCAACAGCTCGGAACGCTCATGCGAGGCGCCCATGAACTGCTGGCCGGCGACGATGGTGCCGTCGCTGGCGATGCCCAGGTGACGCACGCTGTTCATCTGCTGGGAAAGGGTTTCCTTGCTCAGCAGGGTGCCGTCACGCTGCATCAGCACCAGGCTCGGTTCCATGGCGTTGAGGTTCATGTCGACGCGGCTTTCGGCCTCGGTGCGGATCCCGCCGTTGGCCACCACCAGGGTTTCGCCATCGGGCATCCACGACACCTGATGCGGGCCGAGGCCATGGGTGGAAATCTCGCCGCTGTGCACCAGCCGCTCGCCTTCGAACTTGTACACCCCGAGCAGGCCACGCCCCGGATCCGTGGTGTCGTTCTCGGTGGCGTACAGGTATTCGCCGTCCTTGTGCACCACGGCGTGACCGTAGAAATGCCGGTTCGGCTGCGACGTCACGGTTTGCAGCAACGTCCCGTCGCGCAGATCGATCAGGTAGCTCTCGGTGCCCGGGCGGCGGGCGACGAACAGCGCGATCGGCAGCGTCGGGTGGTTGATGATGTCGTGGCAGCGCTGGCCGACCTCGGTGGCGAACACCTGCGTACCGTCCAGCCGATAACCGACGGCGTAATGCTTGCCGTCGGTGTCGTCCCGCGCCGAGAGCAACAACGGGCTCTGATCCTTGCGCTTGAACAGCGTCCAGCCGCCCAGTGTCACTGCTCCCAGCAGCAAACTACCTAAAGTCAGAGCCTGGCGTCGCAGCATGGCACTTGCCCTCATCAGTCACCGTCGTTGGCGTTGAAGCCCAGTTGGATGCCCAGCGCCTTGGCCAGTTCGCCTTCGTGCAGGCGATGGACGACGTTGAGGCTGTCGTAGAGATCGTTGAGTTGTTGACGACCGGCGTCGTCCTGCAGCATTTCGGTCAGCGAGCGCTGGCTGCTGTCAAACAGTTTCAGCGACGCGGCGTAGGCGGCGTCGATCTTGTCCGCCAGGGGCTTCTGCTCGGCCGGCAGCAGACCGCGCAGGCCTTTGTTGTCGACGCCTTCCCAGACGGTTTTGGCTGCAGCCAGACTGGCTTCCAGCGCGGTCAGCGACGACTGGCTGCGCCACGCATCAGCCTGGAACGGCTGCGGCACGCCCTTGCTCTGACGGCCCATCGGCGTACCGAGTTTTTTCTTCAGGGTGTCGAGGGCGGTGACCTGCACACGCAGCAGATCGGCGATCGCTTCGTGAGAGTCGGCGTAGCGCTGGTTAGGGAATTTGCTCATCTGCGCGAGCATGCCGTCGGTGTTGTTCCAGCTCTGCAGAATCTCTTCGGCCAGTTGCTTCTGACGCTCGCCGATGGCGATCAGCAGCGGGCAGTATTTGGCCTTCTGATCAGCATTGGCGACGTCTGGCTTTTCGTCGAACAGGATGTATTCGTAAGCCGACAGACCCTGCACCACGACGCTGGATTTGGCCAGGGCGGCGGCGTCGATTTGCGGCTGGGCGACGACCAGTTGCTCGACCTGACGGCCGACGAGGTTTTTCTTGTCCGGCCAGAACTGCACCTGCCACGAACGGTTGCCCTCGGCCAATGGGCCGATCAGCAGCGGTTGCAGCTCGGCCCAGGCTTTCTGCGCGTGCAGGAAGTCGGCGCGGGCGGTTTCCAGGGTTTCCTTGCCCTGGCAGTAGGCGAGGGCGCTCACGGCCAGTTGCTTGTCGGCTTCGACCCAACGGGTGTAAGTCGGCAGGATCACCGATTTGGCGATGGCCGCCGACGTGACCGCTTGCGGATCCTGCGGCGAGCAGGCGCCGAGGGCGAGTGCGGCAAGGCTGGTGAACAACAACTTGGGACGGAACATGTCGGGCTCCCGATTCTTTTAAGTGTTTAAAGTGAGTTCAAGAACGCCAGCAGCGCGGCACGCTGCTCGGCGTTGAAAGACAAAACCTGTTGCTGCGCCTTCTGCGCTTCGCCGCCATGCCAGAGCACGGCTTCAAGCAGATTGCGGGCGCGGCCATCATGCAAGAACTGAGTGTGGCCGCTGACCGCCTGCGTCAGGCCGATGCCCCACAACGGCGGGGTGCGCCAGTCGCGGCCGGAGGCCTGGAATTCAGTGCGGTTGTCGGCCAGACCGTCGCCCATGTCGTGCAGCAGCAGATCGCTATACGGGCGAATCACTTGATTGGCCAGTTCAGGTTCGGCGGCGTTGGCGGCGGTGGTGTATTTCGGCGTGTGGCAGGACTGGCAACCGGCCTGGAAGAACAGATTCTTGCCAGCCAGCACTTGTTCGTCGTTGACGCCACGACGTGCCGGCACTGCGAGGTTGCGTGTGTAGAACAGCACCAGACGCAGGATGTTGTCGCTGACTTCCGGCTCGCCGTCCGGGCCATTGCCATTCGGCGCCTGCTTGCACGCGGTTTGCGCGTCGGTGCAGTCATCGAAGGGTCTCAGGCTGGTGGTCAGGCCCATGTCCCCGGAAAACGCGTGGACATTCTGCTGATTGAGATTCGGTTGTCCGGCTTTCCAGCCAAAACGGCCGGCCACGGTTTTCTGTAACTCATCGTCCCAGACCCGATTTACGCGACCCTTAATGCCGTTGTTCTCTTTGGCCTGCGCGGCGGCGTTGGCGAGGATCGCTTCTTCGGGAATGGCTTCGAGCAGGCCGAGGCCGATCATCGGCGGTGCGACGCGGGCCGAGAAACGCGTGTCCGGGTGCATCGGGCCGTAGCCCAACTGAGTGAATTGCAGAACCGGTTTGCGCAGCTCCACTTCGGTGCCGTCCTTGAAACGAATCGGCACCGGGGTGTACTCGACGCGCACCTTGCCTTCCGGGGTGACCCCGGGCACGGCCATGTCCTGGAACTGGCCGCCGTAGACCGGCTCGGGCACCACGCCGAGTTGCTCGATGACTTTGGCATAGGCCGGTGAATCAGGGATCGACAGACGCACCAGCATCGACACCGCGTTCGTCGCATCCGGCGCTGGCGGGTGTCCGCGACCGTCCTTGATGTGGCAGTTCTGGCAGGCGTTGGTGTTGAACAGCGGGCCGAGGCCATCGCGGGCGGTGGTGGTTGACGGGGCGATCACCCACGGACTGCGGAAGAAGCTGTTGCCGACACTGAAGTCGACCCGACGCGACGGCGGCAGATTGGCCGAAGGTAGCGAGAATGCGTTCTGATCGGTCTTGCGCACGGTCGCCGCCCCGCCCGAACGCGCTTCACCGGGCTCAGCCTTGGTAAAACGCGGGGCGTCATCGCAGGCACTCAGGCCCAGGGCCAGAAACAGTGCGGACAAGCGAAGCGGCAGCGAGGGCATCAGACATCCTGCGGACGAGCGAAAACAAAGGCGCAAAGTCTAACAGGGCGAGTGAGTTTGAATAAGAGGAATTATCGTTTGCTTGATATGGCGCAGTGATTTGGAGAAACGCAGTCCGCCTGTGGGAGCGGGCTTGCCCGCGAAAGCGGTGTGTCAGTCAATTCATCTGTGTCTGACCCAGCGCTTTCGCGAGCAAGCCCGCTCCCACAGGGTTTTGTGTACGGCAGGCATGAAAAAGGCGACCCGGAGGTCGCCTTCTTGTGCAGTCAGCGTTGATCAGAACTCGTGATCAGCGTTGTCCGGGTTCAGGTCGCTGATGCCCAGCTTGCCGGCGGCGGCTTCGATCGAACCGGTCTGCTTGACCAGTGCGGCGATGGCGTCACGCACGATCTGGTTGCCGGCGGTGTTGCCCGCAGCGATCAACTGGTCGTAGTGCTCACCCTTGTTGGCGTGATCGACCATGACCTGGATTTTCGCTTCGGTAGCGGCCAGATCGGCTTTCAGCGCGGTGTCGGCAGCCGGGTCGGCCTTGGCCACCAGCGACGACAGGCTGGCACCGGTCATTTTGGTGCCGTCGGTGCGGGTGTATTCGCCCAGGTACACGTTACGAATGCCTTTGGCATCGTAGAAGTGCGAGTTGTGGGTGTTGTCGCTGAAGCAATCCTGTTCGTCTTCCGGGGAGTTGGCTTCCAGGGAAACCTTCATGCGCTCGCCCGCCAGTTCGCCCAGGGACAGACTGCCCATGCCGAAGAGCATTTTGCGCAGGCCGCTTTCAGCCGGCTCGGCTTCCAGGGTAGCGCGGTAGTTGTCGGCCACGTTCGGCTTCCAGTTGCCGACCATTTCTTCCAGGTCGCTGACCAGCAGTTGGGTCACGGCTTTGAGGTAGGCACGGCGACGATCATTGTGACCGCCGGTGGCGCCAGCGCCTTCCAGGTAGTCCGACGCCGGACGGTTGCCGGCGCCCGGGCCGGTGCCGTTCAGATCCTGGCCCCAGAGCAGGAATTCGATCGCGTGGTAGCCGGTGGCGACGTTGGCTTCGGAACCGCCCAGCTCGTTGAGGCTGGCGAGTTTTTCCGGGGTGATGTCTTTCACATCGACCTTGTCTTCGCCGACCTGCACTTCAGTGTTGGCGATGATGTTGGCGGTGGCGCCCGGGTTGCCCAGCGCATGCTCGTAGGATTTGTCGACATAGTCGATCAGGCCTTCGTCCAGCGGCCAGGCGTTCACCTGACCTTCCCAGTCGTCGATGATGGTGTTGCCGAAGCGAAACACTTCGCTCTGCAAGTAAGGCACGCGCGCAGCGACCCAGGCAGCCTTGGCGGCTTTCAGGGTATCGGCGTTCGGCTTGGCGAGGAACGCGTCGACCGCGGTTTGCAGGGTTTTCGCTGTGGATTCGGCATCGCTGTAGACGGCGAAGACCATGTCGGCGTAATGCGCGACCACAGCCTTGGCGGCGGCTTCATCGACTTTACCGGCAGCGGCAGGTGCTGGAGCGGCGGCGGTGCTGGCGGCCGGCGTCGGCGCGGCCGGGGCGGCAGCCTTGTCTTTGCCTTCGCCGCAACCGGCGAGAGAAATAGCGATGGCCAGCAGACTGGCGGTAGCCAGAGGCATACGAATCATGGCGAACATCCTGCTTCGGTAATGGAATGGACAGGGCGCGGGGGTGCGCAAAGCTGCGACATAATGCAAATCTTTCGCATTATGTGTAAAGGGCTGTGGCTGGAAATATTTCTTATTTAGCCGGTTGTTATGCGCGGCATCAAAGGATCGCCGCGTTGCTACGCTGCGCCTGTTTGAGGTAGGCCGTCAGTTCCCGGGCAGGCAGCGGTTTGCTGTAGTGGTAACCCTGACCTTCGTGACAGCCTTCGGAGATGATGTAGGACTCCTGCTCGGCAGTTTCCACGCCTTCGGCGATCACCTGCATGCCCAGGCTCTTGCCCAGTTGAATGATCGCGCGAACGATGGTCGCATCATCGTCGTCATCCAGCAGATCCTGAACGAAGCTCTTGTCGATCTTGATCTTGTCCAGCGGCAGGCTTTTCAGGTAACTCAGTGATGAGTAGCCGGTGCCGAAGTCGTCGATGGCGATCAGCGCGCCGGAGCGGCGCAGGCTCAGCAGATGCTGGGCGGCGGTGCTGATGTCTTCCATCAGGCCGGTTTCGGTGACTTCCAGTTCGAGGCTGCGCGGCGGCAGGCGGTAGATCTGCAGCAGGTTGTTGACCACTCGCGGCAACTCGGCGTGGTGCAGTTGCACGGTGGACAGGTTGACCGCCATGCGCAGATCGACAAAGCCCTGATCGTGCCATTCGCGCAATTGCTTGCAGGCCTGATCCAGCACCCACTCGCCGATGGCGATGATCGTGCCGTTCTGTTCGGCCAGCGGAATGAACAGGTCCGGCGGCACCAGACCGTGTTCCGGATGCTGCCAGCGAATCAGCGCTTCGACCCCGACCACGCGGTGATCGCGGTAGCTGATCTGCGGCTGATAGACGAGGTAGAACTGGTCGCGAATCAGTGCGTCGCGCAGGTCTTTTTCCAGTTCGCGACGCCGACGCATTTCGCTGTCGACGCTGGCGATGTAGAACTGATAGCGATTGCGCGAGCGGGTCTTGGCCAGCGTCATGGTCTGCTCGGCCTTCTGCAACAGCTTCTCGGTGCTGTCGCCGTCCTCGGGGAACAGGGTGATGCCGATGGTCGCGCGCAGGCGGATTTCCTGATGGTCGAGGGCGAACGCCGCTTCCAGATCATCGAGGATGCTCTGCGCCAGCTCTGCCGCTTCATAAGGTTGTTCGATATCGGCCTGCACCAGCGCGAACTGGTCGCCACCCAGACGGGCGAGGGCGCCGAGGCGACCGCTGTGGGCGCGCAGGCGGTCGGCCAGCGCCAGCAGCAACTGGTCGCCGGTCTGGTAGCTGAACTGCTCGTTGATCCCTTTGAAATCATCCAGCCCTACGCACAACACCGCGACCCGGCGTTGCAGCTTGCCGGCGTCGACCAGAATCTTGTCCAGTTGCTGCTGCAATTGCTGGCGGTTCGGCAGGCCGGTGAGGAAGTCGTACTGGGCCATGCGCAGCAGGCTGTTTTCCGCTTCGTGGCGCAGATGGGTGTTGCGTTCTATCGATTCGAGCAACTGGTTGGCGGTGTTGATCCAGATGCCGAGTTCATTTTTTTCGTGACCCTTGAGCTGTGGAATCTTGTGCTCGCTGGGGCGATCGGGATTGATTTCGGTCAGGTGCTCGATGATCCGCGACAGCGGCTTGGTCAGCAGCCAGTGATAAACCAGATACAACACCAGGCCCATGGCCAGGGCGCGCAAGACGCCGGAAATGAAAATGATCACCGAACTGACGATGAAACTCTCGCCATAGGTGGCGGTGTCGAGGGTGATGCTCAGGTCGCCGTAATACTCGCTGTAGGGACCGCGACCGACCAATTGAGTGGTGAAGGTGCGTTCCTGACCGAGTATCAGATCAGTCAGCCAGCGGCTGTTGGAGTGCTGCAACTCACGGGATTTCTGCGCGAGCATCGCTTCGTTGGGATGGCCGATGGAAGCCTGGCGCACCGCGTCGTCCTGGAACAGGCCTTCGATCACCTGCATGCCCATTTCCCGGTCGAGGCTGTAGACCGCCTGAGTGGATGGGTCGCGGAACATGTCGAGGATACGCTGGGCGTCGCCGGCCACCGCCTGGCGGGTTTTATAGGCATCGAAAACAATCTGGGCGCAGCTCAAGACCACGCCGACGATCAATGCCGAAAGGAGCACGACCCGGAGCAACTTCACCGACAAGCTGTTCTTGAGTTCCAGCTTCAAAGGGTTATTCCTTGTTCCGTGCGGGTAGCGTCAAGTTGCCATGAGTATTGGCAATCCCGTGTTGGCAGTCAAAGGGACAATCAAGCCTCGGAACATTTGCCCGTTGCCTTGACCGAAATACTGCTGTCTGGAGTCTCAGCTCTATTTGTACTGTGTCGGTAGTTTCGGCCCTCAACTTGAGCAGTCTGGAACAAATTTTCGCTGATTTGATGGTAGCCCGCTGTGCTGCACCGGCAAGCGGCCGGAGCCATCGTTCATCGTGAAAAAAAAGCAGGCATAAAAAAACCCGGCCGTAGCCGGGTTTTTTATCTGGCGCGTAGCTTAAGCGGTGAAGGTTTTGCCTTCGAACTGCTCAGCGACGAACTTCCAGTTGACCAGGTTCCAGAACGCTTCAACGTACTTCGGACGCAGGTTGCGGTAGTCGATGTAGTAAGCGTGTTCCCAGACGTCGCAGGTCAGCAGCGGGGTGTCGCCGCTGGTCAGCGGGTTACCGGCGCCGATGGTGCTGGCCAGGGCCAGGGAACCGTCAGCCTTTTTCACCAGCCAGCCCCAGCCGGAACCGAAGGTGCCGATCGAGGTTTTGCTGAACTCTTCCTTGAACTTGTCGAACGAACCGAAAGCCGCGTTGATGGCTTCAGCCAGTGCGCCGGTTGGTTGACCGCCGGCGTTTGGCGCCAGGCAGTTCCAGTAGAAAGTGTGGTTCCAGACCTGAGCGGCGTTGTTGAAGATGCCGCCCGAGGAAGTCTTGACGATCTCTTCCAGGGTCTTGCCTTCGAACTCGGTGCCTGGCACCAGGTTGTTCAGGTTCACGACATAGGTGTTGTGGTGCTTGTCATGGTGAAATTCCAGGGTTTCCTTGGAAATGTGCGGCTGCAGGGCATCGTGTGCGTAAGGCAGCGGCGGCAATTCGAAAGCCATGATGATTCTCCTAATCAGGTCTGTTGCGGTGAGCGCAAGGCCGATCACGGGCGGCCAGAAATGCACCGACGAGTTTTTACTCTTTGCGGCGCAGGGTTCGGATCATAGCACCGGGGTCAAGGCTTAACCACGCAACAACTGTGTGGGATAGAGGTTCCAGAGCTGTTTGGAATAAATCACTGCGCCAATATCAATTGCCCTGCCACCGTGAACATCATCACTGCCACCAGAAGATCGAGAATCCGCCAGGTACTCGGCCGAGCCAGCCACGGCGCGAGCCATGCGGCACCGAGGGCGAGGGTGAAAAACCATAGCAGCGAGGCACTGGCAGCGCCCACTACATAAGCGCCCGGCACCGACTGCTGTGCGCCGAGAGAACCGATCAACAGCACCGTATCGAGATAAACGTGCGGGTTGAGCAGTGTCACTGCCAGCGCGCTGAGCATCACCGCGCGCAACGAGCGTACGGTGTGGTTTTCACCCTGATCCAGACTCTGTTTCGAGAACGCCCTTCGCAGCGCCTGGCTGCCATACCAGATCAGAAAGACCGCGCCGCCCCAGCGTGCCACCGCGAGCAATGTCGGGTTCTGCGCCAACACGGTGGCCAAGCCAAACACCCCGGCCGCCACCAGCAGCGCATCGCACGCCACACACAACGCCGCCACCGGCAGGTGATGTTCACGGCGCAGACTCTGCGCCAGCACAAAAGCGTTCTGCGTACCGATCGCCATGATCAGCCCCAAGGCCACCAGCAGGCCGTTCACATAGCTTTGCCACATAAGAGTTACTCCGCGTTGGCTGCGAGATCGCGCAGCACGTGCATGGCGCGCTCGGCGTCGGCCTGACCGACAAACAAATGGTCGTGGTAATAACCGGCGATCACGTTGCAACTGATTCCGGCCTTGCCCAGCGCGCTGGCGAACGCGGCGGTGAGGCCAACGGCTTCGAGCGCCGAATGCACATTGAGGGTGATCCACGCCGCCACATAATCAAAAGCGAACCCGGCACGTTCGGCCTGGGAGCGCTCCAGAATCACGGTCAGGCCTTCCTGCTCGCGGAAGCTGCCGACAATCTCCACACCGCTCGGCAACTGGCCGTCACGCAGGGTGCAAAACACATATTCGCCGGCGTTGAGCTGCGGGCTCATGCTGCGCAGCAGAGTTGTGAGTGAGGTTTCGCCAGCCATTGCCGTGTTCCTTGATAAAGAGTGCTTGCTGGCTATTCTCCGGTCGAAAGCGGTATAAGAAAAACCAATAGTGCTGATCGCTCATTAGGAAAACTGATGTTCGACTATAAATTACTTTCCGCGCTGGCCGCTGTGGTCGAGCAGGCCGGATTCGAACGCGCCGCGCAGGTGCTGGGCTTGTCGCAATCGGCGATTTCCCAGCGGATCAAATTGCTGGAAGCGCGGGTCGGCCAACCGGTGCTGGTACGCGGCACGCCGCCATCGCCGACGGAAATTGGCCGGCGGCTGCTCAACCATGTGCAGCAGGTGCGCCTGCTCGAACGTGACTTGCAGACCCTGGTGCCGGCGCTCGACGAAGAAGGCCTGCCGGAGCGTTTGCGCATCGCCATCAACGCCGACAGCCTCGCCACCTGGTGGGCCGAAGCCGTGGGCGATTTCTGCGCCGAGCAGCATTTATTGCTGGATCTGGTGGTGGAAGATCAGACCGTCGGCCTCAAGCGCATGCGTGCCGGGGAAGTGGCGGCGTGTGTCTGCGCCAGCGAGCGCCCGGTGGCCGGTGCGCGTAGCGTGTTGCTCGGGGCGATGCGCTATCGGGCGCTGGCCAGTCCGGCGTTTATCGAGCGGCATTTCCCCGACGGGGTGCGCGCCGAGCAGCTGCCGCGCACCCCGGCGCTGGTGTTCGGCCCGGACGATTTTCTCCAGCATCGCTACCTCGCATCGCTTGGTGTCGACGGTGGTTTCGAGCACCACTTGTGCCCGTCCTCCGAAGGTTTTGTGCGTCTGACCGAAGCCGGGTTCGGTTGGGGCCTGGTGCCGGAACTGCAAGTGCGTGATCAGCTGCAACGCGGCGTATTGCGCGAACTGTTGCCAGATAAACCGATCGATGTGCCGTTGTACTGGCATCATTGGCGCAATGGCGGTCAGCTGCTGGCCTTGCTGACCGAGCAATTGCTACGTTCTTCACCGCGCTGGCTGGTGCCCTTGGGCTGATGGTCAGCGTCAAGAAAGACGTATCAGGTAAACGAAAGACATCGGAGCGTTACATGAAAATTCTGGTCACCGGCGCAAGCGGCTTCATTGGCGGACGCTTTGCGCGTTTCGCTTTGGAGCAGGGCCTGGACGTGCGGGTCAACGGTCGCCGGGCCGAAAGCGTCGAGCATCTGGTGCGCCGTGGCGCCGAGTTCGTCCCGGGCGATCTCACCGATGCGGATCTGGTGCGCGACCTCTGCGCCGACGTCGAAGCCGTGGTGCACTGTGCCGGTGCCGTCGGCTTGTGGGGGCGCTATCAGGACTTTCATCAGGGCAACGTGCAGGTCACCGAAAACGTCGTCGAAGCCTGCCTCAAGCAGCGCGTGCGGCGACTGGTGCATCTGTCGTCGCCGTCGATCTATTTCGATGGCCGCGATCACCTCGGCCTGACCGAAGAGCAAGTGCCCAAGCGCTTCAAACATCACTACGCGGCGACCAAATACCTGGCCGAGCAAAAGGTCTTTGGCGCGCAGGAATTCGGTCTGGAAACCATTGCCCTGCGCCCGCGTTTCGTCACTGGCGCCGGCGACATGAGCATTTTCCCGCGCCTGCTGAACATGCAGCGCAAGGGGCGTCTGGCGATCATTGGCGACGGCCTGAACAAGGTCGATTTCACCAGCGTGCAGAACCTCAACGAAGCGCTGCTCAGCAGCCTGCTGGCGGCCGGTTCCGCGTTGGGCAAGGCCTACAACATCAGCAATGGCGCGCCGGTGCCGCTGTGGGATGTGGTCAATTATGTGATGCGCAAAATGGAAGTGCCGCAGGTCAGCAAATACCGCTCGTACGGTCTGGCCTACAGCGTTGCTGCGCTCAACGAAGGCGTGTGCAAACTCTGGCCGGGACGCCCGGAGCCGACCCTGTCGCGATTGGGCATGCAAGTCATGAAGAAAAATTTCACCCTCGACATCAGTCGCGCCCGGCATTATCTGGACTACGATCCGAAAGTCAGCCTGTGGTCGGCCCTCGACGAGTTCTGTGGCTGGTGGAAAGCTCAGGACATCCGTTGATACAAGTCGCCCGGCCGGCAATGAACCGCACTGCCGCTTGAGGGTCAATCCCTGCGGCTGCGGCGGTTATACTTCGCAGCATTTAGCCATCACCGCGTTCCACAAAGGTTGCCTCAATGTCCATGCGTAACGATGCCAACGACGATTTCGACGATGTACCGAGCCTGCGGGCCGACACCTTTGACGACGATGACATTCCGCCCAGCGCCCGCACCTCGGTGCACTCGCGCACGCCGCCGGTGGTCAAGGTCAAGGCTGCGAGCACCGGGCCGCTGTGGGCACTGGTCGGCGCGTTGTTCTTCGCCTTTATCGGTCTGGCCTGGTGGAGCTTTCAGCAGATTTCGCTGATGGAGCAGCAATTGGTCGCGACCCAGGAAAGCTTTGCGCGCATCAGCGAGGAAGCGGCGGGGCGCCTGCAGGACATTTCCGGCAAGGTCGTCGCCAGCCAGAGCAACGTCAACAGTGACAGCGAAGCCTTGAAGCTGCAGATCAAACAGCTGGAAACCCAGTTGCTGGATCAGAGCAAACAGCAGCAAGGCGTGGTCGGTCAGGCCAGCGATCTGGACAAGCGTCTGGCGCAGATGACCGCGCAGACCACCGAACAACAGAACGCCAATACCCAGTTGCAGGCTCAGGTCAAAGCCTTGAGCGCCGAACTGGCGGCCCTGAAAAGCACACCGGCCGACACTGGCAAGGTCGATGCGCAGCTCAAGAGTTATGACGCTCAACTGAAAAGCCTCGGCGCTGATATCACCGCGCTGAAGAAACAAGGCAATCCGAGCGCGGCGATCGAGCGTCTGGAGCAGGAAGTCGTCGTCCTCAAGAGTGAGCAGGACAACCGTCCGGCCGCTGCGCAGGGTGGCGGCAATACCGCCGAGTTCGACGCATTCCGCGGGCAGATGACCCGCAACCTCAACACCCTGCAGGCGCAGATCCAGAACCTGCAGCAGCAGATCAATGCCCGGCCCTAGGGCCTGATGAACTGTAGCCAGGGACCTTTGTGGTGAGGGGATTCATCCCCGATGGGGCTGCGCAGCAGCTCCCAAACCATCAGCTCGGTGTGTCAGAAAATATGTGTTCTCTCCATCAGGGCTGCTGCGCAGCCCATCGGGGATAAATCCCCTCGCTACAGGATTCGGCGCTCCGTCCGACCCCAAGCCGTCTACGCTCTTGAAACACCAACAAGAACGAGGGATGCGTTATGGGGTTTTTGCATAAAGTGGCGTGGCTCGGGGTGATGCTTTTTGTGGGGGCAGGGCAGGTCAACGCCGCCACTACACAAAAGGACGACAGCAAGGCTGCCATTGCTTTGCTGGAAAAGGCGCTGGCCTATTACCACGACAATGGCGACAAGGCCTTCGCCGCGTTCAGCCGTCAGGGCGAGTTCGTCGACAAGGATCGCTACGTGTTCGTGGTCGACACCAAAGGTGTGATGCTCGCCAGCGGCGGGCCGTCCTCAGCCTTGATCGGCCGTGACGTCAGCGAAGTGCTTGCGCCGGATTTGCAGAAAGCCTTCAAGGACGCCTTGCTGGTGCCGGAAGGCAACGGCATTCAACAGGCCGAATACCGCTGGCAGAACTGGGCCGACGGCAAGGTCGAGCGCAAACATGTGTATTACCAGCGCATCGGTCAGCGCATTCTGGCCGTCGGTTATTACCTGCCGCGCGCTTCAGCCGAGCAGGCCAAGGCACTTCTCGACAAGGCTGCAACCGATCTGGGAAAAAACGAGAAGGGCACCCTGACGGCCATCAACTCGCTCAAGGGTGGTTATCTGCAGGATGACCTGTATGTGTTCGTGGTCGATCTGGACACCCAACGCTACGTTGCCCACGGCACCAACCTGCGCTTGATCAACACCGATTTCAGCAAGATCAAGGACCCGGAAGGCAAACCGGTGGGCGAGCCGATTCTGGCGCTGATCGCCAAGCAGGATGACGGCGAATACGAATACCGCTGGAAAAACCCGGTGACCGGCAAGGTCGAGGACAAGCATGCCTACCTGAAGAAGGTCGGACATTTTCTGGTGGCGGTGGGTTACTACAGCCCCTGAGTGAACTGCCTTTGTAGGAGTGAGCCTGCTCGCGATGAAGGTGTGTCATTCAACAATAATGTCGACTGACACACCCTCATCGCGAGCAGGCTCACTCCTACAGGGGATCAAGGTGTTGCTGTTATTTGGCGCCGTGCTCGCGCCCGCGCAGCAGGTTGTTCGGCATCGCAATCGCCGCTGCCAGCCCCAGCAGCGATACCGCCGTACTCACCCAAAGCAAATGCCGGAACGTCACCGAAAGCTCGGCACGCAGGGCGTTTTGTGCATCACCCGGTGCGGCGTTCAGACCGTCGAGCAGCACGTTGCCCGAATGGCCCTCGCTGATCAGCGAGTTGCTCGCCAGATGGGCGAAACTCGAATCCTGCAACAACGCCAGCAACAGCGCCGACATCAACGCCACACCCACTGCGCCGCCCAGCGAACGGAACAGGTTAGTGGTGCTGGTGGCGACGCCGATGTCGCGTTGCTCCACCGAGTTCTGCGTACCCACCAGTGAAGTCGGGAACTGCATGCCGCCGGCAATCCCGCTGAGCAGCATGAACAGGCTGCTGACCAGCGTCGCATCGGGTGGGCTGAACGCCATGCCGAGAATCGAGATCGGCATCAGCAGCGCGCCGGTCAGAATCTGTGGTTTGTAGCGACCGGTCACCGAAGTACGGCGTCCGGCGAAATAAGCGCCGATCGGCAGGCCCATCGCCAGCGGCAGCAAGTGCAATGCCGCCGCATCCGCCCCAGCGCCGGTGACGCTCTGAAAGCGCAGCGGCATCAGCACGATCAGCGAGATCGCCTGAAAACTGGTGAAGAAAATCGTGCACCAGCACAGCAACGCGTTGCGGTTGGTGAACAAGTGCATCGGCAGCAGCGGCTCACGCGCCCGGCGTTCATGCCAGACGAACACAGCCAGCACCGCTACCGCACAGGCGAACAAGCCAAGCACTTCGCTGCTGCGCCACGAATGGCCCTGACCGACCTGAGTGATGGCCAGCAGCAGGGCGGTCAAACCGATGATCATCAACAGCGTGCCGAGGTAGTCGATGATCGGTTTGCGCTGCGGAATCGGCAGCCCGCGCAGATTGCGATTGGCAACCCACCAGGCGCCCAGCCCCAGTGGCAGATTGATCAGGAACACCCAGCGCCACGACAGGTATTCGGTCATGTAGCCGCCGAGCACTGGCCCGGCGACGCTGGCCACCGCGTACATGCTGCTGAAATAACCCTGATAACGCCCGCGTTCGCGCGGCGGGACGATGTCGCCGATGATTGCCTGACTGACCGAGATCATTCCGCCGGCGCCGATGCCCTGGAGAATCCGCGCCAGCACCAGTTGTTCCATGCTTTGCGCCATGCCGCAGAACAGCGAGGCGAGGGTGAACAGGCCCATGCCGAACAGCATCAGTTTGCGTCGCCCGTACAAATCTCCCAGTTTGCCGTAGATCGGCACCGCCACGGTCATTGCCACCATGTACCCGGAAATCACCCAGGCCAGCAGGCTGACGTCCTTGAACTGTGCGGAGATGGCGGGCATCGAGACGGCGACGATGGTCTGGTCCAGCGCGCCGAGAAAAATCGCCATCATCAACGCGACCAGCACGCTGCGAATGGCCGGTTTGGGCGTTTCAGGGTGATTGAGATTGGTCACGGGCGAGCCTGCGGGCAGTGATGGACCCGCACGGCCATTGCGCACGGGTGGATGCTCGCCAGTGTAAGTCGGTAGCAGGCTATTCGATAGCCTCGTACGGAAGTCCGACGTAATTTTCTGCAATGGTTTTTCGACCGGCTTCTGAACTGACGAAGTAGTCCAGTTCCGAGGCGCTGATGCGCTGGCTGAAATCGTCGTGCTCGTCGAAGCGGTGCAGCATCGAGGTCATCCACCAGGAGAAACGTTCGGCTTTCCATACCCGGCGCAGGCAGATCTCCGAGTATTTCTCCAGCAGATCGGTGCGCCCTTCGCGATAAACCTTCAGCAGAATGTTGAACAGCGTACTGACATCGCTGGCAGCCAGGTTCAGGCCCTTGGCGCCGGTGGGCGGCACGATGTGCGCGGCATCGCCGAGCAGAAACATCCGCCCGTACTGCATCGGCTCGACGACAAAACTGCGCAGCGGCGCGATGCTTTTTTCAATCGACGGGCCAGTCACCAGTTTCTCGGCAAGCGCGGCGGGCAGACGTGTTTTCAGCTCAGCCCAAAAGCGCTCGTCGGACCAGTCGGCAACGTTCTCCTCGGCCGGCACTTGCAGGTAATAACGGGTACGGGTGGCCGAACGCATGCTGCACAGGGCGAAGCCACGTTCGTGCCGGGCGTAGACCAGTTCTTCGTGCACTGGCGGGGTGTCGGCGAGAATCCCCAGCCAGCCGAACGGATAGACCCGCTCGAAGATCTTCAGGCAGGCCTCGGGAATCGACTGCCGGGCCACGCCATGAAAGCCGTCGCAACCGGCAATGTAATCGCAATCGACGCGCCAGGTTTCGCCATCCTTTTCGAAGGTGACAAAGGCCTCGTCGCTTTTCATGCCGTGAGGAACGACATGGCTCACTTCATAAAACGACAGTGCGCCAGCCTCCCGACGAGCGGCCATCAGGTCGCGCGTGACTTCGGTCTGACCGTAAACCATGACGGTTTTGCCGCCGGTCAAACCCTGCAGATCGATGTGTGCCAGACGCCCATCCAGTGCCAGATCGAAGCCGGCGTGCACCAGCCCTTCGGCATCCATGCGCGCGCCTACGCCGGCCTGGCGCAACAGCTCTACCATGCCTTGTTCAAGCACGCCGGCGCGAATTCGTCCGAGGACATAGTCGGGTGTCTGGCGTTCGAGAATCAGGGTGTCGATGCCGGCGTTGTGCAGCAACTGACCGAGGAGCAATCCGGACGGACCGGCGCCAATGATGGCGACTTGGGTTTTCAGCGTTTTCATTGTTTTTATGACTCGCAAGCTTCACGCGACAGGCGCCGGTGAATGATTTTTATGGATCGAGTGCTTGCATTTTTCCCTTGCGGGTCTGTCAATTGAAGGTGAAAACTGAGCCGATACCTGTACATTCTGCCAATCGGTGCGATTATCGCCCGCAACCTCGAGGCCTGGATTGAAGTGATGAACAAGCCTGACCTGCCTTCGATTCCGGTGTTCAAGCTCTACGGTGAAAGCCTGGACTGGCCGACCCCTGACTTGCTGCACTGTGAAACCATTTCCAAACGCAGCCGCGAACATCAATGGGAAATCAAACCCCACCGCCACGCCGATTTGTGCCAGTTGCTCTTCGTCTTCAAAGGTCAGGCAGAGCTTGAAATCGAAGGTCAACGCACGCAGCTCAACCAGCCCGCGATTCAAGTCCTGCCACCGTTGTCGGTGCATGGCTTTCGCTTTTCCGAGGACGTCGAAGGATTTGTCGTCACCCTCGCCAATCCGCTGATCAATCACCTGCAGGCGCAACTGGGCAACTCGGTGCACGCACTGGCCCAGGCCGAGCACTACCCGGCGGGCAAGGACGCGGAGTACCTGAACAGTCTGTTTTCAGCGTTGCAGGCCGAGTACAACGGCCATCAACCCGCGCGGGAAATGCTCATGCATTCGCTGGTCAGCGTGATCATGGTCTGGGTCAGCCGTCAGGCGCTCGTGCGCCATAATGCCAGCCAGCGGCCGCAACGCCAGCGCGAATACCTCAACGGGTTCATTCAATTGGTGGAGGAGACGTACCGCCAGCATGTGAAGGTCGAAGACCTGGCCCATCGTCTGGGGATTTCGGTATCACACCTCAACGGCACCTGCCGGGAACTGGCTGGGCAGCCAGCGCTGCAGATCATGCACGAACGCCAGTTACTGGAAGCCAAACGTTTGCTGACCTACACCAGCATGACCATTTACGAGATGTCGGAGTTGTTAGGGTTTTCCGATCCGACCAACTTCACGCGCCTGTTCCGGCGCAGGGTGGGGATATCGCCAAAGGCCTTCCGCGACCGGCTGAAGGCCGAGCAGTGATCCTGTAAACCTGGCGATATCCTGTGGGAGGGGGCTTGCTCCCGAAAGCGGTCTATCAGTTTGCATCAATGCTGAATGACACACCGCATTCGGGAGCAAGCCCCCTCCCACAGGATCGCACTGCAACTCAGGTCAATCAGCGCAACGCATTGAGCGTCGCGTTATGCGGAATACAGCGCTCGAAATTGCAGCTGGCGTATTCGCGCGGCAGTTGTCGCAGTTGCTCGACCCGCCAGGCCGCGGTGCCGTACAGCGCCAGCGTGGCAGCGCAGGTGATGAAAATCGCGAAGTACCTTCTTGTTCTGATGTTCATGGCGTAGACCTCTGAACGCATACCCTGCGGTATTACTTTCAGCATAGGTCAGCGGCATAGAGTTGCCAGCCACGGATTCGGCCTATGTGACATCCCCCTGTGGGAGCGGGCTTGCTCGCGAAGGCGTGGTGTCAGTCGATGAGAATCCAGACTGATACACCGCCTTCGCGAGCAAGCCCGCTCCCACAGGGGCATCGGATTTACAGGCCCATATCCCATTCGGGATTTTCCGGGAATCGTTCGACGAGAAAATCCAGCATGCTGCGCAGCGCCGCCGGCATATGCTTGCGTGAGGCGTACACCGCGTAGATGTTCATCTGCCGTGGCTCGGCACCCGGCAGCAGGCGCACCAGTTCCCCGGCATGCACATGAACCCCGGCCTGATAGGTCGGCAGCATCGCCACGCCGGCACCGGCCAGGGTGGCACGCAGCAGGGTGCTGGCCTCGTTGGCGCTGATGTTGCCCTGCACCGGCACCGACACGGGCTCGCCGTCCTCCTCGAAATGCCACAGGCTCTTGCCGAAGTAGGAGTGGGTGAGGCAGTTGTGTCGGCTCAGGTCCTCGACCCGTTGCGGTGGCGGGTTGTCGCGCAAATAAGCCGGTGCGGCGCAGACCACCGAGCGGCACACGGTCAGGCGCCGGGCGATCAGGTTCGGATCGAGGTCATTGCTGGTGCGGATCGCCAGATCGATGCGCTCATCCACCAGATTCACCGTGCGGTCGAGCATCTGCAGATCGATGCTGACCCCGGGGTAACGTTTGACGTACGCCGCCATCGCATCGGCCAGTTGCGCCTGGCCGAACGAGGTACTGACGCTGATACGCAGCAATCCTCGCGGTGCATCGTGTGGTTCACTGACCGCCGCCTGCATATCCGTCGAGAGTTCGAGCATCTGCCGACAGCGCGGCAGGATTTCGCTGCCGGCGGCAGTCAGGCTCAATTTGCGCGTGGTGCGGTGCATCAGGCGCGCGCCGACCCAGTCTTCCAGCTCCGCCAGATAACGCGACACCACTGGCCGTGACAGGTCCAGATGATCGGCCGCCGCCGACTGGCTGCCCAGATCGACCACGGTGACAAACACGCGCATTGCTTGAAGACGATCCATGATTTGCCCGCTTTCAGAAACAAACTATGTCCAAGCATCGCATTTTTTGTACCGAGTCAGGCAACTAAGCTCTGTCCCATCGCCAAACACGGCATTCGGACCACGGAGCAACAGATGATCGGCTTCACTACCCTCAAGCGCGTTTTACTGGCCACCGCCACCCTCGGTTTCGCGGCCCACGCCGCTGCCGCCAATCTGACCCTGGATGTCTACAACCCGGGCACCCACGCGATTTTCCCGGTGACTTCGGTGCTGGTCAGCGGCGAGAAAGACGCGATTCTGGTCGATGCACAATTCGGCAAGGCCCAGGCCGAGCAGGTGGTGGAGAAGATCCGCGCCAGCGGCAAGCACCTGACCACCATTTACATCAGCCACGGTGACCCGGATTACTACTTCGGCCTCGACACCCTGACCCAGGCCTTCCCCGACGCCGAAGTGCTGGCCTCGCAGCCGACCGTGGATCACATCAACAAAACCGTCGCCGGCAAACTCGCCTTCTGGGGCCCGAAAATGGGCGCCGACGTACCGGCCAAAACCATCGTGCCGGGCGTGCTCAAGGGCGATAGCCTGATGCTCGAAGGACAGAAATTGCAGGTGATCGGTCTTGGAGGCAAACAACCGGATCGCAGCTTCGTGTGGATTCCGTCGCTCAAGGCCGTGGTCGGTGGCGTTGTGGTCGCCGAGAATATTCATGTGTGGATGGCCGATACCCAGACCGCGCAATCCCACGCCGACTGGCTGCAAACCCTGCACTCGATCGAAACCCTGAAGCCGAAAACCGTGGTGCCGGGTCACTACCTGGGCGAGAGCAGCCGCTCTTTGGTCAGCGTGAAATTCACCGCCGACTACATTAAGGCTTTCGATGAAGAAACCGCCAAGGCCAAGGATTCCGCCGCACTGATCAAGGCCATGCAGAAGCGCTACCCGAAACTCGGCGAAGAAAGTTCGCTGGAACTGAGTGCCAAAGTCGCCAAGGGCGAGATGAAGTGGTAACCCGATTGATCTGAAACAGAGGTCGAGAGGACTTTTGTGGCGAGGGAGCTTGCTCCCGCCCGCCTGCGCAGCAGGCGCAAAACCTGCCAATACGTTGTATCTGAAACAGGCGGGGAGTGCTTCGCCCTCCAGCGAGAGCAAGCTCCCTCGCCACAGGGAATACCGCTTCAAGATTAGATTTATGCCGTCGTTGAAACTCTCAAGCCAACTGGAGAATGTCATGAGCAAGATCGCAATCATTGGTGCCACCGGCCGTGCCGGTAGCCAACTGCTGGAAGAAGCCCTGCGTCGCGGGCATAGCGTCACTGCCATCGCCCGCGACACCTCGAAGATCGGCTCGCGTGCCGGTGTGGTCAGCAAGAATGTCGATGTGCTGGATTCGGCGGCGCTGCAAGCCGCAGTCGCCGGTCACGACGTGGTGATCAGCGCCGCGCACTTCGCCACGGTATCGGCCAGCGCTCTGGTCGGCCCGGTGAAGCAGGCGGGCGTGAAGCGTCTGCTGGTGGTCGGCGGTGCCGGTTCGCTGTTGCTGCCGGACGACACCCGAGTGATCGACAGCGCCGGTTTCCCCGCTGAGTACAAAACCGAGGCCAGCGCTGGCGCGGCGTTTCTTGATGCCTTGCGTCAGGAGAAGGATCTGGACTGGACTTTCCTCTCGCCATCGGCAGAGTTCGTCGAAGGTGAGCGCACCGGTACCTTCCGCGTTGGCAAGGACCATTTGCTGTTCAGTGCTGAAGGTCGCAGCTGGATCACCTTCGCCGATTACGCGATTGCGCTGATTGACGAAGTGGAAACGCCGAAGCATTCGCGTCAGCGGTTCACGGTCGGGTATTAAGCAACGACGCAGACCCCAATGTGGGAGCGGGCTTGCTCGCGAAGGCGGTGTGTCAGCGACATTTGAAGTGATTGACACACTGCATTCGCGAGCAAGCCCGCTCCCACAGGAGTGATCTGTGTACTTCAGCGGGTATGCGCCTGTTCCACCAGCCAGATCATCAATTCCTCCAATTGCGGCGACGCTTCCCCGCCCTGCGGCATCACCACGTAGTAGCCCAGCCCCGTCTTCACCTTCAGATCAAACGGCATCACCAGCCGTCCGGCGCGCAGGTCATCGCCGATCAGCGACCAGTCGCCAATCGCCACCCCCGTCCCATGCGACGCCATCGACATCGCCTGATCCAGCGTCTCGAAATGCTGCCCCATGTTGACGTTGCTCAATTGCAATTCGGCGGCGGTCAGCCACACCGTCCAGTCCTGGGTGTCGCGGGTCGGATGCAGCAGCAGATGCTGTTGCAGGTCGGCCGGTTCGCTCAGCGCCGGTGGGCCTTTCAATAATGCTGGCGAGCAGACCGGTGTCAGTTGCTCATCGAACAGATGCAGCGCGGTCGAGGAGTTGTCCGGCGGCGTGCCGTAGATCACCGCCGCATCGAATTGCTCGCGCTGAAAGTCGACGCCATGGGCCAGTGTAGTGGTCAGTTTGACCGGCACGTCCGGGCGTTCCTTTTGCCATTGCAGCAGGCGCGGCACCAGCCAGCGCATCACGCAGCTGGGCGCCTTGAGTTGCAGGGTTTGCCGCTTGCGCCCGATCTGCTCGGTGGCCTCGCTGATCAAGCCGAAGATCTTTTCCACCCGGGGCAGCCATTCACGTCCTTCGGCGGTCAGTTCCAGGCCTCGGGCCAGACGGATGAACAACTCATACCCCAGATGAGCTTCCAGCCCGGCAATCTGCCGGCTCACCGCGCCCTGAGTGATGTGCAACTGCTCGGCCGCCCGGGTGAAGTTGCAGCACTGCGCGGTGATCAGAAACGTGTGCAGGGCGGGCAGGGGAGGCAGTCGTTTCATGTGGATCCAAGGTATGACGTGAGGACATGGCTAGTATGACTTTTAATCGATTGTTGCCGCTACCTGCCGCCCGTTCAATGAGCTCATTGAAGGGGCCCTTTGTAGGAGTGAGCCTGCTCGCGATAGCGGTGTGTCAGTCACCGTAATGTTGAATGTGAAGACGCCATCGCGAGCAGGCTCACTCCTACACAAAGGCCTTGTGTCTCAAACGAACAAGAAGGGCAATCGACATGGCGACGTGTGGCGAAGTACTGGTCAAGTTACTCGAGGATTACGGGGTCGAGCAGGTGTTCGGTATTCCCGGGGTGCACACCGTGGAACTGTATCGCGGGCTGGCCCGTTCGAGCATCAACCACGTCACTCCACGGCACGAGCAGGGCGCCGGATTCATGGCTGACGGCTATGCGCGCACCAGCGGCAAACCGGGTGTGTGCTTCATCATCACCGGACCGGGCATGACCAACATCACCACCGCGATGGGCCAGGCCTACGCCGACTCGATCCCGATGCTGGTGATCTCCAGCGTGCAGACCCGCAGCCAGTTGGGTGGCGGTCGCGGCAAACTCCATGAGTTGCCGAACCAGAGTGCGCTGGTCGGCGGCGTCGCGGCGTTCTCCCACACCCTGATGTCGGCGGCGGAATTGCCCGGCGTGCTGGCCCGTGCTTTCGCACTGTTTCAGGCCGGGCGTCCGCGTCCGGTGCACATCGAGATTCCGCTGGATGTTTTGGTAGAAGAGGCTGATGAGCTGCTCGCCAGCGTTCCGGTGCACATCGACCGCGCCGGGGCTGCACCGGCTGCAGTACGGCGCATGACTGAGTTGCTGGCCGGCGCTCGGCGTCCGCTGATTCTCGCCGGTGGCGGTGCCATCGATGCCGCCGCCGAACTGACTGAGCTGGCCGAGCTGCTCGACGCCCCGGTGGCGCTGACCATCAACGCCAAAGGCATGTTGCCGTCCAGCCATCCGCTGCTGATCGGCTCGACGCAAAGCCTGGTCGCCACTCGCGCACTGGTGGCCGATGCCGACGTGGTGCTGGCGATCGGCACCGAACTGGCCGAAACCGATTACGACGTGACCTTCGCCGGCGGCTTTGAAATCCCCGGCAAGTTGCTGCGCATCGACATCGATGCCGATCAGACCGTGCGCAACTATCCGCCGCACGTGGCGTTGGTCGCCGACTCGCGCAACGCCGCGCAAGCGCTGCTCGGCGCACTGTCGCAGCAGGCGCTGGCCGAGCGGCGTAACGATTGGGGCCAGGTGCGGGCAGCGCGTCTGCGCGATGAACTGGCCGCGACCTGGGATGCGCCAACCCTGGCCCAGACCCGTTTTCTGGAAACCGTGCTGCACGAGTTGCCGGACGCAGTATTCGTCGGCGATTCCACACAACCGGTGTACACCGGCAACCTCACCTTCAACCCGGAGCGAACACGGCGCTGGTTCAACTCGTCCACTGGTTACGGCACCCTCGGTTATGCCCTGCCGGCGGCGATTGGCGCGTGGCTCGGTGGCGGCATTGAGGGTGGCGCTCGTCCGCCAGTGGTGTGCCTGATCGGCGACGGCGGCTTGCAGTTCACCCTGCCGGAACTGGCCAGCGCGGTTGAAGCGCACACGCCGGTAATCGTCCTGCTGTGGAATAACCAGGGCTACGAAGAGATCAAGAAGTACATGGTCAACCGCGCCATCGAACCGGTCGGCGTCGATATCTACACCCCGGATTTCATCGGTGTGGCCAAGGCCCTTGGCTGCGCCGCCGAAGCGATCAGCACGGTTGAACAATTGCGCGGCGCGCTGCGTGCCGCCACCGATCGTCAGGGCCCGACCGTGATCGAAATCGACCAGAGCCAATGGATGCAGGCGGTGGCCCAATGATCAATTTCCCAACCACACTCGATGGCCTGTACATCAACGGTCAATGGTCGGCCGGGCGTGAACACCTGCGGGTGATCAATCCGGCCACCGAAGCACTGCTGACCACGGTCAATGGCGGCGATGAAAGCGCGGTCGATCTGGCCGTCAGCGCGGCCACTGAAGCGTTCAAGCGCTGGTCGAAAACCAGCGGTGCCGAGCGCGGTGCGATCCTGCGCAACATCGCCAATGGCGTGCGCAACGGCCGCGATCATCTGATGAAGCTGCAGTCGAGCAACAACGGCAAACCGCAATTCGAAGCGGCGATCGACGTCGATGATGTGATCGCCACGTTCGAGTATTACGCCGAATTGGCCGAAGGCCTCGACGCACAACTCGACAGCAACGTGGCGCTGCCCAGCGATGACTTCAGCGCGCGTCTGCGTCGTGAACCGTGCGGTGTGGTCGGGCTGATCGTGCCGTGGAATTTCCCGATGGTCACCACCGCGTGGAAACTTGCCCCGGCCTTGGCCGCCGGTTGCTGCGTGGTGCTCAAACCGTCGGAAGTCACGCCGCTGCCGGAGCTGGAACTGGCGGCGATCATTGCCGAGTCCGGCTTGCCCGACGGTGTGTTCAACCTGGTTTGCGGCACCGGTCTGGCGGTCGGTGCACCGCTGTCGGCGGACCCGCGCATCGCCAAGATTTCCTTCACCGGCAGCAACGCCGTCGGTGTGCAAGTAATGCAGCGTGCCGCCGAAACGGTGAAGGGCGTGAGCCTGGAACTGGGTGGCAAATCTTCGTTGCTGGTGCTCGAAGACGCCGATCTGGAACTGGCGGTGGAACTGGCTTGCGGCGGCGGTTTCTTCAACGCCGGGCAAATGTGTTCGGCCACCAGCCGGGTGCTGGTCGCCGATGAGCTGGCCGATGAGTTTCTTGAGCGTCTGCAAAAGCGCGCACAAGCGATTCGCGTGGCCGATCCGTTCGACCCGGACGTGGAGATGGGCGCGCTGGTCAATCAGGCGCAATACCAGCGCGTGCTCGGCCACATCGACCGCGGTTTGAGTGCCGGGGCGAAGCTGGTGTGCGGCGGTAATCGTCCGGCGGATCTGCCACGCGGCTATTTTTTGCAGCCGACAGTGTTCACCGACGTGCCCCTCGACAGTGCGTTGTGGTGTGAAGAGATTTTCGGCCCGGTGCTCTGCGTGCGCAGTTTCAGCAGCGAAGCCGAGGCGATTGCCCTGGCCAACGACAGCCAGTTCGGGCTGGTCGCCAGTGTGGTGACGCGTAACGCCGAGACCGCCGACCGCGTCGCCAACGCCCTGCAGGCGGGGCTTGTATGGCTCAACGCGCCGCAAGTGATCTTCCCGCAGACGGCGTGGGGCGGTTACAAGCAGAGCAGCATCGGTCGTGAATTGGGGCCGTGGGGCCTGGCCGCGTTTCAGGAAATCAAACACGTGATCCGGTCGCTTTGAACGCCCGAAAAAGGTGAGCGCATGCCTCGCAACGAGGCATGCGTCGGTGTCATGGCTTCGATGAGTTTTTATCGATAGTCAGGTGTATTGCACGACCTCAGGATGAACCCGTCGGCAGCGCTGCAGGCCTTTTAATACAAGGCCTGCAGCGGATCCGGCCGCGCGGATGCAACGGTTGCGACCAACCTCATACTTAAAAGAACAAAGGGAGTCCTTCATGGGCGAGCATGATCTGAACAGGCGTCAATTCATTAAAACCGTCGGCGTCGCCTCGGTAGCGGCGGCGGCCCTGAGCATGCCCTTCATCCGGGCCAGCGCCAGCGACACGCGCTTCGCCGGCAAGACCCTGCGTTTGCTGACCTGGTCGGATGACACCGGCCTCGCCGCACTGCGCAACATTGCCGCCACCTTCGAGGCCAAGACCGGCGCCAAGGTCATCGCCGACCGCACCGGCAGCACCTCGGAAATGGTCGCCAAACTCAAGGCCGGCGGTGATCGTCCGCAGTACGACATCATCACCCTGGCTGGGGTCGGCGCCGAAGGTCTGGCCGCTGCGGGGCTGCTGGAGAAACCCGACCTGAACCGGATTCCCAACCTGATCGACGTACCGGAAAAATACCGCACCGGCGCCAACGGGCACGGCATCGGTTACCTGCTGTGGTGCAACAGTCTGGTCTACAGCACCCGCACCCTCAAACAGGCACCGGACAGTTATGCCGCGCTGTGGGATGCCGATCTGGCGCCGAACATTTTCCTGCCGCCGCCGAACTGGACCGAGGCGATGGACCTGATCATCATCGCCGCAAAACTGGCTGGTGGTGACGAACACAACATCGAGCCGGGCTTCAAGAAACTCGCCGAGCTGAAGGAGCGCGTGGTCACCCTCGGCGAGAACCCGAACCAGATCGCCGAGCTGTTCCGCACCGGTTCCCTGGACATGGGCGGCTTGTACGCTCCGGCATTCTTCCCCAAGCAGATCCGCGATCCGAACTACGGCCTCGGTGCCACGTTCGGCATGAAGGAAGGTTTCTACACCGACCTGATGCTCTCGGTGATGCCGAAGAACCGTCCGGGCGACACCGACTTGGCCTACGCCTTCATCGACCACTCTCTCGACCCGCTGGTGCAGGGCAAGATGGCCGAAGACATCTTCAACGGCCCGGTCAACGCCAAGGCGATCATCTCCGCGGAAGCGCGCAAGAGCCCGTACATCCTCACGCCGGAGCAGATTGCCGAGAAGGCGATCATGCACGACAACGCCTTCCTGGCGACCGTGCATGACCAATGGATTCGTCGCTATACGGAAATTTTTTCTTCCTGACGCCGGCCTCCCGAACACCACGGGCCCCCTGTGGGAGCGAGTCCTGTGGTGAGGGGATTTATCCCCGATGGGCAGCGTAGCTGCCCCAAGATCAGCAAATACGGTGCATCAAATGTACCGCGCACGATGGTTTTGCGACTGCTTCGCAGCCGGTCGGGGATAAATCCCCTCACCACAAAAAATGACTCCCACAGGAGATTGAGGTGTTTGCGAGATTAGCTTTCCATTGACGAGATCATTGCTATGGAACATCAATCCCTGACCCAACCGGTTGGCGCCGCTGACGTGCGCCCGGTGCGCGGTATTTCGCCGACCGCCCGGGCGTGGTTTTTCCTCACGCCGTCGATGCTGTTTCTCGGTGTGCTGATCGCGGCCAGCCTGCTGGTGCTGCGCATGAGCGTCGGCACTAAAGGCGCGGAATGGAGCGGGTTCAGCCTCGCCAGCTACGCGCAATTGCTCGAACCCTACTATCTGAAATCCCTGCTGCTGACCCTGCGTCTGGCGCTGATCAGTGCAGTGATCGCGGTGCTGCTGGCGATCCCGGTGGCGTACACCATGTCACGGCTGACCTCGCCGTTCGTGCGGCGGATTTTTCTCGCGGCGGTGCTGTTGCCGCTGCTGGTCAACCTCCTGCTGCAAAGCTACGGCTGGCTGGTGATTCTCGGCCCGGGCGGGATGCTCAACCAGACGCTGATGGGCCTGGGCCTGATCAAGCGCCCGATCATGCTGCTGTACAACCAGAACGGCGTGCTGATGGGCCTGGTGCAGACCGCGTTCCCATTGGCCGTGCTGCCGATTGCCAGCGCCATGCGTGGTGTTGCGCGTACCTACGAAGAGGCGGCGGCGACACTGGGCGCCAGTCGTTTTCAGGTGTTCCGTCAGGTGGTGTTGCCGATGAGTCTGCCGGGGATCATCACCGGGGCGACGCTGGTGTTTGCCTACAACGCCAGCAGTTTTGTCGTGCCGTTGCTGCTCGGTGGCCGCCGGGTGCCGATGCTCGCGGTGATGGTGCATGACCAGATCGCGCCGCTGATGAACTGGCCTGCCGCGTCCGCTGCCGGGGTGGTGCTGATCGTTACCACGCTGGCGATCATGACCCTGTCTGAATACATCACCGGCCGTCGTCGGCGTCTGCTGGAGGCTTCGCAATGAGTACCCTGATCAACAAGCGCATGGCGCTGCTGCCCGGCGACACCGGCAAGTTCGCCGGGATCCTCTCCGGGTTCATTCTGCTGCTGGCGGTGTTGCCGATCCTGACCATGATCGTCATGTCGTTCAGCGGTGCGTCGAACCTCGACTTCCCGCCGAGCAGCTACAGCCTGCAATGGTACAAGGCGGCCTGGCACACCTTCGTCTCGCCAGACGCCAGCGACGTGCTGAGTCTCGGTCAGGCCATGGCTACCAGCCTGCTGGTGTCGTGCCTGACCATGGTTTTCGCCACGCTGATCGCGGTGCCTGCCGCCTATGCGCTGACCCGTTGCGAGTTCCGTGGCAAAGCCGTGGCGCTGCAACTGATGTCGTTGCCGCTGGTGTTTCCGATGGTGGTGTTGGGACTGGCGTTGCTGCTGGTGTTCGACAGCCTGCCGTTCCACCTGACCACCTCGCGGCTGGTGATTGCTCACGTGATTCTGGCGCTGCCGTTCGTGGTGAAAAACTGCACCGCCGCGATGCTCTCCATCGGCAGCGAAGTCGAAGAGGCGGCGCGGATGCTCGGCGCTTCACCGCTGCGGGCGATTGTCGACGTGGTGGTGCCGTTGATGAAGTCGGGGATTCTGGCGGGGATGCTGCTGGCGTTCATCGTCTCGTTCAACGAATTCACCGTGACCTATTTCCTCTACACCATCGACGTCATGACCGTGCCGATCTGGATGTACAGCCGCACCGTGTCATCGCTCGACCCTACCGTGTTCTCGTTTGCCGTGCTGATCGTGCTGATCGACTTCGTCCTGATCTGGGCGCTGGAGAAGCTGGTGGGCGAGGGCGGCGTTTCCTTTTGATTTGAGGTGCAACATGACTGGTCTGATTCTGGAAAACGTCGAGAAATTCTACGGCTCGGCTTGCGCGGTACAGGACGTCAATCTGCATTTGCCGGAAGGCCAACTGGTGTGTTTTCTCGGCCCGTCGGGCTGCGGCAAAACCACCTTGCTGCGGATGATCGCCGGGCTGGAAACCCTGACCGGCGGCGAGATTCGCCTCGACGGCGAGAACATCGGCCACACCCCGGCGCACCAACGCAACTTCGGCATGGTGTTCCAGTCGCTGGCGCTGTTCCCGCACATGACCGTCGGCGAGAACATCGCCTACCCGCTGAAACTGCGCGGCGTGAGCAAGGCCGAGCAGCAGGCGCGGGTGGTGGAATTGCTGGAGTTGATTCAGTTGCAGGCGATGATCGACCGACCGGTGGCGAAACTCTCCGGCGGGCAACGGCAGCGGGTGGCGATTGCCCGGGCCATCGCCTCGCGGCCGAAAATCCTCCTGCTCGACGAACCGTTGTCGGCGCTGGACGCCAAGCTGCGCGAGTTGATGCAGGTGGAAATACGTCAGCTGCAACAGCGCTTGAACATCACCACGATCATGGTCACCCACGACCAGCGCGAAGCCATGACCATGGCCGACATCGTCGTGGTGCTGGGCGAGCACAAGGTGCAGCAGGTGGGCACGCCGATCGAAATCTACCGGCACCCGGCCAACGAGTTCGTCGCCGACTTCATCGGTTCGGGCAACATTTTTCCGGCCACGGCGCTGGGTGACGGCAAGGTCAGTTTGCCGGGCGGTGATGCGCTGCAAGTGCCGATCTGCAGCAGCATCGAAGCGGGGCAGAAGGTGAAGATGCTGATTCGTCCGGAGGATCTGCAACTGTCCGCGCCACAAGCCACGGCGGGCAATCGCTTGCTCGGCAAGGTGACGTTCGTGCGCGATATCGGCGCGACCATCGAGACCACGGTGGAGTGTTCCGGGGTGACGTTCACCGCGTTGAGTACGCCGTGTCAGGGGATCGGTTTGGGGATCGGGCATCCGGTGTCGGTGACGTTGCCGAGCGAGGCGTGTCGAGTGTTGGGGGCTTGATCAGGATTTGATGGTGATCTTGCCGATGCCATCGCGAGCAGGCTCACTCCTACAGGGGAACGCATTCCAACTGTAGGAGTGAGCCTGCTCGCGATAGGGCCATAAGCCTCACCGCAGATGCCGGATCAGACCGACTGCCGCAACCGCGCCAGATCCCTTAACGGCGGTGCACCAAACAAGCGGCTGTACTCGCGGCTGAACTGTGACGGGCTTTCATAGCCCACGCGATAGCCCGCCGCCGACGCTTCCAGCCCTTCGGCCAGCATCAGGCGCCGCGCTTCCTGCAGGCGCAATTGCTTCTGGTACTGCAACGGACTCATCGCGGTCATCGCCTTGAAGCGGTGATGCAGGGTCGAAACGCTGAGGTTGACTTCTTTCGCCAGATCATCGATGCGCAGCGGCTGTTCGAAGTTGCCGTTGAGCCATTTGATCGCCTGGCTGATGCGGTGGCTCTGGCTGTTGGCAATCGCGATTTCATACAAACGGTGACCCTGCGGACTGCGCAGCAGGCGATAGAGAATCTCCCGGCGAATCAGTGGCGCGAGCATGGCGATGTCTTTCGGCGCATCCAGCAGTCGCGCCAGACGCAACACCGCGTCGAGCATCGCGCTGTCGATCTTTTCCACATACAGGCCGCGCCCGGTCGGCCGGGTCGGCACGCCCATCGGCCCCGCGTCGGCGATCAGTGCAGTGATTTCCGCGGGGTCGATGTCCAGGCGCACGGCAAGTATCGGATCCTCCGGCGAGACATTCACTACCCGCCCGCTGAGCGGCATCGAGACCGAGACCACCAGATAATTCAGCGGGTCGTAATTGAAGAACTCATCCGCCAGGCGCACCTCTTTGCGGCCCTGGGCCATGATGCACAGCGCCGGTTGCGCAAGTACCGGGGCGAAGTCATGGGACTGGGTATGGCGCGACATGAACAGCGAGCCGATGGCGGTCTGATAACTGCCGTCGTCGGTGGTATTGCGGCGGATGATCGCCGCGAGTTCTGCACGCTGTTTTTCCATGTCGGCATCGGGCGGAGACTGGAAACGATCGAATGACGTCATGCACGGCATCCTCGGCAAGGAATCTGGAATGGAGCAGAGCATATGTTTGTGCAAGCGCCAGCGGTAGACACATCCTGTCAAATGCTTGCCTGATTCTGCATTGCATTGCCGGCGTGCCCAGTCATAGCAGGATGCAGGGCGGAAAACTTGCTTGAAACGCCGTATGACAGTGGTGTGACGCTGTTTTGCAGGTTGTTACGTGCTTTGTGTGCAGTCTCGCAGGATTGTGCAACGCAGCGGCAGGAATCGACTAACGGCACCTTGCGCCCGGCCCTTAACCTTTGATCCTGTCGCAGCCCGTCCCCCGGCTGCCACGCGACTCCCTGGGAGGGTTGAACATGTCCAAGCAGATTCCCGTCAGTCATATGGCCTTCGTTCGAGCGCGCGCCGGACGCTCCGCCGAACTGGGTGTACGCCTCAGTGCCTTGATCGAACCGTCACGCAACGCCCCCGGTTGCCTGAACTTTGCCCTGCAGCATTCGCAATGCGATCCGGACCTGTGGCTGGTCTCTGGTTTCTGGAGCCATCAACAGGCAATGACCGCGTATTTCAACAGCCCGTCGATGCAGATCTTTGCCGAATTGGTTCAGGATCTGGTGGTCAACAGCCTGGATTTCCACACCTTCAAAGAGGTGTCGGCGGCGCAGGCGCTCGGACAATGCCCGGCACCGATACACAAACTCGCCGGTTGAGGGTTTAATGTCCGGCTTATTCATCTGAGCCAGGATGTGTGCCATGGCACGTAAAGAGTTTGAACACTTCGAAGCAGTCTCCGCAGTCGTCCCCGTCGAGTTGGGCGGCAACAAGGGTTACCACGCGGCAATCGCGGTCAAGGCCCTGGTCGATGGCGGTGCGCCACGCTTCCACAAACTGCTGGGTGATCAGGTGTTTCCCGGCGCCATCGCTGCCGATGACGCGGCGACCCAAGAGCTGGACCGCCTCAAGGGTGTCACCGATGACGCCGAGCTGATCTGGTAACTGCGCTTACTTGCCCGCACCCGGGCGCCACATCTTGAACAGGGCTTCAGGCCCCAACTGGAAATAATCCGCCGGCCCGCCGCCGCGCAGAATCGGTTCTGCCGCGGCGGTGTCGTAGATCCCGTCCTTCAACAGCCATTTGGCGATATGCACGGCGACCACTTCGCCGAGAATCAGCCAGCTCGGTACGGTTTCGCCATCGGCGCGCTGCAACTGGATGATCTGCGTGACCTTGCACTCGAAGGACACCGGGCTTTCGGCCACCCGTGGCACCGCAATCACCTTCGAAGCCAAGGGCGTCAGCCCGGCCAGTTCAAACTCGTTGACCTCAGGCGCGACCATCGCGCAGCTCTGGTTCATCTGCTCGGCCAGCGGCCGGGTGGCGAGGTTCCAGGCGAACTCGCCTGTCTGCTCGATGTTGTTCAGGCTGTCTTTGCGCCCGATGCTGGAAAAACCAATGATCGGCGGAATGTAGTTGAACGCGTTGAAGAAACTGTAAGGCGCAAGATTCAGCTGGCCGTCGGCATCCTGCGAAGAAATCCAGCCGATGGGACGCGGGCCGACGATGGCGTTGAACGGATCGTGGGGCAGGCCGTGGCCGTTGGCGGGTTCGTAGAAGTGGATGTCATCGGACATGGCTGGAGGTTCCTGGAGGGCGTTTGTAGAAGGCAATAGTGCAAGTCTGAAACAGCATTTTCCAGTCACACAAAGATATTCCAGTTGATGCAATCCCCTTTGTGGCAGCGGGGTTGCTCGCGAATGCAATCTTTCAGTTGCCACAGTGGTTGACTGACCCGGCGCTTTCGCGAGCAAGCCCGCTCCCACAGGGGATATTTGCCGTGCCCCAGAAATGACTAAGCCCGGCCGAAGCCGGGCTGTGCGCTTTACGACTGCAATCAGCTGATCGAAGCGGATTGGGTGCGGTCGTAGCCGTCAGCGGCGAAGGCAGCCGAACCGGTGCGGTCGTAGCCATCCTCGGCGACAGTTGCCGAGCCAGTGCGGTCGTAACCATCGGCAGCGACGGCCGAGCCAGTGCGGTCGTAACCATCGGCAGCGACGGCCGAGCCAGTGCGGTCGTAACCATCGGCAGCGACGGCCGAGCCAGTGCGGTCGTAACCATCGGCAGCGACAGCCGAGCCAGTGCGATCAAAACCGTCGGCAGCAAAGGTGTTGGCGGCCATTACGGACAAGGCGAAAGCGAGGATCAGTTTGGTTTTCATGTGAGTGACTCCAGATTCGTTGGCGGGTGTGTCTTGCATGGGTTTAATGCTACGCCAACTAAATTGATAAAAAAGCGCAAATAAATGCTAAAAACAATCGATTAACTTGATATTAAGGGCGGCGCATTGAATGGGCTTCCACTGTCGGGAGCGAACGCCGCGCGGGTCATCGATCAGGTAGTGGCAGGATGCCGGGGCAGCATTAATGGGGGATTAATCGCTGTTTTTCGCGATATGACGGATTTTTCATCTGTTGCCGACCGGTTTTTCACCGGTGCGACGCCAGTCTGCCCACGGCCAGAAAACCAAGAACCGGCCGTCCCACACTGGAGCTTTGCTTGCGATGAACAAACTGCCTCAAATCACCCTGGCGTTCTGGGTCATGAAAATCTGCGCGACGACCCTGGGGGAAACCGCGGGGGACTTGCTGTCGATGACCCTCAACGTCGGGTACGCCCTCAGCTCGCTGATCCTGATCAGCGTGTTCGTGCTGACGCTGATCAGCCAACTGATGGCCAAGACCTACAAGCCGCTGCTGTACTGGATCGTGATTCTGTCGACCAGCACCGCCGGCACCACCATGTCTGACTTCATGGACCGCACCCTTGAACTGGGCTACGCCACCGGGTCGATGATGCTGATTGCGATTCTGTTGGCGATCTTCACGGCCTGGCGCCTGAGCGGCGACTCGTTGAACGTCAGCAAGGTGCAGACCTTCCGTGGCGAGATGTTCTACTGGATGGCGATTCTGTTTTCCAACACCCTGGGCACGGCGCTCGGTGACTACCTGGCCGATGATTCGGGCCTGGGTTTTGCCGGTGGCGCGCTGCTGATCGGCTCGACCATTGCCGTGGTCGTGGCGCTCAAATACTTCACGAAGATTTCGTCGGTGCTGTTGTTCTGGGTGGCGTTCGTGCTGACCCGGCCGTTCGGTGCGACCCTGGGCGACCTGATGACCAAGTCCCATGAAAAGGGCGGCCTGGACTTCGGCACCATAGGCTCGTCGGCGGTGCTGGCGGGGATTCTGCTGGTGATGATTGTCGGCGCGTCGTATGCGCAGAAGCGTTATGGCAAGCCAACGGTAGTTGCTGAATTGTCCTGATACCGAGTCGCCCCAATCGCGAGCAGGCTCACTCCTACAAAGGGCGGCGTACACCAATCAATGTAGGAGTGAGCCTGCTCGCGATGAGGCCATAACAGCCACCATCACAATGGCTGAACTGACTCATTCCTCAGTCAGTCACGATCCGCGAGTGTTTCTGCGTGTCTTTCATGGTGATGTACACCAGCAGCGACACCGCGATGCACGCGGTCACGTACCAGTAGTAACCGGTTTCCATGCCGATGCTCTTGAACCACAGCGCGATGTATTCGGCGGTACCACCGAAGATCGACACGGTCAGTGCGTACGGCAGACCGACGCCCAGCGCGCGGATTTCGGTCGGGAACAGTTCGGCTTTCACCACGGCGTTGATCGAGGTGTAGCCGCTGACGATGATCAGTGCCGCCATGATCAGGAAGAACGCGCCCCACCAGGTCTGGATGGTGTGCAGGGTCATCAGGATCGGCACGGTGAAGATCGTCCCGAGTACGCCGAAAGCGATCAGGATCGGACGCCGCCCGATCTTGTCCGACAGGCCACCGATGATCGGTTGCAGGCACATGAACAGGAACAGCGTGGCGGCAGAAATGGTGGTCGAGTCGGAGATGCTCATGCCGACGGTATTCACCAGGTATTTCTGCATGTAGGTGGTGTAGGTGTAGAACGCCAGCGTGCCGCCCATGGTCAGGCCGACCACGGTCAGCAGTTCTTTCGGGTGGCGCATCAAGGTGCGCATCGCGCTTTCCTTGGACTTCTCTTTCTTGGTGAACGACTCGGTCTCTTCCATGCCGCGACGCAGGTACAACGCAACGATCGCGCACAGTGCGCCGATGGCGAACGGAATACGCCAGCCCCACGCGTACAGCTGTTCAGTGGTCAGCATGTTCTGCAGCACGATCAGCACGCCTAGCGCGATGAGCTGGCCGGAGATCAGGGTCACGTACTGGAAGCTGGAGAAGAAGCCGCGACGTTCCTTGGTCGCCATCTCTGACAGGTAGGTGGCCGAGGTGCCGTACTCGCCGCCGACTGACAGGCCTTGCAGCAAGCGCGCGAAGACCAGCAGGATCGGCGCGCCGATGCCGATGGTTTCGTAGTTCGGGCTGAGGGCGATCAGCAAGGAGCCGAAGCACATCAGGTAGACCGAGGCCATCAAGGCTTTCTTGCGACCGACCTTGTCGGCGTACAGGCCCATCAGCCAGCCACCGATCGGACGCATCAGGAAGCCCACGGCGAAGATCGCGGCGGTGTTCATCAGTTGCGCGGTGGTGGAACCGGCGGGGAAGAAGGTCTTGGCGAAGTACAGCGAGAAAGCGGCGTAGACGTACCAGTCGTACCACTCGACCATGTTGCCGACCGAGCCGCTGAAGATCGATTTGATCCGGCTGGCGGTGGTTCTTTCTTTGGCGGGCGCGGCAGCCGACCCAAGGGGCAGGGCGTTGGAGTTATCCATTGAAGGATCCTTCGTTTAATTGTTTTTGTGGAGCGCGTTGGAACGCAGCCTGTCTGGGCTATAGCAGGAGCTGTGCCAACGGGGGGAGGGCCGGTTTAGAGGGGGCGGCAGGATTTTATGAGCGGAAATCCGCTTATGGCTGGATTGTGGTGAGCGGAAAATTGCTCATTCAGGCGGATGGATAAATGTTGCCTTTGCGGGCCTCTTCGCGGGCAAGCCCGCTCCCACAGTGGTCGGTGGTGTTCACACATTTTGTGTTCAGCACAAAACCCTGTGGGAGCGTGGCTTGCTCGCGAAGAGGCCCGATCAAACACTGCAAAACTCAGCTGCCCGGAACAAACATCTCCCGGCTCAACCCATGCCGCTGCAGCTTTTCATTGAAGGTCCGGCGCGGCAGTTGCAACTCTTCCAGCACCGCTTTCACATCGCCCTTGTGCCGGGTCAGCGCCGCGCGCAGGCATTGCGCTTCAAAGGCTTCCTGCTGAGCGGCGAGGGACTGGCCCGGATCGATGCCCTGCACCGGCTCATCCAGCCCCAGCACCTGGCGCTCGGCGACATTCGCCAGTTCACGCACGTTGCCCGGCCAGTCGTGGCTGAGCAGGTGACTCAATTGCGCCCCGCTCAACGGCGGGAAAGTGCGGCCCAGACGCTGGGCGGCGCTGAAGGCGAACGATTCGAACAGCAGCGGAATGTCTTCGCGGCGATCGCGCAGCGGCGGAAGGCGCAGCTCGGCGACGTTCAGGCGATACGCCAGGTCTTCGCGAAAACGTCCGGCCCGGGCCTCGTCCAGCAGATCAGGCTTGGTCGCGGCGACGATCCGCAGATCGACACGAATGCTCTGGTTCGAGCCCAGGCGTTCCAGCTTCTGCTCCTGCAACACCCGCAGCAGCTTCACTTGCTGAGCCAGCGGCATGCTTTCGATCTCATCGAGAAACAGCGTGCCGCCGTCGGCGTATTCCAGCTTGCCGATGCGCTTGCCGGACGCGCCGGTGAACGCGCCACTTTCATGGCCGAACAACTCGGCTTCGAACAACTGCTCGGGGATCGCCGCGCAGTTCAGCGCCACGAAGGGCTTGTCCGCGCGCGGGCCGAAATCATGCAGGCAGCGGGCGATCAGTTCCTTGCCGCTGCCGGTTTCACCGCGGATCAACACGTTGACCGGCAGCGCCGCCAGATCCAGCACCTGTCGACGCAAAGTCTGCATGCCACGGGACACGCCGAGCAGCGTTGCATCGAGTCTGGCGCGGTGGTCGGCCTGCTCGTGCAGGGCGCGGTTTTCCAGGACCAGCCGCCGCTTGTCGAGCGCCCGGCGCAGGCTGCCGAGCAGGGTTTCCGGGCTGAACGGTTTTTCGAGGAAGTCGTAGGCGCCGTCACGCATGGCTTCGACCGCCATCGGCACATCGCCGTGACCGGTCAGCAGAATCACCGGCAGATCGGCATCACGTTTCTGCACTTCCGCCAGCAACTGCAGACCACTGAGCCCGGGCATGCGCACATCGCTGAGGATCACCCCGGGAAAGTGCGCCGGCAGCGCGGCGAGGCAATCTTCGGCGCGGCTGAACAGCTGCACCGCGAACCCCGACAGGCTCAGCCATTGCTCGACGGCGCTGCGAATGCTGCTCTCGTCATCGACCACCATCACTGAGTTGAGCATCAGATGTGTGCCTCCAGATCGATCGGCAGGGTCAGGCTGAACACCGCGCCGGCCTCGCCATTTTCAACGCTCAGACGCCCGCCGGATTCATGCACGATGGCAAAGGATACCGCCAGCCCGAGGCCGAGTCCGTCACCCACCGGTTTGGTGGTGAAGAACGGGTCAAACACCTGGTTCAGGTGCTGTTCGGCAATCCCGCCGCCATTGTCGATCACGCTCAGGCGCCACAGTTGTTCGTCCACTTCCAGGCGAATTTCCAGGCGCTTGCACGGTTTGCCCTGCATTGCATCGAGGGCATTGCGCAGCAGATTGATCAGCACCTGTTCGAGGCGTATTGCATCACCACGCACCCACGCCGGACGCGTCAGGTGCAGCACCAGACTGACCTGTTCGTCGCGCAGGCGCGCATCGAGCAGTTGCAGCGATTGATCGACCACGGTCGCCAGATCCAGCCGTTCGCGCAGGCCGCTGGGGCTTTTGCGGGCGAAGGTTTTCAGATGGCCGGTGAGCGATGCCATGCGCGTGAGCATGTCGTCCACCGGTTTGAGCGCCTTGTACGCATCATCGACGCGGCCATGTTCGAGCAGCAGGCGCAGCGTCGCCAATTGCATCCGTTGCGCGGTCAGCGGTTGATTGATTTCGTGGGCCAGTGCGGCGGACATCTGCCCCAGCGCCGCGAGCTTGGCCGATTGCACCAGACCGTCCTGCGCGGTGCGCAGATCGCGGGTGCGTTCTTCGACCAGTTGTTCGAGTTCTTCGCGGTTGCGCTGACGGACTTTCGACAGGCGCCAGCGCTGATTGAGGAACAGCAGCAAAAACACCAACGCCAGCCACACACCCGCAGCGGCCAGCCCGGCGTTGCGTAAGTCTTCGAAAGCCACTTGCGGGCGGCGCAACAGGTGCAGGGTCCAGCCTTCGGTGGCCAGCGGCAGCGATTCCCACAAGTAGTCCGCCGTTCCGTCCGGGCCTTCGACCCGGCGCAGGTCGCTGTTGTCGTCGAAGTGACGCAGCGACAAATGCGTCAGCGGGATCAGCGATTGTTTGTCGTACTGGCGCGTGCGCTTGATCTCGTCCATGTCGCGGCTGTCCAGCGGCCGCAACGAGCGATAGCGCCAGCCGGGCTGGTTGGCGATGAAGATGATCCCGCGTGCATCGCTGACCAGCAGCGTGTCGCTGCCCTGGCTCCATTCGCGCTCAAGCTCGGGGAACTCCAGTTTGACTACCATCGCGCCAAGGAACTCGGCGTTGTCGCCGAGCACCGCGCTGGACAGAAAATAGCCGGGGATGCCGCTGGTCACGCCCACCGCATAAAAGCGCCCGCTGCCCTGAGTGCGGGTCTGGCTGAAGTACGGACGAAAACCGTAGTTGTGGCCGACGTAACTGCTCGGCAGGCGCCAGTTGCTGGCGGCCACCGCGAGGCCGCTGTGATCAAGCAGCTCGAGGGTCGAGGACTGCGCCGCGCCGTTGATCTGCTCCAGCTTCAGATTCAGCACATTCTGTTGTTCCGCGCCCACCGGCCCGGCCAGCGCGCTGCGCAATTGCGGGTCCAGCGCCAGCACGGCGGGCAGGGCGCGATAGCGGTCGATCAGGGTGTGCAACGAGTTGGCATACAGCGCCAACTGCTGGCTGGCGCGAGTGGCGTCCTCCTCCAGCGCCTGACGTTCGGCGTGGCGGATGGCAAGGGTCGCGGCGATGGCCGCACCGGCAATGATCAGCAGGGTGTACAACGACAAACGCAGGGTACGGGAAGTCGGCAGCATGCTGGGCTAATGGATAGAGGGACGGGCGGGCACGATAGCATGCGCCGAAGTGGCTCGGCGCACTGTTCGAACGGCCTTCGACGTCACACGTACGTTTCGCCGGCAGAGACCCGCTGGATGTATTTCGTCCGCGGCTTGGGGATGGGTTTAAGCCTTGAATTCTCAGTGACTTTGCTCTGCAGTTGTTGCAGGCGATTGTTCACGTCTGCGCCGATGTCGGGGGCGTCATCCATGACCGCTTGGGCCGTCTCCAGCACCTTGCCGATGGCGTCGAACGGGTCGAGTCCGCTTCTCAGGAGCTTGATGACCTCGCGTTGTTTGTCACCGGCAAGGGCCTGCAACTGGTCGTAGAACAGCGCCTGAGTCCGCTCGTGATATGCGTTGAGGGTATTGGTCATGTTTTTGATGCTTTCCAGCACCTCCGTGCCGCGATTGAGCAGATCAGTGGTGCCATCAACCATGCGGTTGACGGTATCACTGACGGTTTGCAGGCCATTCCTGAGTTCCTGGGTGCGCAGCGTTTGCGCGAGTTTCAAGCCTTTCTTGAAAAAGTAATAGCGCAGCAACGGGAAAACGACCATGCCCGCCAGCGTCCCCACACCACTGCCGATGGCATTGCCAATTCCTGGTAGCGCCGTGCCTATAAGTCCACCGATGGCGAGCCCCTTCCCCGCACCGTAAAGAGCCGATTTGATACCCTGCCGGGACTTGATAAATTTGCCGAACGTCATGGTTTTGCGCAGGTCTTCGATGTCTGCGCCTTCGGGGATCAAGTCGTCGAACTCGCGACTCAGGTTGTGTAATTGATCGGCCGCTGTTTCGGCTTTGTCGAGCAGGCCGATCGCTCGTTTGGCCAGATCGAAAATAACCTTGTAGTTGCCCCTCCGGTCGACATGAATCGCCGGGTTGTTGCCGACAAAAGCGTACAGGTTCAGTCCGTCCACGTCCCGGGCCGGATCGGCGCTGATCCAGCGTTGCAGCCATGGCGCGTAATATCGCGCGCCGTAATAGTACAAACCGCTGGCATCCATTTCCTTGCCCGAGTAACGGATCGTTTTGTAATCCGCTTCCACGGCTGAACGGGCTGCCCACCAGGCCGTGCCGCCGAAGGCGTAATAATGCTCCAGGCTGATCACGCCAGCGTGGCGGTCCAGTTCCAGCGAGCAGGATCCGAGGTGATCGTCGAGGCTGAAGCGCAGTTGATCGGCCTCGATATCCGCCGGTTGACCGCTGAGCCAATGCAGGCAACGCGCGCCCGGCAGCACGATGACATGCAGTTGCTGGCCGTCGCTGCGGCTGTGGATTTCCAGCCCTGGCAGGTAACGTACCTCGCGGCGATCGGTGATCGACGGCGTATGCCTCAGCGTGCATTTGTAAACGCGCTGACCCTGGCTGTAGCGATAGATTTCATCGTCGTCGGGCAGGCCGTTGCTGTGTTGCAGCAGGGTGACGCGGGCCAGTTGATCGTAACTGTCCCACGCCAGAGGCAGGCCGCCGTGCTGCAGTTTCAGCTGGTTGCCGTGGCGGTCAAAGTAGTCGCCGAACACCGGTTCGGGGTCAGCGGGTTGGCAGCGCAGCCCCCGATTGCTGTCAGGGGCGATTTTCATCTGTTGCGTGAAGTTGTGGCCCTTGCGCACATGCACCAGTTCAACGAGGTTATTTCCCGCGTCGTAGTGATACTGCTCGCTGTAGTTGAAGCGCCGCCCTGGGTCGATGGGTTCGATCGGTTGCGGCAAACCTGGCGATTGTTGCGGGATCTGGCCTTCGAAGCCGCGACTTTCGCTCAGCCGATACAGCGAGTCGTAGACAAAATGACGATCACCATCGACGCGCTGATTGGCGAAATACACCGTGGCCAGGGTGCGATCCTCGATACGCAGGACATTGCCGACCGGGTCATAGGTGTAGTGCAAGTCCTGCAGCGGTTTTTCCTGATCCTTGCAGGCCAGCTGATTCAGCAGGCGACCGTCAGCGGGATCGTACACGCGGCGGCTGCGCACACCATTGCCGGCCCGTTGTTCGAGCAGTTGGCCGGAGGCGTTGTACGTGGCAGCGTCGACCACCGGTTGTGCCGCGTCAGCCCCGGCTATCCACAGCGATACCTGATGTAACTGGCCGGCGACATCGTAGCTCGAGCGTTGCCGGTGACCACCGGCGTCGGTGACTTGCACCACATTGCCGTGCGCGTCGAAATCCGTACGAGTGATGAAAGCCGCCGTCTCGCCCGACAGCGTACGGGTTTCACTCACTGCCTTGCCCTGCAGGCTGTAGCCGTAGACCACCACCGTGGCGCCCGGGTCGGCGCTTTCGCTCAGTTCACCGCGCAGGTTATGCCCGGGGTCGGCATTGTGGTCGGCATAGGTGTAGCGCTCGACATCGACTTGCGCATTTTCATCGACGGCGATCAACCGCATCATCGGATCGTAGCGATTGCGCCATTGCGTGCCGCGCTGGTCGTGGCGTTGCAACACCTCACCGGCCAGACCGGGCAGGTTTACGCGCCAGCCGGAATCGACGCTGTCGACTTTCAGTGGTTTGCCGCTCAGGGTGTAGACCGTCGCAAGATTGGGTATGGGCGCAGTACCGAACAATCGAGGATCCCACTGTTCGATGAGACGTCCGGCAGAGTCATGGTGCTGACGGGTAATCAGCGCTTGGGCCTCATCGCCCGCTTTCTTGCGCCAGTAAGCCACCTGCCTGACAGGCAAGCCCCGATTGTCGTTGACAGAAAGATCTGGCGTTCGGCGAGAAATAGAGCTGTTCATAGGATTGAGCGGTGGTTTCAGGCCGCATTTTTTTCCCGATAGTATTGAGATACACGGTATTTCAGGTCCATCGTATGTTCCATTTTTGCTTTCACGACCCTTTCCGCTTTACCTAGGCGCACGCGTGTTCCCGCGACTTCTCCTTTAAACCCGGGGGCGGGCGCAGAGTTCTCAAGTTCCTTCAAGGCTTCATCAGTCCGATCTTTCTGAGTATTCAGGTAGTCACTCAGAACTTCGAATTGTTCGTCTATCCAGTCCAGGTCTTCCTGCCCAAAGCTGCCACTCAATGCATCGAGCCACACTTTGCCCAAACGATAGAATTCGACGACTTTCTCCAGATGGGAACCGTACAACGTGGCACTATCGGCAAAGGCGACTCCTGTCGCCAACGCCGATTCTTTCATACCCGCGTCGGTTCTCGGGTCGTATTTGGCTGCAAGGTTCTTCATTTCCTTGCGTACGCTAAAAGGTTTGGGGTTCGCGTCGTCAATGATGCTGGCCAGATCGAGATCGTCGGTCTCTGGTACGAACGCATACCCGAAAGAAGACTTCTTCGCGATCTTGTCCATCTCGTTTCCTGTGATATCTGCCGCTACGATTCCTGCTACAGGCCCGAGTATTGCCGCGCCGGCGGGCCCGGCCACGGAGCCGACAAGCGCCCCACCCATACCTGCCGCCGCCGCCATGGTCGCTGAGGCAGAAACCTTGGTAATTGTGAACAGGAGCTTTTTAAAGCCTACTTTGTTGATGTCCCTTGTACGGGTCATGTTGTAGAACTGGTACATCTGCTTGTTCATTACGGCATCGACGCTATTCAGCAGGTTTGAGTACTCATGGATGACCGCTCTCAATTCGGCAGGTGTTCGTTGTTCTCCACTGTCATCGAAATAGCTCAGTGGGCTGTTTCCCACAAACCCATACAGA